>NZ_JBBVGQ010000003.1:0-465183 GCF_038148895.1 Tamlana sedimenti | reverse complement strand
ACTATGAACTATAATAGTTTACCTGCTCTTTGGTCAATCCTAAAGTTACTATATTTTATTATGCAAGTCTAAAGGAACTATAGCCGGTGTTGTACGCAGTGATTTTATTGAATTGTATCTTTTACGTAAATCATTTTCTCAAAATAAACTCTTGCAGTCATACTGTCAATTTCTTTGTCCTCAAATGGACCATAAGAGTACTCTTCCATATATCCTCTTAACAGCTTTTTTCCTGGATTTTTGAACCAACTTCCAAAAATTGCTACGTGTCCAAATCTTTCAGGGTCAATATCGGGAAACCATTTTTGATTGATTGTGTCAATTTTTAAGTTTTTAAAATGGTCTGTTCTAACGAGGCTGTCATTTGGAAAAGGTGAATTGAAATTTTCACTTTCACTGTGTAAAAAGACTCTGATTTGAGAATCATAATCTCTTATTCGACGAGAATTACAATATACAACTCCACGAATTGGTTCATTTAAGTAGATAGTGTCTTTGTTAAAATCGAAAACATTATAGTCAGTTGCTCGTGTTCCTAAAGTGTCATTTACAAATTCTTTTTGTTTAAAAATGGAATCTTGGTCTCTCCAAGCAAGTGTATCTCCTTTTATATTAAGAAACCAAGCTCTATTTATTCTTGAATGTCCATCTATCACAAACCATTCTCTTATTTCCCTTAATTTCCCATCATTTGAGTATAAATTCCAAATTCCGAATGGCTTTCCGTTTTTATGGATTTTCCCTTTTTTAAATATTTGTCCGTTTCTATAGAAGTAAAAAAGACTATCGTGATTCTCAAATTTCACAGTCTTTTTGAAAGTCAAATTTTTATTATCAGAATAAAATTCCAGTTTTTCATTCGGTTTGGTTTCCGATGATTTTTCTTTACAACCTAAAATTGTAAAAGTTAGAATTAATATTATAAGTAGGTTTTTCATCATTGCGTACAACGTGTTATATGTGGAATAAAAGTACACATTATCCCTTATTTATTTCCGGATAATAGGAATTTTTGTTCCTCATTTTGGGTTTCTTTTAATCCAACTTTACGCGCTCGTTTCTATTGGCAAGTTCCCAAGCCATATAAAAAATTAGGCGTGCCCGAGTTTCCAAAAACTCATAATTTATCTTGTCTGGCGTATCGGTTGGCCTGTGGTAATCGGCATGTGTACCGTTAAAATAAAATATTACGGGTATATTGTGTTTGGCAAAATTATAGTGGTCCGATCGGTAATAAAATCGATTGGGGTCGTCATCGGCGTTATAGGTATAATCAAACTCTAGGTTGAAGTATTTTTTGTTCACTTCTTCAGACAGGTTGTGCAGTTCTGTGCTTAATTTGTCTGAACCAATTAAATACAGGTAGTTCGGTTTGCCTTCGTGCTTGGGGTCTATACGCCCAATCATGTCTATATTTAAATTGGCAACCGTGTTTTCCAAAGGGAAAACAGGGTCGACATCGGTGTAATAACGTGAGCCATAAAGTCCCAATTCTTCTCCAGAAACATGTAAAAACAAGATGCTGCGCTTGGGTGTAAATCCGTCTTTTGAGGCGGCCTTAAAGGCTTCGGCAATTTCTATGATGGCCACTGTGCCCGAGCCATCATCATCCGCACCATTGTTTATGTCTCCATTTCTTGAAATGCCTATATGGTCTAAATGTGCCGAAATAACCACGACTTCATCTGGTTTTTCGCTTCCTTTTATGTAGGCGAGCACATTTTCGGAATCCTTGGTTCCGTTGGGTAAAAACGATGCCGGAATTTCTTGAAAATAGTCATCCTTTGAAATCGGGGAGGGGATGCCTTCCAAAACATATTGGTTCTTAATGAATTCTACGGCTTTTTTCTGCCCTGGTTCACCGGTTTTTCTGCCTTCAAAATCATCTGAAGCATAGGTGTACAGCATGCTTTTAAGTTCGCTTGCCGTAATGGTTTTGGCATATTTTTCAGGATTGGTAACAACCGATTTGTTTTTGCTCTGCGAGTTGCTGCATGACGAAATGGATAGGGCAGCAGAAATAAGAATGGCAAGTATTTTCAAAGTTACATAGTTTATAATACGTAACTATATTACAAAAAAAGAACGGAGTTTGCCGTTAAATTTTATCTATTTTAACAGTTCGTTCTCTGCGTCTATAGCTAAGCGGTGCTCTTGGTTTGCAATTTGCCAAGCCGTGGCGAATATAAGCTTTGTGCGTTTTTGTAAAAGCTCGAATTCTATTTTATCTGGCGTATCGGTTGGCCTATGGTAATCTTGGTGTTCGCCATTGAAGTAAAAAATTACCGGAATGTCTTGCACGGCAAAATTGTAATGGTCTGACCTTGAATAATAATCATTTTTTTCACCTTCCACATTATATCGGTAATCAATATTGATGTTGAAATAGGCATTGTTTACTTTTTCGGAAATGTAGTGCAGTTCTTTGCTCAATCGGTCTGAGCCAATTAAATAAATGTAGTTTTTATTGTTTTTTTGTTGCTCGTCAACTCGGCCAATCATATCAATATTTAGGTTGGTGAGCGTATTTTCCAAAGGGAGAACAGGGTGCAAAGCGTAAAATTCAGACCCGAGTTTTCCTATTTCTTCGGCCGTTAAATGAAGAAAAAGTATTGAACGTTTTGGCCCGTGCCCTTCATCTTTAGCTTTTTTAAAGGCTTGCGCCATTTCCATTAGGGCTACCGTCCCCGAACCGTCATCGTCGGCGCCATAATTTATTTTTCCGTCTTTAGTAATGCCAAGATGGTCTAAATGCGCCGAAATGATTATAATTTCTTCTGGCTTTTCCGTGCCCTCGACTATAGCCAAAACGTTTTCAGAGTTTTTTATGTTGCTGCCAAGAAATTCACCCGGGATAAATTGAAAGTAACTATCGCCGCCAAATGGTGATGGAATATGTTCTTCTATATAATAGTCCCTTAAAAAATTGGCAGCTTTTTTTTGACCAGATTCCCCAACTCTTCTTCCAGCGAATTCTGTGGAACAAAATGCGTACAAATGTGTTTTTAATTCCTCTACAGTAATGGTGTTGGCATATTGCATGACCAAAGCGCTGTCTACCAACTGTATATTGTCTTTTACGTTTTGTATTCTTTCGATGTATTTCGGTTTGGCACACGTACCAACTAAGGCTAAAAGAGAGAGGATTGTAAAGGTTTTCATGTGTGTTTTTACAGGTTTAATCCCTAGTAATTTACAGTCAAAATATTCTCTGGGGCGTAAAAGTTTTTATTGAATGTGTTTCATGTCAAATCTTTTACAAAGATAAAAAAAAACAGAAATTACTTACTATTCAATAGATATATCTTCCAATTCTGATTCGTTTATCTCAACCTCTTCAATTTCAATGTTTTCTAACTCAGATTCATCAATTTCCAAGTCTTCAATTTCAATACCTTCCAATTCGTCCAAGGCCTCTTCTTCAAGTTTTGTTTCAGTAGCTTCCAAAGCTTCGGTATCGGCAACTTTCGCTTCTGTAAATATGGCTTTATAAACGGTAATGCCTAATGCCATAATGGTCAATAAAAATGAAAACTGGATGATTTTTTTTACTTGTCCCGATTTTTTCGAAAGGTAAAATGCAATCAATCCAAATACCAAGGCAGCTATTGATGGAAATACCGCAAAGTTTGAAACAGGCAATACGGCCAATATTATGGCGAAAACGGATGCGATTATGGCCAAAATAGTGAATAGTCTTTTCATTTTTTTAATACGTTAATTTTTTAAACCAGTGGCAGAATTTATCTTGAGTTCGCCCGTGCCAACTGGTATTTTAAATTTTCCGTAAACTGGAATTTTGTTGGCATCGGCCGTTAGCCACAATGTGCCTTTTAATGTGCCATTGTCACTTGTTCCTATGGAGATTTTGTAACAGGATTTTTTTCCAAGCGATGTACTAATGGTTTCTTTTCCCAAATAGGTAATCATGCCCTTAAATTCTTCATTATCAAAAATAATGGGGAAGGTCTTGATAGTTCCGAATGACATGCTTTCAAAATCCATAATACGGATGTAATACAACGTTGCAATAACGTCCTTTGTGTTGCTTCCAATGCTAACGGTTTTATTTAAGGTGTTGTTTTTTTTCTTCATCACCGATTTTACCGTTTTTGTTTTGTGGCTGTAGGTGTATTTCATGTTTTTGTAATAACCACCTTCATTGATGTCTCTGTTATACAGATAAGGGGTTAAGCTTTTTGGGCTAACATAACTTTCGTATAAATCCCTGATTTTGAAAAAAGTATCCCATTTGCTGTATGTAGTTGCCGTGCATTTTAATTTTAAAAGTGTTGCCGAAGATGTTTTTACCGGACTTGTTTCCATGGTAACTTCGGCCAAATCGGTTAGGATGCCAGACATATTATATGATGCCGTGTAAGTGAGTTTTTCGTTAAATCCGATGGCGTTATTCTGTGCACTTAAGGTTAAGGAAAATAAGCATATAAGTAAAAGTGATATGTGGCGCATGTATTTAAGTTTAAGATATAACGTGTTGCTTATCATTTATTGTGCCGAAAATACAATGCTTAAAATTATTATGCTAATTTTTTGTTTGCTTTAAACACGGTGGTTGCCACCTGATTTTTGTCATAGTTTTATTTTTATAACTCTTCTATATTTACTTGACAAACTAATTTTTTACAATAACACCCACCCATGAATCAGTGAACTAACTGAATGAAATTTAATTTTTTAAGCCGAATTAATACCTCAAACCGATGAAAAATATTTTACTGCCAACCGATTTCTCTAAAAATTCTATAGGTGCTATAAATTATGCCATGCAATTGCTTAAAGATGAAGCCTGCCATTTTTATATTCTAAATGTGCAAAAGGCATCGTCGTTTATTACTGACGACCTTATGGTGGTAAATTCATCAGCTACGGTTTATAAAACATTGATTGATGCCTCAAAAAAATCTATGGAAAACATTGTTTTGAGCATTAAAAAGAAGTTTAAGAACAGCAAGCACGAATTTCATACCATTGTGGATTACGACAATTTTGTGGATTCCATAAACCAAGTTTGTTCGAACCAAGATATCGATTTGATTATCATGGGTACGCACGGCGCATCAGGACTTGAAAAAGTTTTTTTTGGAAGCAATACAGCACATGTCATGCAGCGCAGTAAAACCCCAGTTTTGGCTATACCCCATGGCTACAAATTTACCAAGTTGGATGCCATTGCCTTTACCACCAGTAACCTAACATTTTTTAAAATAAAGGATTTAATGGCCTTAAAGTATTTGGTGAAATACCATCGGGCAAAGCTAAACATTTTGCACGTGGCCGACGAGCAATCAGCACAAAACCAAGCTTTAAATGAAGGCTTTTTTCAAGTGTATTTTAATGATGCCAATAATGAGCTTGTTAACCTTAATGGCAAAGATGTTTTTGATGTGATACATGATTACATAAAGAATCATGATATAAAAATGCTGGCCATGATGAACAAAAAACATTCGTTTCTTGAACGATTGTTTACAAGACACCCTGTTGAAACCTTCGCCTTTAAAATAGATATCCCGCTTTTGGTGATGCATAAAAATAACTAGAAAGGCATTTTTTCAATTGAAAATTTAATCTGAAGTCATCAGTTAATGCTTAACAATTTTTGTTGTTAAATATTAACCACTAACTTTATAAAATTATAGACCAACCTTTAATTTTATATGAAGTTAAGACCCCTCTTTTTTCTGTTTTTTATTTGTCTTCATAACCTATTTGGCCAATCCGCCAAGCTTGATAGTTTAAAAAACTCTTTTGAAAATAATAAGTTGACAGATTCCATAAGGTTTGAAGCTGGTTTGGATGCTTTTATGCTGCTGTTCAGACAAAATCTTGATACGGCAAGAGTTTATGGAAATGAGGTTTTGGAATTTTCTAAACAAAAAGGAAACAAAAATTGGGAAGCAACTTCGTTGCGCCTTTTGGGCAATACTTATGCGGTACAAGGCAATTATAATGAGGCCTTAAAGTTTTTTTATTCCAGCCATGAAATTCTAGAGGCATTGGACGATAAAAAGGGTTTGACCACCACTTATAACAACATTGGAAGCATTTATTATGAACTGGGCAATTTTACGAAGGCCTTGGAATATGAGCTAAAGGGGCTCAAATTGGCTGAGGAGAATGACGATAAGGTTAATTTGGCGCGCCTATCCAATAATTTGGGAAATGTATTTATTCGGCAAAAAAATAATGAAAAGGCTCTGGAATATTATACGTATAGCCTAAACATAAAAAAAGACTTGGGCGATAAATATTCCTTGACACATACGTACAATAATTTGGGATTGGCGCATCAAAACTTAAAGAATTACGATTTGTCCTTGAGCAATTTTTTAAAGTCGGCCGAGATTGCTGAGGAAATAAATGATGCACGTTCAGAGGCAAGGGCTTACAGTAATATTGGTGAAATGTATAGTGTGCAGGGGAAGTTTGCCGAAGCACTGGAATACTTAAACAGAAGTATGACGATGCACCATGAAATTGGCGATCGCGAGGGTATGATAAGTACCTATTTATATCGAGGAGCAGGAACTTATTTTCATCAAGGTAAATATCTTTTGGCGCGAGACGACTGCAAAAAATCATTTGATTTAGCTACAGAAATGGGTGTTCTAATCGCCAAAAAGGAAGCCTGTGATTGTTTGGCAAAGGTTTATGAAAAACTGGGCAATTACAGTGAATCCCTTAAATATTTTAAGATGTCTTCTATTGCGAAAGATTCCTTGTTCAATAATTCAAAAACACAAGAAATAACACGCAAGGAAATGGAATACCAGTTTGAGAGACAGCAACTGGCAGACAGTATTGCGTTCAACAAGGAAAAGGCGAAACAAGAATTGCGTTATTCGGAAGATTTAAGCAAGCAGCGCAACAAGGTCAATCTTGTCATTTTTGGCACCATTGGTTTGTTATTGATTGGTGGTGTTTATTGGCGGTCTAGGCAAAAAAGTGCAAAGTTAAAACAAGAGCGCAACGTTATTTCAAGATTAAAGCAGATAGACCAGCTAAAAGATCAGTTTTTGGCCAATACATCACACGAACTGCGAACACCACTTAATGGTATTATCGGACTTTCCGAATCCTTAAAGGATGGTGCAGCTGGCAAATTATCTGCAAAAGCCATGGAAAATTTAGATATGATAGCCAATAGCGGTAAACGCCTCTCTAATTTGGTGAATGACATTCTGGATTTTTCAAAGCTTAAAAATCAAGATTTAAAATTGGCACTACAACCAGTGGACCTTTATTCAGTAACGAAACTAGTACTGAAAGTTTCAGAGACTTTGGTTGATGGAAAACCCATAAGGCTCATCAATTCCATACCAAAAGATATTGCTTTGGTAGAGGCCGATGAAAATAGAGTGCAGCAAATACTTTATAATTTAATAGGCAACGCCATAAAATTTACGGAGGAAGGCAAAGTAGAAATTCAAGCTGCAAAATTAGACGATATGGTGGCTGTTGCCATCACAGATACTGGAATTGGCATTCCTGAAAATAAATTTGAGGATATTTTTAAATCTTTTGAGCAGATTGATGGCTCAAACATTCGGGACTATGGTGGCACAGGATTGGGGCTTTCGGTTACGAAACAATTGGTGGAGCTTCATGGTGGCGATATTAAGGTAGATTCCAAAGTAGGTGAAGGTTCAATGTTTACATTTACCTTGCCGATAAGTGACAAAACGCGAGAAGATTTGAGTGAAAAGGATATTGTTGGGATAGAGGAAAAAGTTCAAAGAACAACTCCTGAAAATTCACAATTGGCATCACCCTTGGAAAATAGGGATAGTTCCGATATTAAAATATTGATTGTTGATGACGAGCCCATAAATAGGAGGGTGTTGGAAAACCATTTAAACCTTGCGGGCTACCAAGTTTTTGAAGCCAGCAATGGCAAGGAGGCCCTAGAGCTGGTTGATAATAATGATTTTGATTTGATTCTATTGGATATTATGATGCCCAGAATGTCTGGATATGAGGTTTGCGAGATTATTAGAAAAACCTATTCGCCAAGTGAATTACCCATAGTCATGCTCACTGCCAAAAACAGGGTTAGTGATTTGGTGACGGGCTTTAATTTAGGCGCCAACGATTATTTGACCAAGCCTTTTTCAAAAAACGAATTGCTAAGCAGAATAAAAATGCATTTAAATTTGTATGGCATTCACAAAGCTACAAGTCGTTTTGTGCCATCTGCGTTTTTGAAATCCGTTGGAAGAGAGGCGATTACAGATGTGGTTTTGGGTGATTTCACAGAAAAGGAAGTAACAGTAATGTTTGCCGACGTTCGAGATTACACAAACCTTTCAGAATCCATGACGCCAAAGCAGAATTTTAAGTTTGTAAATGCTTATGTTGGTCGCATGGGGCCATTGATTCAGAATAATGGCGGCTTTGTCAACCAGTATCTTGGTGATGGCATTATGGCATTGTTCCCCGAAAATGCAGGTCACGCTTTACAAGCTTCTATTGAAATGCAAAAAACCATTCATGAATATAATAAAAGGAGAATTTCTGAGGGGTTTAAGCCGATTTCAGTCGGTATAGGTCTTCACACTGGCGATTTGGTCATGGGTATTATTGGTGACAGTGAAAGAAATGATACAGCCATTATAGCCGATACGGTCAATACAGCTTCCAGGATGGAGGGCGTTACCAAGCATTATGGTGCAAATATTATTGTTAGCGAAGATGCTTTAAACACCATAGAAAACAAAGATGATTTTAACTTTAGGTATCTTGGTAAAGTTCGGGTGAAGGGTAAGAATAAATCGGTTGGTATTTATGAGTGTTTTGATGGGGATGAAACTGAAAGTAAGGAGCAAAAGTTAAAAACAAAATCCACTTTTGAAAAAGGATTAAAATACTTTTTTAATAAAGAATTTCCCAAGGCATCTGCAGCATTTGATAAAGTTTTGAGCAAAAATCCACAAGATTATGTGGCAAGCTACTTTATTACCAAATCTGCAGAATATACCATTTCAGGAACTCCAGAAGATTGGGATAAGGTTAATGTGTTCGATAAAAAATAACCCAATAATTAAGGGCAATATACTATTGACCTTCCTTTATGTATCCCCAGCCTTCTTGCTGTTTTTCTATAATTTCTAATATACCATCCGGTACGGTTTTTACGCCTTTTATGAGTTTTGATTCGTCAACATTATGGCGTTTCATGGTCCCTTCGCAAATAACAAAGTCAATATTGTCTTTTTGTGCCAGTGCTTCTAAATCTTCTGCAACTGAAGATTTGTCTTTAAGCACCATGTCCATGGCACCACTGTACATAACAACTTCAAATTTAGAATCCGGGTAGGCATTAGACATCGCTTTAACGTGTCTTACAGCAGATTTATGCACTTTTGTGTCATTACTGGTTACGTCAAATACTATTTTAACAGGTTTGGCTTGTGCATAAGCCACTCCTGTAAAGGCCAATGCCAAAACTAGATTAATTAATGTTTTCATAATTTATTATTTGTTTTTATTCTCCTGCAAATATGTATCCGCAGCCATGTTCTTGAGCTCTACCTAAAGCCCAAACCCCTGAAGGTACTGGTTGTATGCCTGGAAGAATACCATCTACCCATTCTTCGTAAACTGCTTTAGGGTCTAAATTCATTTGGGTTGCTACTGCGTTACTGTATACCTTCGTTGCTAAATCACATGCACAGAACATAGCACCTCTTTCTTGTAGCCTTTTGATGCCCTCAATCATGGGAAGGGGGAAGTCGCCTTCTTGAGGTTCATAATATGGGTTTCTTTTATAAGGGGTTCCATCCGCTTTCTTAACATTAAAGACTTCACCTAACGGGTATTTTTCCCATAGACTATCTTCTAGTGCCAATCCTAGTGCGCTATGTCTTAAAACAGTCATGGCAGTCATGTCTTCATCAGGTGTGCCAGTGCCATTATTGGTTAAATAAAAGGCCCAGTTCCATGTAATGGGAAACCCCATATGAGGTGTAGAACCATCATACACGATTCTGTGTGATCCTTTAATGTTGTCAAACCAGTTTTCAGCGTCATTCATTTTCTTTGTGTCAGAAACAGGAATATTCGCGTAAATTGGATTGGATAGCACAGAAAAAGTGCTTGCTGTTGCGCCAAGGGCTAAAGCTCCTAGGAATTGTCGTCTGGAATTGCTGTTGTTTGTTTTCATAATTACTTGGTTTTGGTGATGTTATACTTCTCTTTATAAAATGCCATAATGGGCTGAAATGGACCTAGTTGATGTTGTTCAATCGAAAAATCGTCTGCATAAGGAGGGTAAGGTGTAGAGACCGGTTTTTTCTTTAAGTCTGGAAAATCTCGTTCAGGATTTTGCTTTTGGGGTCTTGGTTTTTGGTTGATATAACCCGCTACATCATAAGCTTCTTCATCGGTTAAAACGGGCACATCATATGAGGCTAGCTCAAAAGGCATGTTACCTTTTATAAATTTAGCTGCTGTGATTACGCGGTTCATGCCAGCACCATTATTAAAAGAGTTTTCTCCCCATAAAGGTGGATATTCGTAAGTATATCCGTCAATTGCCTTTTTACCCTGACCATTCTTGCCATGGCAGGTAACACAATGTTTGGTGAATACCTTGTTGCCATTATCCAGATTTACGGCTCTATTGGGAATTTCTAGTTTAACAAACCCTGTACCCTTAATTTTGCCATCTTTTGGGGCGTGTCTGCTTAACCATTCTAAATAGCTTACTATGGCTCTCATTTCTTTACTGTCTTCAGGTAAAACCCTACCATTCATACTACGTTCCATGCATCCGTTAATGCGTTCTTCAATAGTACCTATTTTATTTTCCCTTCCACGGAATTGAGGAAAACGCTGAATGATGCCAATCAAGGGGGCAGAAAAAGGTTGTGTTCCCAGATTTAAATGGCAGTTTCTGCAGGCTAGTCTGTTGCCTTGATATACCATTTGGGGGTTTCCATTGTCTGGACCTAAATACTTTGGCGTTTTTGAAAATAGTTCATAGCCATATTTTAGCATTTCATTATCTTTTGAATTACTAACTAATGAAACGTCATAATTCTTGTCATAAATACTGGATAGTTTATGGCCTGATTTGAAACCACTAAGCGGTATAACATCAAAACAGCAAAACAAAAAAAGAACAGCCAATATTATAATAGAACTAAAGTAAATCAATACCAGCCTGGTAGCTTTTTTATACATATGAAAGGCATCATCCTGCATTCTACTGTTTTATATAAAGTTATTTAAGCCAAAAATTTCATTATCCTTTAAAGGGCAACATTTAAATCTTAGTCTTTTAAGATCTTTTAAAACGTTAACGAATTTGGGGCGCGTTATTAGTAAACAGTCTTGAGAGGTTGAATGGCTAACTAGGGAGATTTTTCAAATAATTGAATAATACCTGACCTAAAGTTACAAAAAAATATGTGTTGATTGGGAAAACCAAGGTTTTTATATCTATTCGTTTTGTCATTTCCTCTTAAGGGTTCAATTTTTATTTGTTAGTTGTTGATTAATCTTTTTGTTCTGTAAAAGTTTAGCTCTATTCATAAATGGAGGGCAAGAAAGTGCTAGATATTTATCAAACCTTCTATCTATATGCTTTTGGATTTGCCGCGTTTTACTGTTGAATTGTAATGGGTCAGTGTAAAGAAGTTTTGAAAACCTGTCCTCCAATTTCAGATAATCTTGAATTTTAATTGATGGTTCTTTGGAATCCAATTGTAAAGTGTTCAAGCCTTTTTCAGCACGTCTGAGGTCATTTCTGTACAATAACCATTGCCCAGAGTCAACTGCAGCTTTGTGGTATTGTGAGGGGTTTTTCATGTCTATACCATGTGACTCACTGTGGCAGTAAGCAATTATTATTGAGGGACCATCAAAACTTTCAGCTTCGTTAAAAGCCTTCAAGGTTTGTTCTTGGTCGGCTCCAATGGCTACCGATGCCACATAAACATTGTTATAAGTCATGGCCAAAAGTCCTAAGTCTTTCTTGTGTTTTTGTTTTCCGTTGAATGTGAATTTTGCTTCTGCTCCAAAAGGTGTTGCTTTTGAGGCTTGTGCACCCGTATTATCGTAAACCTCATTGTCCAATACCAAGATGTTTATGTTCTTTCCGGTGGCAATAGCATGGTCTAATCCACCATAACCAATATCGTATGCCCAGCCGTCGCCGCCAACAATCCAAACGCTTCTTTTAATTAAACTATCAACAATAGCCAAAAGTTGTTTCACTTCTGGTTTTTGGATTTTGTTCAATAAACCCTTGAGCTTATTAACCCGGGCTCGTTGGCTGTTTATTTCAATTTCATTTTGTTGGGACGCTTTAAGAATATCATTCACTAAATCAATCTCTAAATGAGGCGCAAGTTTTATTAGAAGTTGTTTTGCTTGGTGTTCTTGTTGGTCTATGGACAACCTATAACCTAATCCAAATTCGGCATTGTCCTCAAACAGGGAATTTGACCATGCTGGCCCTTGTCCGTTCACATTTTTCGCCCAAGGGGTTGTCGGTAAAGCACCTCCAAAAATAGAACTCGCACCAGTTGCATTGGCAATGAGTAATCTGTCACCGAATAACTGCGATAATAGTTTTAAGTAAGGCGCCTCACCACAACCTTCAACACCGCTTGAATATTTAAATAAAGGTTCTTGTAATTGCTGTTGGCTTACTTTGTTTACATCAATTTTCGTTCTGTCGAATTCTGGAAGGGTTTCAAAATAGCCCCAGTTTTTGTTTTCATCGTTTAGCGTTTCGGACTTCTTAACTAGTTTTAAAGCTTTAACAGGACATGCATCAACACAGTTGTTGCAGCTGTTGCACTGATTGGGATTGACTTGGATGGTGTAGTTCATCAAGTCAAAATCTTGAGAAACAACATAGTCGAATTTTTCGGGTAAAGATGCTGCAAACGAATCGTCAAAAACTTTAATTCTTAATGCTCCTTGTGGGCAGGCCATACTACAGGCTCCACATTGTGTGCACAAATCGGTATTCCATTCTGGTAAAAAATGGTTGTTTGTTATTTGGTCATACTTTGAAGTACCTGTTGGATAGGTGCCATCTTTTGGAAGAATACTAACCGGTATGTCGTTGCCTTGGTTGTTTAAAAGTTGCCCTAAAAGGGATGCGTTAAATGCATCATCAAAGGGAATTTCATTTGATTCCTCTTTAATAACTGTTGTGTCAACTTCATAAATGAATTCCAATAAACTAGTTTGATTGTCATTAATGAGAATGTCATTTTTTAAAGCCAAAAAACAAGCATGAAATTCTGAAATATTTTTTTCGTTCAAAACAGTACTGGCTTTTATTTCATCTGTGTTGACGACTAAGAGTTGTATTTTTTTCTTAGTAATTAATTTTTGAGTTTTTGCCGTTAGCGATTGCCAAAATGCTTTTGATGTTTGTGAAGAGTTAACCAAGAGCGTGCCTCCTGTTATAAGTTTTTTTATGACATCAGTATTTTGTGTGAAGTGTGCATGTTGGCAACCAATAAAATTGGCCTGTTCTATTAAATAAGGTGCTTGAATTTGTTTTTTGTCAACGCGCAGGTGAGCGATGTTATGACTGTTTGATTTTTTATAGTCACAAGCAATATAACCTTGAACAAATAAGTTTTTGTTTTGTCCAATGTGCTCTACGGTATTATTGAAGCTTTCGGTGGCTAGTTTGTTTTTTTCTTGATAAAAAATGGCTTGGTAGTGACTGTTTTTTAAAATGACGGTTTCTGAATAGTCCAAACTTAAATTTGTTATGTCGTCATTAATGCCAATGGTAAAATTATTTTTTGGCTGCTCGTGTTTTAGGTTGTTGAAAATAGCCGCAACCATTGAAGGGGTAAATTCTTTTGAAGATAACCCATAGCGACCTCCAATAATTCTGGGGGTCGAGCTAATCTCACATTTTTGATAAGCCTCTGAAACAGATTGTAGTACATCTAAATATAAAGGTTCGCCGGTGCTTCCAGGTTCCTTGGTTCTGTCTAAAACAGCTATGGATTTCACCGATTTTGGTAATGCTGAAATAAAATGTTTGGTGCTAAATGGGCGAAATAATCTGACTTTTACTAAGCCGTATTTATTGCCGTTTTCATTCAATTGATTGATTGTAGTTTCAATAGTTTGAGTTGATGAAGCCATTGAAATGATGATGTGTTCAGCCTCTTCATGTCCAACATAATCAAAAAGTTTATACGTTCTGCCTGTAAGATTGGCGAACAAATCCATTTTGTTTTGAACAACTTCTGGACAGGAATTATAAAATGAATTGATGGCTTCCCGACTTTGAAAAAACACATCCGCACCTTGTGATGTGCCCCTTAAAACGGGATTGTTGGGGTTTAAAGCCCTTTCACAATGTTTTTGAATGTGTCGTTGATCAATTAGTGAATTGATAGTTGTATCATCAATGATTTCTATTTTATTGATTTCATGCGATGTTCTAAATCCATCAAAAAAATGTACAAAGGGAATTCTTGATTCAAGAGAAGCTGCCTGTGAAATTAAGGCGAAATCATGGGCTTCCTGAACGGATGCACTGCCTAACATGGCATATCCAGATTGACGAACGGCCATAACATCACTATGGTCACCAAAAACGGAAAGTGCATGGGTAGCAATACTACGGGTCGCTACATGAATAACATTGGGTGTAAGTTCAGCGGCTATTTTGTACATGTTGGGTAGCATCAAAAGCAAACCTTGTGATGCCGTAAACGTTGAAGATAACGATCCCGTTTGCAAGGCACCGTGCATGGCTCCAGCAACGCCTGATTCACTCTGCATTTGAAAAACTGATGGTACATAACCGTCTATATTGGGCTTGTTTTCTGCGCTCCATTGCTCTGCCAGTTCACTCATTTCAGATGCTGGCGTAATAGGGTAAATAGGAAACACTTCGTTAGTTTTGTACGCTATTTGAGCCACGGCTTGATTGGCATTCAATATTTTCGTAGTAGTGGATTTCATCTTGATGGTGTTGAAAAATGGAAGTGAAAAAAAATGGCTGCTTCATGTTGAGCAGCCATTTTTTTAATTGTTGTTACCCTTTAATGATTTCAATTTTTACAGGGGTTGGGTTTGTAATCATATCGAATACTGGAGAAAATTTGGCTAAATTTTCTAATTGCTCAGCACTTGCATCCGATTTAACCTTCAATTGCATGGTAATACCGTTAAAACCGGTTCTTACTTCTGGGTCTAATCCTAAAAAACCGTGCAAATCAGCAGTACCTTTAATTGTAGATTCTGCGCCTTCAATATCAATACCATTTGCTGCTGCATGATAAACCATGGCTCCTGTTAAGCAAGAACTTAAAGCATGCAATACTACTTCTGGTGGAGTTGCGGCTTCGTTTTTACCTAGCAATACATGTGGGTGGCTACATTCCATGGTGAATGTTTCTTCACGTGTTGCATCTTCTTGGCCTGCGCCATAGAATCCTTTGATGCTGGATACACAATGTCCGCCATCAATCCAATTGTTTTTTGCTCTGAATTCGAATTTTGCTAATTCTGGTTGTTCTTGAATGTGACCGATTGTTTCTACTAATTGGTCTACGTTTACTCCGTTTTTTACATTTGCTGTTGTAATCATTTTTTTAAAATTTAAATTGTTAAACATTATTGTTTGGTTGTGGTAAAGCCAATGGCGTGCCAAACCATATAACTAATTTATAATCAGATAAATACAATAAAATGCACTATGTAAAAATATAACGACATTTCGATGATTAACGAAATATCGTTATTTGATTAACGAGATATCGTGAAATAATTTGCAGTTTTAAAATAAGAATGAATTAAACAGGCCTTTCAATACCCAAGGCTTTAATTCTCGATGCAAGGGTTGTTGGTGGTAGTTGTAATAATTCGGCAGCACCGTTTTCACCAGAAATTTTCCATTTGGTCTGTTTCAGGGCTTTCAAGATGTTTTTCTTTTCAAGAGCGACCAGTTCTTTTGAAGTCAATATTTTTTCTTGGACTGGCTCTATTGCTCTTTCATCTGTACCAAGATTATTTGGGATGATGGTTTGCCAATTAATGTTCCCTTTTTTGGAGACAATAACGGCACGTTCAATCAAATTTTGAAGTTCCCTAACATTGCCTGGCCATGAGTAGGAGGTTAGTAGGGTCTTGTCATTGTCTGATAGTTCAGCAATGGGTTTATTTAGTTTTTTTGAAAACTGTTTGATCATTTCCTCGGCAATTAAACAAATATCATGGCCTCTGTCACGAAGCGCGGGTATTTCAATGGGAAAGACATTTAATCTATAATACAGGTCTTCTCTAAATTTTCCTTCTTTTGAAAACTCAAAAAGGTTTCTGTGTGTTGCCGCGATAATCCTAACATCAACTTTAATGGTTTCTGAACTTCCCACAGGGTCAAATTCGCCTTCCTGAATGATGCGCAGCAGTTTAGGTTGGAGTTCTAAAGGCATTTCACCTATTTCATCTAAAAAGATGGTGCCTTTGTCAGCCAATAAAAATCGCCCTTTTCTACTTGCAGTAGCTCCAGTGAACGCTCCTTTTTCATGGCCAAACAGTTCACTTTCAATAAGGTTGGCGGGAATGGCACCGCAATTAATCCTTATCAGGGGTTTATCATTTCTGTTGCTTTCTTTGTGTATGGCTCGGGCAACAAGTTCTTTACCTGTTCCTGTTTCGCCATGAATTAAAACAGTAGCGTCGGTTTTTGCGACTTGCTGAATGAGGTTCAAGGCATTTTTCATGCTTTTATCCTCGGCAATTATTCCATAGCTATTTGTGAGCTCCTGTATTTCTTCGGTTAAATATTCAGTCTGTTTGGTGAGCAAATTGATTTTATCTTCGGCAATCAAGCGTTCCTCGATATTTCTTAAAATAAGTGTGTAAAAGGTTTTGGAGCCTTCACCATATTTGCTAATTGTACCTTCGTTTAGGGTTTCTGTATCTTCTGACCCAATAACTTTAACAAAATTTGGTAAGTATTTGTTAATGGATTTACTGTTATTTTCTTCCCTAACAATGTCCTCAATTAAATTTGCACTGTTCTCATCAAAGAAAAACAAAACGTTGCGCTGCAGGACATCTTCATTTTCCAGTATTTTGTTAGCCGAAGGGTTCGTCAACAGTATTTTAAAGTCGTTACCAAACATAATGATGGCATCCATGGCACCGTTGATTAGGCCACTCAATTTGCTGTTTGCCGCTTCAATTTCCAATTTTGATGAAGCCAGTCGCTCTTGAATGGTATCAAGCTCCCGATGGCGTTTTATCATAACGGCCAAAATACCTTGTGCAAAACCACTATCATTTTTTATCAGATCTAAAAATTGTTCACGTTCAATTTTTAAAACTTTCGTATTCTCCAAGGCCGTTACTGAGGCCGAACGGGTTTCATTATCTATTAAGGCGTATTCACCAAAACAATCATTTGATTTTAGTGTGTCGTAGATATGTCCTTTTTCATGGACTTTAACTTTACCGTGGGTAATGACGTACATCGAATCTCCAGTATCTCCTTTTTTAAAAATCGTTTCATTTTTAATGAAAGTTTCCTCAGTAACGTTGTTGGATAAGTGTAGAAGGGATTTGTGAGATAACTCTGAAAAAAAAGGGGTTAGGGATAAAAACTTAGTGATATTTTCTGATGCTGCCTCGGCCATAGCATTGATTGTGTTATGATAAAGATATTAATTATTATGAGGTTTTTTGAGCTTTGTTTTTTTAACATTCAATTTCTAAAGATAATTAATTAAATTAGTTGTTTAACTCAACATACACAATGCCACAACATAGAGAACTTGTTGCGATTATGTTTACCGATATTGAAGGGTATACCTCATTGATGCAAGACGATGAGAAAGAGGCCTTATTGATAAGAGAAAAGCATCGAGAGATATTTGTGAGATGTACCAATAAATTTAAAGGAGAACTCATTCAATATTATGGTGATGGTACGTTAAGTACTTTTAGAAGTTCGGTAGAAGCCATTAAATGTGGCATTGAAATGCAGAAAGCATTTAGGGCTGAGCCATCTATTCCAGTTCGAATCGGTGTACATGTTGGTGATATTATTAGAACTGAATCAGATATTATAGGAGATGCAGTAAATGTTGCTTCTAGAATTGAATCTTTAGCAGTTGCAGGCAGTATATTGATTTCAGATAAAGTAAATGATCAAATAAGGAATCAAAAGGATTTATCTACACAATTCATTGATGCTGTACATTTTAAAAATGTAGATAAGGTTATTCCAGTTTTTGCAGTTGCCAATGCAGATTTAGTAATTCCTGATAAAGAACATCTTAAGGGAAAAACTAAACCAAATGATTTTGAAGTTTACAAAAGGTATAAGAAGAGGAGCTTTATTTTTTTAGGAATTCTATCACTTATTTTTTTCATTTTACTTTTTACCCTTAAGAAAGGAGATAAAGAATATGGACTTAAGCAGCCTACTTTGGCTGTTCTTCCTTTCAATAATATGAATGATGATGAACAATCCAATATTTTTACTGATGGAATCACTGAAGATATTATAACGCATCTTTCAAAAATTCAAAATTTACAAGTTATTTCAAGGGCATCAGCCATGCACTATAAAGGAACCAAAAAATCCATACAAGAAATAGCAAAAGAATTAGATGTGAATTATATTTTAGAGGGCAGTGTTAGGGTTAATAATAACCAAGTGCGCATTAACGCGAACCTTGTTGATGCGGATAACAATAAAAATTTATGGGCTGACAATTATGATAAGACCCTAGTGGAAATTTTTAAAATTCAGAGTAATGTATCTAGAGATATTGCAAATGCATTGAAAATTACCTTAAGTGAAGGAGAGGTACTCAGAATAGATAACCAACCAACTACAAATCCCGAAGCTTACAAAGCATTTAAAGAAGCTCAAATGTATTTTCACAGAGGAGGCGGCAAAGTAGAGGAATTAAAAATGGCGGAAAATTTATTTAAAAAAGCTATTGAAAAAGACCCCGAGTTTTGTAGGGCTTATGTTGGTGTTGCAGAAACTTATTTAGAATATATTTTTTGGGGAAGAGAATCGCCAAAAAAAATGATAGAAAAAGCTAGTGTACCCGCCTTAACGGCTTTAGCGATTAATTCAAATGATGGAGGGACTTTCGGGGTCTTGGGTGCAATAAGCTATTATAAATATGAAAAGGAAACCGCAATTAGATATTTGAAAAAAGCGATTGAACTTAATCCAAGTTATGTTGGTGCTTATAATAAATTGGCATGGATATATGCTTTTCAAGGTAAATTAGAATTAATGGAAGAAAATTTCAATAAAGTTTTGAAATTGGATCCTTTATCTCCAAAGTATATTGGAGATATGGGGCAGGCTTATTATTATTTAAATGAGTTTCAAAAAGCAATAGATCTTATTGATGAATCTTTGAAGAAGTTTCCCGATGATAATATGCTAATATGGATGAAAGCGACTAATTTAGCGGCCATTGGTAAATATCAAGAAGCAATTAATCTTTACACATCCAGAAGTGTTGCTTCACATACTAATTGGATGCTCGGGTATTGTTACGGTATGATTGGCGAATATGATAAAGCCAAAGAAATTTTGGATTATCAACTTAATAAGAGTGAAACGATTTATGTTCCAGCTTACATGATTGCAACAATTTACATGGGCTGTGGCGAAAAAGATAAGGCGCTGGATTACCTTGAAAAAGATTACGAATTTGGTGGTCAAGGATTGTTTTTTTGGGGATTGAAACAAGATATTAAGTTTAAATCACTTAGAAATGAGCCTCGTTTTATAGCTTTATTAAATAAGGTTGACTAAATACTGTAATACAATTATTAACATCTATTTGTAACATTTCCAATTTGAACGCGTCGTATAAGTGTCAATCAAAAACACAACCATCATCATGAGACAGGATAACCAACTTTTAGTTATTACACATTTAGCCCAGTTGCTCACTTTTTTAACTGGATTTGGCGGACTTATAGTTCCTTTAGTTATATGGGCTACCCAAAAGGAAAATGTTTACAAAATGGATGAACAAGGAAAGCATATTGTCAATTTTCAATTGAGTATGCTTGTGTACACGATAATTTGTATTCCTTTGGTGCTTATATTGGTAGGTATTTTTGGACTGATTATTTTGGGTATTATATCCTTTATATTTCCAATAATTAATGCCATAAAGGCGAGCCACGGAGAAAACCCAACATACCCTTTATCTCTTAATTTTATTAGTTAGTTTAGTTATATTGAGATAGATAAAACGCCCATCAATTTGGTGGGCGTTTTTAGTTTGCTGCCATAGGCAACTTATTTATCTAGTTTAGTTTAGAGGTTTTAAGGGAATTAATTGTTGAGCATTACAGGCATAACCAACATTGTTACCTTTTCGCCTTCATCAAGTCCGTCAATAGGCGTTAAAAGCCCCGCTCTATTTGGCATGCTCATTTCCAATTGTACATCATCGGAATTTAGGTTATTAAGCATCTCGGTTAAAAAACGAGAGTTAAATCCAATTTGCATATCATCGCCCTGATAGTCGCACGTTAAACGTTCTTCGGCTTTGTTGCTGTAATCAATATCTTCGGCAGATATATTCAATTCAGCACCTGCAATTTTTAAACGGATTTGATGAGTGGTTTTGTTGGAAAAGATACTCACGCGACGCACCGAGTTTAAGAATTGATTTCTGTCAATCACAAGTTTGTTCGGATTTTCTTTTGGGATTACGGCCTCATAATTAGGGTATTTCCCATCGATTAAACGACAAATCAATTCAGAATTTTCAAAAGTAAATTTGGCATTGGAATCGTTGTACTCAATGGTTACGTCATCTTCACTCGCAGCTAAAATACCTTTTAAAAGATTTAAAGGTTTTTTAGGCATGATGAACTCTGCTACCTGATTAGCCGAAACATCCTCGCGTGTATATTTCACCAATTTGTGGGCATCGGTGGCAACAAAGGTTAGTCCTTCAGTTGAAAACTGGAAAAACACACCGCTCATTACTGGGCGCAAATCATCGTTACCCGCAGCAAAAATTGTTTTACTAATTGCTGTTGCCAAAATATCGCCTGTTACAACTGTTTTGCTCGGATCTTCCAACGCTACCGCCTTTGGAAATTCATTTCCGTTGGCATAAGCTAAGGCATATTTACCATGGTTTGAACTTATTTCAACCGTATTGTTGTCCTCAACAACAAAGGTAAGCGGTTGCTCAGGAAATGTTTTTAAGGTATCCAATAACAACCTTGCCGGTATGGCCACGCTACCTTCGCTATCACTTTCAACATTTAAGGTTGACGACATAGTGGTTTCTAAATCGCTTGCAGAAACAGTTAATTGGCTGCCATTTAATTCAAATAAAAAATTGTCGAGAATAGGTAAGGTGTTCGAACTATTTATAACGCCTCCTAAAATTTGTAATTGTTTTAATAAATACGTGCTTGATACTATGAATTTCATCTGAAGATTTTATCGTTTTTCTCAGGTTAAAGGAAATAAAGGGTTTAAGCTATTTCTTGAAAGTTTACTAAGAAATCCAATTTATTTCGCCCAACCAGCTTAGTTTAAATTGTCATTATATTACTTACAAATATATCCCAATCAGTCTATATTTCGAAACAAACTTATTAACATTTAGGAAGCAAATTTTTTCCTTCTAACGTAACTGAACACAAACCCAAAAAGCCCCAATAAAACCAATGGTAAGGCAATGTTTATAAGCTGCCAATTCGTTTTTTCGTCCGAAATTTTTTCTTGGTTTAAAAATGCCACGGCAATTTCCTTGGAGCGAATGTTTATAAGTCCATTATCGTCCAAAAGGTAATTTACGGCATTCAGTAAAAATTCCTTGTTACCATACAACTGCCCCGTCCATCTATCAAAGCCCAATTCTTGCGGCGTGCCTCTAACTACGTCGTTTTTAATTACGTCACCGTCAGCTATAACAATCATTTTGGTTGGTTCGCTTTTATCTTTTGCTCCTGACAGTTTAAAAGGCTTAATGCGGTTGCTGTATACCGAGATGAATTCACCTTCCAAAAGAACGGCAAGGGTTTGGTTGCCTTTGTTGAACGATTGCGGATTTTGCTCTTTGGTAACAATGTCCAAACTCACCTCTCGTGGCGTGCCCTCCAATTTGGTCAATGGGGTGGACTCTAAAAGAACGGTTTTTTTAACTTCGTTTTTAAGGGTATCTATTTGGTTGGCAAAATCAAATTTTACTAAATTCAAATTGTTGACAATGGGGTGGTTACTGCTCGAACCCGCCAAGGGCGAATAGGGCCATTTTAGATGTTGAAATTGCGATTCGCTGCCACTACCCATGGCCAATGTAATTGGTGCAGAATATAAAGAACTAACCATAACCGGATTTATTCGAACACCATATTTAAAGAAAAAGTCGGTTAAGTTTAAATCCCTCGTAACAGCATAATTTTTACCCGAAGCATTGTATAGGCTGTCTTTTTCCATGATTACGGCATCAATCAACCAAAGGCTCTTTCCACCATTCATGGTGTATTGGTCCAAAACCAGTTTTTCTTCTTCGGTAAACGCTTTGGTGGGTTTTGCGGAAATTACCAAATCATAGGTTTCAATTTCCTTAAGTGTTTTTTGTGGGTTTGAAGCAACACTGTCCAACGTAAAAGGTGCGATAAAATAGTATTCACCTAGTTTTTTTACGAAGTCGGCTATGTATTTGTCCTCTAGTTGTTTGTTGCCTTTTAAAATGGCTATTTTTTGGTGTTTTGGTTTGGTGAGTTTGTTAAATCCGTCAGCAAAAGCATATTCCAAATGTTGCACGGAATTGGTAACCAATTCTTGTTGTGATGCACCAATTTTGTTTTTTACTAAAGGAATAATAACCGTTTGCCCATTATAACTTGCCAAAGCCCACGGAAAAATGACCGCCTGAGAGGATTTCCCACTTTCTTGAACGCTGAGTTGCATTGGTGTTAAACCACGTTGGGTAAGTTGCTGAATGTTCTGTTCCTTAGTGCTTTCTTCTTCTAACGGGTTGATAAAATGGAAGACAATATTTTTATTTTGTGCTGCAAACTCTTCAAGTAATTGTTGTGTTTCTTTTTGAAGTCGTCTAAATTCCGAGGGGAAATCTTCACCCTCCAAAAAAACGTCAACAATAATGGGAGATTCAATATCCTTTATGATGTTAATTGCCGATTCGCTTAAAGTATAACGTTTATCCGAAGTTAAATCAAAACGTTTGTAAACCTTGTTGCCTAAAAAGTTAACGGCAACCAAAGCCGCGATAAGAATGACGATATGTTTTAAATATTTAGTCAAAAGTTTTTTCTAATTGATATGAGGTAACCGACTTCACTTTGTTGTTTTCAAAATTCAGTTCAATGCATTCTTGCATGTTGTTAAACGCTCCGGGTTTAAAACCCATGTTGTAGTTCCATTTATCCGGTGAGTTGGCTTTTATGGCATTATCCCACCCGTACCATTCGCTTTCACCTAAAAGACTTTTTACTTCATCTTTGTTTTTCTCGATAAAAATGCTGTCGTTTAAAATTTCATGTGCCATTTCGAAGCGTAAAGCGGGTTCTGCTTCCCAAGCCTCGGCATCAAAATGCTTTTCATGATGGTAACTGCTAAAAATATTCAAAATAGGATAAAACACATAAAAATAAACAATTGGCGTCAAAACCAAACTGACCAAAAAAGTCAGCCACTTACGATTGTCAATGGTGTTGACAAACAGCCAAACCAAAACAAAAACCAAAATCAAGGAAATAACAAAAGTGGGTGTAATAATCATTTGCGTTCGGTATTCAATTTTAGTTTGGTTAACATTAAAAAAAACATGGTGATGCTCAAAAAATAAACAATATCACGTGTATCCAAAACACCTCGACCCATGCTCTTAAAATGGGCATTCATACCCAATTGTTCAATAAAATTGCTGGATGCATAATCAGCAATACCTTCAAAACCAATGTAAAAGAAAAAGCAGATAAAAACGCCAACGATAAAGGCCACAATCTGGTTGTCTGAAAGGGTAGAGGCAAACACGCCTATTGAAGTGTAGGCAGCAACCAAAAACAAAAGCCCAAAATAAGAACCCAATGTACTGCCCATATCTAAATTTCCAACAGGGTTGCCCAATTCGTAAACGGTATAAACGTACAACAGCGTTGGAATTAACGCTATAATAATCAAGATAAAGGCACCAAAATATTTACCCAAAACGATATTGAAAGCCGAAATGGGCTTGGTGAGCAACAGTTCTAAAGTGCCTTGTTTTTTTTCATCTGAAAAACTGCGCATGGTTACTGCAGGAATCAAGAATAGCAAAATCCATGGAGCCAAAAGAAAAAATGATGACAGGTCGGCAAAACCGTAGTTTAGAATATTAAAATCGCCCTTAAATAGCCAAAGGAACAAACCATTAAGTACTAAAAAAATTCCAATAACCAAATACCCTATTGGTGAGGCAAAAAATGAATTTATTTCTTTTTTTAAAATGGCTAACATTAAAGGTTTTTGTGGTTCAAGGTTTCAGAATTAAAATTCAAATATCGTTAATTTAATTCGTTATTTCAGTGTTTCCACTTTATCGACACTCCAGGCTTCGGGGCGAATGCTGAAAAGCGGTTTAATCCTGCCCCAGACTTTTTTGAATAAATCCGATTTTCGATATTGTTCCAAATGTTCTTCAGATTCCCAATAACTATAGGTGAAAAATACGCTGGGGTTACTTTTATCTCTGTACAACTCCAAATAAGAACAGCCTTTAAAAGCCCTGATGTCTGCCTTGGTGTCATGAAAATTATCCAAAAAAGCATCAATATTTTGCTTGTAAAATCCCATTTTCACTATTCTTACTATCATAAATTTTTTTGTTTAAAAATCGGTGGCTTTAGACACGATTTGCTGGATATCGATACCTTTCGGTGTCAATGGAGCAGCGATAAAATTAATACTCACGGCATCCATTAATCTAAGTCCCAAAAGTGTTGAGGCGCTGCCTACATTTTCACTGTTACTTTTGTAAACGGCAATTTCCAAAAAATCTCCAGAGTTAAAAACGGCTAGTTTACGGCCCTCGTCGTGTCGTTTGTTTTCGGGAATTTCAAAGTTTACAATGCCGCTATATTTTTTGTGTATTTTTTTAAATGTGTAGTTTCTCGCAGAAATTTCGAAAGACCGACCTTTCTGAATGGCCTCAAAGAAACTGCGTTTGATGTTGGTCACCACATTTCCGTAATTATCCACGTATATCACACTGCCCACAATTTGCGTTTTGTCGTCGTTCACATAAGGCACAATATTCTTGATGGGTTTTATTTCTTCAATGTTTTTGCCAATAACCTCCAAGGTTCCGCCGCGCGCAATATGGCAGGCTACCTTTACAAACACATCCAAAACAGGAAAACTAGTTTGTATCTTATCATGGATGTTAATTTCAACAATTTTTTGTGGTGCAATTTCAGAACAAATCATGCTCATAATACCATTGTTGGCACATATAAAATAGTGGTCGTCCAGTTTTAGGGCAATATGTTTGTTTTCAGGATTTAATTCAGAATCAATCCCAATAATATGGATGGTGCCCTTCGGAAAACTTTTATAAGCATTTTGAATGATGTAAGCCGCCTCAGGAATATTAAATGGCGAAACGGAATGCGAGATATCAACAATTTTCACTTCGGGCAGTTCACTGTAAATAGCGCCTTTTGTTGCGCCAGCAAAGTGGTCTTTTTCGCCAAAATCGGTAGTTAGGGTGATGATTGCCATGGGCAAAATTGTTGATATGTTTTTAGTCCGTGGTCACTCAAATTTAGTATTTTTGAGTTTTAATAACCAATTACAAAACTAAGAAATCATTTTGTCTGATTGGATATAAATCACATTTAATCAAACGGAAATTTTAAAAAATAATTATAAGCCTTTGAACGAAATCATTCTTGAACTTGAAGAGATTGCTCCTAAAGAACTTTTTGGAGCTCAAAATGCCAACATCGAACTTATAAAAAAACACTTTCCTAAGTTAAAAATAGTAGCACGGGGCAATAAAATTAAAGCTTTTGGCGATGAAGAGTTGCTGGAGGAGTTTGACCATCGTATGACTATGCTTTTTAAGCATTATGGCAAGTATAATAAGCTAGACGAAAATACCATTGAACGTGTATTGACCAGCCAAAGCAGTGACGATTATAACACGTCGCAACAAAGTGGTGAAGTTATTGTGCATGGTGTAGGTGGAAGGTTGATAAAAGCCCAAACCACCAATCAGCGCAAATTGGTAGAGCTGATTCGTAAAAACGATATGGTTTTTGCCATCGGGCCAGCAGGTACGGGAAAAACCTACACAGGAGTGGCTTTGGCGGTTCAGGCCTTAAAAAACAAGGAAGTAAAGCGTATTATTTTAACACGACCAGCTGTTGAAGCAGGGGAGAACCTTGGGTTTTTACCAGGTGATTTAAAGGAAAAACTAGATCCATATATGCAACCGCTTTACGATGCGTTGCGTGATATGATTGCACCAGAAAAACTGGCGCATTATATTGAAAATGGTACCATACAAATTGCACCGTTGGCATTTATGCGCGGTAGAACTTTGGATAATGCTTTTGTAATTCTTGATGAAGGTCAAAACACGACCCATGCGCAAATGAAAATGTTTTTAACCCGGATGGGGAAAAACGCCAAATTTTTGTTGACTGGAGACCCAGGGCAAATTGATTTGCCGCGCCGCACCATTTCAGGACTCAAGGAAGCCTTATTGATTTTGAAGAATGTAGAAGGCGTGGGCATGATATTTTTAGACGATAAAGACGTGATTCGTCATAGCTTGGTTAAAAAGGTCATTGAGGCCTATAAGAGTATTGAAAACAGAGAGTAATGAGTAACACCATAATCGATACCAATTTCAATTTTCCAGGACAAATAAGCGTTTACAAAGGAAAGGTTAGAGAAGTTTATAACATAAACGACGAGCAGTTGGTTATGATAGCCACCGATAGGCTTTCGGCCTTTGATGTAGTTATGCCAAAAGGTATTCCGTATAAAGGGCAAATACTGAACCAAATTGCGACCAAAATGATGGCTGCTACCGAAGATTTGGTGCCGAATTGGTTAACTGCCACCCCAGACCCCAATGTAGCCGTTGGGCATTTATGCGAGGCTTTTAAGGTAGAAATGGTGATTCGTGGCTATATGAGTGGTCATGCTGCCCGCGAATACAAAGCAGGTAAGCGTATGCTTTGCGGTGTGCCCATGCCGGAAGGTATGAAAGAAAATGATGCTTTTCCAGAACCCATCATAACACCGGCTACCAAAGCCGAAATGGGCGACCACGATGAGGATATTTCCCGAGAAGATATTTTAAAACGGGGTATTGTTTCAAAAGAGGATTATGAAATCTTGGAAGATTACACCAAAAAACTCTTTAAGCGCGGTACTGAAATTGCAGCGGCCAGAGGCTTGATTTTGGTAGATACCAAATACGAATTTGGTAAAACCAAAGATGGAAAAATTGTATTGATTGACGAGATACACACCCCAGATTCCTCAAGGTATTTTTATGCTGATGGCTATGAAGAACGCCAACAAAAAGGCGAACCGCAAAAGCAGTTGAGCAAAGAGTTTGTGCGCCAATGGCTAATCAGCAATAACTTTCAAGGCTTGAAAGGGCAGACCGTGCCTTTTATGAGCGACGAGTATATTGAAACCGTTAGTGAGCGCTATATAGAGCTTTACGAAAACATTACTGGAGAAACTTTTGTTAAGGCTGATGTAAGCAACATACAGGAACGTATTGAAGCTAATGTTTTGGCTTTTTTGAAAAAGTAAAAATAAATGACATGATTAAAAAAGGCTTTATATTTTGTAAAGCCTTTTTTATTATGTTAATTTTAAGATGCGCTTATCGGTTTAGCATGGTTCCGTTGCGATGAAAATCCGTAGGATTTTAGGAGTAGGAATCGAGCCAAGTTAAAAGTAATGAATTTTGGTGTAGCATGTTGCAAGCAATGGATTATGGCCGTTGCTACCTGTTGGCTTTATTTTTCAAATTCGGATTTATTCTTTGTAGTTTTTTCACATGTTTCACAAGCATCTTCAATTAAATTAAATAATTCTTTAAACTCTTTTGAATATCCTGAAAAATCTTCAAAGAACATATATTCATAGTGTTTATTATTTCTATTATACTGTTTTACTATTATATGAAGAATGATTTTTTCACTTTCTATATTCAATCCAGCACGCTCATTATTAATGGGCTCCTTATCATAATCAAATGAATTCAATAATTCTTCTAATTCTTTAGTAATGTTTTCATTTACTTTAGAAGGATAAAAAACTCTATTTCCATTAGGCAAGTTATCACATCCTAACTTACCATTATTAATGACTAACTTGTAACTCTTTAAGGAGTAAGCATTGAAAACCCTTATTTCATAATTTCTGTCTGATTTAGAATCAGAATGTAAACAAGAGTAAAAAGTAAGGAGTATTAACAAATAAAAGCATTTATGTGTCATTTTTAACAAATTTTCTTGAGGTACTTTTCGCTTGCAGGTAACACATTATTATATGCATTGTTTTTAATGACTTATATCAGTCGATACTGAAACAAGTTCAGTACATGTAAGCGAATTTAGTTTTTTAAAATCAAAAAGTAAATATTTAGGGCATATATCAAAAAGAAAAGTTGTCAACTTTTTAAAGTTAACAGATTCGTTTTTTTCACATTTAAAACAAATCTATCAGCTCCAACGGATGGTTTAATAGGTGATCGGCACCACTTTCAACCAGTTCGTTTTTATCCCTAAAACCCCAACTCACGCCAACAGCAAGCATGTTGGCGTTTTGAGCGGTTTGTATATCTATGGCGGTGTCGCCTACAAATATTATATCTTCTGGCGGTAATTTTAAGGTTTTACTAATTTCCAATGCTTTTATGGGGTTGGGTTTTTTATGCGCTTCATCGCTTAAACCTTCAACCGCTTCAAAATAATTAGGAAATAACGCCAATACGATTTTTTTGGTCAGTTGGTCTGCTTTGTTTGAGAGTACAGCTAGTTTTATATTTTGGTTTTTAAGTTGTTTTAACAGGTCCATGATGCCATCGTAAGGCTTGGTTTTTTGTGTACATCGGGTACTATAAATACGCATCATTTCATTAAAAACAGTATCAATTTGTGCTTCCTCGCACTGGTTTTCTGGTAAAGCCTTTACAACCAAGCGTTTTATACCACTTCCGACAAATTGTTTATAGATTTCATAACCATGCGTTGGGTAATTGTAGCTTTGCAGCACGGTATTCATGGCATCGGCTATATCTTCAATTGAATTTACCAATGTGCCATCTAAATCAAAAATTACGGCTTTATAACCCATATTGCACTAATAATTTAAGGTTACCACCCGGTCGTTTAAGGGTTGTTCGTTACGGTAGTTGTTTAATGGCATGTTGTTTTTAAGTTTTACTACTTCTTCAACCGAAAGTACAATGGGTTGTTTAAAAACCACCCAATTTACATTTTCACTGCATGGTGGGGTGGTTAACGAGCCATTGTAAGAGTAAAAATTATTGTTGCCCTTAAATAGGGAAGACAAATCTATGTTGTGATGAATGTCTTTACTAGCTCCGTTTTCAATGGGTAAAAAGCTATCGAAAAACTCGAACAACTCACTGTCGTCACCTTCTTCTCCCAAAATGCTCAAAACGGTGATTTCCCCTGATTTACTGAGGTGTACCAAATGCATTTCAATAGGATAGATAATGCCGTTAATTCGATGTTCTGAAGGCTCATGAAAATGAATTTGTTTAAGGTAAAAGGTTTCGTTTTTGTAGTTGATGGAATCACCAGTTTCAAAATCAAACTGGATGGAATGCCCATTGTTTTCAACCTTACTGATAAGTGTTGTAGGTGTGTATAGTATTTTCAAATTGTTTTTGGTAGCCGAAGAATCTGTGTCTTTATGAATAATGTTTATGGGTGATTGGTGTTTTCCATCGCAATCGGAATTTTTTTCAATTTCTGCCCAATGCTCCGGTGATGTTTCTCCAGAATAGCTCCAATGTTGTTCGTGCTTAGTTTGTTCGTGGGTGGTTGTGGTTTCTTTTTTACCGTTTTTACAAGATATAGCTAATAATAAGCCGCAAGCCATTAAAGTGAAGGATTTGGCATTCATAATGTTGATTTTGTTTAAACTTCAAAATTAAATAATGTGGCATTTTTAAAACTTGATTTTTATCAGTTCATATTGAATTATTTATTATTCAGAATTTAAGTTTTTAAGCCAAATGTTTTTAAATTCAATTTTCATGGGTGGTCCAGTATGTACCTGTACACCAATAAACCCTGATTGTTTTCGGTTTAGGGTATCGTTATCGGTAACATCGCTCATAAGCTTGCCGTTAACAAAGTGCTGTAATCTGTTGTTTTTTGCAATAATGTGAAAAGTGTTCCAATCTCCATTGTTAATATAATTTAAAAGACTGTCAGGGTTTCCCAAAGATGACACAACCTCTGAACTTTGCCATGCGTTGCTAATGATGTTGTCTTTTAACGAATTTGTGTTTTCTGGGTTGGGCTGGGTATTCACGACTGCTTTTTCGCCACGACGTGCAAGTGTGGTACGGCCACGTTCTTCATAACTCATACCTGTGTATCGGTTTCGGCCATCAATATCACCTTGGTAGCCTTTCAATGCAAATGGTAACGTATCGATTAATGAGCTTCTATAGTTTATACCACTGTTTCCTTTATCGGAAATTTTAAAGTCTAATTTTAATTCAAAATCTGAAGGGGTGCCACCTTTCCAAATAATAAACGTATTTCTTTTAAGCAACGTTTCTGGGGTAATTTCACCAACTAAAATGCCTTTTTCAACACGCCAGTAGGTTGTGTCGCCTTCCCAGTTTTCGAGATTTTTACCGTTAAATATTTTGGTAAATCCATTTGAGTTTGTTTCTGTTTTCGTCTTGCAATTAATGTTTACGGCTAAGGCAAAAGATATTAGCAGTAACTTTATATGACTGTTTGCTACCATAATTATTTTATTTCTGGATTTTGAATGGCGTTTTTTGTAATAAATGAAAAAGCCCAATCAAACGATTGGGCTTTGTTTTATTTGAAAACAATTTTTAGTTTCCTGCTTCTAAATTTTTCATTTCTTTTTCAATCATGTCGTAAAACTGATCGATTTTTGGAAGCACAACAATACGGGTACGTCTATTTTTCGCTCTGTTTTCAGCAGTATTGTTATCTACCAATGGCACATAGTCAGCACGTCCGGCAGCAATTAATTGTGCAGGGTTTACGCTCAATTCTTCTAAAACCCTTACAACAGAGGTAGCACGCTTAACACTTAAATCCCAGTTGTCTAATAAAGGAGGTTTGTTGTAAGGAACATTGTCAGTGTGGCTTTCTACCATACATTCAAAATCAGGCTTACTGTTTACAACTTTAGCAACTTTGGCAAGGACTTCTTTAGCTCTTGAAGTTACGTTGTAGCTTCCGCTTTGGAACAATAATTTATCAGCAATTGAAATGAATACAACACCTTTTTCAACATTAACCTCAATGTCTGGGTCGTTAATTCCAACTTCACGTTTTAAACTTGTTACAAGCGCTAAAGTAACACTGTCCTTTTTAGTAAGGGCATCTTGTAAGCGAGTAATTTTTAAATCTTTTTCTTTGATGCTCTCTAATGTTTTTTCAACGTTTGAAGCACCTTTTGCAGATAAAACCTGAAGATTTTCGTTATAATTTTTCAAAGTTGCTACTTGATCTTCCAAAGCTGTAACCCTAGCAGTTGCAGACGCTCTATCTTCTAAACAAGAATTTAACTTTACGGTGGCAGAGTTTAATAAATCTTGAGTTTCTTTTTGTTTGGCTTGAAGGTCGGTATATAATTTTTTAGATACACATGAACTTAGTAATATCATTGAAGATACACCAAGTAATAAAACTTTTTTCATAATTGTTTAAGGATTAATTTTTCTTGTTAATTGCTTGCACAAAAATATATAAAAATCAGCCGTTATTAACATTTTAACAAAACTTTTACTAACTATTTATAAACTTTTGTAATTAGTTTTCTTATTTACGAAATAATCAATGACAATAGATGATTTTTTGTAATAATTTATTTTCTGTTTTATTGACTTGCGCTGTTTCAATAAACGATAAAAATTTGAATAAAAACCCAAATGGGCCTTTACGATAGCTAATGTGTGTTTAGGTTTCAATTCCAGAAGAAATTTTATTCCGGCAATACCATCTAAAATCAGTCGGGTTAATATTTTTCCAAATAAAATCCCTTTTGCGTTTTTGGTAAGTGTAAATAGACTATTTCTAAAATTTAGATGTGTTTTTTTTGGATTTAAGTTACTGAGTGTGGCGCCTCCAACATGGTAAATTTTAGAATCACCAACATATTTAACGGAATAGCCCATGTTTTTTGCCCGCCAGCATAGGTCAATCTCTTCCATATGGGCAAAAAAATCTCCATCCAAACCTTTTAGTTCTTGAAAAACTTTACTTCTAATAAAGAAGCATGCGCCCGATGCCCAAAATATTTCAGCAACATCATTATATTGACCCAAATCCTTTTCAATGGAATTAAAAATTCTTCCCCTGCAATAGGGATAGCCATATTTGTCTATAAAACCTCCAGCGGCACCTGCATATTCAAAATAATCTCGGTTATTGAAATCCAAGATTTTTGGTTGAATTATGGCAGTTTCAGGGAATTTATTAAACGCTTGAATAACTGGGACGAGCCAGTTTTCTGTTACTTCAACATCACTATTTAAAAGACAATAAATATCTGCTTCAATATGTTTTAGACCGTCATTATAACCTTTAGAATAGCCACCATTTTCAACATTCTGAATTATTTTAACATCGGGAAAATTTGATCTAACGAAGGTAACAGAGTCGTCCGATGAAGCATTATCAATCACATAAACCGTGGCTTCTCTAGAATATGTAACCACAGAAGGCAAAAACTGTTCGAGTAATTTTTTTCCATTCCAATTTAGTATGACAATGGCAATATTCATGATTTGTAATCTGGTATGTCCTTTAAAAATTGGTAGCGTTCGTTTTCAAAATCCATTTGGCAATAATAATGATTTAATCCGTTGGTAACCATCAAATAGGTAGCATTCAATTCCAAATTATAACGCGCAACTTGGTCAAAGGTATCTTGGTTTATGGTTATAGTAGGTGCTTTGCATTCAACAATTAGATGAATGCTTCCGTCTGAATTAAAAACAACAACATCATAACGTTTTTTCAAGTTGTTTATAGTCAGTTCCTTTTCAACGTTGATTAATGATTTTGGATAGTTTTTCTCTTGAATTAAATAAAGCACACAATGTTGACGTACCCATTCCTCAGGTTGTAAAACCACGAATTTTTTACGGATGTCATCAAAAATAGAAAGTTTATTTTCTTTATTTTTGAAACGAAATGAATACTTGGGGAAATTAAGTGTTTGCAATACTGATGCATTTAATTTTTCAAAGTTAACCACAAAATAATAAATAGCAATTTCCAAATACCAAATTCCGTAGCAAGTATGTTTTGCAAAGAATATTGTTGTTGTTTTAAAACTTTTTGAACGATTTGGACGAAGTAAAAGAATTGGTCACCGATATAAAAAATGGAAATGTAAAGCCCATCTATTTTTTAATGGGTGAAGAGCCATATTATATTGATAAGATTTCCGATTTTATTGAAAGTACCATACTCCAAGAAGAAGAGCGCGGATTCAATCAAATGATCTTGTACGGGCGTGATGTAACCATCGAGGATATTGTTAGCAATGCAAAGCGATACCCCATGATGGCAGAATATCAGGTGGTTATTGTTAAGGAGGCGCAAGATTTGTCACGAAGCATTGAAAAATTGACTCCATATGCCGAAAACCCTCAACCCACAACGGTTTTGGTTATTAATTACAAATACAAAAAGATTGATAAGCGTAAGGGATTGTACAAAACCTTGAAAAAAAAGGGTGTGGTTTACGAAAGTAAAAAGCTTTATGAAAATCAGGTAGCAGATTGGATTCGCAGAGTGCTTTCACCAAAAAAATATGCCATTTCTCCAAAGGCAGCACAAATGCTTGTTGAGTTTTTAGGAACAGATTTGAGCAAAATCAATAATGAACTAGAAAAACTTCAAATTATTTTGCCTGAGGGAACACAAATAACACCGGAACATATTGAGCAAAATATAGGAATAAGTAAAGATTACAATAACTTTGAGTTGCGAAAAGCTATCGGTGAAAGGGATACAGGCAAGGCTTTTAAAATAATTAATTACTTTGCTGAAAACCCGAAAGACAACCCCATGGTAGTGACAGTTTCGTTGTTGTTTAATTTTTTTTCACAATTGCTGCATTTTCATGGACTCAATGATAAATCTCCGCGCAGTGTGGCTTCGGCATTAAAAATCAATCCGTATTTTGTTAATGAATACATCAATGCAGCCCATAATTTCCCCATGAGAAAGGTGAGTGAGGTTGTGGCTGTTTTAAGGGAATTTGATGTTAAAGGAAAAGGAGTTGGGTCAAACGCTGTACCTCAAGGTGATTTGTTGAAGGAACTTCTAGTTAGAATTTTAAATTGATTTTTTAATGGATGTTGCTATTCACGAAAGTTGGAAACCTTACTTGGAAGAAGAATTCAATAAACCTTATTTCAAAAACCTAGTCGACTTTGTAAAATCCGAATACAAAAACCACAAATGTTTTCCTCCTGGAAATCAAATATTCAATGCGTTTAACCATTGTCATTTTGAGGATGTAAAGGTTGTGATTATTGGGCAAGATCCCTATCACGGTCATGGCCAAGCTAATGGTTTATGCTTTTCGGTTAATGACGGTGTTGCTCATCCGCCTTCTTTAATAAATATTTTTAAGGAAATTGAAACCGATTTAGGAATTCCATATCCAAAAACTGGAAATTTAGAGCGTTGGGCAGATCAAGGAGTGTTATTGCTCAATGCAACTTTAACAGTTAGGGCTCACCAAGCCGGAAGTCACCAGAATAAAGGTTGGGAAATATTTACAGATGCTGTTATAAAAGTAATTAGTGGCAAAAAGCAGAACGTTGTGTTTTTACTTTGGGGCGGTTTCGCAAAGAAAAAGTCAAGATTGATAAACGATGAAAAGCACAAAATAATTCCTTCTGGTCATCCGTCACCATTGAGCGCAAATAGAGGGTTTTGGTTTGGAAACAAGAGTTTCAGCTATACCAATGAATGGCTAAAATTTATTGGTGATAAACCTATTCAATGGTAAAAAATGTAATACACCAACAAAAGATGAATCTTAATCGTTTAAACAACCAAAATCTTAACTTCCAGTTGGAGCCAATACAATAGACCGGTCTTCCAATTTTAGAATAACTGGCCTTTTGGTTATTTCTGATTTTCTGTTTGTTTTATTACAGCTAAACTTTAGCAATAAAAAGTTAATGGCAATAAGTGTTGAAAGAACAAGGGTAATTGTTAGTATCATAGGCGGTTGGGGTTTGGTTCTTTAGGCAAAAAGATTAAAATTTAAAATTTTCGCCCTCTCAAATTTAATAACAAAAATACTACAAAACAATAAGCAGAAAGATTATTTATATATTTTTCCTACATTCAATTTATTTTTTATGAAATTTTGCACATTTGTTAATATGTTAACATATTTTTTGATAAAGTATTAATTTTAGATAAAAATAGACTTTATAAAACCTAATCGAATCAGTTGTTTTTGCCTAAGAAATTGTGATATTATGTTCCGTGTACTTAAATTTTGAAAGTTTAATTATTGCTGTTTTTTTATCATTTGACTGCTATGTTCTTGAAATAAAATTTATTTTTGGCATAAATAAAATAGACTATGGAGGAACCAAAATGGGTTATAGCCAAAGAATACCAAGATATCACTTATAAAAAGTGTAATGGAGTGGCTAGAATTGCTTTCAACAGACCCAATGTTCGGAATGCATTTCGCCCCAAAACCACCAGCGAATTATACGATGCCTTTTATGATGCCAATGAAGATGTAAATATTGGTGCGGTTTTGTTGTCGGCAGAAGGTCCTTCTACTAAAGATGGTGTGTATTCTTTTTGTAGTGGTGGTGACCAAAAAGCACGCGGACATCAAGGGTATGTTGGAGAAGATGGCTATCACAGATTAAATATTTTAGAAGTACAGCGTTTAATTCGTTTTATGCCAAAAGCGGTTATAGCAGTCGTACCAGGCTGGGCGGTTGGTGGCGGACACAGTTTACATGTAGTTTGCGATTTAACTTTGGCGAGTAAAGAACATGCCATTTTTAAACAAACGGATGCCGATGTTACAAGTTTTGATGGAGGCTACGGGTCGGCTTATTTAGCCAAAATGGTTGGTCAAAAAAAGGCGAGGGAAATCTTTTTTCTGGGAAGAAATTATTCTGCACAGGAAGCTTTTGATATGGGCATGGTCAATGCTGTTGTGCCTCATGACGAATTAGAAGTAACAGCCTATGAATGGGCTCAAGAAATATTGGCCAAATCGCCAACTTCTATTAAGATGTTGAAATTTGCCATGAACCTCACAGATGACGGTATGGTCGGTCAACAGGTTTTTGCGGGTGAGGCAACCCGATTGGCATATATGACTGATGAAGCTAAAGAAGGACGAAATGCATTTCTTGAAAAGCGCAAACCGAATTTTGATAAAAAATGGATTCCATAAATCAGAAAATTTCCATTTGGGTTTCGGCTATTCGTTTAAGAACACTCCCATTATCAATTTCGGGTATTATTCTTGCTTCATGTTTGGCGTATTATAATGGGGTTTTTAAATGGGAAATCTTCATTTTGGCCATTCTAACTACATTGAGTTTTCAAATACTTTCCAATCTTGCCAATGATTATGGTGATGGGGTTAAAGGCACCGATAACGAAAATAGAATTGGTCCAGAACGTGCCATACAATCGGGTAAAATTTCACCGGAAGAACTGTATAACGCCATAAAAATTAACGTGCTTATTTCAATTGGTTTAGCCTTTGCCCTTATTTTTTTGGCCTTGGGAACAAAGCATTTTTGGCTTACAATGACATTTTTTGTGTTGGGCGTAGCCTCCGTTGGAGCTGCTTTGCGGTACACCATTGGTAAAAACGCATATGGATATAGGGGTTTGGGCGATATATTTGTATTTGTTTTTTTTGGGTTGGTCAGCGTTATTGGCTGTTATGTGCTTTATGCCAAACAAATTGATCATGTTACATTTCTACCAGCTATTACAATTGGACTTCTAAGTACAGCAGTATTAAACCTAAACAACATGCGGGATAGGCAGTCTGATAAACAATCAAACAAAATAACTTTGGCGGTTAAGTTGGGAGAAAAAAGCGTTAAGCTTTACCATAATTTCTTGATTATATTGGCTATGGTTTTATCTGGTTTTTTTGGTGTTTTGTATTATACGTCACCATTGAATTTAATTTTTGCAGTAGCTTACTTGCCTCTTATTTTTCATTTAAAAAAGGTGAATACAACTGACAATCCTAAAAATTTGGATCCAGAATTAAAAAAATTGGCGCTTACAACGGTTGTGTTGGCAATATTGATGGGGATAGGTCATTTATTCTAGAATTTTTGTAAATTAATGATTTAAATTTTTTTCGATGAAAATCACATTTTACGGACATTCTTGTTTTGGAATCCAGATTAATGATGTTAATCTTTTAGTAGATCCATTCATTACCCCAAATGCAAAAGCTTCAAGCATCGATATTAATAATATCGAAGCAGATTATATTCTGTTAACCCATGCACATAATGACCATACGGCTGATGTTATGGACATCGCAAAACGAACCGAAGCTGTTATCATTTCAAACTTTGAAATCGTTACCCACTACAAAAACTTGGGTTTAGAGGGACATCCTATGAACCATGGAGGTAAGTGGGATTTTGAGTTTGGTACTGTAAAATATGTTAATGCTGTTCATTCTTCCTCTTTCTCTGATGGAAGCTATGGAGGTAATCCAGGTGGTTTTGTACTTGAAGGCGAACGCAAAAACATCTACATTGCCGGAGATACAGCCTTAACTTATGACATGAAATTGATTCCGCTTCAAACTAAATTGGATTTAGCTATTTTACCCATTGGGGACGATTTCACCATGGGTATTGATGACGCCATAATTGCGAGTGATTTTGTTGAATGTGACAAAGTTTTGGGTTGCCATTATGATACATTCGGATATATTGAAATTGACCATGAAGAGGCCAAACGCAAGTTTTTTGAAAAGGATAAAGATTTAATGCTTCTTGAAATAGGAGAGCACATAGAACTGTAAATGATACATGCCACTTACCAGCAATACATTTTGAATTTTAAGCAAGCCAGTGGCACTTCCCGTGGTATATTGAAGACCAAAGAAACTTGGTTTATCATATTAAAAACAGAAAATAAACTGGGTATTGGCGAATGTGGTTTGTTCAAAGGGCTTTCAGCTGATGATAAACCAGATTACGAGCAAAAATTAAAATGGGCCTGTGAACAAATGGATTCCGGATTGGATTTTTTATTAGGCCAATTAACGGAATATCCCAGCATTCAATTTGGATTGGAAATGGCTTTTAAATCTTTGGAAAGCAAAGATTCATTTGAATTATATCCTTCAGAATTTACAAAAAGTGAAGATAGTATTCCAATCAATGGTTTAATATGGATGGGTAACGAAGCCTTTATGAAAAAGCAAATTCAAGATAAAATTGAGGCGGGTTTCAGTTGTATAAAAATGAAAATTGGCGCGATTGATTTTCAGTCTGAAGTCAATTTGATAAAATCAATTAGAAAAGACTTTTCTTCAAAGGAAATAGAATTGAGGGTAGATGCCAACGGGGCATTTTCACCAAATGAGGCTCTGGAAAAGCTAAAAATTTTATCAGATTACGACTTGCACTCCATAGAACAGCCCATAAAGCAGGGGCAGATTGATGAAATGGCAAGGTTGTGTCGGTTAACACCATTACCTATAGCTCTTGATGAAGAATTAATCGGGGTTTTTTCCTTGAAAAATAAAAAGGAGTTGCTCCAAATCATAAATCCCCAATATATTATTTTAAAACCCAGCTTAGTTGGTGGTTTTAAAGGTACAGATGAGTGGATTGATACGGCTGAAAAACAAAATATTGGTTGGTGGATTACTAGTGCTTTAGAAAGTAACATAGGTTTAAGTGCCATTGCCCAATACACTTACTTAAAACATAGCAGTTTGCCACAGGGCTTGGGTACGGGCAGTTTATTTACCAATAATTTTAGTTGCCCTTTACACGTAAAAAATGGTACATTGCAATACCAAAAAAATAAAACTTGGAATTTAGAAAATTTATGGTGTTAAATCAATGATATATGTATATAGCTCAAGCATTTAAGGGGTTACATGAGTGGTGGAGATATTTAATAGGCGCTCTAATTGTATTTGTTGCATGGCAGATTATTGGTATGATACCATTAGGTGCAGCCATAGTAATAAAAAGTTTTGGAGGAGGTGCAGAGCAAATACCGACCGACATTCCTGAAATGATAACCCTTTTGGGAAGCAACCTTTTTCTGTTTCTAATGCTGATTTCATTTGTTTTTGGTTTGGTAGGAGTCTTTGTTTCTGTTAAGGCGTTACACAAGCAATCTTTAAAAAGTTTAACAACGGCTAGGCCCAAGATAGATTGGAAGCGCTTTTGGTTTATTTTTATTCTTTGGGGTATTGTTTCAATAGGTTTTGTGTTGGCTGATTATTTTTTCAGCCCTGAAGATTACCAATTAAACTTTCAGTTAGAACCGTTTTTAGTTTTGGCAGTAATAGCTATTTTATTGATTCCGTTGCAGACCAGTTTTGAAGAATATTTGTTTCGCGGATATTTGATGCAAGGATTAGGGGTGATATTTAAAAATAAATGGCTACCCCTTTTATTCACTTCGTTAGGTTTTGGGTTACTCCATATTGCCAATCCGGAGGTTGAAAAATTGGGTTATGTTATCATGGTATACTACATCGGTACGGGTTTGTTTTTGGGAATAATAACCCTTATGGATGATGGCTTGGAGCTTGCCCTTGGGTTTCATGCAGCCAACAATTTGTTTACAGCGCTATTGGTAACTGCCGATTGGACAGCCTTTCAAACAGATTCTATTTTAAAAGATATGTCCGACCCTTCCGAAATGGCAATAACCGAAATATTTGTGCCTGTATTTGTTGTTTTTCCAATTTTGTTGTTTATACTAGGTAAGAAATATAAATGGACCAATTGGGGAGAGAAACTACTCGGAACTGTTGTTGAACCACTAAAAGAAGATTATAAAATTTTAGATTAAATATGATACCAAATTATACAAACGTTCACCTTAAGTTCAAGCTAGATGGCTTAAGTTATAAATATGATGACCTTATGGAAATAGCCTATAGTTATGTTAAGGAAGGGGAGCCTTATCAGCAAGACTTGGGTAATTTTTTATTGGATTGGCTAGATAGGCATGATTATGTGGTCGTTAAAACATCTGGCTCTACAGGAAAACCAAAGAGTATAAAAATAAAAAAGCAAGCCATGGTAAACTCTGCCATAGCCACTGGGGACTTTTTTAATTTACAACCTGGTGATAAGGTACTAAACTGTTTACCCTCAAATTTTATAGCTGGGAAAATGATGATTGTTCGTGCAATTATGCTTGGATTGGAATTGGATATGACCGAACCAGCAGCGCTACCTTTAATAGATTACGAAAAAGATTATACGTTTTGCGCCTTTACCCCAATGCAACTTAAAAACTTTGCAAAATACCTGCAGAGCATTAAGGTCGCGATTGTTGGTGGAGGTATGGTTTCGAAGCCTATTATTGAATCTATTAAAGACAAAAAACCATTGGTTTACGAGACCTACGGTATGACTGAAACCGTTTCGCATATTGCCGTAAAAAAATTAAACAATTTTTCGGGATCGGAGTCAATCGAAACATCTTATTTCAACACATTGCCAGACATAACGGTTTCGCAAGATGAAAGAAACTGTTTGGTTATTGATGCGCCACAACTTTCTGATAAAAAAATTGTCACGAATGATGTTGTAAAATTACATTCCAATACCAGTTTTGAATGGTTGGGCAGGTATGACAATGTTGTAAATTCTGGAGGAATTAAATTGTTCCCCGAACAGATTGAAAAGAAACTTCAAAATAAAATAAAAGGTGAATTTTTTATTGCTTCAAAACCAGACGATACTTTAGGTGAAAAACTGATTTTAGTTATGGAAGCCAAAGAAGATAACTTAGATCGTTCTATTTTTGATGTTTTGGACAAATATGAAAAGCCGAAGGAGGTTATTGTGGTTCCAAAATTTAAGGAAACTTCATCTGGAAAAATCCATCGAAAGAAAACATTAAAAATGATAAATATCTAGCCGCACTGCGTAACATTATTTACTTTTTTAATACTGATAGAGAAAATATAATTCCATGGATTTTTTAAAGCGAGTTTTGTCTACCGTAACTGGTATTTTTGTTTTTTTAATCATTTGTTTTTTCGGTCTCATTATTTTGGGTGCCCTTTTTGGAAATGACCCCAATGAAGTGGTAAAGGTAAAGCCAAACACAGTTCTTGAATTACGGCTTGATTTTCCAATAAAGGATTATGCGGGCAAAGTAGAGTACGACGATTATCCTTTTTTAAATGAAAATGAAAAAAATGGACTTTTCAATATTATTGATGCCATCAATTATGCCGCAACTGATGATAAGATTAAAGGCATCTCAATAGACAATAATTTTATAGATGCGGGTATTTCGCAAACCAAAGCAATTCGAGGGGCTTTGTTAAAGTTTAAGGAGTCCGGCAAGTTTATTGTTTCATATTCAGATATTTATACTCAAAAAGATTATTATTTAAGTTCTGTTGCAGATACCATTTACATCAATCCAGCTGGAATAGTGGAGTTTAAAGGTTTATATTCAGAGCGATTGTATTTTAAGGATTTTCAGGAAAAGACTGGCTTTAAGATGGAAGTTGTGAGACTTGGCAAGTATAAAGAAGCCGTTGAGCCGTTTTTGGATAGCAAAATGAGCGATAACAATCGCGAACAGATTACGGCGTATTTAAATTCTCTATGGAGTGAGATTAAAAAAGACATTTCCATAAGTAGAAACCTATCCGTAGAACAACTCAATACAATTGCAGATAGTTTATTGGCCAGAACCCCAGAAATGGCAAAAGCCTCAAGCCTTATTGATAAAATAGGCTATTATGACGAGTATATGAATGGCATTAAAAGTGCTATGGGTATTGCCGTTAATGAAGATATTGAAACCGTAACTGTAGAAGATTATGCGCAATACGCTGCAACAAAAATGCACAATTATAGTAAAAACAAAATTGCTGTAATTTATGCTGAAGGTGAAATCATTTATGGTGAAGGCAATCAAAATGCCGTTGGTCAAGGTACGATGAGTAAGGCTTTGGTTGAAGCTAGGGAAGACGATAGAGTTAAAGCAATTGTGCTAAGAGTAAATTCACCTGGAGGGAGCGCTTTGGCAAGCGAGCTTATTTGGCGAGAGGTTGAACTTATAAAACAAGTAAAACCGGTTATTGTTTCTATGGGCGATATGGCTACTTCGGGAGGCTATTATATTTCTTGCAACGCTGACAGAATCATAGCTGAACCAACAACAGTTACCGGTAGTATAGGTGTATTTGGTATTTTGCCTAACGGAAAAGGTTTGGCCGATAATATGGGCATTAACGCAGAACAAGTTGCTACCAACAAAAATGCCGTAACCTACAGTTTTTTCGAGCCTTTAAATGATGGCCAACGTCAATTTTTTCAAGAAAGCATTTTAGGCACATATGAATTGTTCTCAAAACGGGTTGCCGATGGAAGGGGCATAAGCTTGGGAGATGTTGAATCTGTAGCACAAGGAAGAGTTTGGACCGGAGCAGATGCTTTAAAAAATGGCCTTGTTGATGAACTTGGAGGACTGGATTTGGCCTTGCAACGTGCCGCTGAAGCTGCTGAGATAGAAGATTACCAAATTAAGGAATTGCCAATTTTTAGGAGAAACCTGGAAGAAATTCTTGAAAAATTTGGATTGGCTAAAACCAAGGAAACCATTTTAAAAGAAGAATTGGGCGAGGAAAACTATAAACTTATGAAGGAAGTAAAGGCCATGACCCAAAGAAAAGGAATTCAATTGTTGTTTCCCTTCAGTACTGAGATAAAGTAACAAAAGATTATTATAGGTTTAAAAATGGTGGTTGCTAAATCTTAAGCAAACACCATTTTTAGTTTACTTCTGCATTTTAAAATAATAATCTAATGAGTGTTTACCTGACCCGTAAACCAAAAAGAAAGCACAGGCCAATAGGGTTATTAAAGCCATTGTTAAATTACCTGAATTCATTTCACCAACAAAATTAATGGCAACAGCGCCAATTAAAATGGGTAATTGGGCAATAATCGTCCAACGGGTCAAAAGTCCAAAAGCTATTAAAACACCACCAATAAAATGTGCTGGGGCAAGGTAATGAACCAAAACCATGCCTCCGGCCATATTTTGCATGGGTTTAAAAAGATCCATCAGCATAGCACTGTCTGACATAAAATTAATGCCCTTATAAAATAAAAAGGCTCCCAGTGCAACGCGTAACAAGTCAAGGGGCAAATAAGTGTGCACATTGGCCCACTTATTCAGGGTTTTTATTGTATCCATGATTGAATTTGTTGATTTTCAATCATTAAGTTACTGAATTTTGATGAGATTAGAAAATTAAACTTGCAAAACCCCCATGTTAAAGGGTTTCTCGATAGGGGAATGGTTGGCCGCTTCAATGCCCATACTAATCCATTTGCGGGTGTTCAAGGGATCTATGATTGCGTCGGTCCAAATACGTGCTGCAGCATAATATGGTGAAACTTGGTTATCGTATCGGTCCTTAATTTTATTGAATAGTTCAGCTTCTTTGTCTTTGGTAATTTTTTCTCCTTGCTTTTCAAGTGAAGCCTTTTCAATTTGTAACAAAACTTTTGCGGCAGAATTACCACTCATCACGGCGAGTTCGGCACTTGGCCAAGCCACAATAAGTCGAGGGTCATAAGCTTTACCGCACATGGCGTAATTTCCGGCGCCATAACTATTGCCAATAATTACGGTGAACTTTGGCACAACCGAATTACTAACGGCATTTACCATTTTGGCGCCGTCCTTAATAATGCCACCGTGTTCACTTTTGCTACCCACCATAAAACCGGTGACGTCTTGCAGAAACACCAATGGAATCTTCTTTTGGTTGCAATTGGCAATAAATCTTGTGGCTTTATCGGCACTATCGTTGTAAATAACACCGCCAAATTGCATTTCGCCTTTTTTGGTTTTCACCAATTTGCGTTGGTTGGCAACAATGCCGACTGCCCAGCCATCAATTCTGGCATAGCAAGTAATGATGGTTTGTCCATAACCCGCTTTATATTCTTCAAATTCGGAATTGTCGACCAAACGTTTTATAACCTCATACATATCATATTGGTCTGCTCTAGATTTCGGTATAATACCATAAATATCCTCGGGGTTTTCCGTTGGCTTTTCAGCCTCAACTCTGTTAAATCCAGCTTTTGTGAAATCACCAATTTTATCAATAATGTTTTTAATGGTATCTAGGGCATCCTTGTCGTCTTTCGCTTTGTAATCTGTAACTCCAGAAATTTCACAGTGTGTTGTAGCCCCACCCAAAGTTTCGTTGTCTATTGTTTCACCGATGGCTGCTTTCACCAGATAACTTCCCGCTAAAAAAATGCTTCCCGTTTTATCAACAATAAGGGCTTCGTCACTCATAATCGGTAAATAGGCACCACCGGCAACACAGCTTCCCATAACTGCCGCAATTTGGGTAATACCCATACTGCTCATCACCGCGTTGTTTCTAAAAATGCGACCAAAATGCTCTTTGTCAGGAAAAATCTCATCCTGCATGGGCAAATAAACGCCAGCGGAATCCACAAGATAAATAATGGGCAATCGGTTTTCAATGGCAATTTCTTGGGCTCTTAAATTCTTTTTCCCCGTAATGGGAAACCATGCACCTGCTTTAACCGTGGCATCGTTGGCCACAACAATGCACTGCTTTCCTTTAATATGACCTATTTTAACTACCACACCACCTGATGGACAACCACCGTGCTCTTTGTACATGTCCTCACCGGCAAATGCCCCAATTTCAATGGACTTATGTTTATCATCAAGCAGATAATCAATGCGTTCTCGGGCGGTCATTTTACCTTTTTCGTGCAGTTTTTCAATTCTACTTTTGCCCCCGCCAAGATGTATTTTTGCCAAGCGTTTATTCAATTCTGACAGCAAAAGTTTGTTGTGATCTTCGTTTTTATTGAAGTTGATATCCATGTAAAACAGTTTAGGGCTAATGTACAAAAGTTGACATTCCTGTGAAAACAGGAATATTAATTATTTAGAATTCGAAATTGTTTCTAGTGTTAATGAAATCATAAAATATATAACATGGAAATATATTCCTTGGAATATAAATATTTTGATTGTATCTTTGCTCAAAAGAAACTAAATTATGAAGAAGATAATAGCCTTTGCGGGCAGCAACAGTAAAAATTCTATTAATAAGCAATTGGCAACTTATGCATCAGGTTTGGTAATAGATGCCGAGGTTGATATTTTAGATTTAAATGATTTTAAATTACCACTTTTTGGCGTGGATTTAGAAAAACAACTTGGTGGACAGCCAGAGAACGCCCACAAATTTCTAAATAGAATTAAAGAGTCAGATGGTATTGTTTTGTCTTTGGCAGAGCACAATGGGGCTTATGCTACAGTCTTTAAAAACTTGTTGGATTGGATGTCTCGTATAGAAAGCAAAACCTTTTTTGGAAAGCCTATGTTGCTCATGGCCACATCAACAGGTGGAAGAGGAGGAAAGTCAGTGTTGAGTATAGCACAAAACAGGTTCCCTTACCATAATGCCAATATTGTTGACGTGTTTTCGTTGCCATTATTTAACGATAACTTTTCCAGTGGAAAAATCAGCAATGAAGAATTGAACGAGGAATTAAAATCGAAAGTTAAAGCATTTCAAGAAGCTCTTTAAGTTTTTGAATTAAAAACTGGACATTATGGGAGATATTTCAAAAGACATAAATTCAAAATTTGCGAACAACCGCACAAAAGCATTAATCAATATTGTCTATACGGCAAATTGGATTAATAGTCATCAAAACGAATTTTTTAAAACTTTTAGGATATCGCCACAGCAATACAACATTTTAAGAATATTAAGAGGTGCCGGTGAGCCATTGAATGTGCAAACCATAAAAAATAGAATGATAGAGCGTTCGCCAAATGCAACGCGTTTAATGGATAAATTGTGCGCTAAAAATTATATTGAACGTTTGCCATCGCCACACGATAGACGGGTGGTTAAAATAGCGATTACTGAAAAAGGTATCGGTTTACTTAATGATATTCCAAGTACGTTCAACGCCAAACTGTTACAAAACTTAAGTGAGGAAGAAGCTGAACAGCTTAGCAACTTACTTGATAAAATGAGATAATTTAAAGAGAAAGGAGAGAAAAGATGAAAACAATAATTCACAGAGCAAAAGATAGGGGTTTTGCCAACCACGGTTGGTTGCAAGCAAATCATTCATTCAGTTTTGCGGGCTTTTTTGATGCCGAAAAAATACAATTTGGGGCACTAAGAGTTTTAAATGACGATGTTATAGCACCAAATATGGGATTTGGAACACATCCGCACGACAATATGGAAATTATAACCATTCCGTTAAAAGGGGTTTTAAAGCATCGCGATTCTATGCACAACCACTGGCAACCTGTCGTTCCTGGTGAGGTTCAGGTAATGAGTGCTGGAACGGGTGTACAACATTCCGAAATAAATGGTTCGTCAGATGAATATTTAAGTCTGTTCCAAATTTGGATTATTCCTAATAAACGAAGTTTAAGTCCGCGTTACGACCAAAAGAGGTTTGAAGCCGGAGACCGAAAAAACAAACTTCAGGTTTTGGTAACGTCAATTGAGGAAAGCCATGAGGGCAGTTTAAAAATCCATCAAGATGCCAAAATATCGCGGATAGATTTAGACGAAGGAAAAACGGTGAACTATGATTTAATCAGTGAAAACCACGGCGTTTATGTAATGATTATTAATGGGGAGATAAATGTTGATGGTAATAGCTTAATTACCCGCGATGCCATGGGCGTTTCTAAAACGGATTCCTTTGAGATTAAGTCTGAAACAGATTCCAGTGTTTTATTGATTGAAGTGCCCATGCAATAAAACTTTATAGTTTTTTGGCAACAATAATACACTTGTCATTATCGATGGTGGTGGTAAAAAACAAATAGATATCACCACCATCTTTTATTTTAAGCTTTTTGCGAATATTTTGAACCGTTTCCGGGAAATCCCGGGTAGTAATATTGGCCTTGGTAATACCCAATGCTTTAATTTCCTTTTTGTTATATGGGACTGTTTTTTCAATTTTAAATGAGCGCCCAGGAAAGTCCAAAAGTTTATCAGAAGTATATAAATGTGCATGTTTACTGAGTTTGAATACAGATAGCTGATTTGATACCGAATGAAACCCTCCAGCTTTTAAAATGGCACTATTAGGTTCGTAAAGATAGGTGAGTGGAGCACGATATTCCGATTCCAATTGCTTTTCATTTTCAAGTAAAAAACTAAAATGCTCATTTTGTGTTTTTTTAAGATTGACCGTTTCGATTGAAATAGAACCGTTATATTCTTTTTCCGAAATCCAGAGCAATTCTTTTACTTCACTGTTTACCGCAACAACATAAACGGTTTTTACATGTTTTAGTTCGCCAATGCCAACCGAAATATCCAACAAAGGCGATGTTTTAATCAATATATTTTTTGAACGCTGAAATAACAAATCGATATGCTCTGGAACGTTTGGTAAACAGTCGTTTAAAAAGAAAACCTTGCCCTTACTGTCGTGTCGTCTTGAAGGGTCGATATAAATCCAATCGTATTTTTTGGTCGACTTTTTTAAATATTCAATGCCATCGGCATTAATGGTTGTAATATTTTCAATGCGAAGTTGCTTATAATTGTGATGAACGATTTTTGAAAGAGATTCATTTATTTCACAATGCTCAACTATTTTAAAGTTTTTTGAAAAGTAGAAACAGTCTACCCCAAAACCACCCGTTAAATCAATTAGGGTATCTCCGTTAATCAAATCGGATTTATGCTTTGCAGTTGCTTCCGAAGAAGTTTGCTCAATATTCAGCTTATTGGGATAGTAAATATTTTCTGCATTAAACCAAGTTGGAAGTTTTTTTTCGCAGCGTTTTTTCGCTTCAATTTGCTCAATAATTTCTTTGGTTTCTGCAGAAACAAAGTCGGTTCCTTTTAATAAAATCGATGTGATATTTGAGTTTAAATTAACATCAATAAAATCTTGAATATCAGTATTTAAAATGGAATAATTCAAGTAAAACTACAAGTCTTTGGTCAATTTTTTTACAATCTTGTTTTCAGATAAAAACTCTTTTAAAATCACCTTAATGGCGGTATAGGCAGGAACAGCCAAAATAAGGCCAATAATGCCAAATAAGATGCCTGTGATGAGGATGACCAAAAATATTTCCAAAGGGTGCGACTTTACACTTTTCGAAAAAATAATGGGTTGGCTACCAAAGTTGTCCACCAATTGGCCAATGGCAAAAACCAAAAATACCCAAAAGGTTTTTGGTAATATAACAGTACTAAAACTTTGCCCTAGGTTGCTGGTCATGGTTAAAGTAAGCATTAAAAACGCGCCAATTAAAGGACCAACGTAAGGTATCAGGTTCAACAAAGCACATAAAAAGGCAATTACGATGGCATTTTCTACATCGATAATGAGCAAACCAATGGTGTAAATGATAAAAAGAATTAAGATTTGAAAAATAAGCCCAACAAAGTATCGAGAAAGTAAGTCTTTAATTTTTGTTGATGAGGTTTTCCAACGCGATTCTTTATCATCTGGAATAAAGGTCATAATACCGCTTTCAAATAACCTGCTGTCCTTTAAAAAGAAAAATGATATAAAAATTACTGAAAACAGACCAACGCTAAAACTGCCTAAGCCACTTATAACCGAGTTTAAAAAGTTCGGTATTAAGGAATAATCAATGTTTGAAAGCAGATTGGAATCTTTTATAGATTGCTCAATATCAATTTGATGCAAATCAAAATAGGTTATGATTTGGGAATACAAATTCTCAATATTCTCTTGCAATTCTTCAATATTCAAAAGTGATAAATTATGCCCTTGTTTGATGACCAAGGGAATAAACAAACCAACCAAGCTTACAAAAACACCGAGTAAAAGTACCATGGTAACAACGACAGCGATAGTGTTTTTAAATTTCAATCGTCGTTCCAAAAACAAGACTATTGGTCGTCCAATTAGTGAAATGACGGCAGCAATTGCTATATAACCAATAACGGATTGAATTTTATACAAAAAGTAAAGGATAAGGGCAATGCCCAAGATAATGCCCACTGCTTTTAAAATGCCGTTTGAGATGGTGTTGGAGTTCATTCAGTAAATATATAAAACGGTTTACAATAACTGTCGGGTCATTTCATATAAAGTAATGTTGGTGGCCTGAGCAACGTTCATGCTACTGTTTTGGCCAAACATATCAATATGGATGATAGCATCCGATTTTTTCAAGATATCTTCTGAAACCCCAAAATTTTCATCACCAACAACTAGAGCAATAGGTTTTCCTTTTGAAAATTGAAAGTTGTGAAGGGGTTGGCTTGTTGAAGTAATTTCCAATGCAATAATTTGATGACATTTTGTTTTTAAAGTTTCAACAACTTCTGAAGCTGACGGTTTAATTTCAAAATCCACCACTTTTTCGGTAGCCCTTGAGGTTTTTGTCATTTTCCTGCCCATAGGAATAGGCTCGCCACAAAGGATGAGGTTTTTAACACCAAAAGCATCACAAATACGGAACAAACTGCCAATGTTCGGCGCATTGGTAACGTTGTCGCAAACTAGAGTAATAGGGAATGTGCGTTTTTTAAAGTTGGTATTGTAGTGTGTGAGTTGCATGTTATTTACGACTTTGGAGTCACGATTTAAGAATCTAAAATCGTCATTCGTAATTCTGACATCAATTTAGTTTTCAAAAGCAAACTTAACAATATTCGCACCCATTTTCAGGGCTTTTTCCCGAACATCGGCAGGGTCGTTGTGTACTTCAGGGTCTTCCCAGCCATCGCCTAAATCACTTTCATAAGTAAACAATAAAACTAGTCTACTTTCATCAAAAATACCAAATGCTTGCGGACGTTTTCCATCGTGTTCATGGATTTTTGGCAGTCCATTTGGAAAGGGATATGCCATGTTGAAAATAGGATGGTTGGCTGGGAGCTCAATTAAATCTTTATCCGGAAAGACCTTTTTCAGTTCTTTGGTAATGTAGGGTTCCATGCCGTAATTATCGTCAATATGTAAAAAACCTCCAGAGAGCAAATAGTTGCGAAGATTTTCGGCATCAGCCTCACTAAAAAACACATTGCCGTGCCCTGTCATATGCAAAAACGGATATTGAAAAATATCGGTGCTTCCAGCTTCAACAGTTTCGGGCTTTTGGTTGATTTTTGTGTTGATGTTACTGTTACAAAACGCTATAAGGTTAGATAAAGCTGTGGGATTGCTGTACCAATCACCTCCGCCTTTGTATTTTAAAACAGCTAGTTCTTGAGCGTTTAAGCTTAAAAGCGAGAAGTGAAAAATCAAAAGTAATACAACTTTTTTCATGTTATTCATTGGTAAATGAAACAGAATGGCACGCTACAATAGCTGCTGTTTCGGTGCGTAATCTTGTGTCTCCCAAAGTTACGGGAATGAAATTATTTTCAAGGGCTTTTTCAATCTCTTTAGATGAAAAGTCACCTTCAGGGCCAATTAAAATGGTAATGTCCGTTTTTGGTTTAAGTTGTTGCTTTAATGACTTTCTGTCGGTCTCTTCGCAATGGGCGATGAATAAATCCCCTTCAAAATCCTGATCGATAAATTCAGAAAACGAAATAGCCTCATGCAATTCGGGCAAGTAGCAATTTAAACTCTGTTTCATGGCCGACTGCAGAATACGTAGAAAGCGCTCCAGCTTCACAACCTTACGCTCACTATGGTCGCATATAATGGGTGTTATGGTATCGATACCGATTTCGGTGGCTTTTTCTAAAAACCATTCGTAGCGGTCGTTCATTTTTGTAGGTGCCACGGCCAAGTGCAGGTTGTAATATTTCTTTGGTTGAAGTGTTTTTGAAACTACCAAAGCCGTACACTTATTAATGTTTGAATTAGAAATTTCAGCGGTAAACAGCCATCCTTTTCCGTTGGTGATGTGTACTTGGTCACCAACAGATTTGCGCAATACTTTTGCAATATGCCTGCTTTCTTCTTTATCAAAGGTAAATTCAGTGGTGTGTTCGGTTATTTCGGGATTATAGAAGAGTTGCATCAAACGAATATAAAACAATTTAATTTTTGTAGCGAATTCGGTTATGATTTTCTAGAATTTCAAAAATTATTTGTGTAAAAGGCTCATTTATATTTTCAACCTCGCCGAAGCCACAACATCCTGTTGAGCAAAATCACCTTCCAAATATTTTAAATGACCAACTATGGCAATCATAGCTGCATTATCAGTTGTGAATTCAAATTTTGGCACATAGGTAGTCCATCCGTATTTTTTTTCGCCGTCTTTTAAGGCCTGCCGTATTCCCGAATTAGCCGAAACCCCGCCGCCAATAGCAATATGCTTGATACCCGTTTCTTTTGATGCCTTTTTCAATTTATCAATCAAAATACCAATAATGGTGTGTTGTATGGAAGCGCAAATATCGTTTAGGTTTTCTTCAATAAAATTGGGGTTTAGTTTGGTTTCCTTTTGCACAAAATACAAAATGGCCGTTTTTAGTCCGGAAAAACTAAAATTCAACCCATCTACCTTTGGTTTGGTAAATTTAAAGGCTTTAGGATTTCCCAATTTAGCACGTTTATCAATTTCAGGCCCCGCAGGATAGCCCAAGCCTAAAATCTTCCCACTTTTATCAAAGGCTTCACCAACAGCGTCATCGATGGTTTCACCAATAACGGTCATTTCAAAATAATTGTCCACCCGCACAATTTGTGTATGTCCGCCAGAAATGGTCATGGCCAAAAAAGGTAAAGGTGGTTTTTCATAGCCTTCTTCATCAATAAAATGTGCCAGAATATGGCCTTGCATGTGGTTCACATCAATAAGTGGAATATTGAGTCCAAAGGCCAAAGATTTGGCAAACGAAGTACCTACTAACAAGCTACCCATTAAACCAGGGCCTTTGGTAAAGGCAATGGCGTTCAACTGTTCTTTGGAGACATTGGCTTTTTTTAACGCTTGGTGTACCACTGGAACAATGTTTTGCTGGTGCGCCCTAGAAGCCAATTCTGGCACAACACCGCCATATTCTTCGTGTATTTTTTGATTGGCAACAACATTACTTAAAATGCGTCCGTTATGCATTACAGAAGCCGCCGTATCGTCGCATGAAGACTCAATTCCTAAGATGAAAATATTTTGTGAGGACATTAATAAATATTAGGCACAATAATTGTTAATTTTGAAAACGAATAAACATCTCAAACACTGGTTTTACTCGTAATTACAAAAGTAGTTTATTCCTAACAAAGTTATAACTTTAAGCGTATCAAAAAATTCTTCAAAATACTGTACAAAATATTGGGTATTCTGCTCATGTTGTTCATCATTTTGGTGCTTGTGCTTTCCATTCCCTTTGTTCAAACCGGTTTAGGGAATTATGCCACAAAACGTTTGAATGAAGAATTTAACACCAACATTAATATTGACCGCGTAAGCATGCAATTTAATGGCGATGTTGAGTTGAAGAATATCTATATTGAAGATTACAAACAAGATACGCTTATAAGCATCAAGGAGCTCAATACGTCCATTATTAACGTTAGAAATTTAATTAATGGGAAATTGAATTTTGGTGATATTGATATTGAAAAACTTTTGTTCAATATAAAAACCTACAAAGATACAACCGAAACTAACTTGGATATTTTTGTACGAAAGTTTGAAAGCGACAATCCAAGAAAAGAGAAAAGTGGCTTTTTATTGTCGTCGAGCGATGTTTCCATATACGACAGCACATTTCTTTTATCTGATGAAAACAGGGAAACTGTTGAAAGGCTCCACTTTAACGATTTAAACATTAATGCCACCAATTTTTTAATAAACGGAAGCGATGTAAGTGCCAGGATAAATACTTTGGCTTTTGAAGATAGTAGGGGCGTAGTGGTTAAAAATTTGATGACCAACTTCAGTTATACCTTAACGGATATGACTTTTGAAAACCTTCAAATTAAAACCCCTCTTTCCATTTTAAAAGGTGATTTGAAGTTTTCTTATGCGAGGGAAGATTTGCAGTTTTTTGAAGACAAGGTTTTGGTTTCAGCCAGTTTTAATGGATCTAATGTTTCATTGGACGAGCTAAACACCTTTTACAATGAGTTTGGCGCCAATCAATCGGCAAGATTTGATGTTGACCTATTAGGTACATTAAACGATTTGCAAGCCAGCAATTTAAGATTGACCACCAGCACAAGGACTTTGGTTTACGGTGATATTAAGTTTAAAAACCTCTTCAACAAAGAGCCTGGTAATTTTTACATGGACGGTGATTTTAGCAATCTGTCATCCACGTATAAAGATTTAAAGTCCCTTCTCCCCAATGTATTGGGAAACGCTATTCCGAGTTCTTTTGATAGGCTTGGTAATTTTACGATTGTAGGTAATTCGCAAATTACATCTTCTACGGTCATCGCAAATATTCAAACCGATACAGAACTTGGTTTTGTGGATTCCAACCTTAAAATCACCAATGTTAATGATATAGATAATGCCGATTATAGAGGGAAGATTATTTTTGAAAACTTCGATTTCGGAACCTTTTTAAACGACCCAAATGTGGGTACAGCCTCGTTGGATTTTGATGTGAACGGCAAAGGATTTGTTACCAAAACGATTGATACACAGGTAAAGGGCGATATATTTCAACTGGAATATAATAAATACAACTACCAGAACATAAAAGTAGCTGGAAACGTGAGAAATAAGATTTTTGATGGATTTTTGCTTGTGAACGACAACAACTTAAAGTTGAAGTTTAACGGCTTGGTGGATTTCTCTGAAGCTGTTAAGAAGTACGATTTTGAGGCCGACGTGGACTATGCTAACCTTAATGCCATGAACTTTGTAAAGCGAGACAGCATCTCGAGTTTTAGCAGTAAGGTGCGAATGAACATGAATAGTAGCAGTTTGGATGATGCCTATGGTAGAATATCCTTTAAGAACACGGTTTACAAAAATGAATTCGACACCTATACTTTTGATGAATTTGATGTGTCCTCCCGCTTTGAGGATGATATTAGGTTTGTGGAGTTTAAATCGCCCGATATCATTGAAGGTAATTTACGCGGCCGTTTCTTTTTAAAGGACTTAAAGAAGCTGTTTGAAAATTCTATTGGGCATATTTACACCAATTATATTCCGCATAAAGTCAAAATTGATCAAAGTATCGATTTTAATTTCAAAATATATAATAAAATTGTTGAGGTGGTTTTTCCGGATATTGAACTCGGTAAAAACACATTTATACGTGGCAGGGTAGAAAGTGAAGAAGAACGGTTCAAGCTCACCTTCAAATCGCCCATGATTAAATTATTGGATTATTATGCGCAAAATATCGAATTACAGGTAGATAATAGTAATCCGCTTTTCAACACCTATGTGGAGATTGATAGTTTGGATGCCAAATATTACCAAGTTTCCAAGTTCAACCTTATTAATGTAACCGTTAACGACACGTTGTTTATGCGTTCGGAGTTCAACGGCGGGAAACGAAGCAGCGATAGTTATAATTTAAGTTTTTATCATACCATAAATGAGCAAAACGAATCAGTAATCGGGTTCAAAAAATCTGATTTCACCATCAAGGATAACAAATGGTTCATCAATGAGGATCAGGACAAATTCCATAAAATAGCTTTCGATAAAAAATTGACAAAACTGGATATCGATAAGTTTAAAATCAATCATAAAAATGAAGAAATTAGACTTTCAGGTTTCCTTAAGGATTCTACCCAGAAAGACATCAAGTTGAATTTCACCAATGTTGATTTAGCCAAAGTAACGCCAGATATTGATAGTTTGTCGTTGGCCGGAAACATTAACGGAAAACTGGACATTCTGCAAAAAAATGGAAGTTACCTGCCCAATTCAACCATTTTAATAGACGATTTTACGGTGAATGATTTTCTCTTGGGGTCATTTGATGCCACCATCACCGGAAACGAATCGCTCACCGATTATATTGTTGATATTACCATTAAGGATGATGAACAAAAATCCTTTGTTGCAAAAGGCGATATCAACGTTTTGGGCACGCAATCCAACATCAATGTATCGCTCGATTTTAATAAATTCAATTTGTTTCCGTTAAACCCCCTTTTGGATGGGGTCCTATCTAATATTCGAGGAGACGTTACTGGAGCGGTTAAAGTAGTTGGTGATTTAAAACGTCCAGATATTAATGGCGATTTAAGGATTCACAACGGGGGCATGGGCATTCCTTATTTAAATGTTGATTATGGTTTTAACAATAACGCCTCAGTCACCTTAAAGAATCAAACGTTTAATTTTAACAATGTTATTATAACGGATTCCAAATACAATTCAAAAGGAGTATTAAATGGTTCGTTAAGTCATATTAACTTTTCAAAATGGAGTTTGGGGCTGGATATCAGTACGCCACGCTTGTTGGTTTTGGATACCAAGGAAACCGAAGACGCCCTTTATTACGGTACTGGCTTTATAGGAGGTAGAGCCAACCTTGTAGGCCCAACAGAGCAATTGGTGATTAGTGTTGTTGGGGAAACCAAACGAGGCACTGTTTTTAAAATACCATTAACTGATGCTGAGTCTTTTGGTGATAATTCATTCATCCATTTCATCACCAAGGAAGAAAAAGAGGCCAGAAAAGATGGCGCTGAAATTGTTTTTGAGGAATTGCAGGGATTGGAACTGGATTTTGATTTGGATGTTACCGAAGACGCCGAAGTGGAAATCATTATTGATAAGAACACAGGGCATTCATTAAAAGGTCGAGGTCGTGGTGGTTTGTTGGTAGAAATAAACACCAATGGCAAATTTGATATGTGGGGGGATTTCGCCGTGTTTGAAGGGGTTTACAATTTTGCTTATGGTGGATTGATTCAAAAAGAGTTCATCGTGCAACCAGGAGGAACCATTGCTTGGGACGGCGACCCTTTAAAAGCTCAAATAGATATGTTGGCCATTTACAAAACTCAGGCCAACCCATCGCCATTGTTGGATAATCCAATAAACAGAAGTATTCCTGTTGAACTCAATATTGAATTAACTGGTGATTTGGAGCAACCCAATCCCGAGTTTAGTTTTGAATTCCCCAATGTAAATTCAACCGTAAAATCCGAGCTTCAATATAGGTTGGAGTCACCAAACGATAGGCAAAACCAAGCACTTTATTTAATATCGACAGGCTCATTTTCTAGAGGACTTAACGAGCTTAATTTCTCAGGTACCATTGCTGAACGACTTAATGGCATCATCAACGGCATTTTTACCAATGGTGATAGTAAAATCAATATTGGCTTAAACTACGAAGCGGGACAAAACAGACCTGATTATCAAACCGATGATAGGGTTGGCGTTACTTTACAAACACAAATCAGTGACCGCGTATTGATAAACGGTAAAGTTGGTGTGCCCGTTGGTGGTGCTACAGAGACTGTTGTTGCTGGCGATGTGGAAATAGATTTTCTTTTAAATGAAGAAGGAACCCTTACTGCTAAAGTATTTAACCGTGAAAATAGTATTCGAAACTTTGGAGAGGCCATAGGCTATACACAAGGTGTGGGACTTTCCTATAATGTAGATTTTGATACCTTTAAGGAGTTGCTTCGAAAACTGTTTAAAAAGCCAGAAAAGGAAAACGACCTTCTTGAAGAGCAACCTGAGCCAGAAAATGCAGAAGTGTTACCTAACTACATATCTGTGAAATCGGCCACAGAATAGATTAAGTTCTATTTTTGCCCCACTTTTTTATCACATTGCTATTTATTACAAAACTAAAACGTTATAGTTTTAAAATTGTATGAATTTGCAATAAATACCATAGATATATGCCATATGTTTATTAATTTTACGCTGCAAAAAATTAAAATAAACGAATGCCTAAAACAATAAAAAGAATAGCTGTACTAACTTCTGGTGGTGATTCTCCAGGAATGAATGCAGCAATACGATCGGTAGTTAGAACGTGTGCCTATCATGGTGTAGAATGCGTTGGTGTTTATCGTGGATATCAAGGCTTAATAGAAGGTGATTTTGAGAAAATGGATGCCCGTAGTGTTAGGGGCATCATCAATAAAGGAGGAACTATTTTAAAGTCGGCTCGTTCCAATGAGTTTAGAACTGTAGAAGGACGAAAAAAAGCATATCAAAAATTAATTGAAGCTGAAATTGATGGCTTGGTGGTTATTGGTGGTGACGGTTCGTTTACAGGAGCCTTAATATTTAACGGTGAGTTTGATTTCCCTGTAATGGGCATTCCCGGAACGATTGACAACGATATTTTTGGTACATCCCACACTTTAGGGTTTGATACAGCGCTAAACACCGTGGTTGATGCCATCGATAAAATCCGTGATACAGCAAGTTCGCATAACAGATTGTTTTTTATAGAGGTTATGGGACGTGATGTTGGACACATTGCCCTAAATACGGGAATAGCCGGTGGTGCTGAGGAAATATTGATTCCAGAAGAAGATTTAGGGTTGGATAGATTGGTAGAATCGCTCAATAAAAGTAGAAAATCTGGAAAAACTTCAAGTATAGTCATCGTGGCTGAGGGTGATAAAATAGGTAAAAACATTTTCCAACTTAAGGAATATGTTGATGAAAACATGGAAGGTTACGATGTGCGTGTATCTGTGTTGGGTCATATGCAACGCGGGGGGGCACCATCTTGTTTTGATAGGGTACTTGCCAGCAGAATGGGGGTAAAAGCTGTAGAGTCTATGCTTAACGGCCAAACTAACTTTATGGTTGGGCTATTGTGTAATAAAATGGAACTTACCCCATTGGAAAAAGCTATTAAAGGAAAAACTAAAATAAACTTAGAATTATTGCGTGTCTCAGATATAATGAGCACTTAACATTAACAAACATAATTATGTCAAAATTAAAAATTGGAATTAACGGATTTGGACGAATAGGTAGAATCGCTTTTAGAGTAGCAGCTTCAAGACCTGATATTGAAATAGTGGGAATCAACGATTTGTTGGATGTAGATCATTTAGCTTACTTGTTAAAATATGATTCAGTACACGGAAGATTCAACGGAACAGTTGATATACATGCTAACGGAAATTTAGTAGTAAACGGAAAAGAAATTAGAATTACTGCAGAGCGTAACCCAGAAGATTTAAAATGGGATGCTGTTGGTGCAGAGGTTGTATTGGATTGTACAGGTATTTTCACAACTTTAGACAAAGCAAAGGCACACCTTACGGCTGGTGCTAAAAAGGTGGCTATTTCTGCCCCTTCTGCTGATGCTCCAATGTTTGTAATGGGTGTAAACCACGATAAAGTTACTGCTGCAGATACAATCGTTTCTAATGCCTCTTGTACTACAAACTGTTTAGCTCCATTAGCTAAAGTAATCAATGATAACTTCGGAATTGTTGAAGGTTTAATGACAACCGTTCATGCTACAACAGCAACGCAAATGACTGTTGATGGTCCTTCCAAAAAAGACTGGAGAGGCGGACGTAGTGCCTTGGCAAACATCATTCCTTCTTCAACCGGTGCTGCAAAAGCTGTTGGTAAAGTAATTCCAGAATTAAACGGAAAATTAACAGGTATGGCATTTAGAGTGCCAACTCCAGATGTTTCTGTGGTTGATTTAACCGTTAGAACTGAAAAAGCTGCATCTTGGGATGAGGTTAAAGCTGCTTTAAAAGCTGCTTCAGAAGGCCCTCTTAAAGGTGTTCTTGGATACACTGAAGAAGCTGTTGTATCTCAAGATTTCGTTTCAGAATCATTAACCAGTGTTTTTGATGCTGAAGCTAGTATTGCATTAAATGATAATTTCCTTAAATTAGTATCTTGGTACGATAACGAGTTTGGTTATTCTACTAAATTGGTTGACCTTGCGCAACACATCAGTAAAATATAATTGAGAAAATTTAATTAATATTAATAACTCCACAGCCCCGTTTATAGCAAATTATAAGGTTCTGTGGAGTTTTTTTATCCCATAAACTCATGATTTTAATTGTTGATAGTGGTTCTACAAAAAGCGATTGGATTGCGGTAGACAGTAACGGAAAACAGCTTTTGGAAAAGCAAAGGACAAAGGGGCTTAACCCAGAGATTCTTTCTGAGGAAAAGTTAAAGAAACTAATTAAAAAGAATGAGCATTTAAGGGCCAATAGAAAGACCGTTACCCACGTGTTTTTTTATGGTGCTGGTTGCGGTACAGACCGTGGTAAGGACATTGTTCGCAATGCTTTGGTTGAAGTTTTTCCAAATGCTGCCATCAATGTGGATGAAGACACCATGGCCGCTGTTTATGGCACCATAAATCACGATACCGAAGCCGCTGTGGTTTGTATTTTGGGTACAGGCTCCAATTGCAGTTATTACGATGGTAAAAAACTGCACCAACGGGTACAGTCGTTGGGCTATATTTTAATGGATGATGCCGCAGGAAATTATTATGGCAAGGAATTGATTCGTGAGTATTATTTCAACCACATGCCTGTAAATATTAAACTGGCCTTTGAAAGTAAATATAATCTGGAAGCCGATTACATTAAGTATAATATTTACAAACAGCCTAACCCCAATGCGTATTTGGCAAATTTTGCCGAATTCATGTTTTTAAACAAAGATTCCGAATACATTGTAGAACTCATAAAAAAGGGCATTCGCGTATTTGCCAAAAACATGATTTTACAGTACAAAGAAGAGCTTAAAACCGTACCCGTGCATTTTGCAGGTTCCATCGCATTTTTTGCTCAGGACGAAATTAAAGCCGTTGCCAAAGAGATGGGCTTTACTGCTGGTAACTTCGTGCGCAGACCTATTGAGGGCTTGGTAACCTACCACATTAAAAATTTGTAGGTTAATTGGGGCGATAAATTGAAGTTTTGGAAAACACCCTCCTTAATCCTCCCTCAAGGGAGGAATTAAAATATCCCCTTGAGGGGATGATAGGGGTGTTATTTAATTTTAATCGAACAAACGTTAAATTGCGATTCCTGTATTTTATTTAAAAGGGTGTCACACTGAGCGTGTCATACTGAGCGCAGTCGAAGTACAGTTGAAGTGCAATAGACGTGGTGGAAATCTATAATTTTATGGGATGCTGAAACAAGTTCAGCATGACAGTTAAACCGTCAAAATGCCGCAAAAAGCACATGTAGCCTTTTATATTTCCAATCAAGACAATAAGCTCTTGCTTATTGAACAGGTTCTTTCTGGGGAATTGATTCCAGAATTAAAAAGTTTAAAATCGGCACTTTTTTCGGAAATCACCCTCAATCAATTCATTTTAGAGGAAATTCGGCATGACGATTTTAGCGTACAAACCGATACCAAAAATAGCCTTAAAAACTCTTCGGAAGGCGAGCGAAAAAAAGCCTTGTTACGCCACTTAATCAACCAAAACCCAGATTATATGGTGGTCGATAATGTTTTTGACAGTCTGGATGTGGCGACCCAAGAAAGTATTGCCAAAACTTTGGAGAAATTAAGCGCTACAACTTCTATCATCCAAATAGCCAATAGAAAGCGGGATATGCTTCCGTTTATAAAACTGAAATATACCTTGCAAAATGGGATTCCAAAGAAAGTGATGGAAGTTACCCGTTCACAACCACGCTCCAGATTTGTTAACGACTTGCCCAGTCCGGAACACATTACCACCAAAACCTTTAACCCCTTGGTAAAGTTTACCGATGTTTCGGTGGCCTATGGTGAACGCCCCATTGTAAAAAATATTTGTTGGGAAATAAAGGCTGGCGAGTTTTGGCAATTGCTTGGGCCAAATGGCTCGGGTAAAAGTACCTTGCTCACCTTAATTTCGGGCGACAACCCCAAAGCCTACAACCAAGATATTGTACTGTTTGGCAGAAAAAAGGGCAGTGGCGAAACCGTTTGGGAAATAAAAAATAATATTGGGCATTACACCGCTGAAATGCTACGCGGGTTTAGACGGTTGGATTCTATTGAGAAAATGATATTGTCTGGTTTTTTTGATTCCATTGGGCTGTACAAATACCCTACCGAACGGCAAATATTCATTGCCCACGATTGGTTAAAACTATTGGGCTTGTTCGATAAGAAGGATAAAGATTTTTTATCACTCAGCGCGGGGCATAAACGTTTGGTATTGATTGCCCGTGCCATGGTAAAACACCCACCGTTGCTTATTTTAGATGAACCCACCAATGGTTTGGACGATGCCGATGCCGAACTGTTTGCCGACCTCATTAATAAAATTGCCGCCGAAAGCAACACAGCCATTTTATATGTTTCCCACCGAAAAGAAGAAAACATCAACCCCGATTTTGTTTATGAGCTGGTGCCAAGTGAGATGGGGTCTGTGGGAAAGAAATTGTAGATTTTTGAGATTTTAATTTCTCTATAATCCAGCAAATAGTTTAAATATACTAGCTGAAGGATATGTGCTGAGTGAGGCAATTCCATGTGCCATTTCTATTGGAATCAAGGCGTTTTCATGTTTATAGCTTAGAATGGACTTTATTGTTCCTACAATTCTATTAAAGCCAATGAAGTCGTCACAGGAACTAGAGTCGAGATATTTTCCTGTAGGAATCATCAAAACCATTTTGTGGTGGTTTCCAATTTTTATAAAAACTTTATTTCCATAATTTGTCCTGAATCCATATTTCTCCTCTGCTTTTCTTTGCTGGACATGTTTTCTTATATATTCATTTGAAGGAAGAAAATAAGAATCATTATGCATTCTTTTTTCAATTAAATCCAGATGATCAACAAATAATCCGGTTTTCTCTTGTCCACAGATGTAAATATTAGTTCCATCTTTTTCTGCATAATCAAGAAAATTACGGATAGGATCAATTAATTTTACATACTGACTTCTTAAATTTAAAGGTCCGTCTTTTATAAACAAACACCGTTCAAATAAATCTTTTTGATTTGAAACCCATAGATATCTTATTCCAGCAAAAAGAAATAAAGTTTCGTGTATCATCATATATGCGGAAGCTACGCTACCTGGTGCACTTTCCTCTCCCATTTCTAGGTGAAAACCTAACATGTCGGTTAAATATACCTCATTATTGCATTTTTTACATTCGCCTTTGTCAGAATCATAAATTAATCCATCTATTTTCTCACCACAGTGAGGACAGTCAAAGCTAGGGGAGAGTTTAGGTGTGTTATCCCATTTTTGATATGCCAACCATTTTAGGGTTTCAAATATTGAGAAAGAGCCGTTTTCTAGCTTGGGGTCTTTAATTGATTCAAAAATAATTTGCCTTACGGAACCATAAACGGAATTATCTCCAAGCTTTATATTTCTTAAAGGAAATACTGTTGCATGAAACATTGCAGAATCATGCATTATTTTTTTTAATGCTAAAGGATGGGGGGCAACAGGATTTAAATCATTTAGTTTTTTTTGATCTAGTCGAAACATTGCTGTTTTAATGAAAGCAAGTTGTCTTAGCACCCCCTCATTTGAAGAATTTATGTGTTGAATGGAACCATCAATTGCAAAAACATGAGAAAAGGGCTTTTCTCCTTCAGGTATATTATTGGATTTAAATTCTGATGAATCGACTTCATCATTTTTAGGATGTTCAAATTCTTCAAGCAATTTATTTACCAAAGGGGAATTCACCACATCAATATGATTCAGTTTACTAGCCCTTTCAGAACCCAGTCTTCCTCCTGCTTTATATGGCATTTTCCTTTGTGTTTGCAGTGAATAATTTTGCCTGAATAGGTATAACAAATCTATTGGAGAAGGTAAGCATTCTGAGATATCCTTTTGTTTTCGAACTTAAAATATCCTTTTGCAATCCATCATATGCTATCTGTAATTTTGCTAACGCATTTGTTTCATCTTGACTTGATAAATGAGCAACGAAGAAATTTTCTGTTTGAGCTAACAGATCTTTATTTACTGTAGTAGGACTTTGGGTAGAATATACCATTCCGATATGGAATTTGGCACCTTCTTTTGCAAACCTCGAGTATACATCAGTAACGTTTTTATCATCTTTAGGGAATAAGTTATGTGCCTCCTCAAAATACAGTTGTATAAAGTGTTTCCCTAATCGATTATTTGTAAACTTATTTTCTTGATGACTAAATACTGCCCTTGAAAGCATATCAGCAAAATACCTTCTGATGCTTTCACTTGCATTCCCAAGATCTAATATAACTGTGGTTCCTGTATCTAATTCCCTTAAAATATTTCCAACGAAATCTCCAGCATTTGCTTGATGATAATCTATTAATGGTCTTAACAAAGATGGGCCAGTTCTACCTCCACCTGATGGATTAAAGAATTGGAGAAGAGAGATATCGTCAGAATCAAAGATTGCATTGCCAGATCCAGTAGACTGGAGCAAATTCGATCTGGGATTGCTTTGTCTAAACTCTTCGATTAACTCCAATTCTCTTTGCAATTGATCAAGATTATTGATTGAAGCAGGAGGAGTTTCACCATTTGGATATGCTGCAGTGCGCAAACGTGCAGAAAATCCAGGGTTGAAATTATTTGTGTTAGGGTTCGCAAATAAACTGAGCCTTCTCAAAGCAGATTCGTCCTTAGGAAATCCAGCTTTGTTAAGAATCGCCCAAAAAATTTGAATCTTTCTAATGTTTCTAACCCTATCATTCTGAGGTAGTGCTAATGTATTTTGAATTGATGGGATAGATGAACTTGAAAAACTTCTAATATAACCAGATTGACCAAGTGGTGAGCCATTTAGGAAATCTTGAATTACGGACATACAAGATTCAGGTTGTTCATAAAAATTCAATCTTAGAGGCTCAGAAGGAGTGGACGCTCTGGGAGTCAACGCATACACCTGACACCTATCCTCGTAAGCACTTCGAATTGACGCGTTTCCGTCTTGTGGGTTATCGTTCGCATATTCTCCATTAATATCGAATATTAATTGTCCAACTGATTTATCAATTTCTGTTGTACGAATCAAACTCTCTACTATCAACTTAACGACATTTGATTTACCTAACCGGGTTTTACCAAACATTGCAGTTCTAAATCCTTTAAAATCTTCTGTGCTTACTTTTACAGCAACGTCAATTGATGGTATATTTTGAAATGGTAATCTACTTTCAGTTAACCGTAATTTTCCTAAAGGCCATTGATTTTTTGGATTTAATGTGCCATTTATTATTAGATCAAGTAAATCTTTGGTTGGAGAATAAACTTTATATCTATGTCCAGACACAACATTATTGACATCTCCTGAAAATTCAATCAAATCTTGATTATCAGGGTTTGGATAAAACATTCCTAAGACTGTGGTTTGTAAAGCACCCCATTGAAGTTCACTAGCAGTAAAACGATCTATTTCAGGCATTGACCTTTTATGTAACTCAAAATATGTTTGTTGTACTTCTTTTGACAAAGGGGTAGGAGCTGTAGAGGTAACCCTTAATAATGAAAAGTGTGGTGGAAATCCATTTAAATCGTCAGGAACAACAACTAAAAATGAACCTCTCGGCACACCTCCTACAGATTGTTTATAGCTATCAGCTGTAATAATTGTTACGCTTTCATATCCAATTTCTAAAACATATCCAACAAAACGCATTTTATCAAACTGTTCAGAAGTTTCAAAATTTTTATCTTTTTCAACCATATCTTGTATGGTGGTTAAAGGATTTGAAGAATATCTCGTTTGGTCAAAAAATAAATTCATACTTTAGATTTAATTATTATTTCTTGGTATTTATTTCTTGTGGACTTTTTAGAAGAAATACTTGAATATCTTGAAACTTCTTGAATATCAAACAAATCATTATTATACAATTCCCGAACACTTGAATGATTGGCATTTGTTGAGATAATTTTACAGCCCCGTTGAACTGCTCTTGATAACGATTTTGATAATTCAACTTGATTTTTCCAAGAGAACATATTCTCATTATATTGAATAAAACCATTGTTGTTATGTCTAACTGTGTAAGGAGGGTCAGCAAAAACTAAATCACCTTCTCTGGCTGCTCCAATGGTTTTTTTAAAATCACTTTGTCGAATTGTAACTTTTTGTAATGCATCTGCGATAAGCGAAAAATTATCATCAGGGTAATCTTCTATGCATTTACTCCCCTTAGGCACATTGAATTTTCCTTTTAAATTAACTCTATATAATCCATTCCAGCATGTCCTGTTTAAATAAATAAATCGTGCAGCAATTTTGTGCTCTTCTCTGGGTTCCCAAGATCTAATGTCATAATAGTCAATTTTGTTGTTTTTTATATCAAGGATTGCATCCTTTACCAAGTAATGGTTTTCTTTAATAGCTTTGTAAGTTGTTATGAGCTCCTTATTTAAATCTGCGATTATGCCTTTTCCCGGATTAATATGAAAAAATACTGCTCCACTTCCTAAAAACGGCTCAATGTATTTACCATCAAAAGAAGGGAAAATATCACCATAACCAGCAACCATCCACCTCTTTCCTCCAGCCCATTTCAAAAAGGGATTTATCTTTTTTTTATTTGATTTCATAGGTTACTAAAATAACAAATCAATGTAAGTCAACCTAACAGCTTTTGGTTCTCATGCGACTTTGTTAAATGATTTTCTTTCTTAGTTTATTTCAGTTAATAAACGAATATAGGTGAAATTTTTTACAAAGGCAAGAAGAGAATTTCTAAATCGTCTAAACCGCAGGCCTAATATCCACAGCCACTTTCATTTTGTTTTTGCCCGTGCTGTAAATCACGCCTTTTAGTGGGGGCACATCGTAGTAATCGCGCCCATAGGAGACAATAATATGCTGGTTTTTGGGTATTTGGTTGTTGGTGGGGTCAAAATCTACCCAGCCAAAACCGGGTATATACAACGAAAACCAAGCATGCGAGGCATCGGTACCAATAAGTTTTTCCTTGCCTGGTGGTGGCAGCGTTTCAATATAACCACTTACATAGCGTGCCGGTAAACCCACAGAGCGCACACAGGCAATGGCTATTTGGGCAAAATCTTGGCAAACGCCTTTTTTTTCTTTCATCACTTCATGTATGGGCGTGGCCACATTGGTTACTGCCGTGTTAAACTCAAAATCGGTGTAAATGCGTTGCATGAGTTCGTAAGCGGCCTCAAAAATAGGACGGTTGGGCGTAAACGATACTTCGGCATAGGCCTTAATTTCGGGTGTAATTTTCGCTACCAAAATAGATTCCAAAATAAACTGCTTGGCATTTACCAATTCTGGATGAAACCCGTTTAAGGCATACTGCGCTTGGTGCAGGGTAATGTTCTGCCCGTCAAGCGAATCGTAAATATTGGGTTCCATGTTATAATCCCGCAATACTTTGCTCGTTGCTTTAACCTTTAGTTTGCTGTGTTGTTGCTGTATGGAAAACCGCGTAATGGTATTTCCGAAAAAATCCAGTTTTTCTGAAATTTCGGTGGGCTTTGGGCTGATTTTCAATTTATAGTCCAACACTTTTTGCCCAGGCATGTCTTTGGGTTTAATAGTGGCAATGTTGTGGCAAAAGGTTACGCCATGCTCATACTTATAACTGGTTTCGTGCGAAATTTGGTAAATCATTTACGAAAGCGGGAAATTTTGGTTCACCAATTGTTTTTGTTGGTACGAATGGTTGAAATAGGTATCGGAAATAGCCATGGAAGTGTCGTGCAACAAATCACTGATTTTGGACAAGGCCTCTTCCAGATTTTTTCGTTCCGAACCTGTACTGTCCGTTTCTAAAAGTGATGAAACCTGCAAATCTTGAATCAATTGGTAGGCTTCATTTATTTTATCCTGACATTTTTGATAGGACGAAGCGCCTTTAGATTCTGGTAATCTGGAAATATCTTTTTTGATGCGGCCAATTTGATAGGTCAAGGATTTGGCGTATTCCTTATCCAACAAAATTAAATTGATGACGTTTTCCAAACTTAAGTACGAGCGGTAGCTGTAGCGGTAAATATTTAGACTTTCGTGGCTAGCCAATAAGGATTCCAAAATTTCATATTGCAAATGCTCTTCATGTTCAAAAATGAGTAGGGAACGGCATTTGGCAATGCTCATCATGGCTTGTTCGGCCTGTAAACCGATGAAGTATAACAACAGACCTTGGTTTACCAAAATGCTTTCTTCAATAAGCCCCATAAAGGCAATCAATCGGGTGATGATGCGGTCCAAAACTTTGGTCAGTTCAATAATGGAACGGTCGTCATTTTCTTTAAATCGGCTCCATTGTTTGTTGATGCCATCAAAAACACGCCACATGTCTTTAGACCATAAACTGCGCAACGAATAATACGAATTGCCAAAACTGAACATGGTTTGCGCCAAACTGCCCCAACGCTGCTCGTCGGTCATTAAAGAAATGATTTCGCCCAATGGGTTTTTCATGGCTTCTTGTCCGCCTTTACCAACAAAACCAGGGAAGGTAGAGGTGATATTGGTGATGGACTTGTAGAGTAATTTTAAACTGTCGGAATTTAATTTTTTGCTATGGTACTGCTCTTGGTTCATTTTGTTGAGCACCATGCGCAAATAACGTGCGGTAACCAATGCACGACCTAAATAACGCCCAGACCAGTAGAGGTTTTCGGCAGTATTACTCGGTAAATCGTTGATGTCTGCAATTGAAATGCGACAGGAACTGTTCCAAGCATAATTTTGAATGCTGGATTGTTCCTCATCCGAAATCACCCAAAAATCCTTACTGATACCTCCACGTTGATTGGAAACAAATAGGGTTTCTCGTTCTGGAGCCACACGCACCAATCCGCCGGGCATCACTTTATAGCTGTTTCTTTTGGCAATGGCAAAGGTTCGGCAAATGACTTTTCGGGGTTCCAAGGTTTCGTTTCTAAAATCGGGTGCGGTAGAAAACATAATTTTTTCTTGAGCTACAAACTTGTAGGGCGCCAAAAGAATTTCTTGGCGTAAATCTTCCAATGCAGCATCATCCAAGAATTCACAGAAAAATATATTTTCACGGTTGGAGCGGTCAATACGTTTTACAATCAAATCCTTTAGGTTTTCAAGCACATAATTGCATTCAATTTGCTGGCCGCACCACCATGACGCTATTTGTGGCAAGATTAAATCCTGGCCTAAAAAATAGTTGCAAATGGTGTTCATAAACGGAATCAATCCTGAATTTTCCAAAATACCACTACCTATTGGGTTTACGATGGCTACGCGCTGTTCCCGTACCACATCCAACAGACCGGCAACACCTAAATAGGAATCTTCACGAAGCTCCAACGGATCCATAAAAACATCATCCACACGGCGTAACACCACATCAACTTGTTTGAGCTCCTTTATGGTTTTCATCCAAAGTTTACCGTTTCTAACCACCAAATCGTTGCCCGTTACCAAAGGATAACCTAAAAACGAGGCCATATAGGAATGTTCAAAATAGGTTTCGTTGTGTGGCCCTGGCGTTAAAATAACAATACTCGGGTTGTCCCTATTTTGTGGCGCAGCTTCAATAAGCATTTGGTTGAGTTCATAAAAGAACGCCGAAGGCTGCTTTACGTTGATATTCTGAAAAATATTGGGTAAAACCCTGCTCAGCGCATATCGGTTTTCAAGGGCATAACCCATTCCGGATGGTGCTTGGGTTCTATCGCTTACTACCCACATACGACCGTCTGGCCCTCGTGCTAAATCGCATGAATAAATGAGTAAATTCTTTAGTGTTTTATACTGAATCTGGTCGCACTGCCTTAAAAAACCTCTATGTGCAAAAATAACTTCCTGCGGAATAATGCCATTTTTAATGAGCAGGCGCTCGCCGTAAATATCCTTTAAAATGAGATTTAACAGTTCGGCACGTTGGGCAATACCGTTTTCAATAATTTTCCATTCGCTTTGATGGACCAAAAAAGGAACAATATTCAGTCCCCAAGAACGGCGCATGCCATTGGGGTCGTTGTAAACATTATAAGTCACCCCATTTTCATCCATGAGCCAATTGATTTCCTTTTGTTTGGCCACAAGGTTTTTGGCGCCCATTTGGGACAAATTATCCAACAATTTTTCCCAATTCGGATTAATGGACATATTGGATTTCAATACTTCATCGTAATTCCTGAAATCGGTAAAATAATTTTGAAATAGGATATTTGAATCTGTGGGCATTCGGTGTTACTTTTTTCGTAAATCTAAGGTTACCGGAAACTCAGCATTTACAGGTAGCTCTTTGTATTTAAACTTTTTGGAACTGTATTGTTTTCTTATGTTTTTATACTCTGCTTTGGTAATTGTGCCTCCTTTATCTGGAACAATATCGCCTTGTGTGTGCCCTAAATCCCAAAAACGGTTAATGCGCCTTGATTCTGCCTCAAGACTATTAACGGGGTAGGTTTCGTAGGCGCGTCCTCCAGGATGACCCACAAAGTAGGTGCAGCCACCAACCGAATGTTTGTTCCACATATCAACAATATCAAAAACTAAAGGCGTATCAATACCGATTGTGGGGTGCAATGCTGAATATGGATTCCAAGCCTTGTACTTAATTCCGGCTACATATTCGCCTTTTACTCCCGTGCTTGTAAGAGGTACTTTTACACCGTTGCAAGTTACAACATATCTTTCATTAATGAAGTTGGAAACCTTTATCTGGACACGTTCTACCGATGAATCGACATATCGAGCTGTTCCACCGCCAGACATTTCCTCTCCAAGCACATTCCAAGGCTCAATGGCAGCCCGTAATTCAAAATGAACGTTGTTAATGGTGGTCATGCCGTGAAGCGGGAATCTGAACTCAAAAAATGGGTTGAACCAATCTTCTTTAAAAGCATATCCAGCTTTGTTGAGCTTCTTAACAATATCTTTTATGTCTTCCCTAACAAAGTGTTCTATAAGGAATTTATCGTGTAATTGAGTGCCCCAACGTACCAAATCGTGCTCGTAGGGCTCTTTCCAGAACCAAGCCACCAACGTCCTTACCAACAAGTTTTGCATCAAACTCATTTGCGGATGTGGAGGCATATCGAAGGCACGAAGCTCCAAAATACCCAATCTTCCAGAGGACGAATCCGGTGAATAAAGCTTATCAATACAGAATTCTGCACGGTGTGTATTTCCTGTTAAATCGGTCAGCAAATGACGGAACAATCTATCGGTCAACCAAAACGGAACTTCACCGTTTTTTGGAATTTTGCTAAAGGCAATTTCCAGCTCGTACAGATTTTCCATACGGGCTTCATCAATTCGCGGCGCTTGACTGGTAGCGCCAATGAAGGCTCCCGAAAACAAATAGGATAGTCCTGGGTGATGTTGCCAAAAGGTCAATAAACTTCGTAACAAACTAGGTTTACGTAGTAGTGGACTGTCGGCAGGAGATACGCCACCGAGGGTCACATGGTTTCCCCCACCTGTACCAGTATGTTTACCGTCCAGCATGAATTTTTCAGTGCCCAAACGAGATTGTTTGGCATGATGGTAAAGCGTAAGGGTATTATGGGTTAGTTCTTTCCAGTTTTTTGCGGGTTGTACGTTCACTTCAATAACTCCGGGATCGGGCGTTATTTTCATTGATTCCATGCGGTTGTCGTGCGGTGGGTCGTAACCCTCAAAAATAACAGGTATATTGAGTTCCTTTGAAGTCGCTTCAATAGATGCCACAAGGTCTAAATAAAACTCGGCAGCATCCAATGGCGGTAAGAACAAATAGAGTTTGCCTTCTCGAACTTCGGCGCATAAAGCCGTTCTAACAAAATATTCAAACTTGGGTTTCTCTATCCCTTTGCTTTGCGTTTTATCGAATCGCTTTTCAACCGTTTTTGAATATACAGGTAGCTCGTCCAATTTTGAAAATTGGTCGGGTTCAAACCTTGGGAATTCTTTCTGTTTTGGTTTTTGAACCAGCGAGTTTAAAGGTAATCTTAAACCGATTGGTGAATTTCCAGGCACTAGAAAAATATGTTTTCTTCGGAATTTCCAATCACTCGTGTACCAAACACCTTCTGAATTATTTAAAGGTAGAACATAGCCCACAGGTTTTGAGGTGCCTTCTTTTAGGATGTCCATTAATTTGTCCTTGACCAACAAATTGCCATTTTCCTTTGTGGGGTCAATATCGACAGGCATTTGGCCTTCTTGCCAAAGGAAATAAAAACTATCCTCGTAAGTGGGTTTTATGTTTTTATCGGAAATGCCAAGATATTTGGTCAGCGTTTTTAAGAATTTTTTATCGGCATCTTTTGGCAATTTTGGGTTATCTGAAAATAAGGATAGTAGATTCTTCGTGTTCCAGATAGGTTTGCCATCTTTTCGCCAGCATATTTCTATGGACCATCGCGGAAGCGGTTCGCCGGGATACCATTTTCCTTGCGCTTGGTGCAAAACGCCTCCCTTTCCAAATTCGTCGTATAATCTGGCCGACAGGTTTTTGGCCAACTCGCGTTTGTGTGGCCCGTCGGCATCTGTATTCCATTGGGGCGATTCCATATCATCTATGGAAACAAACGTTGGTTCACCACCCATGGTCAAGCGCACATCGCCTTTTTCCAATTCTTCTTCAACCCTAAAGCCTAAATCGTAAATGGCATTCCATTGGTCTTCAGTATATGGTTTGGTGACCCTGGGCGATTCAAAAATTCGCTTTACGGAGTTTTCAAAAAAGAATTCCGTTTCACAAACATCGGTCATTCCAGAAACTGGTGCAGCACTTTCAAATGATGGTGTACATGCTAAAGGAATATGACCCTCACCAGCCAATAAACCGGAAGTGGCATCAAAGCCTATCCAGCCGGCACCGGGAATGTAAACTTCTGTCCAAGCGTGTAAATCGGTAAAATCTTCTTCAGGGCCAGATGGGCCGTCCAATGATTTTTCATCACTGCTTAATTGTACCAAATAACCAGAAACAAATCGAGCCCCAAACCCTAAATGGCGCATCACTTGTACAAACAACCAGGCGTAATCTCTGCAAGATCCATTTTTTTGCCCAAGGGTTTCCTCGCAGGTTTGTACACCGGGATCCATGCGGATATTATAATTAAGAAACTCATAAATCTTCCGATTGATGTCAATCAAAAAATAGATGGTTTTTCTGGGCGATAAATCAACCGTTTTAAGGAATTCCTGTAAAAGTGGGCCATTATCGGTAATCTCCAAATAGGGTAGCAGTTCCTTCTTTGTGGTATCCAAATAATTAAATGGATAATCCTCGGCATACTTTTCAACAAAAAAATCAAACGGATTTATGGTTTTTAAATCAGCAATAATTTCAACATCTACGGACAACTCCTTAGTTTTTTCAGGAAAGGTCAGTCGTGCCAAATAGTTGCCAAAAGGATCTTGTTGCCAGTTAAAAAAATGGTTTTCTGGCTTTATTTTGATGGAATAAGCCTCAATGGGCGTCCTACTATGTGGTGCCGGGCGCAGTCTGAAAATATGGGGAGATAATGAAACTAAACGGTCGTATTTATATAAGGTTTTATGAGAGATTACAATTTTTAATGCCATAAAGAAATTGATTTTTTGCTGGTTTAGCCAGATACGCAAATATAAAAATACACTAAAATTATAGCTTTGGATATTTTCATATGCATTTCGTTAAATTATTAATTAGATTTTAAATTTTTTCAATTTAAAATGATAATATAATGAATTTAAGCTTTAATTATTTTAAAATCTTTAATGGGGCTTAAGACAATATTAAGTGGGCGTTTCTATGAATCGTAAACCCTATTTTCTTGTTCATTTACGCGTATAAAAGTGGTTCGTTTGGTGAGCTCTTTTAGTCGAGATGCCCCCACATAAGTGCATGTACTGCGCAAACCTCCCAAAATATCTTGTAAGGTGCCTTCAACCGGACCTTTATAGGCTACTTCAACGGTTTTGCCCTCACTGGCTCTGTAATCGGCAACGCCACCCACATGTTTTTCCATAGCCGTTGACGAACTCATACCATAAAACTTTCTAAAGGGTTTGCCGTTTTTTTCAATCATTTCGCCACCACTTTCGTCATGACCGGCTAACATGCCACCCAACATTACAAAATCTGCCCCTGCGCCAAATGCCTTTGCAATATCTCCAGGGCTAGTGCATCCACCATCGCTAATAATTTGTCCGCCCAAACCATGAGCTGCATCCGCACATTCAATGATTGCTGAAAGCTGCGGATAGCCAACCCCCGTTTTTACCCGTGTAGTACAAACTGAACCTGGACCTATTCCAACTTTAACAATATCAGCCCCAGAAAGTAACAATTCTTCGACCATTTCACCAGTAACCACATTACCTGCAATGATGACTTTTTCTGGGTATTGCTCCCTTGTTTGTTTTACAAAATTGGCAAAATGTTCAGAATAGCCATTGGCAACGTCAATGCAAATGAATTTGAGGTTTGGGTTTATATCAAAAACTTTGGCAAGTTTTTTTGAATCGGCATGGCTTGTTCCCGTACTAACGGCGATATTGTTTTCGGCTCCTTCAGGTAAATTTGATACAAAAACACTCCAATCTGCCAATGAGTAATGCTTATGAATCGCCGTAAAAAGATTTTTTTCGGAAAGTGCTTGCGCCATCATAAAGGTTCCAACAGTATCCATATTCGCAGCCATAATAGGTATGCCTCGCCAAACGACAGGGCTATGCAAAAATTTAAATTCACGTTCTAAATTCACTTCAGACCTGCTTTTCAACGTAGAACGTTTTGGTCTAATCATCACATCCTTGAATCCTAATTTTATATCGTATTCTATTCTCATTCTTAATTTTTATTGCATTTATTTCTCGTTCACTTAAAGTTTTTATCACCATTGTCCGTCAAAGCACCACAAAGGCTTTCACAATTTAAAAATAATGAAATTTAAAATATTTTGCATTGGTATTTGTAAACAATAGTTTTGTAATTTGTAATAATTATGGATAAGTTTGTTAAAAGCACCATATCGTGAATTTTCTTCCAAAATTTTTAGAATCTATCAAAGTGAAGAGGAAACTATCCTTTTTCATTTTTATTTCTATTGCCGCTATTCTCATTGTTGGGTTTTTCGTTATAGAAGGGAAGATTAACATTGAAAGCGCGGCAGTGCTATTATTCATTATTGCCATTCTTCAGGTACTTGGGTTGCAATATTTTTTAAAAAACATCTTAAAAAATGAGGTTATTAATACCAATCTTAGGCTTAGGATTGACGAATTAAAAGCAGAATTGGATGCAGCCGATGATTTGGCAAATGAAAAATCGGTTTATTTGGCCAATATGAGTTACGAGGTTCGAACGCCTTTGAGTACTGTTCTAGGCATGCTGAATATGCTGAAACAAACCGATTTGACCACCGACCAAAGGGCGCAAGTTGAGATTGCCGAATACTCTTCAAAACATTTGTTGCAATTGGTTAATATGGTGACTGATAACTCGGAAGTTGAAACTGGTGAGGTGTCTCTGAACCTGAAGACCATCGATTTGAGGTCTGATTTAATGAAACTGTTTAAAGTTTTTGAGTATCAAGCTTGGGAAAAAGGTTTGGATTTTGAATTTAAGTTTTTGCCACAAGAAAAAGATAAGTTTTTGCTCATGGGCGATTCTCCACGCATTCAGCAAGTGCTTATCAACTTAATTAACAATGCCATTAAGTTTACACATTCTGGAAAGGTTTCAATCATAGTGGACCAGTCCGTTGGCATTAAGGATGATCAAATCATCACGTTTTACGTTAAGGACACGGGTATCGGTATGCGGCCGCATGAGGTAAAACAAATTATGGGTAATCCTGATGATGCAGAAAGTCAGCTAACATTTAAAGATTACAGGGGGCGCGGTATAGGCCTTATTATTTCAAATAAATTGGTAAAACTTATGGGAGGCCAGTTGAAATTGGAAAGTAAAGAAAATGAAGGCTCCACTTTTCATTTCAGTTTACAGCTTAAAAAAACCTTGAATTTGAAAGTAGAGGAGGAGTTCTTGAAACCAGTTTTAATGGACAAATTAAGTGTATTGGTGGCTGAGGACAATCGAACTAACCAAAAGGTTATTAAGTTTTTACTTGAGCGCCAAGGAGCAGATTGCACATTTGCCAAAAATGGATTGGAAGCTGTTGAACTCTATAAAATATTGGACTTTGATATTATTTTTATGGATATCTATATGCCAGATATGGATGGATACCAAGCCACAAAATTCATTAAGGAAACCGCTAAATATGCCATAAACAAAACACCCATTATTGCTGTTTCGGCTAGTGCCTTTGAAGAAGACATCAATAATGCAAAACTGGCAGGAATTGATGATTTTCTTGCAAAGCCCATTGAGGTGGTAAAGCTTAGGGAACTATTGACAAAGCATGCCAAAAAGAGCGCTTGATAATGGTATCGACCGCTAACCTATAAGATATTTAACTTTTAACTTGATGTTTCCAGCGTTTGTGGGTCCAGAAATAATATTCTGGGGCTTCATAAATCTGTTTTTCAACCTCGCGTAAAAATATATCGGTCACCTCATAATCCTTATATTTCTTGGGTTCTTCGGTAAGGGTCATGAATTCAGCTTCGTAGTAGCCACGTTTTACTTTGTTCACTTTTAAATAGGCAATCGTTAAATTTAGCTTTTTTGCCAAGCGTTCTGCGCCGGTGAAGCACGGTACTTTTACCCCCATAAATTCACCCCAATACACATCTTTGCTCAATCTTGGGGACTGGTCGCTAATAAAGGCCACAATACTTTTAATGCCTTTGGCCTCGTTGTGGTTTATGGTTGCAATGGTTTCTTTGGTGCTTATTAGTGTGGTTTTAAATTTAGATCGCATGTCTCGTGCCAATTTGTCGAAATATTTGTTGGCCAGTTTTTTGTAAACCCCAAATCCTTGAAAATTAATATGATTCTGGATTTCAACCGACCATTCCCAGCTGGCATAATGCCCGTACATTAAAATAATACTTTTGTTCAAGGCTTCCAATCTGTGTAGTTCTTCAGGATTTTTAATTTTGAAGCGTTTTTGCATTTCAGCTTTGGTAATGGATAATGTTTTTGCCATTTCTAAAAACATATCGCATAAATGCCTGTAAAACTTCTTTTTAATTCGTTTTATTTCTACTTCAGATTTCTCAGGAAACACCAATTTTAAGTTGTCCGTTACCACTTTTTTTCGGTATCCAATAACGTAGTAAAGAAGAATATATAGGCCGTCTGATAAGAGATATAGCAATCTAAAAGGCAATATGGAAATTATCCACAAAAAAGGATAAACCAGAATATAAGCTAGAAATTGCATGAATAAATTTTAGATTTGCAAATATATGCTAATTCAAATTTAAACGTTTACTCCTTATGGGCAAATTAGATTTAATAACGGTCGTGTTGATAGCTGCCAATGTGATTATATCGTACAAAGGTTTTAACGACTATTCCTTTTTTGAAAAATATAAATTTAACGTTGGTGGGATTAAACGAGGCGAAAAAATAAGGATTTTTAGTTCGGGTTTTCTACATGCCGATACCCAGCATTTATTGTTCAATATGCTTACGCTGTATTTTTTTGCCAATGTGGTTATTGCATTGTTAAATACTACGGAATTCATATTTATATACTTTGGCAGCTTGTTGTTGGGTAATTTGTTATCACTTTATTTCCATAAAAACGAATATCATTACAGTGCGGTTGGGGCAAGTGGTGCGGTTTCTGGGGTTGTATATGCCGCGATACTTTTAAGACCGGATATGAGTTTGTATCTGTTTTTTGTCCCGATTCCCATTCCCGCCTATATTTTTGGTATCGGGTATTTGCTATATTCAATTTACGGCATGAAAAACAGGATTGGGAACATAGGCCACGACGCCCATTTTGGCGGTGCCATAGGAGGTTATTTAATTACCTTGATTCTTTCACCATGGTTGTTCAAGTACAATTTACTTATGGTGGTGTTATTGGCCATTCCTATTGTCTTGTTATTTGTTTTAAAGAAAATGGGAAAAATGTAAAACTGCATTCAAAATTTTAAGTTTTTCCATCTATGGCATAGCTATTGACTTTATATAGTGGCTGAAAGAATTATGTTCTTTGTAAATATTTGAATTTCAGTATTTTAATAAAAATTTGATTTAATTAAATAATAGAACAATCTGGTTTTAATGACAGATTGGCTTAATATAATATATGAAGAAAGCGAATATCATGAATCTTGACAGTTTGTCATTGCAGGATTTTGATGAAAATGCAGAATTAATTCCGTTAATGACACCTGAGGATGAGGAGGCTATAAATAATGAAGAGCTCCCTGAAACCTTGCCTATTTTGTCGTTGCGGAATACGGTTTTGTTTCCGGGGGTGGTTATTCCAATTACGGCAGGTAGAGACCAATCCATAAGGCTTATAAATGATGCCAACAAAGGTGGGAAAGTGATAGGTGTTGTTGCCCAAAAAGATGAAACAGTTGAAAGGCCAACGGCCAAAGACATTCATGAAACAGGAACTGTAGCCAGGATTTTACGCGTTCTTAAAATGCCAGATGGTAACGTTACCGTTATTATTCAAGGTAAACGAAGGTTTAAGGTGGCCGAAGTTATTACAGAGGAACCTTATATGAACGCAACGATAAGAGATCTTCCAGAGGCTAAACCAGCTGTAAAAAACAAAGAGTTTATGGCCATTATAGACTCTATTAAGGATTTGGCTTTGGATATCATCAAGGAAAGCCCCAACATTCCAAGTGAAGCTTCGTTTGCCATAAAAAATATTGAGAGCAATTCGTTTTTAGTGAACTTCGTATCGTCAAACATGAACCTTTCGGTGGGCGAAAAACAAGAGCTTTTAGAGATAAACGACCTCAAAAAGCGCGCTTTGGCTACCTTGAAATACATGAATGTTGAGTTTCAGAAACTTGAGCTGAAGAACGATATACAGTCTAAGGTTCAAATGGATATGAGCCAACAGCAACGTGAATATTTTCTTCATCAGCAAATGAAAACCATTCAAGAGGAGTTGGGTGGTGTAAGTCATGACGAAGAGCTTGAGGAAATGAGAGCGAAGGCTGAGGAAAAACTTTGGGATGAAAAGGTGGCCAAACATTTTGATAAGGAATTGGCCAAAATGCAGCGCATGAATCCTCAGGTGGCTGAATATTCCATTCAACGCAATTATTTGGAACTGTTTCTGGATTTGCCATGGAACGAATATAGCGAAGATAAATTCGACTTAAAGCGTGCCATGAAGATTTTGAATAGAGACCATTTTGGACTTGAGGACGTTAAAAGAAGAATTATAGAATATTTGGCGGTTTTAAAGTTGCGTAATGATATGAAATCGCCCATTTTATGTCTTTATGGTCCTCCTGGCGTTGGTAAAACTTCTTTAGGAAAATCCATAGCCGAAGCATTGGGGCGTGAATATGTGCGAATGTCATTGGGTGGTTTGCGCGATGAAGCCGAAATTCGTGGACACAGAAAAACATACATTGGCGCTATGCCTGGGCGAATCATTCAAAGTATAAAAAAGGCTGGCACGTCCAACCCCGTTTTTGTATTGGATGAAATAGACAAACTTTCCACTTCGCACCAAGGTGATCCATCATCGGCCATGTTGGAAGTCTTAGACCCTGAGCAAAACAATGATTTTTATGATAATTTCTTGGAAATGGGCTATGACCTTTCAAAAGTTATGTTTATTGCCACATCCAATAGTTTATCTACCATTCAACCGGCATTGCTGGACAGAATGGAAATCATCAACGTAACAGGTTATACCATTGAAGAAAAGGTTGAGATTGCCAAACGTCATTTATTGCCCAAACAGCTTAAAGAGCACGGTTTGTCCGATAAAGATTTAAAGATTGGAAAACCTCAATTGGAAAAAATAGTGGAAGGTTACACCCGTGAATCTGGTGTACGTGGTTTGGAAAAACAGATAGCAAAAATGGTTCGCCATGCGGCCAAAAATATTGCTATGGAAGAGAAATATAATATCAAGGTGACTGATGAAGACATTATTGAAGTTTTGGGAGGGCCAAAATTAGAGCGTGATAAATACGAAAACAATAATGTAGCCGGCGTGGTAACAGGTTTAGCGTGGACAAGGGTAGGAGGAGATATTCTTTTTATTGAATCGATTATTTCAAAAGGAAAAGGAATATTAACCGTTACAGGTAACTTAGGGAAAGTTATGAAGGAATCGGCTACCATTGCCATGGAATACATAAAATCAAATGCCGAAGAATTTGGTATTGACCCTGATGCGTTTGATAAATACAACGTACACATTCACGTGCCAGAGGGCGCAACGCCGAAAGATGGTCCAAGTGCTGGGGTTACTATGCTAACTTCTTTGGTATCCTTGTTCACGCAAAGAAAAGTTAAAAAAAGCTTGGCTATGACAGGTGAGATTACACTGCGGGGAAAAGTGCTTCCGGTAGGCGGAATCAAAGAAAAAATATTGGCAGCTAAACGGGCAAGAATAAAAGAAATATTGTTGTGCGAGGAAAACAGGCGCGATATTGAGGAGATAAAACCAGAATACTTAAAGGGACTGACCTTTCATTATGTTACAGACATGAGTGAGGTTATCAACATAGCCTTGACCCATCAAAAAGTAAAAAATCCAAAAAAAATATAGTGATTATTACAAAGAACCTCGAAAACGTTTCGAGGTTTTTTTGTGATTTAAAATAAAAGATACATGCTATCGTTTTAAGATAGATTTAGTTACTTTGCGTCGTAAATATGCTAAAAAAACTTATCCCATTTTTTTATTTCGCTATACCTACTATGGCCTTGGCACAAGTTGGAGGTGAGCATACCTATCAGTTTTTAAACTTGGTGTCCTCTCCACGTCAGGCTGCTTTAGGGGGCAAGGTGTTGACTAATGTTGATTACGACGTAACCCAAGGCCTGTTCAATCCGGCGACAATTAATGTGGAAATGGATAACCAATTGGCACTAAATTATACCAGTTATTTAGGGGGTATTAGTTATGGTACAGCTGCATACGCCTATACGGTTGATAGGCACACGAAAACATTGCACGGTGGTGTTACCTATGTCAATTACGGCTCTTTTGATGGGTATGATGAAAACGGAAATTCCACAGGTACATTTTCTGGTAGCGAAACAGCACTTTCATTAGGTTATGCTACTCAAATTGGTTATTCTGACTTTTATTTCGGCGGAAACTTAAAATTAATCACCTCAAAACTAGAGCAGTATAGCTCCCTAGGGGCAGCAGTAGATTTGGGATTGATTTACATTGATGAATATCTAGATTTTAATGCAGCGTTGGTTATTAGAAACCTTGGGTCTCAAATTACTACTTATGCTGGTTTAAACGAACCATTGCCTTTTGAAGTTGCTTTTGGGATGTCACAAAGGTTGGAAAACGTGCCTATTAGATGGCACATTACATTGGATAACTTGCAAGAATGGCCAATTTCAAGGCCAAACCCAGCACGAACCACAAGCGATTTGTCAGGAAACCAGACCAACGAAAAAATAGGGTTTATTGGGCAGGTTATACGGCACGCCATTGTAGGTGCGGAAGTATTCCCAGAAGGAGGTTTTAACATCCGATTAGGCTATAATTTTAGGAGGGGTGAAGATTTAAGAATATTGGATCAGCGTAACTTTTCTGGGCTTTCTGCTGGTATTTCCGTAAAAATGAATAAAATGCGCTTTAGTTTTACCCATGCTAAATATACCAGTGCAGCCAATTCAAACTTCTTCGGACTGCAAATAGATTTACAATAGCGCAGTTTAACTATAATTTTTTTAAGTACTTTAGCTCACTAAAGTCACTCTGAAAATGAACAAAATCACCATTGCCATAGACGGATTTTCATCAACAGGCAAAAGTACCGTGGCCAAACAATTGGCCAAGTATCTGGGCTATGTTTATGTTGATACTGGCGCAATGTATCGAGCGGTTACGCTTTATGCCATGCAGCATGGATTGATTAATAATGATGATTTTAATGTTGAGGCGCTTATTTACCAACTACCACAAGTCAATATCAGTTTTAAATTCAATGAAAATTTAGGTTTTGCCGAAGTGTATTTGAATGGGGTTAATGTTGAAAAGGAAATCAGAACGATGGAAGTTTCTGGTTTTGTGAGTAAAGTGGCTGCCATATCGGAAGTGCGCCAAAAACTTGTTGAACAACAACAAAAACTTGGGGAAGATAAAGGTATTGTCATGGATGGCCGCGATATTGGCACGGTGGTTTTTCCAAATGCTGAACTTAAGTTATTTATGACGGCGTCACCTGAAACCAGAGCAAAAAGGCGCTATGACGAACTGATTGGGCGAGGCGATAAAGTAGTGTTTGAAGATGTACTTAAAAACGTGAAGGAACGCGATTATATTGATTCTAATAGAGAAGATTCTCCACTTGTAAAGGCTGAAGATGCCATTGTTATAGACAACTCAAATATGACTTTGGAAGAGCAGTTTGAAAAAATCCTCAACTTTGTAAAAATGACCATTGAGGATTTCGAATAGAAATTTCTTAAATCATCAGTTTTTAGCCTCATCAGATTGTTTGTACTTTTTATAAAGCGGGATCCTGTAGGATAAAAAGTAGCTATAGCCTACACCAATACCAGTACTATCATAGGTTTTTCCAAATCCTGGAATGTAAACATTCTGAAAATTATTAGGTTCAGTTTCGCTGGCCGATAGTTTCAGTTGTGCATTAAGACACATGTAAAGGTTATTGAACAGTTCTACTTTAATACCCAACATGATTTCGGTCCAAATCGCCGTTAAACCACTAAAAGATTCGTTGTCGGTTGAAGTAAATTGTTCCCAATATTGGTTGGTGTTATAAACCGTAAAACTGTTTAAATCGTGGCTGAATGTACTGGCACCGACCCTAAAACCGGCGTATATCATGTTGTCCATATCAAGCCAGTTTTCATACATGTTGTAGTCAACTCCGGCTTTAATATAACTTCCTTTGCTTGTAATGTCTAAATAATCGTTAATGGTACTTTTTTCTTCAAAACCTATTTCACCAGCAATATAAAGGTCTTTTTTTATTCGGTAATCTCCCTGAATTTCAAAACCACTATAATCGTCATCAAGTGTGGTTCTAATCAATTTTCCTATGTCGCCACCCAATCTTAGCCCGTACTTTAGTTTTACCCGTGTGGTATCAATTGAAGTTTTTGCAATAGTGTCATTTTGGCCATTAACCGATGCACAAAACAAAAAAAGCACTAAAAAACTTTTAATGAGTAATCGTAAAGTGCGTTGTTGTCTCATCTTCTACAGATTGGTTATCGGTTAAAGGTTGTCTGGAGAGCATCCAGTTGTCACTATCGGGTTCAATGGTAAGCGTTACGTTTTTGAAAATGGTTTTGTAACCACAGGCACGTGAAACAAAAACTTGTTCTCGGCTGTAGTTTATGGTGATGACATCTGAATTGCCATCAACAAAATCGTCCGTGTTGTCATCAAGCGTGCCGTTATCATTCACTTCCGCTTCTTTAAAAATGACGTATTGCGTGGTGTTGTCATCCGTTTTTAAGGGTAACATTAGGGTTGAGGCACTAACAAAATTATAGCCATCCAAAATAAAATCATTCCCAACACCTGCAACAACAATATCAAATACATTTTTTTTGTTATCGGGGTTAACACTATCTAAAAAATCGATAATTAATCGAGGTGTTGTTGGAGTGCTTGCCGGACAAATATCGTCACGTTCGCAGCCAATGGACAATATAACAATCAATAGTATTGGGATGATAAGTATTTTAAAATATTTCATTTATCGTCTTTCTAAAAGTACTACATTTTCAACATGAAACGTTTGCGGGAACATATCAACTGCTTGTGTTTTTATAACATTATAGTCGATATCCATTAAAGCCAAATCTCTTGCCTGTGTGGCACTGTTACAGCTTACGTAAACCACACGCTTTGGTGAAATATTCAATATTTGTTGCACAACATCTTTGTGCATACCATCACGTGGTGGATCGGTAATGATAACATCTGGTTGCCCGTGTTTCTTGATAAAATCATCATTAAAAACATGCTTCATATCGCCCACAAAGAATTCAACGTTATTTATGTTGTTTAATTGTGCATTTTGCTTGGCGGCAATTATAGCATCGGGCACAGCTTCAACGCCAACTACCTTTTTTGCCTTTTTAGCAACAAATTGGGCAATGGTTCCGGTTCCGGTATATAAATCGTAGACGAGTTCATCCCCAGTTAAACCAGCAAAATCACGTGTAATTTTATAAAGTTCAAAAGCTTGGTCTGAATTTGTTTGATAAAAAGATTTGGCATTGATTTTAAACTTTAGGCCTTCCATCTCCTCAAATATATGCTCAGAACCTTTATAACAAATGATTTCCTGATCGTAAATCGTGTCATTGGCTTTTCCGTTGATAACGTAAAGTAATGAGGTTATTTCTGGAAAGGTTTCTGCAATAAAATTGAGGAGCAATTCACGTTTTGCCACGTCTTCCTTAAAAAACTGAATAAGCACCATAACATCGCCTGTACTTGCCGTGCGAATCATCATAGTACGCAAAAGACCCGTTTGGTTTCGAGTATTGAAAAATTCCAAATTATTATTAATGGCAAACTGCTTAACCACGTTTCTTATGGCATTTGATGGGTCTTCCTGTAAATGACATTTTTTTATGTCCAGAATTTTGTCCCACATGCCAGGAATATGAAAACCAAGCGCATTTTTATCGCCTAAATCTTTGTCGGATTGAATTTCGTCAAGTGTTAACCAACGGCTGTCACTGAACGAAAACTCCATTTTATTTCTATAGAAATATTGTTTTTTTGAACCTAAAATGGGTGTGACTTCAGGTAGTTCAATATGGCCAATTCGGGTTAAATTATTGGTAACTTCCTTTTGTTTGTAAAACAATTGGTGCTCGTAAGCCATATCTTGCCATTTGCATCCACCACATGTTCCAAAATGCTCGCAAACAGGGGTCGTCCGTTTTTCCGAATATGTGTGAAAATGAATTGCTTTTCCCTCGTAGTACGCTTTTCGTTTTTTAAACGTTTGCACATCTACAACATCACCAGGAACAGCATTGGGTATAAAAATCACTTTTCCGTCAGGGGCTTTGGCGATGGTTTTACCTTTGGCACCAGCATCCAATACCTCTATGTTTTCAAAAACTTGTTTTTTCGACCTTTTTTTCGACATGCTGCAAATGTAATAATAGCCAGAAAAAATATCGTTTTATTTTCTGTTAACTTTGATTGAATTTCATTTTCTAGAAAATTAATTGAACCTTTTTTGAATTTGTATGTCTTTAAGATATATGATGGATTCATTTGATGAGTGAAAAAGAACGTATAATAGACAGTAAGTTAGTCTCAGATTATCAAGCGGGCGATTTATGCGCATTGAATGGCCTTGTAAAAAACTGGCACAAAACATTTTGCGAAAAAGCTTTTTGGTTGGTTAAAGATGCTGATGCAGCAAAAGACATAGCTCAAGATAGTTGGAAGACGATTATTGCCAAAATCAATGACCTTAAAAACCCTGAAAGTTTTGGCAGTTGGGCTTTGCGAATCGTCTATACAAAATCTATTGATTGGATTAATCTGAACAATAAAACGATTGAAAAACATCAAGTTTATAGTTATGAACAAGAACTGACAACCATAGATGTAAATACGGATTATGAAGATTTGAAGCGTGCACTTTTAGCAACTGTAAAGAAGTTGCCCAAACAGCAACAAGTTGTTATTAAGTTGTTTTATGTTGAAGACTATTCATTAAAAGATATAAGTGAAATGCTAGATATTTCAATTGGAACTGCAAAATCGAGATTGTTCCATGCGAGAGAAAAATTAAAAACAATATTTAAAAATAGAAATTATGAAAACTAAGATGGAAGACATTGACAAATTAATTAAAGAAACGCTTACAGAAGAAGAAGCTAAGTTTTATGATGAGTTGGATGAACAAAACCTCTTTCAAATGCTATGGGGCGTGTTTAAAGGCAAAAACTCTTGGGTGGCACTAGTTATGAATATTTTCAATGCCTTGGTTTTTGGGCTTCTTATTTATTGTATTATTCAAACCATGGATGTTGAAAAAACAAATGATTTAATTCTATGGGTAGGTGCAGTAATTATGTGTTTTTTAACCATGAGCATGATTAAAATCTACATTTGGATGCAAATTCACAAAAATGCTGTTATTCGCGAAATAAAAAGATTAGAATTGCAGGTGTCATCACTGTCGGCAAAAATCTCAGAATAAGACTTTTGGGAGCCATTAATATTTACTAACTTGCACGCCTATCCAGGGATGATTTCTCTCCCACGCTGCTTTTTCGGATTCCACGAAAGAATAAAGGTACAGAAGGAATGGTTGTTTTATCAATTTAAATTTTATTAAAATGGCTGTTTTAGACCAATTAACTTCGCAACAGGCGATAGATTTAGAAAACAAGTATGGTGCACATAATTACCATCCATTACCTGTGGTTTTGGCAAAAGGTGAAGGTGTTCATGTTTGGGATGTAGAAGGAAAAAAATATTACGATTTCCTATCGGCTTACTCGGCGGTAAACCAAGGGCATTGCCATCCCAAAATTGTCAATGCCATGACACAGCAAGCACAAACCTTGACACTAACTTCACGAGCATTTTACAATGATATGCTCGGTAAATTTGAAAAATTTGCTTGCGAATACTTTGGATACGATAAACTTTTACCCATGAATACAGGGGCTGAGGCTGTAGAAACCGCCTTAAAGCTATGTAGAAAATGGGCATATGAAGTAAAAGGCATTGATGAAAATGAAGCTGAAATCATTGTATGCGAAAATAACTTCCACGGACGTACAACAACCATAATTTCATTTAGTAACGACCCAGTTGCCCGAAAAAACTTTGGTCCATATACAAAGGGCTTTATTAAAATTGAATATGATAATTTGGATGCTTTAGAAACGACTTTGAAGAGCAATTCAAATGTGGCAGGTTTTCTGGTGGAACCAATTCAAGGCGAAGCAGGCGTTTATGTGCCAAGCGAAAACTACCTTGCAAAAGCAAAGGCACTATGTGAACAGTACAATGTTTTATTTATGTCTGATGAAGTCCAAACCGGCATTGCGCGTACAGGAAAGTTATTGGCAGTAGACTACGAGCAAGTAACCCCGGACATTTTAATTTTAGGCAAGGCCTTAAGTGGTGGTGTTTATCCGGTTTCTGCGGTTTTGGCAAATAATCAAATAATGAAAGTTATAAAACCAGGTAACCACGGAAGTACTTTTGGTGGAAATCCCGTGGCAGCTGCTGTAGCCATGGCCGCTTTGGAGGTAATAAAGGATGAACATTTGGCCGAAAATGCTTTTACTTTGGGTGAATTGTTCCGTAGCGAAATGAACAAATACATAAGAACCAGTAACATAGTTAACCTAGTTAGGGGGAAAGGCTTATTGAATGCCATTGTCATAAACGATGATGAAGAAAGCGATACGGCCTGGAATATTTGTCTGGCATTGCGAGACAATGGTTTATTGGCAAAACCAACCCATGGTAATATTATCCGTTTTGCACCCCCATTGGTTATGACCGAAGAGCAATTATTGGATTGTGTAAATATTATAACGAAAACACTTCAGCAATTTGAAAGTGTATAATTGATAAACAAAAGGATGTTGAACAAAAAAGGTGCATATCATTGAGAAATGCACCTTTTTTTATGGTCTTTTGATGGAAAAATTCACTTATGAATTTTACAAAATCGGTCGACGCTCAAAAATAACACCGAAATATTATTTAAATGGCAATATTGCATGTTGCAATTTTTAAATGCCTTTTCATTAATATGCAAAAACGTTTCTCTGGTGTTGTTGTGCCCATGATTAGCCCATTAAATGAAGATTTAACTGTGGATTTACATTCGGTAAAACTTTTAGTTGAACTTTTCGCTGAAAACGGAATACACCCACTCGTTTTGGGGACTACAGGTGAATCTAGCTCTATTGGGGAAGTTGAAAGTTACAGGATGGTAGAAACTGCCGTTAAAGCAAAATCGGAAGGGCAGTGCATTTATGCTGGATTGGTAGGCAACCACGTAAATAATCTTATAGAACGTGGAAATACTTATATAAGCTTGGGTGCAGATTGTGTTGTGGCTACGCTGCCGTCTTATTACGGACTTACGGCAAACCAAATGACTGCTTTTTATGAGACCCTTGCAGACAATATTTATGGCCCGTTAATGATGTATAACATTAAGGCGACAACGCAAATGTCAATTCCTTTGGAAGTGGTTGAAAAATTATCCAATCACCCAAACATTTGGGGTTTAAAGGATTCTGAACGTGATGTGGAACGAATGAAAACCTGCATAGACCTCTATGGCAATGATGAAAATTTTTCTTTTTTCTGCGGATGGGGAGCGCAAAGTTACGGAAGCCTAAAATTGGGAGCCGATGGCATTGTGCCAAGTACGGGCAACTATGTGCCAGAAATGTATAAAAAAATGTACCAAGCTGCATTGAATAAAGATTGGGAGGAATGTGAAAAATGGCAAAAGGAAACAGATACTATTGCAGAACAATATCAAAAAGACAAATCATTGGGTCAATCCTTGGCGGTTTTAAAGGCTTTAATGAACAAAAAAGGATTGTGTAATAAAACCATGATGCCACCTTTAACCGAGGTAGAGTAAAACCAGCTAAACTAAACTAAAATGTTAAATATTCATTGGATTGACATTGTCATTGTCGTCATTTCCGTAGCCCTTACTCTTGGGGCTGGATTTTATTTTGCCCACCGTCAAAAAAGTTCCGATCAATATTTTTCAGGAAGCAAAACTATTCCTGCCTGGGCCATTGGTATTTCCATTTTTGCAACGTTAATCAGCAGCGTTACGTTCTTAGCATATCCCGCCGCAGCTTACAAATCGAACTGGATTTTATTAGTTCAGGGTTTAATGGTGCCTATTGTCCTGATTGGATTGGTTTGGGTGATTGTGCCGCTATTCCGAAAGGTTATTAGATTGAGTACCTACGAATATTTTGAACGTCGCTTTAGTCCGTTTGCACGATTATACAGTTCTGTTGCGTTTATTTTGACCCACTTTTCTAAAATGGGAACTGTATTGTATCTGGTGAGTTTGGCTTTGGCTACTCTCACAGGAATTGATGTTACAACATTTATAATCGGTCTTACAATTGTGATCATCCTTTTAACCTTGTTAGGTGGAATAGAGGCTGTTATTTGGATGGATGTTATACAGGGATTTTTGCTTATCGGAGGAGGATTATTGTGTATAGGCATCCTCTTGTTTAAATCCGACAGCGGAGCGGGTTTCATGATTGATGAAGCTTTTGCCATGAAGAAAATTGATTTTGGGCCATACGATTTTACATTTACAGAACTGACGTTTTGGGTTTTGGTAATTAACGGTGCTTTTTATGCATTGCAAAAATATGGAACCGATCAAACCATTGTTCAACGTTACCTTACGGCAAAAAGTGATAAAGATGCGAAAAAAGCGGCTTATATAGGTGTATTTGCGAGTGTGCCGGTTTGGGCATTGTTTATGCTTATTGGGTCATTATTGTTTGTTTTTTACAATACAGGTGGGGCCGTCTTACCTGATGGCTTAAAGTCCGATCAAGTTTTTACCTATTTCATAGGAACAGAATTACCAGTTGGTGCTGTTGGTTTGGTTTTGGCTGCACTTATTGCCGCAGCAGTTTCCAGTTTGGACTCTGATATGAATTGTTTGGCAGCCATTGGTGTTGAAGATTTTTATCAGCGCTTTAATCCAGATTGTACTGATAAACAACGTTTAATGGTTGGTCGTTTATTGGTGCTTTTCTCAGGTATAGCTATGTCTATTGTCGCTTTACTTTATGCCGCTTGGGATGGGCAAGGGGTTTTAGGTGTAGTATTCAAACTGTACGCCATTTTTTCAGCAGGTATTGTCGGCATTTTTATGTTAGGCCTGTTCTCACGAAGAGCCAACAAACAAGGGCTGCACATTGGTATTTTAGCCTGCGTAGTGTTCACTGCATATGCTGTTTTGACCACTACTGAAATCAACGATTCATTGATTTTGGACTTTGGCACATATAATTTTCCACATCATAAATATATGCTTGGGGTTTATAGCCATTTAATTGTACTGGTTGTTGGCTATTTTGCGAGCTTTCTTTTTAAATCGGAACCTGTTAAAGATGAATTGACCATTTATGGTTATTTTAAATTAAAAAATATATAAAGATTAAGATTAGAACATGAATTCAATAACCTTATTGCAACCTGGAAAAATTGAATTTGGAGAAGGTTCTTTGGGTAAACTTTCTGAAGATTCTATTTTGGAAACTTCTCATAAAATACTGTTATTGGTCGCCACGCCATTAATGTATGCCGTGGAAGAAACAGGGAACGTTCTTCGTTCAAAAAATAAAGAGGTCAGTTTAGTAGAATATAAATTTGTTGGCGAGCCCACCTTTGCCCAATTCAATACATTATTGGAAGAAAATGAAGGGTTTAATCCAGATTGCGTTATTGGTATTGGCGGAGGAAGTGTTTTGGATTGTGCCAAATTGTTGGCAGCTTTAATTAATAATACCCAAAGGCTTGAGGACGTTGTTGGTATTGGCCTTTTGAACGGAAGAAAAATAAAATTGATTTGTATACCAACCACTTCGGGTACGGGAAGCGAAGTGTCGCCAAATGCAATTTTGTTAAATGAAGCTACAAATGCCAAGAGTGGCATTATCAGTCCGTTTTTAGTGCCAGATGCGTGCTATTTAGACCCGGCTTTAACGGTAAGTTTGCCGCCAAAATTAACAGCTGAAACAGGTATTGATGCCTTATCCCACTGTATTGAAGCGTATACCAATAAATTTGCGCATCCAACGGTTGATACCTACGCGTTAAGAGGTGTTCAATTAATTTCTGAAAATCTTTTAAAGGCATATCAAAATGGAAATGATATTGAAGCCCGTTCGGCTATGCTTTTGGGCTCCATGTATGGAGGGTTGTGTTTGGGACCTGTTAATACTGCTGCGGTGCATGCGCTATCATACGGATTGGGTGGAAAATTCCACGTTGCACATGGTTTGTCAAACGCTATTTTGATGCCAGAAGTGTTACGATTCAATCTTCCTTCAAATCCAAAACGCCATGCCGAAGTAGCCAGAGCTTTAGGAATAACATGGAACGGTAAAGATGAAAATATAGCTTCATTAGGAATAGAGAAAATAGAAGGATTGTCCATAGCATGCGGTATTCCCCAAAAATTATCGGAAATAGGAATCACCGAAAAAGTATTGCCCGAATTGGCAGATATTGCCATGAAAGTGACTCGTTTATTGAAAAACAATCCGAGGGAAGTGACGAGACAAGATGCCATAAATATTTATAAAAAATTACTTTAGAATTGGGACATATGAAACCAAAAATAGGAATCTCAATGGGCGACCCAGCTGGAATAGGCCCAGAAATAATCATAAAAACTCTAGCGTTGCAAGATGTTTACAAGCGCTGTAACCCATTGGTGGTTGGTGATGCCCAAACCATGCAGAATGAAGTAAAAGCATTAAAATCACCGTTAAAAATCAATGCAATAGAAGCTGTTAGCGATGCCAAATTTGAATGCGGAACCATTGATGTTTTTGACTTAAAAAATGTAAGCATTGAAGAATTACAACCAGGAGTTGTAACTGCCATGGCTGGTAAAGCGGCTTTTGAAGCGGTGGTAAAAAATATTGAATTGGCTTTAGCAAACGAAATTGATGCTACGGTTACAGCACCCATTAATAAAGAATCCATTCACAAAGCAGGGCATAAATATTCAGGGCACACCGAAATTTATGCGGATTATACCAAAACTAAAAAATACGCCATGCTTTTGGCTGATGAAAACTTTAGGGTCATTCATGTCAGTACCCACGTTTCCTTGCGTCAAGCTTGCGATTTGTGTAAAAAAGAACGTGTTTTTGAAGTGATTACTTTACTGCATGATGCTTGCCAAAAATTCGGAATTGAAAAACCTAGAATTGCAGTGGCTGGGTTAAATCCACATGCAGGCGAAAACCAATTGTTTGGAGATGAAGAGGTAAAAGAAATTATTCCTGCTATTGAAGAAGCTCGTGAATTAGGCTATGACGCCCAAGGACCTTTTCCGCCAGACACCATGTTTGTCAAAGCCGTTCAAGGTAAGTTTGACGGCTGTATTGCTATGTATCACGACCAAGGGCATATTCCTTTTAAATTGGAAGGATTTAAGTGGGACAACGAAAAGGAAACTATGAAAAGTGTTAAAGGTGTGAACATCACCTTAGGGTTGCCCATTATTAGAACTTCAGTTGACCATGGAACGGCTTTTGAAATTGCAGGACAAGGAATCGCTTCTGCCGATGCCATGTTGGTTGCCATAGATTACGCCATTGTGATGGCAAAACATAAAAAATAATGATTACCGTTATAGCCGATGATTTAACAGGAGCAGCTGAAATCGCAGGTATTTGTTTACGTTATGGTATTGATACAACTTTTGGTATTGATACTATGTCTCAAAGGGAAGCGAAAGTGAATATTATTGCAACGGATTCACGTTCATTGTCAGAAGCAGAGGCTTATCAAATTCATTGGCAATTGGCTAAAAAAGTCATTCAAAAAAGCAAAAATCAAATTATTTTTAAAAAATGCGATTCTATTCTCCGTGGATATGTATTAACCGAATTGTCGGCATTAATGGATGCTTCGGAGAAATCAACCGTTTTGTTGCAGCCCTCAAATCCAGTTTCAAATCGAGTCATCAATGAAGGCATGTATTATGTTAATGATATAGAAATTGAAAAAACAGGTTTTTCAAAAGATCCAGATTTTCCCGCAAAAACATCATCTGTTAAAAAGTTGCTTTTGAGTAGAACTTCAAAACAAGATATCTCGGTACATACAGAAAATATTACAAAAATTGACTTAAAGGGTATTTACATTCCAGATTGCAATTCTGAAGAAGACTTAATGAAAAATCTAAAACTTTATCAAGATGATTTTGTCATTGGAGGAAGTGCCATTTTTTTCGAACAATTTTTAATCAAGTTAAAAATCGCTTCAAACAAAACAGAATTAAAAAAGCTCCATTTTTCAAGAGATTATATTTTGGTTTCAGGAAGTATGTATCCTGATAGTATTCAATTTGCAAAAAGCCATCAAACAATGGGCTGTCCGGTAGTGCATTTTTCAAATGAGATGCTTCAAAAGGAGATTAAAACAGATGTTATAAATGTTTTCGACAACAAAATATCTGAAATTTATTATAAAAACAAGAAGCTAGTACTTCGTGTTTCAGATGATATTCAATCATTTGAAGACAGTTGGAAAATTTTAAAAAGCAGGCTCAGTACTGTTGTTAAGCATCTCATAAAACGTGCAGATATTGATGAAATTTTTATTGAAGGAGGTGCTACGGCCTACGATATGCTTAATACATTAGGTTGGAATTCGTTCACTCCTACGGAAGAATTGGCTTGGGGAGTGGTAAGGATGCAAAATAATTCAAATCCAAAAAAACATATCACCTTAAAACCTGGAAGCTATAAATGGCCAGAAGGATTTTTTAATTAGTATATTTAAGAGGGAATAAATTTTATGATACACTTAAAAGGCATAGCATGGAACCATACACGGGGGTTTACCTCGGTGGTGGCAACCGCGCAACGTTTTGAAGAACTGAACCCTAATGTTAGGATTACTTGGGAAAAGCGTTCATTACAGGCCTTTGCAGATGCGCCTTTGGATGAATTGACCAATCAATACGATTTGCTGATTATGGACAATCCGCATGTCTCTATTGCTGCACGAGATAAAGTATTGTTGCCTTTTGATGATTATTTAAGTAACGATTTTTTAAAGGAATTGGCCGAAAATAGCGTGGGTAAATCCAATGCCAGTTATCATGTTGAAGGGAAGCAATGGACTTTGGCAACTGACGCTGCAACACCCATTGCGACTTGGAGGGAAGATTTGGTTAAAAAGCATAACGTACAAATCCCTAAAACTTGGAAGCAGCTTTTGGATTTGGCGAGAACAGGAAAAGTGGCTTTTGCGTCCATTCCCATAGATACCTTAATGCACCATTACATGATGTGCATTGCTTTGGGTGCCGAAGTTTTTGAAAATCAAAACGAAGTAGCGCCTCGTCAAATAATGATTGATGCTATAAAAACTTATAAAGAATTGTTGGATTTGGCACCATCGTTTTGCTTGGACATGAATCCAATTAAGATTTATGAACATATGACGCAAACGGATGATATTATTTATAGTCCGTTTAATTATGGCTATTCCAATTATTCAAAGAAAAATTATGCCAACCATGTTTTAAAAGCAGGAGGTTTGGTTACTTTCAACGGAAAACGACTTCGTTCTACATTAGGTGGAGCGGGAATTGCTGTATCTGCCAAAACAGAACATGCTAAAATAGCTATGAAATATGCTGAATTTACAGCCTTAGAAAAGACACAATCAGGTTTGTATTTCGATTTTGGGGGTCAACCAGGACACCGAAAATCATGGTTAAGTGAAGAAGTAAACAGTCAATGCAATAACTTCTTTAAAGACACCTTGCAAACATTAGATGAAGCTACCATGCGTCCGCAATATTACGGTTATATGCATTTTCAGGATGAAGCAAGTCCTGTTATTCATGAGGCAATGACAGGAGAAACGTCCATTGAAGCTGCAGTTGACAAGATGAATGAAATTTACAGAGAATCATTAACATATTAATGTAATAAAGATTGAAACCACTAGAAGGTTTATTGATATTGGAGTTTTCACAGTTTTTGGCTGGGCCATCAGCTGGTTTAAAATTGGCCGATTTGGGAGCTCGCGTTATTAAAATTGAACGCCCTATGAAAGGTGAAGCTTGTCGGCAATTAAGCATAAAGGATTTATATGTTGACGATAGCAGTATGCTTTTTCATACCATCAACAGAAATAAAGAATCGTTTGCAGCTGACTTAAAAAATCCTGAAGATTTAGAACAGGTAAAGAAACTCATAGTACAAGCCGATGTGATGACACACAATTTCCGGCCAGGCGTTATGGAAAAAATTGGCTTGTCGTTTGATAATGTGTTGAAAATCAATTCTAAAATAATTTATGGGGCCATAACAGGCTACGGAGATAAAGGCTCTTGGGCCAACAAACCTGGGCAAGATTTATTGGTGCAATCACTTTCTGGGTTAACATGGTTAAGTGGAAAAAGCATTCAAGGGCCTGTACCATTTGGTTTGGCTGTGGCCGACTTAATGTGCGGTAATCACTTTGTGCAAGGCATTTTGGCAGCTTTGTTAAAACGAACAAAAACAGGTAATGGTGTTTTGGTTGAGGTGAGTTTATTGGAGTCTATTCTAGATGTACAGTTTGAGGCGCTTACCATATTTCTAAATAACGGTGGAAAACTGGCTAATAGGGGAAACGTGCGGGGTAGTGCCCATGCTTTTTTAAGTGCGCCTTACGGCATTTACGAAACCCAAGATGGCTATTTGGCCATTGCAATGGGCGATTTATTGTTGTTGGGAAGCATTATTGAAGTTGATTTAAGTAAGTATGCAAATAAAAAAACATGGTTTACTGGCAGGGCGGCGATTCGGAAAATATTGCGTGCTAGAATCACCACCAAAAAATCAGATTATTGGATAAAATTGTTACGGAGCAATGGCATGTGGTGTGAAAAAGTATTGAACTATCAAGATTTGAACAGTAAAGCGTTTATGGATGATTTACAGCTAAGGCAAACCGTTATAAATACTGAAGGCGAAACAATGACTACCACAAGAAGTCCTATTCAAATTAATGGAACTATTTTAAGTTCAAAAAAGGGAGCTCCGAAGGTTGGGGAGGATAATGAAAAGATTTACGAACAATTTTTAAGCAATTGATGAAGCCTTTAGAAGATTATTTAATAGTAGATTTTAGCCAGTTTCTTTCTGGACCGTCAGCCAGTTTGCGGTTGGCCGATTTGGGTGCGCGTGTTATAAAAATTGAAAAACCAGGAACAGGTGATATTTGTCGCTCACTTTATACTTCCGATTTAATTATGAATGGTGAATCGTCCATTTTTCATACGATCAACCGAAATAAAGAGTCTTTTGCGGCTGATTTCAAAAAAGCTGAGGATTTAAGGATTATAAAGAAATTATTGGTAAAAGCCGATGTGGTAATGCATAATTTCAGACCTGATGTTATGCAACGCGTTGGCCTGAGTTACGATGACGTAAAAGCTATTAACCCAAATGTGGTTTATGCCGAAATCTCTGGTTATGGCAACCATCCCGATTTAAAAGAGTATCCTGGGCAAGATCTGCTGCTACAATCACTTACTGCTTTAACTTGGTTAACAGGAAATCAAAACGATGGTCCTGTACCCATGGGGCTATCAATTGTTGATATGTTGGCAGGCGCTCATTTAGCACAAGGTATTTTGGCGGCTTTATACCGAAAAACGGTTAATAATTCTGGTGCTTTGGTGCAGGTAAGTATGCTAGAATCGGCCATCGATTTTCAATTTGAAACCATCACAACATTTTTTAATGACGGTGGCGAACTCCCCGTTCGCACCAAAAGCAATAACGCCCATGCCTACTTAGGTGCTCCTTATGGTATCTATAAAACGAAAGAAGGCTATTTGGCTTTGGCCATGGGATCCATTTCAGTTCTAGCGCAACTTCTAAAGTGTAATGAGTTGCTTCAGTTTCCTGAAAATAAATTCGCTTTACGCGATAAAATAAAGGCCATTTTGGCAAAACATCTAAAAACCCAAACAGGCGATTATTGGTTGTCTATTTTAGAACCTGCTGATATTTGGTGTGCTAAAGTGTTGAATTATCAAGAGCTTTTCGAAGAAGAAGGTTTTAAGGTTTTGGATTTTATCCAAAAAGTAACCATGGGAGATGGGTATACATATGAAACCACAAGATGCCCCATAAAAATTGACGGCGAATTGTTCACTTCGGGTAAAGGGTCCCCGAAATTAGGAGAGCATAACGATAAAATTTTAGAAGAATTGATGCATGGATAAGATAAGGATTGCCGTTAGAAAATTTGAACCTTTTGAAACCACTTTGAAAAAGTTGTGGGAGGCATTTTGTGCTGAAAATAATATTAGTGTTGAAGCTGAAATGATTCCGTTGGAACTTCATGATTTATATAAAGCAACTCTAACAAACAAAGGCTTGCAGAACGGTGATTGGGACATCGCCCACATTAACACCGATTGGATTTTTGATGCGGTTAATGCTAAGGCAGTTGAAAATTTATCACCCTATATTAAAAAAAATCCACCACAGGATTTTCCAAAAGGTTGGCATGAATCATTACTTCATTTGCAAGAAATCAATGGAAATGTTTACGGTTTACCATTTCATGACGGGCCAGAATGTTTGATTTACAGAAAGGATTTGTTTGAAGGTGAAACAGAAAAGGTCAATTTTAAAGAACAATTCGGTTACGATTTACAACCACCAAAAACCTGGCAACAATTCACCCAAATAGCGGAGTTTTTTAACAGACCAGATGAAAATCTTTTCGGTTGTGTATTTGCTAATTACCCCGATGGACATAATATGGTATTCGATTTTTGTTTGCAATTATGGACACGGGGTGGCTCGCTGTTAGATAAAAACGGTCAAATTAATATAAATACTTCAGAAGCTATTAAGGCCTTGGATTTTTATCGTTCAATTGTGAACAATCAAAAAACAACCCATCCAAAATCAAAGGACTTTGGTTCGGTGGAAGCTGGTATGGCTTTCGCAACAGGTGAATCGGCCATGGCCATTAACTGGTTTGGATTTGCCTCTATGTGTGAAGTGATAGAAGCTTCGAAAGTTAAGGGTAAAGTGGATATTGCAGAATTGCCACATGATGAAAATCACCACTCCGCATCGCTCAACGTTTATTGGCTTTATACCATTGGTTTAGGAAGTAAGCACATAGATTTGGCTTATGATTTTTTAAGATTTGCTACAACTCCAAAAAGTGACAAAATGCTCACAAATGAAGGCGGCATTGGTTGTAGAAAATCCACTTGGAATGATTTCGAAATTAACAACACCATTCCATATTATCATAAATTGAGCATGCTTCATCAAAATGCCAAAACATTACCACAAACCCCCGTTTGGCCAAAAGTTGCTGAATTGATAGACCACATGGTTTTGAAAGCTATCAATGGTTCAATACCATCTGAAGAATTACTTGAAGAGACCCAAAACAACATCCAAAAAATTTTATAAAATGAATGTTACTTACAAACCATTATTGCCCGAAACACAACAACCTATTATCATTATTGGTGCAAGTGGTATTGTAAAAGATGCTCACTTGCCAGCTTATAACATGGCAGGGTTTCAGGTGTATGGCATTACAAATCGAACCATTTCCAAAGCACAAGAGATGGCCCAAAAATTTGATATTCTCTATGTTTTTGACACAGTTGCAGATGCGGTTAAGCATGCACCCAAAAATGCAGTTTACGATATTACAGTGTTGCCCGACCAATATATTGAGATTTTGGAACAACTACCCGATGGTTCAGCAGTGCTGATTCAAAAACCTATGGGGAACGATTACAAGCAAGCTAAAGCTATTGTTGAAGTATGTGAACGTAAAAATTTAGTGGCTGGCATCAACTTTCAGTTGCGCTTTGCCTCGTTTGTAAGTGCTGCCAGAAACATGATAGACCAAGGCTTGATCGGTGATTTGTATGATTTGGAGTTTAAGGTCACAGTAAAAACACCATGGGAGTTATTTCCAGTAATCAAACAACACCCACGGTTGGAAATTCTCTTTCACAGTGTGCATTATATAGATTGTATTCGGTCATTTTTAGGAAATCCCAAACGTGTTATGGCAAGAACTTGGAAACATCCCGAAAAGGATTTGTCATCATGTCGTTCAACCATCATTTTAGATTATGGTGATACCTTGAGCGTAAAAATAAACACCAATCACGACCATGATTTTGGGACGCAAAACCAAGAAAGTTATATTAAATGGGAAGGAACCAAAGGAGCCATTAAAGCAAAAATGGGATTGCTCATGAACTATCCAGATGGTTTGCCTGATGCTTTTGAATACGTCATCATTGAAGAAGGCAAAGAACCCGAGTGGAAGATGCTAAACCTTGAAGGCTCTTGGTTTCCAGAGGCTTTTATTGGTACCATGTCCAATTTAATGCGTTTTAAGGAAGGTTCCGATGAGGTTTTGCATGCCAGTGTTCAAGATGTGTTGGATACAATGAAAGTAGTGGAAGCGTGTTACACGAGCAATAATAATGGTGGCGTACAATTAACAGAATTAAATTAAACAATATATGTATTTTAAATCAATATTTTTTGAAGATTATAAACTAAACGAAAAGCGTGTGACCTTGGGCAGAACAATCACCGAAACCGATTTTGTTGTTCATGCAGGCCACACGGGCGATTTCTTTCCGCATCATATGGACGAGGAATGGTGCAAAACACAACCTTTCGGTCAGCGTATCGCCCACGGAACAATGATTTTTAGCATCGGAATAGGCTTGACAGCATCAGAAATAAACCCCGAGGCTTTTTCAAAAGGCTATGACCGTTTGCGGTTTGTAAAACCGGTTCATATAGGAGACACCATTCATTCGGAAATCTCCATTTTAGAAAAAGGCGATGCTAAAAGGCCTGAAATGGGTACTGTAACAGAACATGTTGAAATCATTAATCAGAGAGGGGAAGTAGTTTTGGTATGTGACCATTTGTTGCTCGTAAAAAGAAAATCGTAAATCCCAATAAAAAAACTGAATTAAATGAGTTCACCAAATTCCTTATTGGGCACGCTTCTTCACGCTGTAGGTGGTATTTCTGCTGCAAGTTGTTATTTACCTAGTACAAAAACGAAAGGCTGGTCTTGGAATACTTTTTGGTTGGCCCAATCGGTTTTTGCCTGGTTAATCGTACCCACCTTGTTAGCATGGTTCACCGTTCCCAGCTTTTTTTCAATAATAGCGGAAGCCCCTTCCAAACCATTTTGGATGGCCTTTTTCTTTGGTGCTATTTATGGCTTTGGAGGCATGTCTTTTGGTAAGGCGATTAGCCATATTGGGTATTCACTAACCTATACATTGGCTATTGGTATTTCAGCCGTTGTGGGAACCATTATTCCGTTAATGGTTTTTGGAGGACTCGGTGATTTCTTCAATAAACCAGGAGGAGGCATCGTACTTTTAGGAATGATTTTATCCGTTTTAGGTGTTGTTATTTGTGGTTGGGCCGGTTTTAAAAAAGAAAAGGATTTAGATGCCGAAAAGCTTAACAAAGCTGGATTTAATATGATGTTGGGTTTAATTTTGACCATCATTGCAGGGGTTCTTTCGGGCGTGTTTAATTTGTCGTTGGAATATGGACAACCCATCGCTGATTTAGCTGCTGAACATGGAGCAGGGGATTTTGAAGGAAATGCGAAACTTGTTGTATCAACATTGGGGTGTTTTATCACAAACTTCATTTGGTATATTATTGCTGGGTTTAGGCAAGGTACTATAAAGGAATTTCTACCCACCAAAAGAGAAGACGGAAAATCAAAAAACAGTCTTTTTAGAAACTGGTCGCTATCATCATTGACGGGAGCATTGTGGTGCTTACAATTTTTCTTTTATGGTTTGGGTCATGTAAGAATGGGCGATTATAAATTTGCTAGCTGGGTGTTACATATGTCCATGCTCATTTTTTTCAGTTATATTGTTGGCGTGCTAATGAAAGAATGGAAGAATGTCAAAAGGAAAACTTACGTTACATTGCTTGTCGGATTGGTTGTATTAGTTATTTCTTTTTGTGTTACCAGTTATGGTAGCTATTGAACAGTTAAACGTTAATATGAAGAAAAGCTATGTGTTGACCTTATATTTAATAAAGATTAATTGCAACAGGAATCAATTTTGAATACCTTTGAGTAATCGATTACATTTCAACTTATATTGAGTTATCGGAGGAAAAAAATCTACTAAAAAAAACAAAATTAAGCTAAAGAAAAATTACCATGAAACCTTTAAAAAAAGCTATGAAAATTAACTCTAAAAAGTTGCTTTTTCTGTTTATCATAACAGTAACAAGTGCTTATGCCCAAAACCCTGTTGTGAAAATAGATTTTGACCAAGGAGGTCGATCTTTATCCGAAGTAAATGACCCTGCATACGTGTCTTGGGTTGTTCCTGGAGCTGACTCGGCAAGTAAAACGGAGAATGGAATAACGTTTACGGTAAAAAGAGTTGGACCCTATGGGAACCAGTTGAGAACCAATTGGGAAAAGGCGGCCGTACAAGCCCCCTATTACGCAAGATTAGTCGGTGATGGGGTAACGGTCAATAATTTACAAACTGGCCAAAATGCACAAATTGAATTTCGTATGAGTGGTTTGCAACCAGGCAATCATACGTTGCTTGTGTACTTAAATGTAGTAGATAGTGAAGCTTATACCTATAGCCCAATTAATATTTCTGTTGAAGGAACCCAAGTGATTAATGACTTAGCGCCAAGTGTAAGAGCTAAAAAGACTTCAGATGCGGCTTATGCTTATCTTGAATTTACTGCTGTTGCAAGTACAGATGTGGTTTTTTTGTTTGCTGCGGATACATCTGGTTCTTACGATTTTTATAACGTGATGCTCAATGGGTTTGAATTGAATACACCAGACCCTGCTAAGTTGGCCAAAGATCCTATTCCGGCTCATGATAATGAACATGTAGAATTAAGTTCTGGTGGTGTATTGCTTGAATGGACTCCTGCCGATGCGGGTCCGTCATCCCACAATGTATATTTTGGTGCGGATTTCGACATGGTCAATAATGCTACAACCAGTTCAGATGAATACCAAGGAAATACTGTTGCTCCCTCATATCAAATAAACAATTTGTACACTGGAGACACTTACTTTTGGCGAATAGATGAGGTTTTTCTGGGAGGTGATGTTCAAAAAGGTAGTATTTGGCGTTTTCGTCCGGCGCATTTGGCATTTCCAGGCGCAGAAGGCTATGGACGTTTTGCTCGTGGTGGACGTGGAGGAAAAGTAGTGGCCGTTACAAATTTAAATGATAGTGGCCCAGGAAGTCTTAGGGAAGCCGTTACTAACGATATTGGCCCAAGAACCATTGTTTTTAATATTTCCGGACGAATTGATTTAAATTCGAGATTGGTTTTAAACCAACCATACGTTACCGTAGCAGGACAAACAGCTCCAGGAAAAGGAATAACAATAGCCAGAGCGCCATTTGGAGTTACTGGAGATGATTGTATTGTTCAAAATGTAAGAGTTAGATTGGGTGGAGGGCAAACCTACGATGGTATGGGAATGACAGGTGGTGACCATAGTATTATAGACCACTGTTCTATTAGTTGGACCATTGATGAAGCTTTTAGTTCCCGCGGAGCCCATAATATTACATTACAGCGGACACTAATTTCGGAAGCTTTAAATGCTGCAGGTCATCAAAATTATCCAGTTGGTACACAACATGGTTATGCGGCATCAATTGGTGGTGATGTTGGAAGTTTCCATCATAATTTATTGGCTCATAATTACGGCCGTAACTGGAGTTTAGCAGGCGGATTGGATGGAAATGGATATTATGCAGGCCTTTTGGATATTACAAACAATGTAGTTTATAATTGGGGGTCACGTACTACGGATGGCGGAACTAAAGAATTGAATTTCGTTGGTAATTACTATAAACCAGGTCCAGGAATTGAACTCACGAGATATGCATTGACTGTAGACCATGAAAATGTCGGTTTGGGAATGCAACGTGCCTTTTTTGACGGTAATAAAATGCCAGGATATTTTGATGAAACCAACCAAGACTACGGAAGAAGGTCAAGAGACTCGAACGGGGCCAACACAACTTATGAAACGTTTGTAAATGCGCCATTTTTCCCTTCTTATGTAACAACGCAAACAGCAGATCATGCTTATAAAATAGTACTGTCTGATGTAGGTTGTACACAACCTGTTTTTGATGATCATGATATTAGGATGATAAATGAAACCCTGGCCGGAACATATTCGGTAACTGGAAGTTATACAGGAAAAAAAGGGTTTCCAGATGATGAGGCCGATGCTGGTGGCTATGAAGATTATCCAGTGGTGTACAGGGAGTCAGATTGGGATACCGATGGTGATGGCTTGCCAAATTGGTGGGAGGAAATTATTAATACCGCAATAAATTCTCCTGCAGGGAATTTTTCAGATGCGAATGAAGATGGCAATAATGATGGTTATACCAATATGGATTATTACTTACAATGGATGAGTTTGCCTCACTACAGCACAGATTCTGGCGCAATGATTAGCGTGAATCTACAGGAACTATCAAGAGGATTTGAAAGTAGTCCTTCATATCAAATTTCTAATGTGGTGAATGGTTCAACTAACTTGGCTGGAAATATATTGGAGTTTACACCGGTAGCTTTAGGATTAGCTTCATTTGATTTTACAGTAACAGATTCAGAAGGGCACAGTATGACACGTACGGTAAATATTGTTAATGGAGTTGACCTTACATTGTCGGTTAATAAAAAAGTTATTGAAGATTTTAAGATTTGGCCTGTGCCCAATAACGGAACGTTTTCGATAAGAATAAAAGGTGATTTTGAAAAATCGGATTACAAAATATTTGATATTCTTGGTAAAGAAATATCTCATGGAATTATTGAAGGTGGTGTAGACAACAATCTGAAAATTAATGCAAAAGGAATTTTTATTTTGAAAATCATTGAACCGAAATCGAAACAAATTTTGCGAACCCAAAAAATTATTGTGCAGTAGGCTATGTACTTAAAAAGGGAAATAAATTGGATTTTACAGGGTATTTTTTTCCTGCATGTTTTCAATTTGTTTTCCCAAAATCATCATCAAGGACTTTCACCTGAAGTTGAATTTAAAGGTGACCATATCGTATATAGAGGAAATAAAATTCAGTTAGGACCAAAAGCCTTTTATATCGATGGGCGTTTGAGTGATAACCAAGCAACTCAATACAATTTTGTGTACAATTCTATTAATGAAGCTTCTAAGCATCTAACTAATGGAACTGAAGAAGGCCCCATGGTTCTCTATATTGCACCTTGGGTGTACTGGATTGATGACCCCGACGATTCTGAAATGAGAGTGCCCGATAGAATTGGAGGTACGCCCATTGGACTGGAAATCAATTGTGAATGGTTAAAATTTCAAGGGTTATCAGACAGTCCAGAGCACGTTATTTTGGCTAGCAATCGTGGACAAACTATGGGCTCTAAGGGTAATTTTACTATGTTCAGGATTAATGGTGATGGCACTAGTGCAGAAAATATCACCTTTGGGAATTATTGCAACATTGACTTGGTTTATCCTTTAAACCCAAAATTAAATAGAGAAAAACGTGGCTCAGCTATCGTACAGGCACAACTTGTTTTTTCAAACGGAGACAAGATCGTGGTCAGAAATTCTAGATTTATAAGTCGCTTGAATTTGGGGCCTTTCTGGGGAAGCAAACGTACTTTATTTGAGAACTGTCATTTTGAAATGACCGATGATGCCCTTAACGGAAGTGCTGTCTATCTCAACTGTACTTTTGATTTTTACTCTTCCAAACCTTTTTATAGAACAGATGGCACAGGTTCCGTTTTTTTAAACTGCGATATAACCTCATATACAAGAGGCAATCAATATTTTGCAAAAGCGAATGGTACGATAGCAGTGATTGATACTCGATTTTCTGCTGAAAATATAGAATATCTGGGTTGGCGCGATATTCCAGCTTTAGAAACGCGATATTATCAAAGTAATGTGAATTTAAACAGCAGTCCTGTTTTAATTAGCAAAAATGACCCTGATGCAACGGTAGATATTTCACAGAAACCACTACTCAATGCCTATCGTTTTGATTGCAACAATGCGATTGTTTACAACACCTATAATCTGCTTCGGGGAGATGATAATTGGGATCCATTGGGCATAAAACCTATTGTTGAGCAAGTTGAAAAGGAAACTGGTAAAGACTATTCTTCTATTCCAACACAACTCATCATAAAACCAACACAACAAAAATTAGAAACAGGAAAAGATAGCTTGCTTCTTGAAACGACAGTAAATCGTTTTGGCAATTTTGAAGTTGAAGGCGAAACTATAAACTGGCAAGTTTCAGATGGGTTCAAGCCTTTCGTTAAATTAAAGGAAATTCAAGATGGTAAGTGCTTGGTTATTCCAACGAATAATCAAAACGAAACCAAGAAAGTTATTGTAACAGCATCAACATCCTCGGGTTTAGAATCGGCTACAGTACTCTATATTGCACCGTCATTACTCAATCCGCCCATATTCATAAAACTCCCAAAGATCAGTAAACCAAGAGAGGGTAAGCTTCATTTGGATTATGATTTAGATATGACTTTTGAGGACCAATCATTAATAAGTTGGTATCGGTGTAAAAATGAAAACGGTGATGAGCCAATTGAAATCGCTGTATCAAGGTTTGATAGTCCTTTAAAAACATATCAACTTTCCGAAGGGGATATTGGTTATTATATTATGGCAAGCATATCGCCAAAGCATTTACGTTGCCACCCAGGCGAAGCCCAAACGGTGGTTTACAAAAAAGCAATTTCAGCTAAAGATGTAAAATCTAATGCTAAGATTTTAGTGCCTAATCTTGAAAACATGTCCAGTAAATATCAACCAAAAATTTTACCAGGTTTTTGGTCTTTGGATAGTTATGCGCCCAAAGATACCAAAGAGTTTAATTGGGAAGCTGATAACAGTCAAGACCCATGGTATTACGGCGAAGGCATTAACGGTGCTTCGGGCACTAAAGGTTTTGTGCAAAATACCAAAGGCGCTCGAATGCGCTATACACCCGTTGGCAATGATTTTGGCGATATGAAAATCAGTTTTTTGGCCGTCCCATCTAAAACGGCTGGCCAAGGGTTTAGTAGTGCCCGAATGCAATATATGGATGTTGGCATTAAAATGGACATCAAAAATATGAATGGCTATGCTTTGCGATTAATCAGAACCACAAAATATAGCGATGCCATCGATTTTATTTTAATGAAATATGAAAATGGGAATGCCATGGCGATAAGCCAACCCGTTTCAGCGTCATGTTACCGTCCCAATTGTAAAATTAGTGTTGTGGTTCAAGACAACAAGCTAATTGTTCAAGCCGAAAATACAGGAGATTATTTCACTAACCACGATACCTCAGAAGTTGTAAAAGTGGTTGATATGGAAGTTGAAATTGCTCCTAACAGTTATGGAGGAATAAGTTTTCAACATACCGGAACGGTGGGTAGTGGCGCAACATTGATTAAAGATTTAAAAATAGAATGGTTCTAAAAGATATTTAAAATATAAATGAAATACATAGTTTGCGAAAAACCGGGAGAGTTCCAGTTAAAGGATAAGGAAGCTCCAAAAAGAAAACAAGGTGAAGCCCTGTTAAAAATAAAAAAAGTAGGCATTTGCGGTACAGATTTGCACGCTTACAGTGGAAATCAGGCATTCTTTACCTATCCAAGAATTCTAGGCCATGAATTGGCTTCTGAAGTTTTGGAAATAGACGAAAATGAAAAAGGTATCAAGGCGGGAGATAAAGTGGTCGTAATGCCTTATGTAAGTTGTGGCAATTGTATTGCTTGCCGAAACGGAAAAACAAATTGCTGTACCAATATTAGGGTTTTGGGTGTTCATGCCGATGGTGGTATGCAACAGCGAATCACTGTGCCAGAAAATATTTTATTGCCTGCAAACAACCTTTCAGACAATGAAATGGCCATCGTTGAACCCTTAGCAATTGGTGCCCACGCTATTAGGAGAGCCAACATCCAAAAACGGGAAACCATTGCCGTGATTGGTTGTGGCCCAATAGGTATTGGTATTATGAAGTTGGCTCAAATAGCGGGAGCCAAGGTTATAGCTATTGATATGAACGAGCAACGATTGGACTATGCCAAGGAAAAAATAGGTGTGGATTATATTGTTAAAGCGGGAGAAACTGCTGTTGAAGAAATTTCTAAAATAACCAAAGGTGATTTATGTACTGCTGTTTTTGATGCTTCAGGGAATAAATATGCGCTCGAAGCTTGTCCGAGTTATATGGCACACGGTGGTCGTTTTATTTTAGTGGGTTTGTCTAAAGGAGAATTGGTATACAATCACCCAGCAATCCACGCCAAGGAGATGACATTAATGTGCAGCAGAAATGCCACGACAGAAGATTTTGAACATGTCATTAGTGTGCTTAATCAATTTCCAACAGATTCATTTATTACTCATTCGGTTGATTTCACGGAAATGATTCAAAACTTTGATAGTTGGCTAAAGCCAGAAACAGGTGTGATTAAGGCAACAGTAAGTTTTAATTAAAATTTTATAATGATAATAGATTCTCACCAACATTTTTGGAAATACGAACCTGTAAAGCATGATTGGATTGATGACGATATGGCCATTATTCGAAAGGATTTCATGCCGTCAGATTTAAAAAATGTCTATGTAGTAAATGGAGTGGATGGTTGTGTGGCAGTTCAAGCAGACCAAACCTTGGCAGAAACCGATTTTCTATTGGATTTAGCTTCAAAAAACGATTTTATAAAAGGCGTTGTTGGCTGGGCAGATTTGAGGAGCAATGATATTGAAATGGTCTTAGAAAAGTATTCAAGGTTTGAAAAATTAAAAGGATTTCGTCATGTGGTTCAAGGTGAACCCGACCATAATTTTTTGTTACGCCCAAACTTTTTAAGGGGTATTAAAGCCTTGGAAAATCTCAATTTTACTTATGATATTTTGGTTTTTCCGCACCAATTGGGGGCGGTTTTGGAGTTTGTTAAAGGTTTTCCAAACCAAAAATTTGTGATAGACCACATCGCAAAACCCTACATAAAAGATGGTTTTTTTGATGGATGGGCAACCTTAATGAAAGAAATTGCAAAATGCGAAAACGTTTATTGTAAGGTTTCTGGAATGATTACCGAGGCCGATTTTCATACTTGGACAGAGGCACAATTACAACCTTATTTAAACTTGGTTTTTAATGCCTTTGGAACAAAACGCATTATGTATGGTTCCGATTGGCCTGTGTGCCTAGTAGCTGGAACGTATACCCAAGTAAAAGCAATTATAACTACATTTATCAACGAGCTTTCAGAGACTGAAAAAGAGGCTGTTATGGGCAAAAATGCCATTGAATTTTATGATTTACGACTAACTAATTAAGAAGTATAAATGGATTTAGGATTAAAAAATAAAGTCGTTGTGGTTACCGGGGCGGCAGGAATTAAGGGGAGTATTGGCGAAACCATCGTACAGCATTTAGCCAACGAGGGTGCAATTCCGGTGATTGCATGTAGAAACGACCGCGGATATGGTTACGAAAAGGAACTTCAGGAAAGAGGTATCGATTCCATTTTTATAAAAACCGACCTATCCGATTACAAACAAATAGAAAAAGCTGCCAAAGTAATTGAAAAAAAATATGGTAGGGTAGATGCCTTAATCAATAATGTTGGCGTAAATGATGGGGTGGGGTTGGATAGTTCTATGGAAGACTTCATGTATTCCTTAAAATTGAATATGGTGAGCTACTTTGCCATGACAAAATACTGTCTGCCCATGATAAAAAAGGTTAAAGGCAATATTTTGAATATTGGTTCAAAAGTGGCCATTACCGGTCAGGGCGGAACTTCGGGTTATGCGGCGTCAAAAGGTGGTGTTTACGGATTGACCCGAGAGTGGGCCGTCGATTTAATTAAGGAAGGCATCCGTTGCAATGCCATTGTTATAGCAGAAAGCTGGACACCCGCTTACGATAATTGGATAAAAACTTTGGAAAACGGTGAAGAAAAACTAAAATCCATAGTAAAAAAGATTCCTTTGGAAAACAGAATGACCACACCAGCTGAAATTGCCGACCAATGTTTGTTTACAATATCAGCAAAGGCATCCCATACCACTGGGCAATTCATAACGGTTGATGGCGGTTATGTGCATTTAGACCGCTCGCTTTTAACAGACGCTGAATAATATTCAAAAAAAAATCAACCTCAAGAAAACACCAATTAAACCAAAACAAATGAGTAATAAGAAAATACCGGTAGTACCTAAAGAACTAATTGTGCCTTTTATAGCGGCAACTTCTATTTTTGCATTATGGGGATTTGCTAACGATTTAACAAACCCTATGGTTGCGGCGTTCAAAAAAGTTATGGTGCTTTCAAACAAGGAAGCCTATAATGTACAATTTGCATTTTATTTCGGCTACGGGGTTATGGCTATTCCAGCAGCTTTATTTATTAGAAGGTTTAGCTATAAATCGGGCATACTTTTAGGGCTGGCTTTGTATGCCATTGGAGCCGTTTTATTTTACCCCGCTGCTTTAGAAGAAAGCTATACGTATTTTCTAATTTCTCTTTTTGTGATTACCTGCGGATTGGGTTTTTTAGAAACTACATCCAATCCACTAATTCTTTCCATGGGCGATGCCTCAACAGCGACTCAAAGGTTAAATCTGGCTCAGTCATTTAACCCAATTGGGTCTCTAACAGGAATGATGATTGCAAAGTTTGTGGTTCTTGATAGAATTTTATCTGCCGATTATGTCGATAGTACAGAAATAATGGCTTTAGGTGCTGACAAAGCTGCAGAAATAAGAACTCATGACCTCGAAGTTATTAGCACACCATACATTTCAGTAGGCATATTTGTTGCGATAGTTTTCTTTATAATTTGGAAAACTAACATCCCTAAAATGTTTATGGGTGAACATCTTACAATTAAAGAATCTTTAAACAAGATATTTAAAAGTAAAACTTATTTATTTGGGGTAATTGCACAAACATTTTATGTGGGGGCACAAATTATGTGTTGGACCGCTATTTTTCAATTAGTTGAATATATTAACATGGGAAGAGGTGCTGAACAGGTTGACGGTACCTTTTGGAATATTGGTGCCATGTTATTGTTTGTTTCAACCAGATTTATTGGTACAGCGCTAATGAGAAAATTTAATGCTGCAAGCATGTTGACTGTATTTACAATAGCGGCAGTTTTATTGTGCGCAGGAGTTATAGTAACTAACGGTATTACAAGTTTAATTTGTTTAGTGTTGGTATCCGTATTCATGTCTATCATGTTTCCAACTATTTATGGCTTGGCTTTAAAAGACATGGGTGAAGAGGCAAAGTTGGCATCTTCAGGTTTAATTATGGCCATTGTTGGGGGTGCATTTCTACCTAAAATTCAGGCTGCTATTATGGATATTGGAGAAACTGTGAATGGTGAGGAGGTTTTTGGAGATGTTGTTATAGGTGGCATTACAGAAATTCATTTTTCATTCATTTTGCCTTTAATTTGTTTGGCAGTAGTTGGTTTCTATGGTATTTATGCTTATCGAGTTACCAAGCAAGCTTCACATTGAAATTGCAGTGACATGAAAACCAAACGGTATTGCTACACCTGCGATTTAAAAAATGATTCCAAGCTTATAGAAGACTACAAAAAGCATCACAAAGCCGAAAATGCATGGCCAGAAATAACCCAAAGTATTAAAGATGCAGGAATTATTGACATGCAAATTTACTTGACAGGAAATCGCCTGTTTATGATAATGGAAGTTGATGATACTTTTAGCCCTGAACGAAAGGCCAGAATGGATGCTGAAAACCCAAAAGTACAAGAATGGGAAAACTTAATGTGGAATTTTCAAGAAGCTATTCCTTGGGCTAAAGATGGCGAAAAATGGGTGGCCATGGAACGTATTTTTAAGCTTTGAAAAACTGAAAGCATTAAAATTTTAAAAATACCGTCAAGCTTAAAGCACCGTGCGCCCCAATAACCAATGACTGCTCAATATCAGCCGTTTTTGATGGCCCAGAAATAAACACGCCAAAATCGGTTGGTGCATTGTTCAGTTTTAGATAGGCTTGGTGCATATAAGGTACAATGTGTTTTTTGGAAACTACCAAAACCAAATGTTTGGTTATAAACGGTAAAACGCGAAACGGAAGTTGGCTATCTGCCACCCAAACCGCACCATTTTCGGCCACGGCCAAATCGCTTTCTAAAATTAAAATATCTAAATCTTCTAAGTCCTGTGGACTTTTAATGCTGGATAAATCTAAAGTGTTAAAATCTTTAGTATTTTCCAAAGTTGAAAAGTTAACCTTTACATCAGGAAACAATGTTTTAACCTGAGAAATAGCATCAATGTTCGATTTGATTTCACGCACATTACCACCCACAACTTCCACTTTTTTGGTAAACTCTTGTACGAGATTTAAACCTTCGTCAAAAATTGAAGGGTCTATATGTGGTAATTCTAATGAATCTGGTTTATTGGCCTTTATTTTGGCCAATATTTTTGCTCTACTTCCCATAACTTAATTGTTTTTGTTTTGTTGCCTTTCGTTATACCATTCATCAAAGCTCTGTTTCGGACCTTCGGGAAGGTCTCTGGCTTTTCCCCAAGCGTTAGGTTTGGAATTAATAAGCGATTTTGGCAGATTCCTGAGTGACCAACGGGCTATTTTTCCAACTTTTTCAAACTTTTTGGGTTTAGCAAATATGTTGCCCATCATTTGCATGGATTTCTTTTTTATAAAAGGCTGAGGGGTGTTTTTAGTGATAATTTGGCGCCATTTGTACAATTGTGAATGGATATCAATCTTTACGGGGCAGACATCGCTGCAAGACCCGCAAAGAGTAGAGGCAAAGGGCAATGAACTGTGTTTTGTTAAATCTTTACCAGGCGATAAAATGGAACCAATTGGCCCAGGTATGGTAGCATCGTAACTATGGCCACCACTACGTCTGTAAATGGGGCAGGTATTCATACAGGCACCACAACGGATGCAATGCAGTGAAGCCCTAAAATCGGGTCTGCTTAATTGTTCTGAACGGCCATTGTCCACAATGACAATGTGCATTTTCTTATCTGCTTTTGGTTTTTTAAAATGTGACGAATAAGTGGTTACAGGTTGCCCTGTTGCCGAGCGCGCCAATAATCTTAAAAATACTCCCAAATGCTCTAGTTTTGGGATAATTTTTTCAACACCCATGCAAGCAATGTGAATGGGAGCGATATGTGCGCCCATATCAGCATTTCCTTCGTTGGTGCATACTACAAAGCCACCAGTTTCAGCAATGGCGAAATTAACACCAGTAATGGCTGCATCTGCCTCAATAAACTTTTGTCTTAGATGCTTTCGCGCTTCTCCTGTTAAATATTGCGGGTCGCCATCACAGGGTTTAGTACCCAAATGCTCCTGAAAAAGTTCGTCAACCTCATGTTTATTTTTATGGATTGCTGGCAATACAATATGACTGGGTGGCTCTTTGGCCAATTGCACGATGCGTTCACCTAAATCGGTATCGACCACTTCAATACCATCGGCTTCCAAATAAGGGTTTAAATGACACTCTTCAGTTAGCATCGATTTACTTTTTACAACCTTTTTGGCATTGTTTTCTCTTAAAATTTTATGGACAATTTGGTTATGCTCCTCAGCAGTAGCTGCCCAATGTACCTCTACACCATTTTTTTTGGCATTGGCCTCAAATTCCTCTAAATAAGAATTCAAATTTGAAAGCATATGGGCTTTTATACCATGCCCCAAATTTCGTAATTCTTCCCAACCTTGCACATGGTGAACCGACATATCGCGTTTATGGCGCACAAACCAAAGGGCTTTGTCGTGCCAATTAACTTTCTTTTCGTCTTTATTAAATATGCTTGCTAATTGTGGATGGCTCATAATTTAATGGTTGGAATTAAAGGTTGCTATTTAAAATTTCGGCGATATGAAGGATTTTAAGCGGCTGTTTGTTTCGGGTTACCAAACCTTCCAAATGCATTAAACAAGAGGTGTCGGTTGCCGTAATCACTTCAACGCCACTTTCCAGATGATCTTTAATTTTGTCTTTTCCCATTTTTACAGAAACGGCTTCCTCAGTAACGGCAAAGGTTCCGCCAAAGCCACAGCATTCATCACTTCGTTTTATGGGCATTAATTCAACACCTTTTACTTCTTTCAGTAATTCTTCTATGTATGAATATTCAGGAGTGACGCGTTCTGAGCACGATCCCAAACGCAAGCCTCTAAGTCCGTGGCAGCTTTTGTGCACGCCAACTTTATGCGGAAAAGAAGCACCCAAATCTTTCACTTTTAAAACGTTTAAAATAAAATCGCAAAGCTCATAAACATTGTTCCGTACTTTTGTGACATCATCGGTTTGGGGAATAATGTTGTAATGCTTTTTTACATGATAGGCACAGCTTCCGGAGGGTGTTACAATGTAATCAAAATCCTTGAAATTATTCACAAAATGGTGGCAAGCGCCAACAGATTCCGATTCGTAACCCGAATTCGCCATGGGCTGTCCGCAACAGGTTTGTCCTGATGGATAAACTACTTCTACGTTCAATTTTTCAAGAAGTTCCAAGGTGGCTTGCCCAACTTGAGGATACAATTGATTGATATAACACGGAATGAATAGTCCTACTTTCATTTTATCTGGTTTCTGGTTTTTGGTTTTTGGTTTCTGGTCTCGGAATGAGCTTACTTTTTAAAAGGAACTACCTTTTGTTTTGAGGTTCCTAAACCTTCAATACCTAATTCTACGACATCTCCAGCTTTTAAGTAAACAGGAGGATTAAGACCCAAACCGACACCAAATGGTGTTCCCGTAGAAATTATATCCCCGGGAAGCAAGGTCATGAATTGACTGATATGACTAACCGATTGTTGCACGTTGAAAATAAAATCGGAAGTTGAACTGTTTTGCATAATTTCACCATTCAATTTCAACCATAAATTCAGATTGTTAGGGTCTGGAATTTCATCTGTAGTGGCAATGAAAGGGCCAACAGGGGCGAAGGTGTCGCATCCCTTTCCTTTGCACCATTGCCCTGAACGTTCAATTTGAAATGCACGCTCGCTTACATCGTTGTGCAAAACGTAACCTGCAATATGGTCGAAAACTTCATCTTCTTCAATATACGACGTTTTTTTGCCAATAACGATTGAAAGTTCTACTTCCCAATCTGTTTTTGTACTATTTTTTGGCAACATAATATCATCATTGGGTCCAACCATAGCCGTGGTGGATTTAAAGAACAAAACTGGTTCTTTGGGTACTTCCATTCCGGCTTCAGCGGCGTGTTGCGCATAGTTCAAGCCAATACAAACTATTTTTGAAGGTCTGGTTAAAGGAGCTCCCAAACGCACATTATCGTCTATTTCTGGACAGTTGGACTGATTGGATTCCAACCATGTTTTTAATTTTTCAATGCCATCGTTTCCGAAGAATTTTTCATTGTAATCCATTCCGAAGGCAGAAACATCTATTTTTGTTCCATTTGCCAATTGAACACCGGGTTTTTCCTGTCCAGCTTTTCCAAATCGTATTAGTTTCATATATCTGTTTCGTTTTATATTTTGAATGATTATCCGTTTAGTGTTACAAATCCACCATCAATGGCATAGTTTGAACCTGTAATGAAGCCAGCTTCATCAGAGCACAAGAACAGTACTAAATCTGCCATTTCCTGTGTACTGCCCATACGTCCAATAGGTTGTGTTTTAGATAGTTTTTCAAACATTTCTGCTTCTCTTCCTGGGTAATTTTTACTTATAAAGCCATCAACAAAAGGCGTATGCACGCGCCCGGGAGCAATACAGTTGCAACGAATACCGTCGTTAATATAATCTTTAGCCACAGAATAGGTCATGGTTAAAACAGCTCCTTTGGTCATGGAATAGGCAAAACGATCGCTTAGCCCAATTGAAGAAGCAATGGATGCTAGATTCAAAATCACGCCGCCACCATGACTTTTCATGGATGGAATTACTGCTTTTAAGCAGTTGTAGACACCTTTGATGTTAACATCATAAAGTCGATCTAAATCAGCTTCTTCAACAGCCTCAATATTACCAACATGGGCAATACCGGCGTTATTTACTAAGATGTTTATGTGTTCAGTTTTCAAAATACCATTAATGACTTCAAAAACATTTTTTTGATTTGAAACATCACATTTGTGGGCTTCTGCTGAAGCTCCAAGTTGTTTGATTTCAGAAACAACATGTTCGGCCGCTTCCAAATTGAAATCGAGAATATGAACCTTGGCACCCTGTTGGGCAAAGGTCAACGAAATAGCCTCGCCAATACCACTTCCACCTCCGGTAACAACGGCAACTTTATTTTTTAAACTGAATTTAGACATGTTAGTTTAGTTTTAATTTAGCAGAATATCAAGTTACAATATTAGCTTGAAAAAGATTGAAAATCTTCCTAATAATTGATTTTATGTGATACTTTTTTTGCTTTTATAATTCAATATTGAAATATGAAGCAATTTATAATGAGCTATTTTTATTCCTTCTTATGTTTATCAACATATTCCGAAGGCGTGCAGTTCATGATGAGCTTGAACTGTCTGTTAAAATTGGAAATGTTTTTAAAACCTGAATCATAGCAAATTGCAGAGATGTTGTATTTGTTTTCCAATAGCAATTTACAGGCGTAACCAATGCGAATTTCCGTAACGTACCGTGAGAATGTTTTTTGGTTTATTCTTTTAAAATATCTACTAAAAGCAGAAGGATTCATATGGGCAATTTCGGCCGCTTTATTTAATGTGATGTCTTGATTAAAATTCTTAAAAATATAGGCGTGAACTATATCTTGCGTGTCACTTTTTGAAGTTTGAAAAGAGTTAACAAAACCCGGACTGGAAAGCCGTTTCGTGTCTTTATGTTTTGTCAAACTGTTGAGTATATTGAGAAAAGCCATTGTTTTTTCAAAGCCTTTTAGCTCCAGCATATTTTGAATATCGGTTATTAGATTTTTGTTAATATTTAAGAATTTAATGCCGAAACGGGCACGTTCAAACAGTTCCAAAATATGAATCATCTCTGGGGTTTCAAAAAACTTGGGACCCAAGTAATCCTGTTTAAAATGAATAGCTATGGCTTTGGCTGTTTCTTTTGAAGATTGTTGAAAATAGCCTTCATCGTTTAACCACATATGCGGCAAATCTTTTCCGATTAAAACAATATCACCTATGCCAAATTTTTCCACACTGTCACCAACAAAACAAGTGCCTTCACTTTTTAAAACTACAACCAATTCCAATTCAGGATGGTAATGCCATATTTTTAAAAAATAAGGATACTCGTTTACTTTGGTGGTAAACGAACTGTTGGAAAGGTTGCTTCGGTCTAGCAGATGAAGTTTCATTGATATATTATTATGACCTAAAAGTAACTTATTTAAGTTAATAGGCAAAAATAATATCAATATGTCTTTTTATTTGATTCTCCCATTCTGAAATATTGTCGATTTATTGTTGTATTCATAACTTTTTTGAAGCTCCTTTAACCCGCTTAAATTTCGATTAGATTTTAAAATTCCAACAAATACAGAGTATTCATAGTCAGAAAACACAACAAACCCTCCTTTTTCAGACATAACCGAAGAAATATTGATAAATTCTAATTTTGATTTTTCTAGATTTGGCAATAAGTCCTCATATCCAATAACAAATTGATTACTTGGTCTCTCTTTCTCTATCCTATATCTAATTTTATAAATGCTAAGTATATGTTCTTTTTCAACCTTATGATTACCATCAAAACAATTAAAAAACAGAATAGAATTTTTCATTGAAATACATTCCGAAATCAGTTCAGTTTGGATTTTGGTTAAACTCAACAGATTGAATAGTTTGTCAAACTTAGCTTGCTTATCGACCATTTTCAAATGTTTTATAACTTATTTTAAGGCATAGGTTTTAAACCTTCCCATTTCACATTCCAATTACCATCTTTTGGGAATCCTGGGTTTTCAATGGTATTGCCATCATAACCGGCGCACATCAATGCTATGGCAGAAAGATAACCACCATTTCCTGGTAGATAAAGCGTTAATCTGGGCGTTTGGTAATTATGCCCACTTGGCAAATAAGTATTCGTGATTTCATTCCTAAACAAGGCTTTTATGGCGTCTTTAGGCCTGTTTAATCGGGTAGCAGCCATGGATTCCAATGGAAAATCCCAACCCCAAGTGTGGTTCCATGTCCAAACTTTATCAACAACATCAAACGTTCTGTTCATTGCTGGTATATCGATGTAATTATTTTGAGGAAGATAGCTAATGGCACCCAAAACGGCAGGATGGTCAATGGTGTGTTCGCTCGTTTCCGAATATGAATTCGGTACACTTTCTGCAACTAAATACACACCATCTTTTTGTGCCATTGGTGACAGCTTATCAATTATTTTTTGCCATTCTTTGTTGGGTTCTAAATCTAATCTTTTGCGCCATTCTTGGGCTTTTTCCAATCCCCATTTCCAATAGGAAAGTTCCATTGGTGGATTAAAAGTCTCCGTTTTGTCAAAGCACTCTTGGGCTGGAATAACTCCTTTTCCTAGATTATATCTGTCATTTTCGGTATCGTATGTGGGAAATGAAGCCATAAAATCGGCAGTTTCAAAAATTAAGTTTTGGTATCTTTCTAAATTTTCCTGACTTGGGTTGTTTCTATAAATCAATTCGGCCAAATAAATAACATGAGGTTGCTGCCAAATTAAAAACGACCCTACATTAGATGGTGCTTCTCCACCGATGTGGTCGGTCATTTTTTGCCAGCGCACACCTTTATAGCCTTGTCGTTGGGCAATTTCCTTGGCACCCTCAAAAGCATCAAAATACCAATGCATGCTGTTTTCCAATAAATCGGTTCTTCCCCAAAGCGGGTAATGTGCACCATGCCACCAGTACATTTCCATGTGCGGTTTACCATACCAACTGTTATAGGTTAACCCGGTTTCTTGCACAGGATAATTCCCAGCACATTGCGAACGTGTTAAATATTGTGATAATACCACACGGCGTTCCAACTCAAAAGCTCTTTGGTCGGTACACTCTGAAAAATCCACAGCGCCACCAGACGACCAAAACTCCTCCCACTGAGCGATACTGTTTTGCTCAATAATACTGAAATCATTCAAAGGAGAATTTGGTTTTTCTTTTGAAAATTGAACGGTCACTTCTAAATCTCCATCCGAATTCGGTAATAGGGTATAATAATGGTCTTTAATTTTTGAAAGTTCGGCCTCTGAAGATAGTTTGGCAGATACAAAATATGTATCATTATCCAATGTTCTACTGAAAATAAATGCGTTTCCGTTTTCGTTATCAACCTCAGTAGTGTGTTTTTCGCTTTGTGAATAATTTGTGCCTCTATCCGCAAATTCATTGGTTGGATAAGGAAACCTGAACTTTAATTTCAATCGGTTTTCTTTCAGTAAAGCGGATTCTATTTTTGCAGAAATGCCATCGGTTTTTGAATCACCATACGTTATGACTTTCACAGGGACACCTTCAACGGTAAAGTTGCTTTCAATTTTACCTATCCATAAATTCAATTCTTGGTTTATGGCTTTTATGTCTTCAGGTTGAGCTATTGAGCCATCCTTTTTAAGGATTTCCAATCCAAAATTACCCAATTGAAGTCGATGTGGATTAGCCCTAAAATAATCGGCAGCGGCCATTGCCCGTTTATCCTCTCTGTTTTGGATGGCGTACAAACTGTTTGGGTTTCCATTAAAATTATAGGCTTTTAAAGTTTCTTCATGTTTAAAATCCTGGGTATTTGGCGACGTATGCCAACCCCATTCTGATTGCGTACCCAACGGTACGCCATTACTGTAAAACTCAGGGAATGTTTGCAGTCCTGTAACATCTACTGTAAATGAAAATTTGCCATTTCCCACATTTAAAGAACCTAAGGTGTCTACTTCCGAAATCTTTACATTATGTCTGGTTACTACTGCCTTTCTGTCAATTTTATTTGGCTTTTCTTCTTTTTTAGCACAAGAAAAAATAGTAAAGAGAACAGGAATTATTAATATTAGCTGATTTATTTTTTTCATTTGGAATTGTTTAGCATTAGTTGTCTGGTTTTTAAAAAAATCTATTATGGTTTTTTGGTAAATGTAACGTCATCTACCAACAGTAGGGCATTAGCATTGCCTTCAATATAAAAACCAATTTCAACTTTTTCATTTGAAACTTGAATATTGTCTATTTCTATAAGTTTCCACGATGAATTTTCCTTATTTATGTTTGTGTACTTATTATTCCCTGAACTTTCGGCATAAATGTTCAAATTTTTAAACCCATTTGTGTTTTTAATTTTTGCCGACAATTTGTACAGGCCATCTTTCAATTTAACATATGGTGTAGATTCTATGGTTTGGTAAACACGTCTTTTGAATTTCACTTTGTCTGAAACATGCAGGCTTTTTTCACCAATGACATGTTTTCTGTCTTTTTCAGTATTAAAGTAGTTTAACACAGGTGATTCGTCTGCTCCAACAACAATTGTATTGCCTTCGTATACTTTTGTTATCCATCCCTTTAATTGCTCTTGTATAGGTTTTACAGGGCTCGGAATATGTCTGCGGTCTGCTTCAAAACTTCCGTTTTTTACATAATTGTTATCAATAGCTGCACTCCAATTTCCTGTTGATACATCAAAATCCCATGAATTTAGTGAATTGAAATATGGAGTATCTCCATCAAACGAAATGGGGCACCATTGATTATATCCCAAGCCATTTCCAGCAAAGTTTGCCCATCTATCACCACAATAAATAATTAATTCTTGCTCACTTCCTTTTAAAGTAGTAAAAAAACCTGTTTGTGAAATGTGCGCATAATCATCTATGCAACCAGGGGTTATTAACATTTCATTAGTTGGTAAATAAGGACCGCGAATATCTTTAGCCACTAAATAATAGGCATAAGAAGAATCCCAACCATAAAGGTTTGAGGCAAATAAATAGTATTTACCGTTGTATTTGAACATGCAGTTACCTTCTCTACCGGCACCTTTAAAAACTTGTGTACAGTCCATTAAAGTTACCATGCCATTTTTAACGCCAATTTCTGAAATATATATTTTATTTCTTCCATTTCCATATGAATAGATAAGATACGAGATACCAGTGTCTTCATCAGTAAAAACAGTTTGATCACCAGTATTTGAAGTTCCAATCATGGCTTTCATACTAATTCTGTTATGCCATTTAAAAGGGCCTTTAGGACTATCTGAAACTGTTATTAATACTTGGTCATTATGCTGAATGACCAAAGCATATTTTTTCAATTCTTTAATATACGCTACACCTAACCTTCCCATCCATCTTGTGTTACCATAGTGTTTATTTATATCTTCAATGGTAAGAACAGGTTTTTCAGATTTCCAATTAACTAAATCTGTTGATGTATAACAAGTTACCGAAACAAAGTTGGCTTTAGGTTGGGTGATTGACGGATTGCTGCGATATAATTCTGCTTCTGCGTAATGGGCACCATACCAATAGTATTTTTGTACATTGGTGTCTGGGTCAAAAAATTTAAATATCCCACCACCTTGGCTGTATATAGGCTCTCCATTTTTTGTGTCCCAAAACGTATCGTTTTTAATATTCAAGGTTTGAGCAGTTGTTGTAAGTATTGGTAATGAAATTAAAGCTATTACCAAAAATGTACTTGGCAAAAAATAGGATTTTAGTTTTTTCTTCAATTTAGTTGTGACCATAATTAATTTCGTATCAATGTTAAACTCATTAAGCCGATTACTACGTCGTTCGCAATGGCTTTTAGTTCCAATGATTTTAATGTCCTTTCTGGGTTTAAAGGCAAATCTAAAATCGTACCTGCACCACCATCAATTCCAAAATCCGTAAACCCTTTGATGCTTATAAAATCTTTAAAATCTCTGGTAATTTCCCCTGTTTTAAAATACACTCGGGGCGGTTTTGGTGCATCGGTTGTAAACGCTAACCCATCAATGAAATAGTCCTGTTCAATCGGCCACCAGTTTTCTGGGTTTTTCAGTTGAAGGATTTCTGAAGAGCCATCTGTATAGTTCACTGTAATTTCACCATTAACAAATCTACTCTGCATTGGGTTTGTGGTTCCAGCCATCATAAAATACGCATGGGAAGCTTGTCCTGAAAGGGGAATATCAATGGACTCTGGAAAATTATCCCACATACTTACAAATGCAATATTATTTTCATTGACACTTGAAGGCGTTGTAAAAGGAATGTTTTGAGGACTTAAAATCGTATTATTTTCTCCAGCTCTTTGGCGTAAACCAGAATCATCAATTTCGGGTTTCACATATGGATAACACCAATTGCCAATGCCTTGGGTGGGCAACTGTAATGTTGGCGATTTTGCCCTTGGGCTAAAATATTGCTCCTCAAAAATATTGGTGACTTTACTATTGAAAACAGGTTCTAATGGAATGGTTTCAAAAATGGTTTTTTCTGAAAGTTTTTTATCCCAATTTTGAAATTTAGAGTTTTCCTTTTTTTCTAAAATATTCAAGTGAATCGGTTGCCACCAAAGCATGTCGTTTTGTTTTAACTGAACAAAAAATGTTTTGTTGCCATTTGCTGCCTTTATTTTAAAATTGAATTGCTTTTGAGTTTTATTAATTTCTGAAATTGAAGATTGAGGGTCGAAGATTTGAGTAATTTCAGGTTTTGAAACATTAAATAGCAACTCTTTATCCGGTTTTGTTTCATATTGAAATTTGAACTTTTCCAATAATTCACCTTTCCATTTTATTTCAATTTTGTAATTTTTTTGATAGGGACTTTCAATGATTATTTGAGGGGCACCAATGGCGTTTTCATCGTTTTTCCATGTCGCGTTGGCTCCGTTGACTTTTACATATTCCACGGCATCAAAATCAGCATCAACTTCTAGATGAAGTTTCATTTCGTTTTTAAACCGCGATGCTATTGTATAATTAGTCGTATTGGACTCCTTATGGAAATCAATTTTGATGTCTGGAATTTCCAAAGAACCTTCATTCCATTCTTTTGGGAAACCTGGTTTAATGACTAAAGTATTTTCAATAGAATTTGGCTGAATACCGAATAAACCTTCCACCAACGAACGTGCTGCCATCCCAATAGGGTCGGCAAAATCTCGGTATAATTCGCCCCGAATGGCATCGTAATACGAGAGTTGCTGAAATCCACCAGGAGAAGCTCCTAAATACATACTTTCCACCAAAGCACTTTGCCACAATTTATAGGCATCTTCCTTTCGGTTTCCTTGCCAATAAGCCAGTGCTGTATGTAAATTTTCAGCAAGTGCCACATTGTTGACCGACCATGTGTAGGGTTGCCAGTTGCTAGTGGAAATCAGTTCTAAATCTTTAAATGACAACCCTTCTGCATTTATAGGAATATGAGGAATATTAGTATCAATATATCTTAATGTTTGATAAGCTTGAAAATTGTTGGCAATACCTTCATCCAATGCATGGTAAATGGTCCAAATACCTGGATTGTCATGAACTAATTGGTTTCCAAGCAAATCTTTATATTCTGCAAAAACACCTTTATTTGCAATCCATAAATTGGTTTCAATAGCGTTTTTTATCTTTTTAGCTTCCTCTAAATAGGGTTTAGGATTTTCATCTAAAAGTTTAGCAATACTTGCTCCCAATAGGTTAACGGAATAATTGTAAGCCGAAGCATAGGTAACACCACTTCCGGAATATTGCAAGGCATCGCTTGCCCAAATGGTAGCATAGGCATCGTAAAGTCCGTCACCATCTGCATCAAAATTCCGTTTTTCCCAAGCTATATGCCGTTTCACAACTGGCCACATTTTTCGCATGAATTCTAAATCGCCAGTCCATTGAAATCCTCGTAATAGTTGATTGATAAACACCGAATTCATATCGTAGTGATGTGCTTTGGTATTGTTATTTGGATTCCGACTTATATAACCACGACTGAACATAGCCGTACCCAAAACCTCTTTTTGTCTGGCAAAATTTCTAGAACTGTCTAACACTACAGGACCGGTTTCGGGTTCTAAAACTTGGGAATTTCCATAGCTTTCAAAGTGCGTTTGCGCTCTATTGTGCCAACCCAATGGATGCGCTACATAGGCACCGCGCCATGCGTTCAAGTGCATTCTCCATGCTACTGCACCATGTAAATATGCTGGACTTTCCCAAATGGCATCGCCAGCAGTTGCCAAAGCACCGCCTAAAGTATTGATAAATGGGTCAGGTGTTTTTAAGACCACTCGATTTCTAAGCTGTTTTACTTTTTCAAGAGCTTGTTGGAATTCTAATTCGATTTGATTTTGTGAGGTTTGTGTAAAAAAGCCTTCGTTTTCAAGCTTCCAGAATAATTTTTTGGATGATTTTAATTTAATCTCCCCAACTATAATGGGCAAGCTATCTAATGTAGAATTATAGAGTTCTTTAGGGGATTTTTCTAAATCAGCGTTAACTATTTTGATGTTTGATTTTGGAAAATAGCCTAAAATAGTTCTGTTATTGCCTGTTTTTTGCTTATTACTTTCAGAACCAAATTCGAGTTTAAAATGATCGTTTTTAACTTCATATTGATTATTGACACAATATTCTGGAAGCATATAAAATACTGATTCAGGGTCAGCACCAATATCGCCATCGCGATGGAATTTTTTGCCCGTTGCACCTCCATAAGTCCAAATAAGCTTTATGTCTTCGGGAATATTTTCTGTTTCCACCTTTAACAAAAAGGCTTCATTTGTGGCATGAGCAGCAGTTTCTATTTTTATGATGCCATGGTTTAATTGGCTATCTCGAATTTCATATTGCATTATACCAGGTGTGTAAACGGTTTTAATAGAATCGCATTCGGTGAGCCATTTACTGGAAGTTTCACTGTAAATGCCCAGCTTAAAATTACCGCCCATTCCGGGTAAATACATAGCAAATTCAGGTAAATCACCAGTTTCAACTCGAAAACCTGTGTTGGTGCCATATAAGGCACGGTTGAATTTTCGAGTGCCATTTTTCAGAACAAAACTTTCGCCATCTGGTACGTAGTGTATTTTTCTTTGTGGTTGTAATTTGTATCCTTTTTGTGCAAAACATCCCGCCGTAACGAAGAATATTACAATAATAGTTTTGACAATGTTTATGTTTTTGCAGGAAGGCATTTTTTAATTTATTTTAAAGCCACATCCCAAACCTTCGACAATTTTGAAGTGCCCTTAGAACCTTTAACTTCTAAAACTACAACATATTTTCCTGCCTCTTTGTATTGATGAACAGGATTTTGATCGGTCGATGTGTAGCCATCACCAAAATCCCAAAACCATGAGTCAATTTCACCATACGATTCATCATTAAAAGCAACGGTTCTGTTTTTCATATCCATTATTTTAAATGACCATTTAGTATCAATATCTTTAGTGAATTCTGGCTCTAAAGCCATCAGTTTAAAGGGCAGGAGGTAGGATGCATCGCCATACATGGTATGCTCTTTTGAAAGGTTCCAAAACCCGTTGTTTTCTTCTTTGTTAACATCGTCATAATCAATAATCGCCCAACAAAGACCAATGTTTTTGTTTTCTTCTAAAACTGATTTTATGGCTCTTTCGGGACTATTTCCGGCATAATCAAAAGGGGTTATCCAAAATTCAAGAATGAGCTTCCCACTTTGACCGGGATTAAAATTGTAGTTGTAAGCGGCATTGGCATAGGGCAAATCCTTTATCCAAGGTTGGCTGCCCCAAACCATAGTCCATTCTTTGTCTTTTGCCGGTGTGAAAATATGGTAGTTTTGCGCATGAACACCATGATATGAATAGTAGGCATCCATAATATCCAAACTTTTGTTGGGATGAAAACGGTCTATAAACGGACCCCCAGATTGGTCAGCATCCACAACCACTTCAAAAGTATCGTTGTGAAGTCCAATTTCCGAAAAATCCCAGTAATCATCATAAGCTTCATATAAAAAATAAAGACGGTTTAGCCCTTTTACCCAACCCACTTTCACTGTTACATTTAAATTTTTAGGATTTGCTACGGGTTGTTTTCCGCTGTCTTCCCAAAGCTCATCTAAACCAACGGCGTAACTTTCTGGTACTATTTCCCAATCAGAAGTATCACCATTTATAGTTGGAATTTTATCTTTTGGAAATTGAAAGACCTTAAAACTTCGGGTGTCTTGGGCTTGTGTTCTTAAAATGATTAAAAATATAGCTGACAAAAACAGCAATTGTTTTGGGTTTGCCATTTTATGATAAATTAATTTTTATTGTTGGAATAAACCGTTTCAGGAAATTCAATATTTGATGTGTGTTTCAGTAATACCTTAGAGTTGTCTTCTGCAATTACCCTTACGTTATTTAATGTCCAATCAGCACTATAGCTAATTTGCCCTGCCTTTTTTGCTTCAATATGAACGTTGTTTAAAGTAACGTTTTCAACGATAGATTGTTCTATGCCACTAACATTTATGGCCGTTGTTGCGCCTTTAACATTAATATTGCTTAACGTGATGTTTTTAAACGTTGGAATACCTTTTTCAGGCTCAACTTTCATCAGCATTTTTTTCCAATGTTCTGGTATATCATCTTCGTTGAATTCTTCTGGAAGTTCCGAATAACTGTAAGCCGGATTCCAGTTCATGCCCACTTGCATAAAGGTGCGTACGGTATCCATTTTTATATTTTCCAAATAGATATCTTCAACGGTTCCTCCACGATTAGTGGCCGACTTTATGTTTAGCCCATTTTTTGTGCCCAAGCCTTTTATGTTTGATACATAAACATGCCGAATGCTTCCAGCGGTTTCACTACCTAAGGTAAACAATCCTGCACCTTGCCTTGCTACACAATTTTTAATCACAACATATTCGGTTGGTCTGTTAACGCGTTGGCCATCCCAATCACGTCCTGATTTCAAACAAAAATTATCGTCATTACAGTCAATATCGCAATTTTGAACCAATATCCATTCTGATGAGTCGATATCAATGCCATCGGTACTTGGGCCATGACCTCCAATATTGTTTTTTATCGTTAAGCCATCAAGCGTAATGTATTTGGAATACAGTACCTGTACTGTCCAAAAACCTGCCCGTTGAATATTCAAATTTTTAAAAACCACATCGCTTGAATTAGAGATTAAAAAAGTTCTTGGGCGTTTAGCATCATAATCAACAATCCACCTCAATCCTCGTGGTTCGTAGTCATTTTTGCGTAAATTCCAGTAATAATCCCAAAAGATTTTGCCTTGGCCATCAACTGTGCCTTCACCATCAATAATTACGTTTTTTTCATTTCTAACATTGATTAGAGCTGCGGGCCACTTCATTTCAATACCTGCAATTCTGGTATCGATTTCTTTGTAATCATTAATATTTTCACTTCCTAAAATGTTTACGTTTTTTGGGACTTCAAACTTGATATTGCTTTTGATAAAAATGGAACCCGTTAAATAATCGCCTGGTTTAAAAGTCACAGTGCCTCCGCCGTTTTCGGCACAAGCATCAATAGTTTTCTGAATGGCTTCGGTATTTGTTGTTTTTCCGTCGTTAATAGCACCAAAATCGTTTACATAATAAGTTTTGCCTGAAATATCAAAATCTCCAGCACCAACTTTATCCACCCAATCGGGTTTGTAACTTGTTTTGGATGCTTCGTGATTGGTTTTTTGCTGTTTACAAGAGGTAAATAGAAAAATGATAAAAGATGAAAGTGTAAAGATGAATTTGTTCATTTAGTGGTTAACTTTTTAAGTGTTTAATCGATGGGTTTAGTGTTAGGTTTTGCATACCTAATACTCGTTTAGGTTATTTGTATCGCCAAAAAGTAAATTTATGATAATCTGAAAGCGAATCTATCCTGTACCTACATGAGCTTTTCAATATTTAGAGGCTATTATTGTCAACATGTTAAAATTTAAGGAATATTTAAATGTAATCGATAATATTGGACACAATATTTACTTATCGATAAGATTTTAATTAGCTTTGTTTATCTACATTTTTAGTATGTAGTTAAACATCTAATTTACTTATGTCTCAAACCATAGAAATAAAAATTAACGAGTCTTCAAGGGTTCCAAAATATAAGCAAATTGTGGACTCGATAATCAATGATATTTCTAAAGGAAAATTAAAAATTGGAGAAAAAATACCTTCTATAAACGAGCTGAGTGAATCTTGTTACTTGTCTAGAGACACCGTTGAAAAAGCTTACAAGCAATTAAAGGAGCAAAAGGTGATTATTTCTGTAAAAGGAAAAGGATATTATACAGCCAAAACTGATTTGATTTCAAAAATTCAAATCTTCTTTATGATCAATAAGCTGAGTTCTTACAAAATGATGATTTACAACTCGTTTGTTAACAGTGTTGGGATAAACGCACATGTTACCTTATCGATTTACCATTGCGAAGAATCTATTTTTGAAAGAACTTTGGAAAGAAATTTGGGTGCTTTTGATTATTATGTGATTATGCCTCATTTTAAAACCGAAGAGCTTAATCACATAAGTGCAACAAATGGTGCTATCAAAATGATAGAAAGGATACCCAAAGACAAACTCATTATTTTAGATAATGACAAAATAGAGGTTCAAGGAACTTATGGAGCTGTTTATCAAGATTTTCAAGAAGACATTTATAATGCGCTTAAAACAGGATTGGAAAAACTTGAGAAATATGATAAGCTGGTTTTGGTTTACCCCTCTAAAACGGTTTACCCATATCCAAGAAGAATAGTTCATGGATTTAGAAAGTTTTGCTCCAGATTTAATTTTGACTTTGAGGTTCTAGACGAAATTTATGATGATATGGAACTTGACAGCAAGGATGCTTATATCATTATAGAGGAGAATGATTTAGTTAATTTGATGAGACAAGTTCGTGAAAAAAACCTCGTTTTAGGGCAAGATATAGGTGTGATTTCATATAATGATACTCCGTTAAAGGACCTTTTGGGAATTAATGTTGTTAGTACACATTTTAAAGCCATGGGAGAAACAGCGGCCTATTTAGTGTTGAACAACAAAAAAGAAAAGGTTAAAAACGTATTTGAATATATTGAGCGAAATTCACTTTAATTAAAGTTTAAACTTCATTAAATTTAAAGATTCATCATAGTACAGGATGGATTTTTTTTATTTTAAGGATAATTTAGTCGAAAATTCATTTATGTCAGGTTTCTACAAGTACGTTTTTTTATTTTGTTTCTCAAGTTTAACAGCCCAAAACAACTCGTTAAACAAATCATTTATCTTCGGAAAAAAGGCTAATAACACCAATGCTATTTCAATCAATGATCCAATTGCTTTCAATGAAAATTTGGGCTACGGATTTGATTTTGAATCTGGAAAGGAAGTCACTTTCAAAAAAGATTATATCTCAGGTAAAACATCTATTTATTTTTCGGTAAAACTGCCCGAAGGCAACTATAAAGTAGATGTTATTCTAGGCGGAAGGAAAAATGGAAATACTACTATAAAAGCGGAATCGAGACGGTTAATGCTTAAGGAGGTTGAGTTAAATAAGAAGGATGCAAAGCACTATTCTTTTATAGTAAATGTTCGCTCACCTAAAATTAATGAAGAACGTGCCATACCAATAAAAGACAGAGATAAAGGTCAATTAAATTGGGATGATAAATTAACATTGGAATTTTTGGGAAAATCAGCCATTAAAAGCATTGAGATAAGCTCGGCAGATAGCGTAAAGACCATTTTTTTAGCTGGTGACTCTACAGTAACCGATCAAGATGTAGAACCTTGGGCATCTTGGGGACAATTCATTACCAATTACCTTAATGAGAATATTGTAGTGGCTAATTATGCGGAATCAGGATCTTCATTAAGTGCATTTAAAGGCGCTAAACGATTAGAAAAAATACTATCTTTATTGAAGAAAGGTGACTATGTATTTATTGAGTTTGCCCATAATGACGAAAAACGTAAGGGTGAAGGTGTAGGCCCTTGGCAATCTTACACGAATTTTTTGAAAGAATACATCCAAGCTATTCGAGATAAAGGAGGTATTCCTATTTTATGTACGCCAACACAGCGTAGATCTTTTAATGCTGATGGAACTTTAAAACCAACTCATGGCGATTACCCTGACGCCATGAGAAAAGTGGCAAGTGATTTGCAAGTACCTCTCATAGATATTACAAAAATGACAACAGACATGTATGAGGCTTGGGGAGATGAACCGTCACGAAAAGCTTTTGTGCAATATCCTGCCCAAACTTTCCCCAATCAAACCAAAGCGCTGGAGGATAATACCCATTTTAACAGTTTTGGAGCTAATGAGATTGCGAAGTGCGTGGTGAAAGGCATAAAAGATTTAAATTTAGAACTTGTGAAATATTTAAAAACGGACATTCCTGATTACAATCCTAAAAACCCTGATGATTTTAGCGATTGGACCTTGCCAATGAGTACCCGTTTTGAAATAGAAAAACCCGATGGAAATTAAATAATATGATAAAAAATACCTCTAAACTAAACATCCTTTTTGTATTCATTCTGCTTTTTAGCCTGAGTTTGTCTGCACAAGAAACTAAAAAAATATACTTGTCCGGTAAAGATTTTGAAAACCCTGTAAAATGGGAGTTCATGTGTACCGATGGAAATAACAGTAAAAAATGGACAACTATAAATGTGCCATCCAATTGGGAGTTGGAAGGTTTTGGCGAGTATACTTATGGTCGTTGGTACAAAGAGTTAAATCAAGATGAACCCAGTAAGGAAGAAGGGTTTTACAAATACAAGTTCAATATCCCAGAGGATTATAAAGGAAAAAACATTACCATTGTGTTTGGTGGAGCCATGACTGATACCGAAGTAAAAATAAATGGAAAATCGGCTGGTGATATCCATCAAGGTGGATTTTATGAATTCAAATACAATATAACTTCACTGTTAAATTATGGAGGTGAAAACTTGTTGGAAGCCCATGTTTCAAAACATTCAAGCAACAACAGTGTAAATGCCGCAGAACGGAAAACCGATTGGTGGTTATTTGGTGGTATTTATCGTCCAGTTTGGTTAGAGGTTTCACCAGAATCTTATATCGAGCATGTTGCTATTGATGCCAAAATGGATGGTTCGTTGCGTGCAGATTTAAACTTAGTTAACGTTCCAAAAAACTCGGTTGTCGAAGCTAGTATAAGTCCGATAAATGGTGATGGAAATTTTAAGTCTATTACTATTCCATTAAAAAATGATTCAGATTTTCAAACTATTGAAGCTAAGTGGGAAAACGTAAAACCTTGGAATCCGGAATCACCAAATTTATATAGTTTATCCCTATCATTGAAGAATAACGGTTTAACACTTCACACTTCTAAAACAAGAATTGGTTTCAGAACCATCGAATTTCAAAAAAAGGATGGTATTTACGTTAATGGTAAAAAAATCATAATGAAAGGTATAAACCGACACACCATTTGGCCAGAATCTGGTAGGAGCACTACTAAGGCGATTAGTGTTCTTGATGTTAATTTAATCAAGGATATGAATATGAACGCGGTTAGAGGCCATTATCCGGGTGATGAGCATTTTTTAGATGTTTGCGATTCTCTTGGGTTATTTGTTTTAAACGAAGTTGCCGGTTGGCAAAATGGCTACGATACTAAAACAGGAACTAAGCTTATTAAGGAAACCGTTCAGCGCGATGTAAATCATCCGTCGGTAATTATTTGGGATCATGGCAATGAAGGTGGCTGGAATTACGAAATAGACCATGTTTTTCACGGATACGACCCACAAAAGCGTATCGTCATCCATCCATGGGCAGATTTTAACGGTTGGGACACACACCATTATCCAACCTATTTAACTGGTATGCACCGTTTTAATAATGGCGAAAATGTATTTCTTCCAACCGAATTTATGCATGGTACTTATGATAATGGTATTGGAGCAGGTTTGGAAGATTTTTGGAAACGTTATAAGCAGAGTCCCTTATTTGCCGGTGGATTTATGTGGGCCATGTTGGACGAAGCGGTATTGAGAACCGATTGGACGGGTGAGCAGAAATACGATTCCAAAGGAAACTTGGCTGCCGATGGTGTTTTAGGACCACACAGAGAAAAGGAAGGCAGCTTTTTTACTGTAAAAGAAGTGTGGTCGCCCATTCAATTTCAACCAAAAAGAATCACCTCAAAATTTGATGGCTCTTTTCTAATTTCAAATGAATATATCTATACAAATCTTAATAAATGTAAATTGGCATACAAGGTTTTAAAAGCCAATAATAGCATTTTATATACTGATGCTAAAGCTGAAGTTATAGCATCAAACCCTATTAAAATTGAAAGCATAGAACCCGGTGAAACCCGAAAAATACAATTCGATATTCCTGAAAACTTTTTTGAAGGCGATTGGTTGGAAATTACTGCTAACGATAAACATGGTAGGGAAATTTACACTTGGTCTTGGCCAATTCATCGTGCTTCTTATTTTGCTAAAAAATTTATTGAAAAGAATGAAGTAAAAAAGTCAGCCAAAGCCACAAAGGTTGGTGATGAGGTGCTTTTAAAAAGTAAAGAGGTTAGTATGAAATTTGATGTCAAAACAGGTGAAATCATCAGTATTGAAAACAAAAAGGGAAATGTACCTTTTGCAAATGGTCCACGACCCATTGGCATGAAGGCTCAAGTTGAAAATATTTCAACTGAAGAAACCGATAGTGCAGCTATTTGTAATATTAAATATTCAGGAGGAATCCACTCTGCAAAATGGACACTGTTTAACGATGGGCGTTTAAAGATGGAAATGGTTGTATTGAAAAATGCCGGAAGCAACAATGGTTTTGATGGGGCATTCTTTGAAGGAGAGATTAATAAATTTGGTATCACTTTCGATTTTCCTGAAGAAGGTGTAGAAGGCATTAAGTTTATAGGTAACGGTCCTTACCACGTTTGGAAAAACAGGATTAAAGGAACAGAATTTGGGCTTTGGCAGAAAGATTACAATAATACCATAACAGGTGAAAGTTTTGAGAATTTGGTGTATCCTGAATTTAAAGGCTACCATGCTAACTTTGTTGCAGGGAACCTAAAAACCCAAACAGGAGACTATAAATTTTTTAGTGAAAATGACAATCTGTTTTTAAGACTATTCACTCCAGATTTGCCAAAATACGCGGTTTCCAAAACGTTTCCACAACCTGAGTTTCCCGGTGGTAATATTTCATTTATGTATGAAATACCGGCCATGAGAGCCTTTAAGCCTTTGGAACATCAAGGTCCAGAGAGCCAGCCAACAAACATTAGAATCAAAAGTGGAGACGATGGTATTCCCATGACTTTATGGTTCGATTTTAGAAACAATTAATCCATTTCAAAATATAATATGAAAGCATTTAAGTTTTTGACCATCATTCTATTTACAATATCATTTTCCAGTTGTGCACAACAGCCTGACATAAAACCAACAGTTTACACAGTTGGGGATTCAACCGTGAAAAATGGTAGAGGCGATGGTTATGGAGGTCTTTGGGGCTGGGGCGATTTTATTGGTCAATTTTTAGATTCTTCAAAAGTAAGTGTTGAAAATCATGCTTTGGGAGGCACCAGTAGTCGGACTTTTCAAAATTTAGGTTTGTGGGATACGGTATGTAACAAACTGAAACAAGGCGATTACGTATTGATTCAATTTGGCCATAATGATAATGGCCCCGTCAATGATACTATTCGCGCTCGGGGTACCATAAAAGGAGTAGGTGAAGAAACGGAAGAAATTGATAACATGATAACTGGCGTACACGAAATTGTGCACAGCTATGGTTGGTATATTGAAAAAGTAGTGAAGGATACCAAAGGAAAGGGTGCAATTCCGGTAATTATGTCGCCGATTCCCAGAAACGATTGGAAAGATGGTAAAGTGCCAAGAAATAACAATTCTTACGGATTATGGGCAAAACAAATAGCTGAAAGAAATGATGTTACCTTTATTGATTTGAACAATGAAATGGCAACAAAAATGGAAGGTTTAGGTGAGGAGAATGTTACTGAAACCTACTTTTATAAACGCGACCACACCCATACATCTGCCAAAGGAGCTTTAATGGCTGCCTCAATAATTGCTAACGAACTAAAGAAAACCGATAATTCTTTAAAAGATTATATTCTTGAAAACCCTAAAACTCAGTTACCAAAAAAGAAGAATATTTTTTTAATCGGAGATTCAACTATGGCCAACAGCAGTAACCCCAATGCAATTGGTTGGGGTATGGCTTTCCCTAAATTTTGTGATACCATGCAAGTCAATGTCATCAATAAAGCCAGAGGAGGTAGAAGTTCTCGTACCTTTATTTTTGAAGGTTTATGGGATGAAGCGAAAGCAGAATTTCAGAAAGGTGATTATGTGTTTCTTCAATTTGGCCATAATGACGCAGGAAATATAGATAAAGCCAAATACAGGGGGTCTTTAAAAGGCATGGGAGACGAAACACAGGAAGTTAAAAGAGATAGTGTTACCGAAACCGTACATACTTACGGATGGTACATGAAAAAAATGATTCGGGAAACCAAAGAAAAAGGTGCTATGCCTATCGTTTTGAGTTTAACCCCTCGAAACGAATGGCCTAATGAAAAAGTTGAACAGAGATTTGATACTTATGTAAAATGGGCCAAAGAATCAGCTGAAGCCGAAAATGCTATTTATATAGATTTGAGTGATGCCATTGCCCAAAAATATCAAGAGTTAGGCAAAGAAAAGGTAAAGGAGTTTTTTCCTAAAGACCATACACATACAGGTATAGAAGGTGCAACTTTTACAGCTAAAATCTTAGCAAAAATTTTAAAAGCGCACAAAGAAATTGGCTTGAGAGGCTGCATTTACCCAAACAAGTAATCAGTTTTGACAAATTTGAAAGCAATTTTAAAAGAAAAAAGCAAAATTTAATTTAATATCAGTTAATATTAAGAAATTAAATAAGTATAACGTTCTGTAATACTGTGTCTTAAATTTTGGGATGTTGTTTAATTAACTAAACAGGATGGTGCAGGATGGTGTTTAAATTACGTAATCATAATTTTGAGTGTTAAATTTTTCTAAAATATTGTTAAATAGTTTCAAATAGAAATGTTACCTTAACATGTTTTTAGCCAACTAAATCATTTTAACAACTTTATAAAATCAATTCAACTAATAATGAATAAAAAAATACTCTGCTATTTATTTTTCTTGCCGGTTGTAATCTTCTTGACTAATTGTAGTAGCAAAGAAGAGTTTGACAATTACTATGCAAGACCTGACGATTTAGAAGATCCTATTTTTCAGCAATTGGAAGCCCATGGTAATTTTACCAACTTAACAGCTTTAATTGAAAAGGCCGGATATAAAGATATTTTGAGCAAATCTGGTTACTGGACCATGATGGCGCCTAATGATGATGCTTTTGAAGATTTTTTCCAAGAACAAGGAATATCAAGTGTTGCCAGTATTGATTCGATAACCGCCTCAAAGATTGTTAGATACGCTCTAATTTATAATGCTTTTAGAACCGAAAGGCTGTCAGATTATCAGTCATCAACTGGCTGGGAAGAAGATAATGCATTTAGACGAAGAACGGCTTATTATGATGGTTTTCAAAATAAAATGGTTGATGGCAACTCAATTGTGGTTGCTGGTTCTAATAGAAACAATGGGTTAGGTGGAGATTATTATATTCCAGGGGATAACAACAATAAATACATCTCTTATTTTGTTTCAGAATATATGGATGCACTTGGTTTAAGTGCTTTTGACTATCAATATTTCTATTCTAATTCATCCTATACAGGCTTTAATGTTCTTGGAGGTAAAACTGTTCAAGCAGATATAGTTGCCGAGAACGGTATTATTCATGAAGTGGATAAGGTTTCACTTCCCTTAATCAGTTTAGACCAAAAGCTTGAAGAAAGTTCAGATTACAGTATCTTTAGGGATTTGTTAGAAACCAACTTGGTTGAATATATTTTTGATCAGGATGCAACAGACACCTATCAAAACTTTACAAGAAAAACAGATGAGGTTTATGTAAAAGTATATGATCCTGAGTTGTTTTTTTCACCAAATAATGAAAATTACATTAAGGAAGCCGATAACGATGGTCAGTATGATGCTTACACATTGTTTGCTCCAGAAAATACAGTTTTTCAAGAATTTATAGATGAGGTACTTCTAAAGAACTATACGGCTCTTGATAAATTGCCAAAGTATATTTTTGTCGATCTCTATAATGCGCACATGGTCCAGAACGCTGTGTGGCCATCCCTATTGCCTACATATAGTAATGGATTGGACGAGGATATACGTTTTGATGTAAATACAGATATTCTTGAGGCCAAAGTCCTAAGCAATGGCTTTTTCTATGGAACCAACAAAATTCAAGAATCCAATTTGTTTTATAGTGTTTACACTTCAGCATATTTAGATCCAGATTTTACCTTAGCTACTCGTCTATATAACGATGGTTCTGGTTATCGAGAAATAATAAGTAATATAACGGGAAGATACACCTTGTTTCTTCCATCAGATGAAATTTTGCGCGACCATGGTTTTGAATACAACATAAACCGTAGTGAATGGGTTTATACAGACCCAGAAACAGGTAACACCGTTGCAGGTACACTGGCAAGAACACGTTTATTACGTGTGCTTTATAACGGAATTGTTCCTACTCCAAATGATGAAATGAATGATCTTTCAGGTTCAGGGATTATCCGTACCGGAGATTTTGATTTGGCTGGAGAGTATATTAAATGGGATAACAATCAAGTTTGGGCCGCTGGAAATGAAGTTGACAATGTTCGGGTTAATATTATTGGTTTTGAAGACCAACGCAATGGTAGGACGTATTATATAGATGATGTTCTAGATTTTAGTGAAGAGCCGCAAGGTCTTGACTTGTTTGCTCTAGCCCTACTGCCTGGATCAGGATATTTTAACTTTTTCCGTTTTCTTTACAGTTCAGCTTTGTATGACACGGCTACAGGTAGTATTCAGGGTGTTGAACTGGGAACTTCTTACACTTTTGCCATACCAAGTAATGATGCCATACTTCAGGCAGTTGCAGATGGAGTGCTTCCAGCTAATTCTCTTGGACAACCTAATTATAATCCGAGTACTCCCGAAGATAGGGATAAAGTTGAAGCTTTCATAAAATACCACATTTTGGCCACCCGTACCGCATCTGATGACGGCTTGATTAATGGTCAAACCGAAACTTTATTGAAGGATTTTGAGGGTAACAAAACATACATTAATGTTATAAGTGCTCCAGATGAACTCATTTTTGTTGATTCTGCCAATCGATTTTCCAGTTACATACCAAATCAAAGTAACAATTTAGCCGACCGTTCTTTAATTCACTTAATAGATAATTATCTTTTATACACGGAATAAAATGAAATATTATACTACCAACTTATTTTACCGTTTTTCATTTATATTAATCTCCTTATGGTCTTTACAGGGCTACGCTCAGGTGACTGATGAAGTCATCAGAGGTCAAGTTCTGGATGCAGGCACAAAAGAACCACTTTTAGGGGCAACCGTGATTGAGCAAGATGCAGAAAAGCGTACAGTTACAGGTGTTGTTACCGATTTTGATGGAAACTTTGCAATCAGGGTAAAAAATGTCAATCATCAATTGGTCGTTTCTACACTTGGTTATAAAACCCAAACCCTAACCATTGGAACAAAAAGAGACTTTGTTATTAACATGGTTGAAAATATTGAAGGTTTGGATGAGATTGTTATCAGTGCCACTAAAACACCCGAAAGTGGGTTGTTAAACATTGCTGCCCGAGATTTGACCACAAGTGCCGTTACCATTAGTGCTGTAGATGTGGAAAATACCCAAGCAGCTTCTATTGACGAGGCACTTCAGGGTAGGGTGCCAGGGGTTGATATTACGGCAACATCTGGAGACCCTGGAGCAGGTATGCAAATAAGAATTAGGGGAACATCTTCCATAACAGGGTCTTCAGATCCACTTGTTGTTGTAGATGGTATGCCTTATGAAACTTCTATTCCTGAAGATTTTAATTTTGGTTCTGCTGATGAACAAGGTTATGCTGCTCTTTTGAATATTGCTCCTACAGATATAGAAAGTATTACCATTTTAAAAGATGCGGCGGCTACTGCCATGTGGGGAGCACGTGCTGCCAGTGGTGTTTTAATTATCAACACCAAAAGAGGATCGGTGGGTAAACCAAAAATTGGTTATAGTTTTACCGGGACTTATTCTAAGTTACCTCGAACCATACCCATGCTTAGTGGAGACCAATACTCACAATTAATACCAGAGGCTTTTATGAATCGAACAGGTACACCTCTGAACACACTCACGATTAAAGAATTTCAATATGACCCCCAAGAGGTGTATTGGTATAAAAACTATGGAAACAATACCGATTGGGTTGAAGCTATTACTCAAACAGGAACTACGGGCGAACATAACTTATCGTTACAAGGTGGTGGTGAAAAAGCAAGATATTTTACTTCTATTGGATATTATAACTCAAAAGGGGTGACCAAAGGCACAGGTTTTGAGCGAATTAATGGACGATTAAATTTAGATTATGTAGTCTCAAACAGAATACGTTTTAAAGCAGATATTTCCTATACACATACGGATACGGAACGTAACTATGTAAATGGGACAGGTAGTGGGGACCGAGTTAGAAGTATAGCATACACCAAAATGCCTAATATGAGTATTTATGAGTACGACGATTTGGGAGATCTTACACCAAATTATTTTTCACCTGCTCAAAACATTCAAGGGGCTTATCCACGTACTTATAACCCAGTTGCTTTGGCAGAATATGCTTCAAATCAACAAACGGGATACAGAATTGTTCCTCACTTTAATTTAAAGGTCGATTTGATTCCAAACAAATTGATTTCAACTTTCGATCTTCAATTTGACTTCAACAGTACAAAAGCTAAAGCATTTCTACCCCAAAATGCAACAGGAAGGCCGTTTACAGAAACAGTTGTAAATAGGGCTTCCGATGCTGATGTTGATGCTACCAGTGTAACATCCAAGACAAATTTTATTTACACCCCCAATCTTGGTAGTGAAGACCACAAGTTACAAACTATTTTGTCTCTGCAAACAAATGACTATAGATATGAATCTCATCAGGCTCTTACGTCTAACACGGCATCTGTTTTCTTAACTGATCCATCAGTTCCTTCAAGAACTCAAAATTCAGAATTAAGTTTGTACAACAACAATAGTCAGGCACGAAGTGTTGCAGCACTTATAAATGCCCAATACGGTCTGTTGGATAGATATATTATAAATGTTGGACTTCGTGGTGATGGTGATTCTAAGTTTGGCCCAGAAAATCGTTATGCAGTATTTCCATCTGTTTCAGCGCGTTGGAGGGTATCAGGAGAACCGTTTATGGAAAGCTTGGATTTTGTAGATGATTTCAGTTTCCGAGCCAGTTTAGGACAATCTGGAAGGGCACCTCGCTATGATTATAGATACTTCAATATTTATGGAAACTTTAACTCTGAGTACCTAGGACTTAATGGTGTGTATCCTCAAAACATGGAATTGACCAATTTAAAATGGGAAACATTAACGGGTAAAAACCTAGGGATTAATTTACAAATGTTTGACAAACGTTTTCAGATTGATGTAGATATTTATCAAAACCGTACCAGAGATTTATTGTTTCAAAACTTGGATGTAACGACCATCTCAGGTTACAATAATATTTCAGATCAGAACGTAGGGGTTATTGATAACCAAGGTTGGGAAATAGGGTTATATACTACACCTTTTAAATCTGATAAATGGAAGGTAGATTTTAATTTCAATATTTCTAGAAATGAAAATATAATTCGTGAAATTTCTGAGTTTTTCCCTAGTGAAAGTGGAAACATTGATAGAAATGGACAATTTAAACGTTTTCTTCAAACTGATAACCCATTTGGTTCGTTTTATGGATACCGATTTAAAGGGGTTTATCCAGACTTGGCATCTACTCAAGCCCGTGACGCAAATGGAGATATTATTGTAGGACCCAACGGACAAACCGTTTATATGAGATTTAACTATCCAAGTATAGACTACGTATTCCAGCCAGGTGATGCCATTTATGAAGATATTAACCATGATGGAAACATTGATAGTAGAGATGTAGTCTATCTTGGAAACAGTAATCCAAAATTTTCAGGTGGTTTTGGACCCTCAATTACATTTGATAAAAAGTTTAAATTATTACTTTTCTTTACTTATAGGTTGGATTACGATATTATTAACGGTACAGATATGTCAACAACTAATATGTATACCTACGATAATCAAAGTACGGCAACTTTATCAAGATGGAGAAATCCAGGAGATGTAACCAATATACCTCGTGCGGTTTATGGGGCAGCTTATAACTGGCTAGGTTCCGATAGATATGTTGAAGATGCCTCATTCCTACGTTTTAGATCGGCAACATTTAGCTATAACTTTGATAAGGAGTTTTTGAAGAAATTAAAACTAGATGATTTAAACCTATATTTTACGGCAGATAATATTTTAACCTTTACTAAGTATAGAGGTCAAGATCCTGAAGTAAATATGAGAGGCGGAGATCCATTTGGAATAGCCATAGATTATTCAAGAACGCCACCTACTCGTCGTTTTACACTAGGCTTAAGAACCAGATTTTAATATTAAACTATTTGACTCAAATGAGAACAAAAATTATATATGCACTGTCTTTTTTAATGGTATTGATCAATTTCTCTTGTGATAGCTATTTAGACCTGAAGCCTGAGAACGGAACTATACGTGAAGAATTTTGGCAGACAAAGGAAGATGTTCAATCAGCGGTAATTGGTATTTATTCTTCAATGTTAAATACACCTCCATCTGAGAGTGATCGAACTCTGGCTGAGTATATTTTTATGTACGGAGAACTTAGAGGAGATATGATTAGTCCAGGTGGATTTATGACCGATGAACAAATTGAAATGCTTACCTATAATATTTTGCCTGCTAATAGTTTAACAACATGGTCGCAATTTTATAGAATCATAAATTTTTGCAACACTGTAATCGATCTTGCACCAGATGTTTTGGAAAAAGACCCAACATTTACACAAACACAGCTTAACAATTACTTATCTGAAGCTTTGGCAATTAGAGCTTATCTGTACTTTACGTTGGCACGTTCCTTTAAAGATGTTCCGTTAAAGATTGAGGCTACATTATCAGACCAAGATAACTTTCAATTACCCGCCACGCCACAAGCAGAGGTTTTTAACCAAGTTGTAGCTGATTTAGTTCTAGCAGAAAGTTATGCTGTAGATAGTTATGAAAGTATTGCAGCAAGCAAGGGCAGAATCACCAAGAATGCCATAAATGCCATGCTAGCAGACGTTTATCTATGGCAGGAAAATTATGATGCCGCATTGGCTTCTGCTAATAAAGTAATCAATTCAGGACAATTTGCATTGATAGACGCAAGTCCACAATGGTTTACAACAGTTTATGCCATAGGAAATTCAACAGAAAGTATTTTTGAGCTTCAGTATACCACACAAAACCTAAATCCGTTTTATAGTATCTTTTTACAGCGTCCACAGTATCTCGCTGCACCAACCGTATTGGAAGGAGTTTTTGGGATAGATTTTGAAGACCCCTTAAACAAAGATGTTCGTGGTGAAAGAGCCTCATTGGTTCCAGGTACCAACGAAATTTATAAATATACAGGTATTGATGAAGACCAACGTAAATCTTTGCAAGAATCAGACACACATTGGTTTATCTACCGCTATGCAGATGTATTGTTAATGAAAGCCGAGGCATTGAACGAATTAGGGCGTGGAAGCGAGGCTTTAGATATTATTGCTGATTTACGAGAAAAACGAGCTGCAATTCAGTTGACCGAAGAACAACCTGGTATTGATGATACCACAGGTATTCGATTATATATTCTTGCCGAACGCTCTAGAGAGTTCGCTTTTGAAGGAAAACGATGGTTTGATATTTTGCGTAATGCTCGCAAAGAAAGCTATGCGTATATAGATATTTTATTGGCTGTAGGGTTAAGAAGTGCGCCTGCTAATCAGCAGCAAAGTATTTTGGCAAAACTGCGAGACTCCAATAGCCATTATCTTCCAATCAATGAAAATGAGTTGTTTACCAACAAGCAGCTCGTTCAAAACCCCTTTTACAAATAAAAAAGAAAAGTTGCAGTCATGAAAAAAGTTTTTAATTTAACAAATTTATTGAGACTAGTTCTTACAGTTTCGGTCACAATTTTTGTGCTAAACTGTACTTCTCAAAAGTACAAAGAGTCCACAGATGAGACTCTGAACATTACCGAGTTTTTAAAGGCTAATGATGAGTATTCCTTGTTTTTGGAAATTCTGGAAGTTACAGATTATGCAGCTTTCATGAACACTTATGGAACTTATACGCTTTTTCTTCCAACAAACGAGGCCGTTATGCAACTGCTTAATGAGTTAGGTGCAAATTCCGTAAGTGATGTTCCTTTGGAAGACCTCAAAGAGTTGGCTAAGCTTCACATACTTCCTGAAACCGTAAATACTACATCCTTTACTGATGGTAAAATACCAAGCCCCAGTTTGCAAGGGCAATTTATAATAACAGGTGCTGCTTTTATAGATGGTCAATCAAGCATTACAGTTAACAAGGAAGCAAGTATAATTAACTCTAATATTGAGGTAGGAAATGGTATCATTCATGTTTTAGATAAGGTGCTTCGAGTTGCTAATAAAACTTTGGCAGAAAGCATTAATGAGGATGCTTCACTTTCACTTTTTGCAGAAGCTCTAAAGGCAACCGGATGGTACGACAAACTTGACGAACCTCTTACGTATGATGAAGATAGTATATCAAGCCATCTTACGGTTCTTGCCCAAACTAATGAGGTTTTTCAAAAAAGCGGATTTAATAATCTTGATGACTTAAAAAATAGGTACAGTCATTTGGGTGACCCAATGAATCCTGAGGACAGTCTTAATTTATTCGTAGCATATCGCATATTGCCAGGGTTAAATTATATGGCTGATTTAGCTATTACGCCAGCCGTGCTGACCAAAGCACCATTGGAAGTTATAACCCTTACTTTGGTTGCAGATTCACTTTTGGTTAACGAAGTAACATTCAATGGGATTTTAGAAAAAGGTGTTGAAATAGACCGTAGTGTAAGTGATAATACTGCTTCTAATGGGGTGTTACATCTAATGAAAGACAACTTTTTTATTAAAAAGAGATTTCCTGCTCCTGTCTATTTCGACTTGGGCGACCAACCAGAAATCAGACAGTTAAGTTCTGTTTTTAGAAAACCAGGGAATTCAGCCTCGTTTAGAAAAAGTGAATTAAGCGAGGTAGATTGGCCAGATGACCAAGTGCTTGGATATGAAGCCGCTGCTATAGGAGATGGAGCATACTTAGATTGGGCTTGGCATGGTGATATTGTAGAACTTTACCGTTTTAGAAATGGTTTCTTAGATCCAATAACATTCACTACACCTGTAATCATTAAAGGAAAATATAAGGTTTGGGTGTCTTACAGGCAAAACCAAAGGTCTTCACCTGCAGTTGAGGTTTCTGTAAACGATGTTCCGCTGGCTAGAAGAATCAATTTTACAGAATATGGTAATACCACACTCCCAGAACGCGTTTTGGAGTCACAAGGATATAAAAGACACATTGAACCATTTACTAACCGATTTAATTGTAGACTTGTGGGTATTGTAGACATACCTACTACAGGAAGGCATAAGTTGAAATTTGAGGCTATACAAGATAGTAGAAATGGTGAAACCTGGATAGATGTTGTGGAGTTCAGACCTATTGATATGGATCAATTATATCCTAAGTTTCAGTCAGGGGGAGATGGCTTAATTTATGAATAAACAATATTAAAATGATAGTAAAACCTAATCCATCGAGGATGATATCAATTAAAACATACACAAAAATATTTTTTGCAAGTTTTGCTCTAATTACTGTAGCCTCATGTACAGATCCATGGGATGATCATGGCAAGACAAGTGATCAAAACTTAGATCAAAACCTTAGTGAACGTATACAAAGTACTTCTCAAACCACCGAGTTTGGAAAACTTTTAGAGGAAACTGGTTTTGATGGGGTTCTTTCCAACTCCAAAACCTACACTGTTTGGGCACCAACAAATGATGCCATAGGCCAAGTTGACCCATCACTACTAAGTGATTTGGCCAAAAAAAGGTTGTTTGTGCAAAACCATATTGCGCTTACAGCGTTTTCTTCGGTTACCGAGCAAGATACGGTAACTGTTCAGATGCTTTCAAACAAATATCTAGAATTTAGGAATGGAACTATGATTGAAGATGCCACTGTAGTTTCAGCTGATCAATATGCATCCAATGGTTTGTTCCATATTATCGGTAAGGCATTAGAGCCTAGATTAAATATTTGGCAATATGTAAAAAGTAAAGCCGGCAGTAATACAATGAGTTCATACTTATCATCACTTAATAGTTTTGATATTTATAGAAGTGACAGTATAGCAAAAGCAAACGAACCGGAAATTCACAAACTATATGCGGATTCTTTGAGAAATTCCTATTTAACCAATGTTTACAATTTAAACAACGAAAAGAATAAGTACACCCTTTTTCTATTGGAAAACAATGGATTTAATAGTGAAGTAGACAATTTGGAACCATATTTAATTAAGGGGACAGCTGATTCTACAAGAACATATGCGAGCTATTTTACTGTGCGCGATATGGCTTTTCATAAAGCAGTTGCCCGAGAAAATCTTTCAACTACTCAATTTGTCTCACGCTTTGGTGTAGAAGTACCAATTGATGAAGATAATATTGTTGAAGAGGTATTGCTAAGTAATGGTATTGTTTATATAATGAGTGCTTTGGAGGTTCCACTTGAAAACCGTTTGCTTACTACGCAAATAGAAGGTGAAAAACCAAATGGTTTTAGTCAAAATGATAAAAGATCAAACACATTCTACAGAGAAAAAGAAGATCCAGACGGCATTTTGTTTTACGACATTATGGTTCAAAATCATGGAGTGCCACAGTTTGCCATTAATTACAGTGCCAATAATATGTATAGCACAACATATCAAGCCTATTGGAGGGCCATTAATGATATTCAAGGAAATACCTTTATGCAAACGTTAAGGGTTGGGGGAACGGTTGATGTTGATGGAATGGTTATAGACCCTATTGCCGAATTGGAGTATGAAGTTGGTCTAAATGTTTATGATGAAGTTTTAATCGGAGAGTTTACGCTTGATGAAGCGGGAAGGCTTGACCTGATTTCGCTCGTTGCTGCCAATACCGGTGTTAATGGCAATAATACTTTAACCCTTGATTATTTAAAACTAGTTCCAGTAATAAAATAAATGTCGTTTAAACCAATTATTATGCTCAAAATATTACAACTAACCACTCTACTAGGCATACTGTTTTTCGGTGGAATAGACAGGAATCTGTACGCACAAAATGCTCCAGATTCATCAGCTGTAAATTCTAAGACCAATAAAGGTATTCAAATTAAAGGTTTAATAAAAAATGCTGTAACTGGTGAAGGTATTTCAGGCATCAATATAGCCATTAAAGACTTTTCTGCTGCAATTTCTGAGGAAGACGGAAGTTTTTCTATCAAGGCACCACATTTAAATGCCTTGTTAATTGTAAGTGGACAAGATTACCAATCCAAAGTATTCCCTTTAAACAATAGGGAAAGTGGAATTGAAATAGCGCTTTATGAGGCCAGCTATTCTCAATTTTATCAAACAGCAAATTTACCTGGAAATGATCAGGAATTGCAATATAATAGTGCAAAGGCAGCACAAGTATTGGATTTTGAAAAAGAGCAATGGGGTAATCCGGTAAACCAAACCGTGGCTAACTTTTTGCAAGGGCGCATTGCCGGTTTAAATAGCGTTGCTAATTCCGGTGTTCCTGGATCTGGAGCCTATTTGACTATCAGAGGGTTTAACTCACTTTATGCTACAAACAAACCATTAATCATACTTGATGGAATGATATATGATGATGAAGATTATGGTTCGGGTATCATACAGTACAACAATTCTTCACCACTTTCTATGTTGGAGGTTAAGGACATTGAAGATGTAACGGTTTTAAAGGATGGGTCATCTTTATACGGTACTAAAGGTGCAAATGGCGTAATTATCATTACCACAACACGCCCAACGGAATTGAGTACCAAAATAGACTTCACTATGTATGGAGGGGTTAATGAAGACCCAAGGCCATTGCCTGTTATGGATGCGGCTGAATACAGAGTTTATTTATCGCAATTAATGGCTACTAGAGGAGATACACAAGAGCAAATAGCAAACATGCCATGGATGCTTGACAACAGAGATAGTGGTGTATACTATCAATACCATAACAACACAGATTGGCAAGATAAGGTATTTAGAGGAAGTCAGAATCAAAGTTATCATTTAAAAATTAAAGGTGGCGATGATATTGCTAAATACGGAATATCAGTTGGTTATCTTAATAGCGAAGGTATTTCAGGTAATTCAAATTTAAAACGATATAGCACCAGACTTAACGCGGCATTACGTCTTACAGATAAACTATCTGTAGATGCCAATTTGTCCTTTATTTATAATACTGAAAATCAAAATGACCAAGGTTTGGCTTACAAAACCAGTCAACAATACTTGGCTCTAACTAAAGCACCCTTTGTTGCTGTTAATGCCATCAATGAAACAGGTGAAGTTTCACCAAACTTGGCTGATGTAGATATTTTTGATGTAAGCAATCCTGTAGCTATTTTACAAAATGCCATAGGTATCAATAAAAATTACCGATTCTTTGGGAATTTAAACTTCCAATATGATATCAGTAAATCTTTAAAGGTAAACTTATTGGCAGGTTTAACTTATAACAAGGAACGCGAAAATTTCTTTATTCCAGATTTTGGTGTCGCTGATATTATTTTACCAACCGCCATTGCCAATAATAGAAGTGGAAGTGAAGTTCAGAAATTATATTCCTTATATACAGATGGTTTTTTATCTTTTGACAAGAGTATTGATTTTAAACATAATTTTCATGTAAGATTGGGTATGAGAACCCAATCAAACGAATCAGAGAGTGATCTTGGGCTTGGATTTAATTCAGCTACCGACGATTTTACAACTGTTGGTGCGGGTAGCAACCTATTGAGACAAGTTGGTGGTGCACTGGGCGAATGGAACTGGGTTAATGCTTATTTAAGTGCAGAGTATAATTACGTTAATAAATATTTCTTTACGTTGAATACAGCATACGATGGATCAAGCAGATTTGGTGAAGATGTTAAATTTGGTTCTTTAGGGTCACTTTCTGCAGCTTGGTTAATCTCAGCAGAAAAATTTATGAACAATTCAGGTATTGATTTGTTTAAACTTCGTGCTAGTGTTGGCTTAAGTGGCAATGACGATATAGGTAACTATACGGCACAACAACTTTATGTGTCGCAAAATTTATTGGGAATTCAAGGTTTGGTAAGAGGCAACATTGGAAATCCTAAACTTCAAAATGAAAAAGTGCGTAAATTTAATTTAGGGGCAGACGTTGCTTTATTTAATGAACGCTTAAATTTCTCAATTGATGTTTACGACAACGAAACCACAGATATGATTACTTATCAAACACTTAATACCACAAGTGGCTTTGACTATATAGTTTCAAATAGTGGGAATATGAGAACCCGAGGAGCAGAGCTAGGACTTAATACCAGATTAATCAATACATCGGATATGAAATGGGATTTTGGGGTTAATTTTTCTAAATACGAAAATGAGGTTTTAGGTATTCCCAATGAAAGAATAATAACTCATTTTGGAGGAGCAACCTACATAACTGATGAAGGACAAGATGCCAACCTTTTTTTCGGTTATCAAGCAAATGGTGTTTACAGTACAACTGCAGAAGCCAATGCCGCTGGATTATCACGTAGAATGGAAAATGGTAGTCTTATGCCCTTTAGTGGAGGTGATGTAATATTTGAAGACTTAAATGGAGATAAGGTTATTGACGAAAACGATCGCAAGGTTATTGGAAATCCAAATCCAGATTTTACAGGTAGTATTAGTACTGTTTTTAACTATAAAAGATTGAGCGTATCAGGTTTGTTCAATTTTTCTGTAGGTAACGACCTTTATAATGGAGTACGCCAAACCTTGGAGCAAATGAGTGGTTACGAAAATCAGAGTACTGCCATAAATAACCGTTGGGTTGCAGAAGGACAGCAAACTACAATTCCAAGAGCAGTTTGGGGAGATCCTCTAGGAAATTCTTCTTTTTCAAGCAGATGGATTGAAGATGGTTCTTTTTTTAGGCTAAAAACCCTTACAGTATCTTATGATATTGAAATTGATCCTGCCATCATTAAATATGTGAAAGTTTATGCTTCAGGGAACAACTTGTTCACCATAACAGATTATTTAGGTTATGACCCAGAGTTTAGTGCAACTTCGTCTATTTTTGGTCAAGGTGCAGATATAGGTTTAATGCCGCAGTTTACAACAGTTCAATTAGGATTACGTTTAGGACTCTAGTGATTTTATATTTTAGATTTAGAAAAATGAAAACAATGATTATAAAGAATATTCAAGCAAAGTTTAGTTTAATAGTCCTAGTTGCCTTGTTAAGTTTGACCTCGTGTCAAGATTTCTTGGAAGTTGAGCCACAGGATAAACTAAACGAAAATCAAGTTTACCGTGATGTTTTTGATGCAGACGCTGCAATTGTTGGACTTTATGGAAAATTAATGGGGCTTGCTGGAAAATATGTTGTTTTAAATGAGTTAAGAGCAGATTTAGTTAGCCCAACAGATAATGCCGATTTAACCTTTCAAGAGTTACATGAACATTCGGTTAGTGTTAGTAATCCATACGCTAATCCCAAAGATTTCTATGAACTTATAAATAACTGCAATGATATTCTCAAGAATTTTGAGTTGATGCGAGCTGATTTTAGGCTTGATCCTGATGAGTTTAATGAGCGTTATTCAGACATTGGTACCTTACGCAGTTGGCTTTATTTACAATTGGGCATGCATTATGGCAATGTGCCATACATTACCAACCCAATTGAGAACATTAATGATATAGGCGACCCTGATAAATTCCCTAAAATCCCATTCGATCAGCTTATTGATGAGTTAGTAGCATTTACTGAAAGTTTGCCTTACACTGACCCTTACAGCGGTGATAGTTCATTGGTTATTAATGTAGATGGTTATAATACTGCTAAGTTTTTTATTAATAAAGGCTGTCTTTTAGGTGACCTTCAACTTTGGAAAGGAAATTATTTAGAAGCTGCTAGCCATTATAAGAATGTTATGGAAACTGGCACCGGCAGTGGTGATATTACCGTACTTTTTGATACTTACCGAATGGGATCGCGTAACGTTAGTACCAACGACGATTTATGTGTAGGCTATTTACGCTTCAGAGAACAAGATGCCACTGGTTTGGTTGACAGTAACACACAAGGCTGGCGGTCAATATTTGCTAGGAGTAAAGATGCCAGATGGAATACAGAGTGGATATGGTCGTTGCCTTTTGATAGTAATTTTGCGCCTAAAAACCCATTTATAGATTTGTTTTCAAATCAAGGAGGAAGTTATCTGTTAAAGCCATCACAACGGGCTATTGATTTATGGAAATCCCAAAAACAACGCAATGATATACCTTACGATGCTAGGGGAGAAAGGTTTTCTTATAAAGTGATTAATAATCAGGAAGTTATTATGAAATATCTATTTAGATATTTAGACTTTACAAGTCAGCTTCCTATTGATGAATTTGTGCGAGATGGCGATTGGTTTTTGTACCGTGCTGCTAAACTGCATTTACGTTTTGCTGAAGCGGCAAATAGAGATGGTCAGTATCGATTAGCTAATACCCTTTTAAATAATGGTATTCAAACTGAGTATGGTGTTCCAGGAGAGGAAGATGTAACGGACATAGAGCAAACTCATTTGCCTTTTCCTTATAATTTTGATGCAAGACAGGGTGATTTCCCATATTTCAGAGGCGATTGGCACCGTAACGAAGGGGTTCGCGGAAGAGCCTATGTTCAATTTAAGGAAGTGGTTGGTGATAGTTTGATATCAATTGAAGACAACCTTATTGAAGAGGGGGCTCTGGAATTGGCTTTTGAAGGCAATCGTTGGGGAGATTTGGTGCGTGTTGCATTGCGAAGAAACGACCCTGCATTTTTGGCTGATAAGATTTATGAAAAACTTTCAAAAGAAGGGAATCCAAATGCAGATGATGTTCACTCAAAATTAATGAACAAAGAAAACTGGTATTTGCCTTTCAATTGGAAAGAGGAGGAATAGGAAAATTTTAGTTCTTATCTGACCAATGGTATAGTATAAGTTTTTGCTTAGTTATAACTTAAATAAAGGCCTTAAAAAATTAGTTTGAGGCCTTTTTTATATTACTTATTGAAATACAGCCAAACATGTTCAATTTATGAAACAAAATATTTTACAGTTCAATGGTATTTTAAGCCTTTTTTTGATTGGGTTACTCATTGCATCCTCAATAAATTTAAACGCACAAACCTTGGCATTTCCCGAAGCAACAGGTTTTGGTAAATATACAACAGGCGCAAGAGGCCATGCTAATCCAGAAATTTATTTAGTAACCAACTTGAATGATAGTGGGCCAGGTTCATTCCGCGATGCTGTTAGTAGAGAAGGACGCTTTATTTTATTTAGGTTAGGTGGTATAATCAACGTGGCATCAGATATTGTTGTTCCAAAAAACACGACCATTGCTGGGCAAACGGCTACTGGAGAAGGTATTGTTTTTTATGGTCAACGGGTTATGTTCACAGGTGCCAGTAACACTATTGCACGTTATATTCGTATTCGCTTTGGTGGATGGGCAAAAAATAAAGATGCATCAGGTTTGGCAAATGGCGCAAATATGATTTTTGACCACATGACTTTTACTTGGGGTACTGATGAAGTGTTCTCGGTAAATTGGGACGGTAAAGGAACTAGTCCAGATAATATAACCATTCAAAATTCAATTATTGGCCATGGATTGCATCGTCATAATCATTCCGCAGGTGGATTGATGCAACCTTCCGATGGTAAAATTAGTTTAATTGGAAATTTATACATTAGCAATAAAACACGTAATCCGAAAGTAAAAGGGATAAATGAGTTTGTAAATAATGTGGTTTACAACTGGGGTAATTATGGGAATACTTATGGCCATACCGAATCTGGTGATGCTTATATTATGGGCGGTGATTCAGCTGGAATTTCCAATGTAAATATCATCAACAATTACTTCATTAGCGGACCTCATACAGGTGACGGGGTAACAACGCCTTTTAACAGAGGGAATTCTAATTTCTATTTATACGGTTCAGGAAATTATTTTGACAGCAATAAAAATGGGGTTTTGGACGGTACTTTAGTGCCCGAGGATTTGATTGGATATCCAACTGGTGATGCCACAAGCCTTCAACCAACGCCGTATGATTATCCTGTTAAAGATGCACCGCTTACCGCGGAACAAGCATTTGATAGAGTAATTTCCAACGTTGGCGCATCATATCCAAAACGTGACCAGGTAGATAGCCTAATGATTGCAGATTTAAACTCAAAAGGAAAAGAAGCCTTTTATGTTTATAAGGAAACAGATTTGCCTTTTATAAATGGCGGAGTAGGTCATGTTTATGGTGCACCAGCACCACAGGATACGGATAATGACGGTATGCCCGATCAATGGGAGGATGCTAATGGATTGAATAAAAATAATGGCGCTGATGCCTTGGCTGAAAGCATATCCAATGCTCCTTATTTGAATATAGAAGTTTATATTAATGGCTTAGTTAATGAAACTCCACCAGATTTTATCATTCCACCATCAAATGTAAATTTTACCAATGCGGTTTCAGTTGAAACCCCGCCCAACAGCTCGTTAACTGTCAATTGGAATGATAATTCGGATAATGAAGATAATTTTGTGATTGAGCGTTCAACCGACGGAAATTCGTTTTCAGAAATCACTCAAGTAGGAGCAAATGTAATCTCTTATGATGATTCAAACTTAGTTCCGAATACACAATATTTTTACAGGGTTAAGGCTATTAATAGTGAAGAAACCTCAATTTATAGTACCGTTGCTTCAGTTGTAACTCCCGCAATTCCCTCTGCTCCTGATAAACCAACATCACCAACACCAAATAATGGTTTTAATTTTCTTGAATTGTCTGGAGGTAGTGTAATCTTAAGATGGAGTGGAAGCTCAAATACAGAGAACTTTGAGGTATATTTTGGTGAAGATGCTTCAAATCTTGTGAAGTTGGCGGATGTCGCATACTCAGCAAGTCCCTTTTTTCAAGTTAATGGTTTATCCACAGAAACAAATTATTATTGGAGAATAGATGCCTCAAACAACAAAGGGCTTATTACTGGTGATATTTGGAACTTTAGAACAATAGCCGATATACCTGAAGAAATGGTTGGTTATTGGACATTTAATGAATCGCCTTCGGATGGTGGGGAAATAATAGATAGCTCAACTTATGCCAATCATGGCGTATTGGACGTTAACTATGATAATGTTAGTGTTCGAGTTGCGGGCAAAGAAGGTAATGCGTTGGATTTTTCAACCTCTCCTGACAATGACTTTATAGTTAATGTTCCAAATCAAGATCAAATTTATCTTAATAACACCTCTTTTTCAATTTCACTCTGGATGAAAGCGCCCTTCAATTCATTGCCAACAGGCACAAATAGCGTCTATCTCTTATGTAAAGGGTCTTTTACAGCAAATACAACAACTGGATCGACAGGAAAGCGTTTTAATATTGAATTTAAGAACAGTGAATTTCGTTTCGCAATAGATGATAACGTAACGAAAAAAGAGTTGTCAACAAGCGGAACACCTTTTTATTCAGGTATTTGGGTACATGTTGTGGTTATGAGAGATATTGAATCCCATAAACTAAGATTATACCGAAATGGAAATTTTATTGCTGAATTGGACGAAACGGGGGTTACAGGTATTGCCGAGGTAAGTGATTTGATATTGGGGAATATTGGAGAATTGGAAATTTTAAACGGTACCGCACTAGCACCATATAAAGGAAAGTTGGATGAACTAAAAATATTTAATTACGCATTAAGCAATGCTCAGGTTTCTAGCTTGTATGAAAATGGTTCTCTAAGTACCCGAGAATTTAGTTTCAATAGAGATTTAGCAATTTTTCCAAATCCAATAAATCAAAGAATCAATATTGATATTAAGGGTTATATTTCAACTAAAATATTTGCAACACTTACAGATATTACAGGGAAGATAGTATTGAAGGAAAATCTAAATTCTATTGAAAAAGGAAGTTTTATCTTGAATGTTGAAGACAAAAAATTATCAGGAATTTATATTCTAAACATTGTTGGTGAAAATTTGAATAGAAATTTAAAGGTAATTGCAAAGTAGTATAATCCTATTGTTCATTCATAAAGTGAAATTTGTCTTCTAATAAGGTAATTACACGATTAATCTTGATAACAAGGTTTTAAAGAATTAATTTTATAAATAAAAATAAATGAGAAAACAATACTTTACTATTCTAACCATTTTAGGTTTTACATTATTCTCATTTGCTACAGATTATTATGTGGCACCCAATGGAAATGATGCCAACGATGGTAGTTTTGCCAATCCTGTAGAATCCATTAAACGAGCCCAAGAATTGGCTTCATATGGAGACACGGTTTATATCCGCGGAGGTCTGTACACTATGCGTGAGGACCAAATACAACGTTACTATCAAATTTGGGCTTATGTAACAGAACTTAATAAAAATGGGATTAATTATTTTTCATATCAAGATGAAAAACCAGTTTTTGACTACCAGAATATTAAGCCGGCAGACAAGCGCATTTTTGCATTCTATCTTACCGGTAGCAATATTCATATAAAAGGTATAGAAATTATAGGCGTTCAGGTAACTATTACAACCCATACACAATCTGAATGTTTTGAAATTAAAGGGAGCAACAATATTCTAGAAAATATAAGTATGCACAACAATATGGCCATTGGAGTTTATATTTTAGATGGCTCCAACAATTTAATATTAAATTGTGATGCATACGAAAATTGGGATTCAGTCTCAGAAGGAGGAGTAGGAGGCAATGTGGATGGTTTTGGTTGTCACGTGCGTGGTGGAGATACAGGAAATGTTTTTAGAGGCTGCCGTGCTTGGTTAAATAGTGATGATGGTTTTGATTTAATTAATTCTGCCGAACCCGTACTTATTGAAAACTGCTGGGCCTTCTATAATGGCTATTCATCTGTTTCAGGAACAGGAAGCGATTTGGTTCCTCGTGGTGATGGTACTGGTTTTAAAGCGGGAGGTTATGGTAAAACAGCCCAAACATATCAGCAAGTTGTTGATAGATATGCGCCCATCCCTATGAATACAGTTCAATTTTGCATTGCTGCAAAAAATAGATTACGCGGCTTTTATGCCAACCATCATTTAAATGGAAATTATTGGTATAACAATACTGCTTTTCAAAATCCGGAGAACTATAATATGCTAAATTGTAAAGCTTTAAATCCTACAGATTATGGAACAGATGTTCCGGGATGGGGGCATGTTATGGCTAATAACTTAGGTGCAGGAGCATCAACGGGCAAAGAAGTGGTTAATATTGATAAGCCTCAATGTACACTTAACAATAATTATTTTGATTTGAGTGTTACCGTTACTCCTGACGATTTTATAGCTTATGATATTGAATTATTAAAAGCTCCGAGAAAAGCCGATGGTAGTCTGCCTGATACTGATTTTTTAAAGCTGGCACCCGGAAGCGACCTTATTGATGTGGGTTACGACATAGGGTTTCCATTTAATGGAACGGCCCCTGATTTAGGGTATAATGAATTTGGAACGCTTAGTATAAAAAAAAATGAATTTTTGAAAAACTTCTCTAATTATCCAAATCCATTTTCAGATGAAACTAACGTTGTGTTTAATTTGAAAGCACCTTCGAAAATTAAAGTATTGGTTTATAGTTTATTGGGCGTTAAAGTTTTTGAAGCAACCGAAAAAGAATATTCAATAGGTTTGAACACCTATACTTTAGAGAGAAACGGTCTGCCTTCAGGTAATTATTTGCTGACTCTACAAAATTCTAATTATGAGAGAAGTAGCACTCTAATTAGTCTTAAATAAGAATTTACTTTAATAAAATTAATTATGAACGGGGTAATTATTGGGTTTCACCGTTTTTTATGCAAATTTATTACTATTAATGTAATCGATTGCAAAAAAATGGTCTAATAAAGTTTTTCGATTGATAAAGTTTATATCTTTGTATAAAATCATAAAAAATTATTCCATGAAAAGAACACTACTTATATCCTTTTTATGTCTTAGTTGTTTATTTTGCTTTTCACAAACAACTGTAAGTACGCCACAGCAATTGGTTTCAGCTTTATCTACAGCTTCTCCAGGAGACATCATTTATGTAACGGAAGGTAATTATACTTTTACTACTAAGTTTTCAATTACTAGAAATGGCACAAATGGAAGTTTAATATCACTACTTACTCATCCCGATAATACTTCAAGGCCATTTTTCGATTTTTCTTCAATGGCAGAAAGTTCCTCTAATAGGGCTATTACTTTATCAGCTAATTATTGGCATATAAAAGGGATTGATGTTTTTGGTGCAGGTGATAATGGCATGTTTATTAGTGGCAGTAATAACCTTGTTGAATTTTGTACGTTTAGCGAGTGTAAAGATTCTGGTTTGCAAATTGGAACCGGGGCTTCAAATAACACGATTTTAAACTGCGATTCTTATAATAATGCAGATTCTTTGGTAGAAAACGCTGATGGCTTTGCTTGTAAGTTAGATGCCGGAACAGGAAACAAATTCGTTGGCTGTCGTGCATGGCAAAATCTTGATGATGGTTGGGACGGATATCTAAGAGGTGCCGATAACATTACCACAACTTACGAGAATTGTTGGGCCTTTAGAAATGGTTACTTAAAAAATGGAACAATTGGTGGCGGTGATGGTAACGGGTTTAAAACGGGCGGAAGTGATGATAAGCTGCTAAAGCATAATGCCATTTATAAAAATTGTATTGCAGCGGGCAATGTTTTTGATGGTTTTGACCACAATAGTAACAGAGGGAATGTTGAGATTTATAACTGTTCAGCTTATAGCAATGGTAGAAATATAAGTTTCAGCAGCACCAATATTGCTAGTTCATTAACTATTAAAAATTCTGTTTCCCTTTCTGGAGGTAGTAACGATAGCTTTAACGCAACAGCAACAGATATAACTAACAATGGTTGGCAAAATGGTTTGGTCACCAATGCTTCAGATTTTGAAAGCTTGGATATTACTGAATTAATGACTGCCCCTAGAAAAGCAGATGGTAGTTTGCCAGATGTTAATTTTATGAGGCTAACTGCTGGTAGTGACCTTATTGACGCTGGAATCGACGTTGGCTTACCGTTTAACGGTGCTGCACCAGATTTAGGTTACCTAGAAACAGGTACTTTGGGCATTGATGATATTTTGGTTAATGATAGTTTTGTCAATTATCCTAACCCGTTTTCAACAGAAACCAATGTTGTTTTCAATTTAAAGCAATCATCGCAATTAAGCGTTTCTGTGTATAATTTAATGGGCGTAAAAGTTTTAGATTTCCCTAAAAAGGATTTAGCTGCCGGAAATAATTCATTCATTTTAAAAAGAAACGAATTAAGTTCAGGAAACTATGTGTTGGTTTTAACGGATAACAATGGACAATCCAATTCAAAATTAATTACTGTTAAGTAACAACAGGTTTGTTCTAAAAGTAAAAAGCAGGTCCTTTAAATTTAAAGGACCTGCTTTTTTATTGAGTAAATTAGGTTTTTAATCCATATGGAATACTTCTTTTAGTGAAATGGAAATAGGAGAGTTGTCTGGGTTGGTTTCCATAATGTCTGCCATATAAGCCCACCATTTTTTTATAATGGGGTGGTTGGGCAGAAAGTCATGGTCAAAATCTTTTGAGATTTTCTGAACGGCGAAAAGCGTTAAGGTTTCTTCATCTAAAAAAATGCTATAATCTTTTATCCCTGTTTCCGAAAGTAAGGCATCAAGTTCTGGCCAAATTTCATCATGACGTTTTTTGTATTCAGCTTCAAAACCAGGCTTCAATTTCATTTTAAAGGCATTTCTAATGGTATTATTGCTCATTGTTTTATTGGTTTAAGTTTGATGTTAACAGGTTTGTTTCTGTTGCAAATAATTTCTCCATTGACATATTCGAGTTCGGCAACTTGAATGGAACTTCTTCTGGTTTCATAGCTATCAATGCCTTCATTTTCGGGCGTTCTTTCCGGATGGGTAAAATAGAAAACATATGCTTTACCATCTTGCACAATAACATCTGGGTGTCCGCCCTTTACCGTATCATCATTTCCAGTTCCTGGTATTTGCAGAATATTATTTGGTTGTCTTTTCCAAGTAACAAAATCCTCAGAAGAATAAACACCCAAACCTCGCCAAGCATCATTTATCATCCAATTTTTATTTTTCCAATGGAAAACTACAGGGCCTTCTCCTCGGTCATTTATAACTTTTTTGCCACTATCAGTCCAATGGTACAAGTTTTCACTATCTGCATAATAAATGGACTTTCCATCATTTTCATTGTTATAATACATGCGCCAAGTACCATTGGGCAATCTAAATACATCGGCATCGATGCAGCGCTCTGATGCCAAATTTAGTTTTGATTCAAATTTCCAATCAATTAAATCTTTACTGGTTAAATGAATAATATAGCGTGGGTGGTACCAATCTTCAAATATTCCCGGAACAATCGTTAAGTACATATGGTAAAGACCATTGTATTCCAATACATCAGGCGCCCAATGCGTTATACTTTTTACATTATAATTGATGTTGGCAGTGCCTTTATATTTCCAATGGGTGCCGTCTTTTGACTCTGCAATGCCAATTCGGGTACCATGAACCCAAGCAACACCACTTGCTGTAGAATCTTTAGCACGCCTGTTTGTATAGAACATAAACCATTTTTTTTGTTTTTTATTCCAAACGATTGAAGGGTCTGCTGCGCCATCAAAAACTGGGTCGCGAAACAAAGGTTTATCTGCGAAATTTGATTCGACTTTATGTGTGATTTGTGATTTGCACGACAAGCAAAAGAGTAATACTATTATGTAAGTAAACTTTAAATTCATTCTACTTTTAGCTTATTTCAGCTCTACATTTACTGTTTTATCGTCCTTAGCAAATTGATTCTGCAGCAGAACTTTCATTTTATTGGCAATTAAAGTATCCTTATCAATAATATTACGTTTCTCTTTAGGGTCATTTACTATGTCGTATAATTGAAAGTCCGGTGGTGAACCATCTTTATGCCGTGTTCTAATGATTTTATATGGTTGATGTATTAAACACTCCTGTTTGTGCCCACGAACATAAATATCATGAGAAGTTTTAATCTTCGAGTTTTCAATGTTAGGCCAAATATTGACACCTTCAACACCTTTTGGAATATCCTTTTTAATTAAAGAGAGTATTGTTGGCATGATGTCAGAAACCGACATGAAATTTGGATTTACTTCTGTTTTCAAATGGTTTTTCCAATATAAAACAGCTGGAACTCTTATGGCTCCCTCATAGTTTGATGATTTCCAGTCACGAAGAGGTTCATTATTTCCTAATACAGGATTGGGCCCATGAGCGCCATTATACTGATAGGTTGGGAACCAATTTTCCATAGCTCCATTATCGCTCATAAAGATAACAAGTGTATTCTCATCTAGTCCAGTTCGTTTTAAGGTTTCCATGATTTCTCCAATAGCAAAATCTAAATGCGCCATGGCTGCAGCATAGTCACGCCGAGAGTCATCTTCAATGGTTCTTAGATAAGGCTCTTTCCATTTGTCTTCTTCTTGAAGCGGAAAATGAGGAGCACTATAAGCCAATTGCACATAAAAGTTCTTTGAAGTATCCCGTTTTGTGGTTAACCACTCAATGGCCTCTTTGGTAACCAAATCTGTGGTATGACCTTCCTCTTCAATCATTTTGTCATTTCTGTACCAGCTGGAATCGCCGTTTTTATATCGGTGGGTGTATTGGTCTATTTGCCCATGAAGAAATCCGTAGGAATAATCAAAACCAAAGGCATTTGGTCCGTTTGAAATGTCAAGACCCAAATGCCATTTACCGAACAGTGCATTTTGATAATTGTATTTTTTTAGGGCTTGTGGTAAAGTTGTAATGGAATCGGGAAGTGTTTTTGTGCTTTTGCCACTTATTGGGGCAACAACACCTATTCTACTAGAGGGCATCCCGGTTAAGAGGGAAACCCTTGAAGGGGAACATGTTGGATTTACATAAAAACGATTGAGTTGTACTCCGTTTTTTGCCAACCAATCAATATTTGGTGTTTTTATTTCTGAACCGTTGTAACTCACGTCATTCCATCCAGCATCATCAGCAATAATTACGAGAATGTTAGGATTTGGTTTTTCGGCTTGTTCTTTTTCAGCTTTGTTATTACAACCAAAAATTGAAAGGAATAACAAAAAAGTGGCAAAATTGATTGATTTCAGCATATTCTTGGCTCGGGTTCTATTTTTTCAACTTTAATTGAAGCGCACTATCATTCAATTCAAACTCATTATTGTTTAACATGTTTATAATTTCAGAACCGGCTAATAACACAGGTCCGTAACCATGCGCAGCATACACATTAATGGGTCTATAATAATAAAAAGCAGGATCAAAACCCATGCCCGTTCCCACACAAGTACCTTCAACAAATCCCTTTTCATTCACTTTGGTAGCAACGGCATTCCATCCTAACAGCGCAACTGGCGAAAAGGCTAGTTTGTCAATATAGCCATTATTAATAGCCTTTGCAATGGCATAAGTATAAATAGCGGTAGCCGAGGTTTCTAAATAGGTGTCATTTTTATCAATAAGCTGATGCCAAAATCCCGTGCCATCTTGATAAGAAGTTAAGCCTTCAATGTGCTTACAAAGTTGACTTAGAACTTGGCTATAACCATTATGTTCTTTTGGTAAGACATCCAATAGTTCTACTAGAGTCATCACGGCCCAACCATTGGCTCTTGCCCAATGAAATTGAGGGTGATAATCCATAGACATAACCCAACCATGCATGTATAGCCCCTTTCTCTCATCAAACATTCTTTCTGAAAATTGCAATACTTGTTTAACGGCATCATCATAATATTTAAAGTCTCCAGTTAATTTTCCCATTTGTGCCAAAGCAGGAACGCTCATAAATAAGTCATCAAGCCATAAGGTGTTTGGTTGGGGTCTATTTCTTGCCAAAGTGCCATCTTCAAGCCTGAATTGTTTGTTACTTATATAATCGATAAAATTGTCTATAAGAGGCTGTAAATCCACTTTTAACCCCGCTCTTTTTGCTTTTATCATAGCTGCACAGACAGCACCCGCATCGTCTAGAGCATGGGGACGTAATGATTGCTTGATTGGTGATGGATAATTTTTATCTTTGTCTAGTTTTTTGTTGTAAAAAGGAGTAATATCGGCGATGAGTTGTAACCTTTTGTTTGTATAGTCCGAGTACTTTTTATCTCCTGTAGCATCAGCCAAATGAAGCATTCCGGCATAAGTTACTCCCCATTCATAACTTGTTAGGCGAAAAGCGCCCGGTTCAAAAACGGTATGTTCATTTAGTTTTTTAAGGTTAGTAACTACTTCATTCGTCCTTGAGTCTATTAATTTTGAAGCGGTATTGTTTTCCAGAAAGTTATAAACCCTGTCCAAGGTTTTGGTTATTTCTACTTTAGAAGGGGGGGCATAAGGTGTTGGGTAGTCCGGTTGCAAAGCATGTAGGGGAGTAGTTACGTCGTTTGCTGGCTCTTGGGCCACAATATGGTTCTGAAAGCCAAATAAAAGAGCAGCTAAACAAGTATATTTTAGTTTTTTTAGCATAAAATTTTTTAGGAAATATGTCATAGTCTTAAATAGTTAGTGAATTATATCAAAGATAGTATTTAAGTTTCTTTTTGCGTCCTGTACTATACTGTAAGTTATAAAAAAAGTGCCTAGGTAATACCTAGGCACTTTTGCAAATTAACTCAAAAAAAATGCTATTAATAACCAGGATTTTGCATCGCTTGTTTTTCATCAGCACTTAGTGGGCGACCTTCTGTATAAATCGCATCTAAGAATGACTGAGGAATTGGTCTCAAATTATGGAACTCTTGAATGTTAGGTGAAGCTTGAGGGTTGTATGCTCTAGCTCTTGCCACCAATGTTTTGGTACGGCTTAAATCCTCCCATCTATGCCACTCGCCACAAAGTTCCCTGGTACGCTCGTTCAATACTAAACAAAGCATTCTGTCATACTCACTTGAATAGCCTAATGTTGCAATTACGGCTTCATCTTCAGCCGGTAAACTTGCGGTGCTAGCTATTGTTAAATCTGTAGCTGCAGTAGTAACAGGAATATTATTAGACTCATAATATGAGTTCTCATTCATATATGAATTGTCTGCAAATGGCTGTGTGTAAGTGGAAGTTGGGTAAGACTCAGCACCATCTTCATAGTAAGAACGGTCTTCACCAGATTTGTATGCTCCACGATTACGTACAGCATTAATATAAGGCAAAGCATCAGCATAAGAACCGGAACCTAATGAAGCTAAACGTATTTTAGCTTCAGCAGCCATTAAATAAGTTTCAGCAGAACGTGCTAAAAACTCATCTCTCATACCTCTGTTGTCATTGATGGCGGTTCTATCAGATTCAAAATGCTTAGATAACGAAGGGAATCTTGGGTTAGCCAATAAGCCAACACCATCAGCCGCATGGGCAACATATACGTGAGGTATGGTTTTTCCAGTTTCACTGTATAAAATGCCTGGGTCGTTATTGTTTACTGTATTGGCAAAACGCGTGTCGTCTGGGGAGTTAATGACGTACATAATTCCTAAATCAACACCTGGAGTGTAAGTAACACCACCAAATTCACCACCTCTGTTTACTCTATGTTTGGTTCTAAAAACTTTCCAAAAGCGAGAATCGTTAATATGGTCAAATACATCATATGTGAAATATGTTGCTGCCATACGGCTGTAAGGACGCATACCTGTTAAATCACGTTTCATCATTTGAAGGTCGTCATATCGAGCAGTAAAGAATACGTGGCTCATATTGTAAGTTTCTAAAGAGGCATCTCTACCAAATGACGCAGACAAAATTAATTCTGGAAGATATTCATTATCACCGTCTGGTTGGGTGTATCTCCATAAATCTTGATAATTGCTCGCTAATGGGTGATTTGCTATTACTTCGTCTGATAATTGAACTACTTTTTGTAAATCTGCCTGTTTTGTTGCAGAGTTCCAACCATCATTAATTTCACTAGCACGAGTTAAGTACGCTTTAGCCAAATAGTGTGCTGCTGCATCTTTACTTATTCTGTGCGGATGACTTACACCATTGTTTAAAAGGTTATAGGCTTGAGTAAAATCGTCAATTACTTGTGCTAAAACGTCCTCAGCAGAAGCTCTGGTAAACTCTAACTCAACCGTTGTACTTGGTTCCAATTTTAATGGAACACCACCATAAGCTCTAACCAGTTTTAAATAATTGTATGCACGGAAAAAGTATCCTTCTCCAAGAGCAATGTTCTTAATTTCTGGGTTTGATGAGTCAAAATTGGATGCAGAATATATAATCTGATTGGCCAATCCAATTCCAATATATTTATCATCCCACATTTCTTGGGCATTGGTTCTTGTAGAAACTATAATTGAACCAAACCTACTGTCGTAATTGTTCCATTGGCTATTGGTATCATCTCCACCTACATGAAACTCATCCGTTCCGTATTGGGTAGTACCAAATTGGTATTCAGATCTAAACGAATGTGCCAATACTCTGTAATATGCACCAATAACACCTTCTTGAATACCTTGTTCCGTATCAAAAAACGGAATGGCTCTATCCGTTTTCAGCTCTTCATCAATAAAACTCTCCTTAACGCAAGAGCTTACACCTATGGTAAGTGCAATAAGCATTAAAAAGGGTGAATAATATTTTATATATTTTTTCATAAATCAAAAATTTTTAAAAATTTAATGGGTTAAAATTCTAGATTAATACCTGTTACAAAACCTCTATTAGAAGCATGGTATCTTACGTCAAGATCTATCCAAGGCACCTTGTTGAACACAAAGCCTGGGTTGAGTGCTTGCACATAAAATCTTAACTTAGACACTCCTAGGTGGTCTGTAATGTTTTCAGGGAAATTATACCCCAATGAAATATTACGGATCTTTAAGAATGAACCATTTTCATAACCTAGTGATCTAAAATATTGGTCGCCGAAACCAGCTGAGTAAATTGGTTTTTGGTAGTCTGAATTAGGGTCAGCTTCAGTATAGTAATCAACTCTTCTTTGGTTGTAACGTCCAACTAAGCCTTCACCACCAGCATTGTATTTGTAGCCCATACGACCATATAAGAAGATAGACAATTCAATGTTTTTATAGTTAAAAGTATTGGTTAAACCAACAATGTATTTTGGTATTTCGCTACCAATTATTACACGGTCGTTGTTTGCATCAATAACATAATCACCATTTTGGTCTACTGGGCGCACATTACCAGCCGTAAACGAGTGTCCATTAGCATTGAATAGAGCCATTTCTGCAGCGTCAGATTCTTGCCAAATACCAGCAGCTTCATAATCATAAATTACGTCTTGAGATTCTCCTATAAACCAAGTGTTAACCAAGTCATCTTCTTTACCGTTTGCTAAAGATACTATTTCGTTGTTTTGGTAAGATGCATTGAGTGTAGTACTCCACTCAAAATCTCCACTTGAGACGTTCACAGTACTCAATGTTAAATCAATACCATTGGTCTTAGTTTCTCCAATATTTGCAAAGGTACTTGTGAAACCAGTTACTGATGGAATTAATTTTTCAAGAAGCAAATCTGTAGTTTTAGAAGTATAGAAATCCAAACTTCCATAAATTTTAGATCCTAGTAATGAAAAATCAATACCTAAGTTATACTGTGTGGTTTGCTCCCAACTTAATTCTTGGTTAGCAAGTGTTTCAACATTCTCTTGGCCAGGTGTAGGTGTACTGCCTATAGGGTAAAACAATCCATTAAGACGACCTTTAGTTTCGTATGGATCAATGGCTGAGTTACCGGTTACACCATAACCTAAACGGAGTTTGAGTTGGTTTACAAAATCAACACCTCCCATAAAATCTTCCTTATCTATACTCCAGCCTAAAGCAACACTAGGGAAAAATGCCCATCTGTTACCATCAGCCAACTGAGATGCACCATCCCAACGTCCAGCCACAGTTAACAGATATTTATCATCAAATGTGTAATTTAAACGTCCCATATAAGAAAGCAATTCTCTTTCAATTAGACCAGACCCCCAAGTTCTTAAACTACTTACTGATCCTAAATTGTTCCATTTTTGGCTTGGGAACGGAATGTTATCTGCAGACATTGTGCTTGATTCCTCTTCAAATTGAGTCTGGCTTTGAAGTAATGTTACACCAAAATCATGTTTGTCAATAGTTTTATTGTAATATAACAAATGGTCAAGGGTGTAAGATAAACGCTGTCTTTTATCTAATGATGCATAAGCAGAACCATTTCTGATAACTGATTGAGCATCAAGGAAAATTCCATCTCGGTAAGTTTCAATATCAGGACCAAAGTTTGTTCTATACTTTAAACCTTCTAAAGCTGGTATAAAGGCACCAAAGTCTATTTGCCCATAAAAACTACCAAAAGCACGTAAAGTAACACGCTGATCTTGAGAATATTTCTCCTCATCTATAATGGTTTTTACAGCAATATCTCCACCAGGAAATTCTATTCTTTCTCCATTACTGTCATATGGCAGGGTGTACTGAAAGATAGTACGAGCACTTTCATACAAGCCATCCCTTACAGAAACACCAACGTTACCTGCGGTTGATTGGCCATACTCCTGTATACTATATGAAGTGTTTAAGCTAGCTCCAAAAGAGAACCAGTCAGTTGGTGTAAAATCAACATTGGCAATACCGCTGTAGCGTTTAAAGCCTTGACCTTTAACCACACCTTTATTATCGGTATAACCAAAAGAACCATAGGCTTTCATTTTTTCTGTACCACCACTAACACTTAAGGTGTTTTGGGTAGTAATTCCAGTTCTGGTAATAAAATCCGTCCAATCTGTTGAAATTAATTTAGACCCATCCCAAGAGCCGCCTTCCCATCCTCTAAGGATGTTGTTCCATGCGGTGTCATCGCCTGTAAAGATTGTAGCATCGTTTGCTTGGGTTGGTTGGTCACCTCTAACTGAAGATTCACCATTGTAATATTTTGCCCAACGACGATATTCTACATATTCACCGGCATTAAAAAGTGGTGAGAATTCATGGATTTTGTCTGTAGTTAAAGACGAATTGAAATTAATAGTAAATCTACCTGTTTTACCTTTTTTGGTTGTAACAATAACAACACCGTTGGCACCTCTTGAACCATAAATGGCCGTTGCCGAGGCATCTTTAAGAATATCGATAGATTCGATATCTTGTGGGTTTAGGTTTTGGATTCCTCCAGTGATTAATGGAATTCCATCCAATACATAAAGAGGCGAGTTTGATGCGGTTAATGAACGCACCCCACGGATTGTAATTGCTCCTAGCTCACCAGGTCTTTCATTTGATGTAATGTCTACACCAGCTGCTTTACCTTGCATAGCTTGAAGAGCGTCGTTAACTGGTCTAGTGGTTAGGTCTTCTGCACTAACACTAACAATGGACCCCGTTAAATCCGATTTTCTTTGGGTACCATAACCTACTACCACCACTTCACTTAACTGTGCAGCATCTTCTTGCATAACAACAGAGTAACTTGATCTAGAATCTACGGTTATTTGAGTAGTTTTCATACCAATGTAAGAAAGCACCAAAATGTCACCTTCTTTGGCTTCAATACTAAAATTACCGTCAAAATCTGTTAAAGTTCCCTTAGAAGAGTTCTTAATTAAAACGTTTACACCGGCTAGCGGTACCTCGTTTCCATCCTTTACATTTCCTGTAACTGTTTTTTCTTGTGCGGTCGCTAAAAGACCGAAAAACAGAAAAGAAATACAAATACAATACTTGAATAAAGATTGATTCATAAATTAATTTAGTTTAGTTAATAATTGTTTAGTTGAGTAAATTTAACAGAATTTAGATACAAACGAAAAAATATCAAAAAAAAATTTATAAAATATTTGTAATCGATTACATCAAAAAACTATTATTTTTTATTCTGAAAAATTTAAACTTTGGTGCCAAAGTATATATAATTGTTTCTGTGACTATCCTGTACTTACATGCTTAAAAAAAATAGACTTAAAATGTTATGCAGAACAGAGAAAATTATGGCCCGTTAATTCATAACATTAATTGGTTAAAGGGACAATCATGATGTCGTTATCTGTTAATAAACTAGAATTAAACAAAACCCATTTACCATCAGGACTTACAGATTGGTGCATATGTGCTTCTTTTGAAAAAGGACTGGTGCTTAATAGGCGATGGCCTTGGGTTAATAAAACAGTATCTTTGGGGTTAGATGCATTTAATCTATAAAGTTTGCCATCAAAGGTATCAGCAGCAATCCATTTGCCGTCGGGAGTTGCGTTGCAGTGCCAATAGCCTCCATCTATATCGGATTGGCCATGAAAAGTGAGCTCGTTGGTTCTTAAGTTAATAGAGTAAATTCCTGTCTGGTTTTTTTTCAATCTATCAATATGTCCCATTAAATGAAATAAGACTTTATCAGGCCCCATAAATACTTCATGGGTTACCCAATCGTTTGGTCTTTCTTCATATAGAGGTTTGTTGGAGACTTTTCCTTTTGAATCTATAGTTAAAAGCCATATGCGCTGTGGTGAATCTCCACCTGTTTCCCAGCAATACATAATTTCTCCAGATACATATGGATTGTTTTGTAAATGACCTATACGAAAAGGAACCTCAAGAATTTGGGAGGTCTTTCCCGTTTTAAAATCTATTCTATAAATGGCGTGGTTTTCTTCATTTAGTTTTGTTGAAAAAAACGCGGATTCTTCTTTGGCGTCTAATCCTATACCTGAAGGTTTAATTGAATCTGGTATCTCAGCAATCAATCTTTCATAAGCTTCAGGGCTCTTAACAGAATTATGTTCACTATCAGCTAAAAGTTTTTCTAAATTTAGTTCAATTAGCTTATTTTCTTTTACTAGGTAAGCTACATTTTTATGCCAGCCTAGATGCAGATTCCTTCCGCCTTTACCAGTTGTTATTTGTACAATTTCAAAATTGTCCACAGAAACAGCATAGTATTGTCTGTCCCAATTATCTTTTGTGGAAGTTCTATTGGAAGAAAAAACAATATACTTTCCATCTGCCGTCCATTGCGGATGTGTTTGATACATTTTGGAGTTGCTATGTCGAGATGTTGTAAGAGCGTTTACTTTAATACCTGTGACTTTATCGATGTATGTGAAATTCTCTGAAGGGAAACGTTGCCCAAAAATATCATCGCCAGCCATGTCAAAAGTATGGTCAACATCCGAAAGAGCAGAATAATCTTTGCCTTCAACTATTTGAGCGGGAATAAAATTTGAATAAAATGCAATGCATAATGTCGTGACCAAAACTTGTTTAATTTGAAACATGCTTTATAATTTATTTGATTAGTTTTCTTAAATTTATTGAAAAGTAAAAGTTTGTGTATCCTGTTCTTACATGTTCGTTTTTAGTGAATTGTAGTTTTACAGGATAGATTATTAAGTATAATCAAACAAAACAGGATGCCACAGGATAGGAGAAATGGCTTAGAGACTTATTTTTATTGAAAATTATTTATGAAACTTACCAATCTAACTTTGACATTGTTAATTGCACTAAATTTTTCTTGCAAAAAAAATAAATCAAAAGACAGTATTGTTGCAGAGCACGAAGTGGTTCAGATTCCAATGATGGAAACGGGAAAAGAGAGTTCTTTGGCAAAAGTTTGGATTGATTCTACTACGGGGCATAAAGTTGAAAAGTTGGTCGATAGAGAAGGTGGTAACCGAAGTTTTTACTTTCATAATAATCCATTTTTAAAGTCGATGGATGGAAAAGATGATTTAATGGTTTTTTCTGGACAAACTGAAACGGGTAATCAATTTTTCACCATTAACCTACAAACTAGGGAAATTGACCAAATAACCCATAGGGTTGGAGGAAAAAGAGGTGAAATAGTTGGCCCTAAAACCCGAAAAGTTTTTTATCAGATTAAAGACAGCGTTTTTTCTACACATATAGATACACATGAAACGGAGTTCATTTACAAGTTTGATAATGATATTTTAGGTTCGGCTTCCACATTAAATGCTGATGAAACCCTTTTGGCAGGCGCTTTAATTACCAAAGAAGAAAATGAGATTTTTAAGAAGAATCCTGCCAAGTCAAGTTATTTTGATAAAATTTATGAAGCCAAACTTGAGAGGAGTTTGTTTACCATAAATGTGAATACCAAAGCTTTCAACACCATATATTCCGAAAATGCTTGGTTAAACCATATCCAATTTTCACCTACCATTCCAGAGTTATTAATGTATTGTCATGAAGGTCCATGGCATAAAGTAGATAGAATATGGACAATTAACATTGAAACATTAAAAAATGAATTGATGCACAAAAGAACTGTTGAGCGTGAAATTGCAGGTCATGAATTCTTCAGCCGCGATGGAAAAACCATTTGGTTCGACCTTCAAATTCCTAGAAGCGTTACCTTTTACTTAGCAGGAAAACATTTAGGAAAAGAAGAAGAAACTCGATATGCTTTAAAACGTGATGAGTGGTCTATTCACTTTAATATTTCGCCAGATCAAAAAACATTTGCTGGCGATGGCGGTGACCCTGGTCAAGTAGCACGTGCCAAAGACGGCATGTGGCTGTATCATTTCACACCTCAAGGAGATAGCTTGGTGTCAACCAAGCTTGTAAACATGAAAAATCACAATTACGATTTAGAACCCAACGTACATTTTTCCCCAGATGGAAATCAAATCATTTTTAGAGCTAACTTTGAAGGAAATACTCAAATTTATGCTGTAGATATTAAAAAACACCACTAGACTAAAACCATGCAAAAAACTAATCTTATTGTAATTGCTTTATCAAGCATTTTAATGTTTTCGTGTTCAGGGAAAAAAAATACTGAAACGGCAGATGCCACTATTTTTCCAGAAATTAAATCAGAAACAAAACCTTGGACTCGTTGGTGGTGGATGGGTAGTGCGGTAGATTCCGCTAACATCAAGCAAAACCTAATCGATTTGCAAAAAGTTGGTATTGGAGGAGTGGAAATTGCCCCTATTTATGGTGTAAAAGGTGAGGAAGAAAATTTTATTAATTACCTATCACCAAAATGGATGCACATGTTAAGCTATACCACAAAAGTGGCCGATAGTTTGGGCATGCAAGTCGATTTAACTTTGGGTACTGGTTGGCCTTATGGCGGCCCCCAAGTAACTAGAGAATATGCTGCAACAAAATTGATCACCCAAAAATATGAAGTAAAAAAGGGAGAAACTTTTTCAAAGGAAATCAGGGTTGAAAACCCCAGAGAAAGGCAGCCCGCTACTTTAAATTATGTTTTGGCTTATGGAGAAAGTGGCGCTTATTTGGATTTAACTTCCGAAATGAAAGGCAACAAAATTGTATGGGAAGCCAAAGACGATAATTATACTATTATTGCAGTCTTCACAGGAAAAACAGGACAACAAGTAAAGCGTGCTGCTCCCGGTGCAAAAGGATTTACATTAGACCATTATTCTGAAGAGGCATTAAATACATACGTAAAACCTTTTGGCGAAGCTTTTATTGGTTTCTCGGGAAAAATCCGATCTATTTTTAATGACAGCTATGAAGTCTATGGCACCGATTTTACACCTAACTTTTTTGAGGCGTTTCAACATTATCGAGGCTACGATTTAAAACCTTTTTTACCTTTATTATTGAGCGAAGAAGATACTGATGAAGGCAACCGGTTAAAAAGTGATTACCGAGAAACCTTATCGGATTTGTTGCTCTATAAATTTGATGAACCTTGGACGCAGTGGGCAAACAACCACAATTTTAAATCGAGATTACAAGCCCACGGTTCTCCGGGAAATTTAATCGATTTATATGCCTCGGCCGATATTCCAGAGTGTGAAACTTTTGGCTCCATGCCTTATGATATTCCGGGATTACGACGTGAGATGGAAGATATCCGCGAGGGCGATGCTGACCCAGTAATGCTTAAGTTTTCATCATCTGCGGCACATATTTCAGGTAAGCCATTAACTTCTTCTGAGACGTTCACATGGTTGCGGGACCATTTTAAAGTGGCCTTATCACAATGTAAACCAGAAGTGGAAGATTTATTTTTAAATGGCGTAAACCATGTGTTTTTGCATGGAACTACTTATTCGCCAGAACGTGCAGAATGGCCGGGTTGGAAATTTTATGCTTCAGTAAACTTCAATCCAAATTTGTCTATTGGTGAAGACGAAAACCAACTATTTTCATACATTGCCAATTGTCAATCGTTGTTGCAGGAGGGCCAGCCAGATAATGAAACTTTATTATATTGGTCCATTTATGATGTTTGGAATACGTATTTAAATGGTTCATTGTTTTTTCAGTTTAAAATACATTCTTTGGAAGAATGGTTGCACCACGAACCGTTTTATGATACCACAAAAGGTTTAATGCAAAAGGGTTATGGTGTTGATTTTATATCAGACAACTTTATTGCTAAAGCTACCGTTAAAGACAGCACCATTCAATTACCCGGAGGAAATTACAAAGCTTTAGTCATTCCAACTTGTAAATACATGCCACTAAAAACCTTGGAAAAATTAATCGCTTTGAAAAAACAAGGAGCTAATATTATTTTCCAAGATGTTCCAGAATCGGTCCCAGGCTTCAATAATTACGAAAAAGAAAATAACAAGTTAAAGCAACTTTTAGAAAATAATAGTGCAATTGCTCAACCATCAAAAGATATTTATTCTGATTTAGGAGATGCCAATATTTACCCAGAAACGTTGGTTGAAACCGGTTTAAAATATATTAGACGAGATAGTAATGGCAATAAAATTTATTACTTGGTAAATCATACTTCAAAAGCTATAAATCAATTCATTCCAATTAATAGTGATGCTGAGTATGCTTTAATTTTAGACCCAAAAACAAATGCTTACGGTAAAGCTGAAGTGAAAATCGAAAATAAAAAAACTTTAGTGAAAGTAAACATAAAACCTGGGGATGCTTTATTTTTAAAAACGGCTGAAAGCACATCTGTTGCCGAATGGAACTATTCTGAAAGCACTAACAAAACCTATGATATTGAGGGAGTTTGGCAAATCTCGTTTTTAAGAGGGGGACCAGAATTACCCGATGCTGCTGTTATGCCTGAGTTGGTTTCTTGGACAACCTTGGGCGAAAAAGCTGAAAACTTTTCGGGAACAGCTAAATACGAAATAGAGTTTGAAAATCCAGATGCTTCAGTCAAAAATTGGGGATTAACCTTGGGCGATGTTCGGGAAAGCGCCAAAGTTTGGATAAACGGCAATTATGTAGGCACGCTTTGGGCAAATCCTTTTGAAATTAATATTGGCCCACTTGTTGAAGGTAAAAACACAATGATACTTGAAGTTACCAATCTTTCCGCCAATAGAATACGAGCAAAGGAGTTACGCGGTGAAGAATGGAAAAACTTTTATGAGATAAACATGGTAAACAAAGATTATCAAAAATTTGATGCCACAAAATGGAGTCCAATGCCTTCGGGTATCCTTGGTCCAGTTAAATTAACAGCTTTAAACTAAATACAACAAAATGAATACACGTATCGCTTATTTTTTAATTGCATTTTTATCGTTACAATTGATAACCGCTCAGGAAATTCCCGATAAAAAGGAAGTGTTGCATTATATGCAATTGACCAACAAATATTTTATGGAAAAGTGGCCGGATGTCGGTAAAACAATTGTTACCAACAAAGAACGACCAAGTAATATCTGGACGCGTGGTGTGTATTACGAAGGACTTATGGCATTGCATGAAATATACCCAAAAGAGGAATACTATAACTATGCATATGATTGGGCTGAATTCCACAATTGGAGCTTTAGGCATGGTGCTGCTAATCGAAATGCCGATGATTATTGTGCGGCACAAACGTATATAGATTTATACAATTTAGAACCTGATTCCAAAAAGTTAAAAGCAACAAAAGCGTGCATGAATATGCTATTGAATACACCTCAATTGGATGATTGGTCATGGATAGACGCCATACAAATGGGCATGCCAGTGTTTGCAAAATTAGGCGTTTTGGAAAACGATGAGCGTTATTTTGATAAAATGTACGATATGTACATGTTTACTAGAGATAAACATGGAGATAATGGACTTTATAATCCCAAGGACGGTCTTTGGTGGCGCGATGCTGATTTTGACCCTCCTTATACGGAGCCCAATGGAGAGGATTCTTATTGGAGTCGTGGCAACGGTTGGGTAATTGGGGCTTTGGCAAAAACATTGTCTATTATACCAGAAGATGCACCCCACAGGGAGCAGTACATTATTGATTTAAAATCTATGGCGCAAGCACTAGTTCCCATCCAACGCAAAGATGGGTTTTGGAATGTGAGTTTGCACGACCCAACGCATTATGGAGGTAAAGAAACATCAGGAACGGCATTATTTGTTTACGGAATGGCTTATGGTATTAACAACGGTATTTTAGATAGAGAAAAATATCTTCCTGTGGTTATTAAAGGATGGGATGCCATGGTAAAGGAAGCAGTACATAAAAACGGCTTTTTAGGGTATTTACAATCTACCGGAAAAGAACCAAAAGATGGTCAGCCATTGTCTTATGATAAAGTTCCAGATTTTGAAGATTATGGTTTGGGTTGTTTTCTTTTGGCAGGAGCTGAAGTTTACAGGTTAAATTAGACTAGAAGCGTTAATTGATTTTATTGAAACTTTGATTGGATTGAACCATAAACTTCTAAGTATAATTGAATTAAAATCATGAGGTATTTGATGGAGTTCAATAAACTTGTATGTGCTATATTAATTATTTTCAATACTGGCCAACTCACCTCACAAGAATTCAGAAGAACTAAATTCAATTTCAATTCCGATTGGAGATTAAAATCTGGTGACTTCAAACATGCCGAAACTAACAATTATGACGATTCATCTTGGAAGTCCGTAACATTACCCTATGCCTACAACCAAAAAGAGGCATTTTTAAAAGCCATTGATGACCTTACAACTGGAATTGTTTGGTATAGAAAAACATTTGTTTTACCTAAAGATGCAGAAGATAAAAAAGTGTTCATTGAATTCGAAGGCATCCGTCAAGGAGGAATAATTTATGTAAACGGACAAAAAGTAGGGATGCACGAAAACGGTGTTATGGCCTTTGGTTTTGATATTTCTAAATTTGTAAAACCTTACCCATTCAAAAATGTAATTGCCCTTCGCATTGATAACGATTGGAAATACAAAGAAACGGCAACAGGAGCTACTTACAGATGGAACAACACCAATTTTAACGCCAATTACGGTGGCATTCCAAAAAATGTTTATTTGCACATTACCAATAAATTATACCAAACGCTTCCTTTATATTCCAGTTTAAAAACTACTGGCGTTTATGTTTATGCCAAAGACATTGATATAAAAAACAAAAGTGCTTCTGTACATGTTGAAACAGAAATCAGGAATGAATTTAAAGATGATAAAGAAGTGGTTTTGCTAGTTGAAATATATGATTTGGAAAAAAATAAAGTTGCTTCGTTCTCATCTGAAAAATCTAAAATAAATTCAGGTGAGATCATAACTTTAAAGTCAAGTCAACTATTGGGTGATCTAAATTTCTGGAGTTGGGGCTACGGTTACCTATACACAGTGAAAACATACTTGAAAGTTGATGGTGAATTTGTTGATGAAGTTGAAACCATAACAGGTTTCCGAAAAACAGCATTCAAAAATGGCGAAGTCCTTTTAAACGACAGAGTTATTCAAATTAAAGGATATGCACAACGTACCAGTAACGAATGGCCTGCCATAGGCATGTCGGTTCCAGCATGGGTGAGTGATTTTAGTAATAATATGATTGTTGAAGGCAATGGCAATTTGGTGCGATGGATGCATGTTACACCTTGGAAACAAGATGTTGAGTCATGCGACAGGGTTGGACTTATGCAAGCCATGCCAGCGGGAGATGCCGAAAAAGATTCTCAAGGAGACCATTGGAAACAACGGGTTTCATTGATGAGAGATGCTATTATTTACAATAGAAACAACCCAAGTATTATTTTTTACGAATGTGGTAATGAAGTGATAAGTGAACCCCATATGCATGAAATGAAAAGCATCAGGAATACGTATGACCCTTATGGAGGTCGTGCTATTGGTTCCCGTGAAATGTTGGATAGTAAAGAGGCTGAATACGGTGGAGAAATGCTTTACATCAATAAAAGTGCAGGTAAACCACTTTGGGCAACAGAATATTCAAGAGACGAGGGTTTAAGAAAATATTGGGATGAATACAGTCCTCCATACCACAAAGATGGTGACGGCGGTACCACGCATTCAAATGTAAACGGCAGTAAAGTAGCCGATGCCAGCCCATATAACCGTAACCAAGACTCACATGCCATTGAAAATGTTATCCGTTGGAATGATTATTTCGTGGAGCGCCCTGGTACCGGTCATCGAGTTAGTTCTGGAGGTGTTAATATTATTTTTTCAGACACAAACACGCATTTTAGAGGTGCCGAAAACTATAGAAGAAGCGGTGAAGTAGACCCTATGCGCATTCCTAAAGACGGTTATTTTGCACATCAAGTCATGTGGGATGGTTGGGTAGATATTGAAAATTTTAGAACGCATATTTTAGGACATTGGAACTACGCAAGCGATGTTGTGAAAAATATTTACGTAGTTTCCTCAGGAGAACGAGTAGAATTATTTGTAAATGAAAAATCTAAAGGTTTTGGCGAAAAAAGCAATAGTTTTTTATTCACTTTTAAAGGCATTCAGTGGGAAGATGGTAGTATAAAAGCGGTAAGTTATGATAGTGATGGTAATATACTGAGTGGGGATGAAAAGATAACAGCAGGAAAACCATTTCGAATAAAATTAACGCCACATTTTAACCCCAATGGGTTTTTGGCCAATGGTGCTGATGTTGCTTTGGTAGATGTTGAAGTGGTGGATAAAAATGGTCAAAGATGTGCATTAGATAACAGTTTAGTTGAATTTTCGTTAAAAGGAAATGCCTCTTGGTTAGGTGGTATTGCTCAGGGAACAGATAACTACATTCTTTCTAAAAATCTTCCTGTTGAGAATGGGGTGAATAGAGTAATGATTCGTTCGGGTTTTAAAGCCGATAGAATTAGTATTATGGCAAAATCAAAAGGTTTGGAATCTGATAAAATTGAAATAACGACAATTCCATTTGAAACAGAAAACGGACTTTCAACCCAATTACCAAACCATAATTTGCCATCATATTTAGAACGAGGGCCAACACCGTCAAAACCTTCATATACCATAAAAAGGAATCCGATTTTTATCAGCCATGCCACAGCATTGTCAAATCAAGATATGGTTTATAATAGTTATGATGATAATGAATTAACTGAATGGCGCAATGACGGAAGGATTAAAACAGGGAAAATCACATATACGTTGGCTAAAACTTCATTGGTAAATGAGTGTGTCGTAAAATTTACAGGTTGGCGCAGAAAAAGCTACTCTATTCGTATTTTAGCAGATAATCAATTAGTTTACGAAGGTGATACAGAACGTAGTTTAGGGTATATTACCATACCTCTAAAACCAGTTTTGACAAAAGACATTACCATTGAATTAATAGGAATAAATTCCGATAACGATGCATTCAACCAAATTGTTGAGGTAGACCCCAATAAGGAACTGGATATGTTTAAAGATACAGATGATGAAAACAAAAAAGGCCAATTAAGAATAGTAGAAATTGAATTTTATGAGGAATTATAGAAAACCACAAGCTTTAATTATAATATTAATTTTAGGAATTACGATTAATATGTTTGCTCAAAACAAAGAAATCCCTCTATGGGAAAAAGTACCCAATAGCATTGAAAATGGGGATTATAAAGAAAATTTCAGGTTAGATAATGAGGGTAACCCGAATGCCATCCGAAATGTTTCTACCCCAACACTTAAAATCTTTTTGGCGAATAATAATAAAACAGACAATGCTGCTGTAGTTATTTGCCCTGGAGGAGGCTATGGTGTATTGTCTCATATTAAAGAAGGAGATAAAGTGGCTGAATGGCTCAATTCCGTTGGGGTATCTGCTTTTGTTTTGAAGTATAGATTGCCAAGTGATTTGATTATGGAAAACAAAACCATTGGCCCACTTCAAGACGTACAAGAAGCAATTAGAACCCTGCGGCGAAATGCAAAAGAGTGGAATTTAAATCCCAATAAAGTTGGTGTAATAGGATTTTCGGCTGGAGGACATTTAGCTTCAACGGCTTCAACGCGATATAATGATGAAGTTTACAACCATGATGGTATCAGCGCTAAACCAGATTTTTCAATGTTGATTTATCCCGTTATTTCAATGGAAGATGGAATTACGCATAATGGCTCGAAAGTTAATCTTCTTGGAAAAAATCCTTCAAAAGAACTAATCGAAAAATATTCCAATGAAAAACAGGTTGACAAAAATACACCACCAACCATTTTAATCCATGCTACTGATGATGGCGCGGTACCCGTTGAAAACAGTATCAATTACTACATGGCATTAAAAGAAAATAAAGTGCCTGCCGAAATGCATATTTATGAAAATGGTGGCCATGGTTTTGGGTTGGGCAGATTTGGTACTCACCTCAATTGGCCAAAAGCTTGTGAGGAATGGTTGATTGCAAACAAGTTTGTTCCCGAAAAAGAGGTTTATATGTTTTCATATTTTAAAGGCAATGGAGAGGATGGGCTACATTTAGCCTATAGTGAAGATGGTTACAAATGGAAATCCCTAAAAAACGATGAATCATTTTTAGCGCCAGAGGTTGGTAAAGACAAACTCATGCGAGACCCTTGTATTATTAAAGGAGGTGATGGACTTTACCATATGGTTTGGACGGTTAGTTGGACAGATAAGGGTATAGGTTATGCCAACTCCAAAGATTTAGTTAATTGGTCTGAGCAAAAATTCATCCCTGTTATGGAACACGAGAAAGGAACTCGTAATACTTGGGCACCTGAGATTACCTTTGATGAAGCCAACAAAGAATACATGATTTATTGGGCCAGTACCATAGTTGGTAAATTTCCTGAAACCCAAATTGAGGAGGATGCTGGTTATAACCATAGAATGTATTACACGACCACGAAAGATTTTGCAACATTTACACAGACAAAATTGCTGTATGACCCCGGTTTTAATGTTATAGATGCAACCATTCAAAAAATGGAGGATAAATATGTCATGTTTTTAAAGGATGAGACTAAAGTTCCAGTTAGAAAAAATTTAAAAGTCGCTTTTGGTGATGATCTTACCGGGCCATATTCAAAAGCTAGCGAACCTATATCCGGAAAATATTGGGCTGAAGGACCAACCGCCATCCAAATAAATGGAACTTGGGTGGTTTATTTTGACAAATATAGGGATCATAAATACGGTGCCATTCAATCTTCAGATTTAAAAACATGGGTGGACATTTCAGAAAAAATTGAGTTCCCAAAGGGAACACGACACGGAACGGTTTTTAAAGTTCCAAGTTCATTATTTAGGAAAATAATGAATCAATAGACCGTATATCTATAAAAATCGCATTTCATCTAGCTTTCAATAAATTACAGGTAAGTACAGGATAGCAAAGCTTAAATACATTCATATTTTTATGAACAATCGATTACATTAATCGATAATTATCTTATATTTAAGGGATAATCTTTTTTAATTAAAATTTACTAACTATTTAACAATTTTACTAAATGATGAAAACAACTTTACTAAAGAATTTTTTAACATTTTGTGTAGGAGTCTTCGCTGTGGGGGCTTTAAGCGCACAAACAATCACTTGGACAGGGGCAGTTGACTCTGTTTTTGTAAATCCAGCTAACTGGGACTTGGGGGTTATTCCTTCTGGAACGCATGATGTAGTTATAGACTCAACTACTATCAAACCTTTTTACATTACCTCATTAACAGATGCTGGTAATGGTGATAATTATGTTAACCATTTAAACGGCTCTGGTGGTACCTTAACTTTGGCTGGACCAATGTTGGTTTATGCAGGTGGTGGAAACTATTTTGGTGGCAATTTGACACTTAATGATGGTGCTGACCTAAACATTAGAAACCAAGGACGTTTCGGCCTTTCAGGGAACCCTTCCGTTATTACTATAAATGGAGGTCTTTTAAACACTAAAAACCAATTAATTATTGGTGAAAGTGGCGACTGTACATTCACAATGTGGGGTGGAGAAGTTACTTCTACAACAAATGGTATTATTTTAGGTGGATATGCTGGTAACGGTAAAATTAACCTAAACGGAGGAACACTAACTGTAGCTGGTGGCTTTGCAATCAATGAAGCAGGTGCTGGTACAGGAGAATTGTTTATCAATGGAGGAACATTAATGATGTCTGGAAACCAAGAAACTTGGGCCAATGATTATGTGGCTGCAGGAAAAATTACTTGTAGACCAGGGAAATTAATAGGTGTTGCTTATGACAGTGGAACCGACATGACAACCGTTGTGTCTTATGACCCAGGCAATACTGTTACTTGGACAGGAGCTGTTGATTCAGATTTTACTAACCCTGGAAACTGGGACTTGGGTATTGTTCCTGATGAGTCTGACGATGTTGTAATGGCTGAATCAGCTAACCCAGCTGAATTGACTGTATCTTTAAAATCATTTGATCCTCAAAATAATTTCTTAGAGGGTGCCGTTAGCCATATTTATGGTGTTTCAGGAACGCCGCTTGTTATTTCAGCACCATTGGCAGTTTATGCTGGTGGAGGCAACTATTTTGGAGGTGATTTAACACTTGAGGCAGGTGCTGATGTTAATATGAGAAATCAAGGCCGTTTCGGACAAACAGATAACAATTCTGTCGTTAATATCAATGGAGGTCTTTTAAACACTAAAAACTATTTGATATTGTCCGATAATGGAAATGTAGAATTTAATGTTAATGGTGGAGATGTTACTTCAACAGCTCAAGGTGCAATAATAGGAGGATACAATGGCTATGCTGCTTTAAATGTTAACTCAGGAACAATCACTCTAAATGGATTGGCTTTGGATGAACGTGCTGATCGATCTGGGGCTGGACACATTACCATTGACGGCGGTAGCTTAATTCTTGCTGGTGATCAAGCAGGTATAATTCCAGGATTGATTGCTGATGGTAAATTAAAAGTAGCTCCTGGTAAAACAATATCTACAGCTTTTGACTTTACTAATACAACAATCACTGCTGTTGCAGGTGCTGCACCAAAAGAAGTTGCATACCTTACCAAAGGTAAAACTATGGCTGCTGGAGCTTCTGCAGTTGATAATGATGCTATCATAAGAATGCTACAAGCGGATGCTAATTTTAATGTAACTGTTATCGTTGATCCAGCTAGTGATATTGACCTGTCTGGATACGATTTAGCTATATTTCAAGAAACGTTTGGTTCTAGTGACGCCATTTGGACTGGCTCTGGTGGTATCCAAAATATTGCTATTCCAACCATCATTAACAAAACTTATGCATGGGCTGCAGGAAAAGCAGGTATTACAGAATCTGATGCCGCTGTAACTGAATCTACATCATTATTTGTTCAAGTGCCACATGGTCCTAGAAGAGCAGATCCATTGTTTAGTGGTATTGATTTTTCAGGAGGCAATGATATCAAAATATTTGCAGATTTAAGTACTGATGATATTGGTACCGCAGGTGGTGGTGCAAAAGGGTTCCAAATACTTAACAATATTGACATTGCCAATCCTGGTATTGGTGGTAGCACAGGTTCGATGCATGCTGAAATAACTGCAGATGTTGTTAATCCAGCTGCAGCTATTGTATTTAATGAATTGCGTGCTGGTGTTCAATTAGGAGAAAACGCTGCTGATGTATTGGCTGCTCCAGTTATTGCCTTCTCAATGAATTATGGTGCCATAGCTTTAGGTGATGGTGCAAACATTTCATCTGAGGCATTGACCATTTGGAGAAACGCGGCTTACCACTTAACAGGTATGATTTCACCAAGTACACTTTATGTAAACCCTGATTATTTAAGTGTTGGTGATGAATTGTCTTCTTCAATATCTACAGATGTTAAAGCTGTGGGTAACAGAATTTATGTTTCTAACGTTACTTCTGCTACTCAAGTTAATATTTACAGCATAACAGGAGCTTTAGTTAAGTCTATTAAAACTAATGAAGACACAGACTTTTCATTTAGATCTGGACTTTGGATTGCTACAATCAAAACTGCTGAGGGTTCAAAATCAGTTAAATTTATTACGAAATAATTAGTAGTAAGTTAAACACAAAAATTTAAGTAATAGGGGTGCATATTTTTAATATGCACCCCTTCTTAGTTTTATAGCACTATGTTCTATAAATATCAAAGCTTTCTAGAAGGTGTTTCAGCAGGAATAAATGCATTGATAAGACAAACAAATCATTTTAAATATGGTATTCAGACTTTCTATATTCCATATAGTAGACTTATTTGAATTATTACACTATTATCCTACTTTATTATGCCTTAAAACCAAAGCCTTAGTCATTTAATGTATGGATAAATTAGTTAGTAAGGGTGCTTTATCAACCAAAAATGATAATCTGTCTAAGACCATTGAAGTTTATCCAACTCCAATAAATGGAAAGTTTAATGTCATTTTCAATCAGAAATAAATGAAGTTACTATCGAATTATTAAATATTAATGGTGTGTTAATTTCATCTCAAAAACATAAAAGCATTCAAAATGAACTGGAGTTTGATATTTCGAAGAAACCTAGTGGAATTTACTTTTTAAGGGTGATTGTGAAAGAAGTGATTACTACGTTGAAGTTGGTTAAAAATTAAAGTATTCTTAGCTTATTGTAAATTATTTAATAAAGTAAAAATCGGAACGTTCAAATAAGAACGTTCCGATTTTTTATATCTTCTTTGAACAGTTTACTGCTGATTTTGCTTTTGAAATTTCTTGCTGAATATTAAAAATAACATACCGCATAATAACCAAGCAGGCAGTGTTACAAACGATAAAAAGATATTAAACTGAACTGATATTAAATAAAACAAACCAAAGCTAATCGCCCATGCCCAAAGAACAGACTTATTAAATTTGATATTTGCTTCATCAGCATAGTTTTTTATAATTCCGGCTTTTTCATGAAAGAAGTGTTCAAAAACGATTATGGCACCCACTGGGGCTAAAATAAAGCCATATAAGGCAACAAAATCTAAAAGTTTCATAGCAAAAGCAGGAAACAAGCCAGCTATTGTAGCAATAGTACCAGCTAGAATAGTAACCTTAGCCGTAGAAAGTTTTGGTAAAATAGCTTGAAAAGCCAATCCCGCTCTATAAATGGTCGGGTTTGCTGTAGTCCATCCAGCCAAAACCACCGCAATGATTCCAAAAATACCAATGGCATTATTTGCCAAGGGGCCCGGAGCAACTGGAGGAGCTTCACCGTTTGACAAAAAGACTTGCGCTTCGGGTGTTTTTAAGTAAACCGCATATAACAAGCAGGCTGCAATCCATGCCATATAATGCCCAACGTACATCCCCGCTGCCGTAGTCCAGCCTGAACTTGCTTTTTTAGCAAATCGAAAAACTGATAGGTCGGACATACCAATATGCATGGCACTGTTAGCAAACCAAGACCATATCAATACATGCCAAAACGTGTATTTTAGTTGCCCTGGAAAAGGATCTCCGCCTTCACCCCAAATATCCCAAAACTCTGAAAAATTTGAAACTCCTAATTGCCCTAAAGCTACAATTCCACATGCAACAAAAGCCAGCACAATAACAGGAGACATCCAGTTGGCGGCTTTTGAAACTGTGTCATAACCCTTTGCTGCGATAATGGATATAACGGCACCTAGCAAAAGCACAATGATAATCCAAGTTAAGCCATTTGGTAAGGTATCTGTTAATTTTGGCATAGGCATATCGAATGGAATTCCTACTGCAGTGGCAGAAACGGTAATCATAGACCCAGCCAGAAAACAAAATAGTACGCCATTAGCTAAATTATAAGCCGTGACAAGGTTTTTCCCACTTATTTTTTCAAGTTGAAAATATAGTGTAAGCCTGTTTTTCACCGCAATTTCAGCTGTTAAAAATCGCCAAGAAAGAACAGCCAATAAGTTTCCAAGCAACAATCCTACAAGTAAATCGAACGCACTTACACCAGCAGTTAAGAAAAGTGGACCAATCATAAATTCAGTTCCGGCTGCATGTTCCCCGGCATACATGCCTAAGAAACTTTTCCAACCTTTTAAATTTGATTTTGGTACAGGGGTTCTTTCAAATTCGCCTCCTGCAATGTCTTCAATAATTTCTTCTTCAATGTGGGATAGTGCCATATAGTTTGTGTTTAGTTAGTATTCGTTTTTGTGGTGTTTTTTTATGTTAAAAATTTTTCTCTTAATTCTTCTACTTGATCATCATTTATAGGTACCATTTCACCAAGCGACGCCCCTAAAACAATTGATTTTGCACTAAACTCGGCTACTTCAAGATAATCGAAGGTTTGAAGTAACTTATCGCCGGTTACAATCACTGAATCGTTTTCGATAATCAAGGCGGTCGTACAATTTTCAACAATATCGGAATTATTATTGAATTTAAAGTGTGTACCATATTTCACCATTGGGATATCCTGCAGAAATATCCAGCTTTCTGGAATTGTTCGAACGTTCAAATAAGATTTTGTAACCCCAAATGCCATTAAATAGGGCGATTGTGTCATGATAATAGAATTTACATCAGGGTTGTTATTGTAAATTTCCTGATGAATCCAGGTGGCTCTACTCGGAGTTTTTCCTTTTTCCCTTTTTCCATCTTTTATTTGAACTATATCTTCAAGACTCATGTCCCAACGACTTACATTGGTTGGGGTAATTAAAAAGTCGTTATCCTTCCAACGCATTGATACCGTTCCATAAGAACTGGTCATTAAACCTTGTTCACAGGAACGCTGAACAATTTTACAAATTTGCAAACGTCTTTCAACTTCTTCAGGATAATGTTCCGTGTGTTCCATTTCTGGTAATATATGGGCAGCTTGCTTGTGGAAATTGTCTATTTGTTCGTCTGTTAAATAGTTAGGTGTTCCTATTTGGGAACCGTAAAGAATGGTTCGGGCACAAAACTCCAACATTTCAAAACGCTCAAAAGCATCGGTTAAATCACTGCCACCCAAAACGGTACCGTGATTTTCCATGATTACGGCTTTAAAGCCTTTTTTAAATTCTTCTGCAATAACGTCTCCCAACTTGTTACTTCCGGGAAGCTCATATTTTGCATAACCTATTGGGCCACAAACATGTTTGGCTTGTGAAATAATATTGGTGTTGGGTATTTTACGAACAATGCTGAAAGAAACTAGGGCAGGAGGGTGAGCATGGATGACCGATTTTATATCCGGTCTTGCTTCATAAATGGCCTTGTGGAATGGAAATTCTGAAGAAGGTTTGTGCTTTCCAACAACGGTTCCATCCTTCTTAACACAAATGATATCTGATGCTCGTAATGAGCCTTTATCAATGGCTGATGGCGTTACCCAAATGTCTCCATGTTCATCAATGATTGAAATGTTACCACCAGAGGTTGTGGTCATTCCGCGTTTGTAAATTCGGCTAATAATCCTTGTTATCTGGTCTCTGGGATGCTCTAATTTAATATTCTTTGACATCTTTTTAACTTTTTAATTGAAAGCGTGTTGACATTAACACCAGTTATTACGGCTGAATTTTTTGGCTTAAATTCAAAGGATTAATTATGTTCTATTAATTTATTTAGCTGATGATAAAAGGGACATGCTTTTTTAATGAATAATTCTTTTTGAGAAATTTTGAATTTAATTTTTTATCGGAAATTGAAATCGCGGCACCCAATGCCGAGCCTAACGACGAGTCGGTGGTTCTTAATTTCATGTTTCTGAAATGATGTGATAATAGTTTCACGAATAAATCATTATCGCTAAAACCGCCATCTACATAGAGTCTTTTTATTTCGTCTCCGCCAACAACATCTTTTATACTTTTTACCTGTAATAAAACAAGCTCTGTCATTAACTGGTGATAGGCGTGTTCAAATTTATCAAAGGCAATTTCGGTTGTTGGGGGCATATTTTCACTTGCAATGCTTTCCCATTTGAACATGTGTTTGAAATCTTTCATGATTTCAAAATAAACATCCTGGTCAAACTCTACATGACGATGGTAATCTTCACTTACGCCGAATTGTTTTGCAAGTTTGGCAACCTGTGTTTTATATTCATTGCCTAAAAATAAACGTGTGGCCTTTACCGGTTTTCCGTTTATCCTCATGTAGTTTATAGAATCTTTGGCATCGGTATCGCTAACAATGGGGTTTTCGGTAAACGGATTCAGCGTAATACTCCAAGTACCTGTGGAAACGAGAACGAATTTTTTCTTGACACTTCTCACGTAGGGAAGTAGTGCTGATGAACTATCGTGTATGCCAACGCCTATTTTGATGCGTTTACCATTATAGTTCATGTTAATACTGGTTTCAGTAGAAACAATTGTGGGCAAAATTTTATTTAATTCTTCTTTGTAAACCCACTCATGGTAATCTTTTTTGGTATAGTCCCAAAGTGCGGTATGACAGCCAATACTGGTGTATTCACTTAAGGGTATTCCTGTAAAGATATAACTAAGGTATTGCGGTAAATGTAACGAGTATTTAATTTTTTTGAATACTTCAGGCTTGGTGTGTTTTAACCAATACAATTGCAATCCTGAATTTAAAAGGCTTAAATCAAAACAGCCTGTAGTTTTTAAAAATTCTTCTTTTGGTCCATATTTTTCTAAAAACGAATCAACTACACTTTTGTCAATCGGTTTAGTATAGTTGTAGAGAGGTGTTAAAACTTCTCCATTTTCGTCAATATGAACGAAGCTAGCACCGTAGGTTGAAAAATTAATAGCTTCAATATTGAATTTTGATTCTTTTAGAATATTTTCAAAAACCTTTTTTAGCCATGCTTGAAGAGCAGGCAAGTTTTCTGTAGGGTGACCATCTTCATCTTCAATTTCATCAAACTTAATGTATTCTTTATGAACCTCTTTGAAATCTTTATCGAAAAGGAAGAATTTTTTATTGGTTTTACCAATATCAAATACGGCTGTTACATTAACCATAAAATTATTATAAGCCTGTTGCTACAGTATGTTTACCTCTTTCTTTAATCAATCCGTTTCTAACATCTAAAGAACGGTATGCTTTTATTGGACTTAGTGCGCCACCACTTTCCAGTCTTGCTTTTTCCAAAAGAGGTCTAACATCCGTTCTAAAGGCGTCTTGTAAAATTTCTTGGCATTTTACAACATCGTTTGCCAACTGTGCAGATTTTAATTCGTTTTGGTCAATCAAAAGGGCTTTTGCATAAGCTTCTTGAATAGCTTCCAAAGATTGAATTAAATCTTCCAAAGGATCTTTCACATTATGGCTGGCATCAATCATCCAAGCCAAATCAGGGTTTTGAGGATTGTTTTGCATGCCATATACTAATTCATTAAAAATTAAGAATAGGGCATAAGGTTTAATGCTTCCAACGGTTAAGTCGTCGTCACCATATTTGCTATCATTAAAATGGAAACCACCTAATTTTCCTTTAGACATTAAGATTGAAACAATCTGTTCAATATTGCTGTTTGGTAAATGGTGACCCAAATCTACAAGAGAATAAGCCTTATCTCCACATGCATTTGCCAACATAAAGGATGTTCCCCAATCTTGAATTACGGTACTGTAAAAATTGGGTTCGTAAGGTTTGTATTCAATAAGCATACTCCAATCATTTGGTAAGCCTTTATAGATATCTTTCAAGCTGTTTTCGGTATTTTGAAGTGCCGTTTGAAAGTTGTTTTGCCCTGGAAAACAAGAGCCGTCCGCCAACCAAACAGTTAAGCTTTTAGAACCTAATTTGTCTCCAATTTTAATAACATCCAAATTATGCTGAATAGCCTGTTGTCTCACAGCTTCACTTGTATTGCTCAATGAGCCGTATTTGTATGATTCTTTTGCACCTTTTTGGTCTTGAAACGTATTGGAGTTAACCGCATCAAATTTAATGTTTAAACCGTTGGCCAAATCTTTAATGGCATTGTAATCTTCTGGAACATCCCAAGGAATATGAAGGGAAACAGCACCAGCAGTTTGAGTTAGGGCATGCAAAATACCAATATCCTTAATTTTCTGTTCTAAATTGGAAGGTTCACCGTAAAAAGAGAAGCGTCCAAATCTTGTACCGCCAGCGCCCAATGCCCAACTTGGAATTGCTACTTGAAAATCTTTAAGTTTATTGATGATGTTTTTTACGTCCTTACCTTTTTTTGAAAGGCTGTTTACCAAAAAATCAAAATGGTCGTGGTGAGATTGGAGGTCTTTTTTATTGGTTTCTTGAATATGATTTTGCTCTATTTTCATGGTGCTTACTTTTTAAAAAAAAACTCCCATATATACTTTAATATGCTATGGAAGTTTTTAAACTAAAACTAACTCTAATAACTATCTTACGAATGCGTTTGCCATACCGCCATCAACATTTATAATGTTTCCGGTAGATTTATCTAGTATTCCAACGAAGCTAAAAACGCCATTAGCAATATCGGCAGGTGTAATTATTTCGTTTAATAAATTTCTTTTTGCATAAAAGGCAGGTAGTTCTTCTACGGTAATACCGTTTGCTTTCGCACGGCCTTCTGCCCAGGCACCTTCCCAAATTTTACTTCCTACAATAACGCCATCAGGATTTACGGTGTTCACACGAACTTTGTCTTTAGCCAATTCTGCTGCCAATAAACGTACCATGTGTTGTTGTGCTGCTTTTGCTGTACCATAGGCCACATTGTTTGGCCCTGCAACTAAGCCATTTTTACTTGCAATAGCAATGTAATCGCCACCCAAATTTTGCTTACGGGTAATAGCGGAGAATTGCTTGGCTAAGTCAAACTGACCTTTTACTAAAATGCTTTGCAAAATGTTCCAGTCTTTATCTGTAGTATCTTCTAACGATTTTGAAATTGCTAGACCAGCACTATGTACCACAATATCTACACCACCAAACTCTAAACAAGCCTTTTTGTATGCTGAAGCGATAGATTCTGTATTGGTTACATCGCAAATGGCATAGGTAGAAACATCACGCTTGTATGTTGCATTTGCTTCTTTTAAGCTTTCTTCATTAATATCTGTTAATACAACAACAGCGCCTTCGGCAGCTAACTTATCTGCAATGGCTTTACCAATTCCTCCACCGGCACCAGTAACCAAAGCTATTTTTCTTGATAACGGCTTTTCCTTTGGCATACGCTGTAATTTCGCTTCTTCCAACAACCAATATTCAATATCAAAAGCTTCTTGTCTCGGTAAGGAAGTATATTCTGTTATTGCTTCAGCACCGCGCATTACATTAATGGCGTTGATGTAAAATTCACTAGCGACACGTGTAGTTTGTTTGTCTTTAGAAAAACTGAACATACCAACACCAGGATAAATAATAATTACTGGATTTGGGTCGCGCATTGCAGGGCTATTATCTCTTTTGCAAGTGTTATAATAGTCTGCATATTCTTTTCTATATTGCTCAAAAGCAGGCTCTAATTTTTTAAGAACAGCATCAGCATCGGATAAATCTTCATTGGTGCCAAGTGTTAATACCAATGGTTGGATTTTAGTTCTTAAAAAGTGGTCTGGACAAGATGTTCCCATAGGGGCCAATCTTTCCAAATCGTTGCTGTTAATATATTCCATGACCACATCTCTATCATCAAAATGGCCAATCATTGCTTTTTCAGAAGAGCATAATCCTCTTAATAGAGGCATTAATTGTGCTGCTTTTTCTAAGCGCTCTTCCTTAGGTAAACTTTTAACTTTTTGTCCGCCAAAAACAGAACCTTTTTCTTTAATTTTCTTTTCAATGTATTCAGAAGCCATTTCAATAACTTCTAAACTGTTTATATAACATTCGTAAGAAGTATCACCCCATGTGAATAAACCGTGACTTCCAAGAACAATGCCTCTTATGCCTGGGTTGTCGTTCAAACACTTTTCAAGCTGAAGGCCTAAATCAAAACCAGGACGTTGCCAAGGCACCCAACCCATGGTATCTCCCCAGATTTCTTTCGTCACTTTTTCGCTGTCTTTAGCAGCTGCAACGGCAATAAGTGCATCTGGATGTAAGTGGTCAATATGTTTAAAAGGTAACAAACCATGTAGAGGTGTATCAATTGATGGCGCTTTACTATCTAAGTCGTAAATACAGTGATTGAAAAGTCCAACCATTCTATCTTCATCAGCTAAACCGCCGTATACATTTTTTAAATCACGTAATCTATTGGTATATAAACCTGCAATTCCAGAACGTGTTAAAGTACCAATGTCTCCTCCAGAACCTTTAACCCACATTACTTCAACATCTTCGTTTGTCAATGGATCTTTCTCAATGGTTTTACAGCTTGTATTGCCTCCTCCATAATTTGTAATTCTTAAGTCTGCGCCCAATATGTTAGAACGGTATAAAAACAAACCTACTTGGTCATCTCCAAAAGATGCTGCTTTTTTTTCGTCCCACAAATAATCTACGTGTTTAAAATTTTTGGTTAGTGTACTCATAAGATTTATTAAAATATTTCAAAGCGAAATTATGCTAATTAGAAAAAGTTTCTATCCTGTACTGTACTGCATTAAAAAATTAATTTCAGTTGTATTTGAAGTGGGGAAGTCAAAATGGTGGTTAACCTTTCTAAAGTTACGAAATTAAATAGGGAACTACAAAAAAAATTGTCGGATTGGATATTGATTATCAGGAAATAAAAAAACCTACGGATAATTTCCATAGGTTTTTAAAATTTTGCGGAGAAAGAGGGATTCGAACCCCCGGAGGTGTGACCCTCAACAGTTTTCAAGACTGCCGCATTCGACCACTCTGCCATTTCTCCTTGAGTGCCTCATCAAGCTATTTGCCTGAATGCGGGTGCAAATATAGAACCCTTTTTTAATTCTTTCAAATAAAAGACAAACTTTTTAAATAAATTTTAGTAGTTCTGTAAATCACATATTTTGTCCAAGAATATGTAAAAAACAAAAACACAAACCTTATTTTTGCACAAATATATTAGTACAAAATGGATATCATAAAACAGCTTGAATGGCGCTATGCAACCAAAAAGTTTGATGCAACCAAAATTCTTTCTGAAGAAAAATTAAACATTGTAAAACAGGCATTTAACCTTACTGCAACTTCGTTTGGTCTTCAAACCATTAAACTCATCGTTATTGAAGACAAAGAGTTAAGGGTGCCTTTGGTAAAGCATGCCTATAACCAAAAGCAAGTTTTGGATGCTTCTCATTTATTGGTAATATGCATCCAAAAAGACATTCTGCAAGACGATGTTACCAATTACTACAATAATATCAAAGGCATTCGCAACACTCCGGAAAGCATTTTACGTCCGTATAGGGAAGATCTTATAAAAATGATGGAAAAGATGACCGTGCAACAACGCCAACGCTGGTCCACCAACCAAGCCTATATTGCCCTTGGTAATTTAATGACGGTATGCGCTATGGAGGGTATCGATTCGTGCCCAATGGAAGGGTTTGCCCCTTCAAAATATGATGAAATCCTTCAATTGGAAGAAAAAGGATTAATGTCTGTTTTGCTTCTGCCCATTGGGTACCGTGCAGCAGACGATATGTTCTCAGGGTTCAAAAAAGTCAGAAAACCTTTAGAAGAAGCGGTAATAGAAATGTAACCAATTAGGGCGTTCCCCAGGGTCGGGCTTTCGGCAGTCGCTTCACGCCCTTGCGTGAGAGCTTCAACAAATGCCTCAATCCCTAACGCAAGCACCACGTTAAAAATTAGAAACACCAACTCATTATGCCAGGATTCGAATTATTTGGAGATTTAGAAAGAAAAGAAGTCAACGATGTTTTAGACAACGGCGTACTCATGCGCTACGGATTTGATGGCATGCGAAATGGCCATTGGAAAGCAAAGGAACTAGAAGCAGAGCTTCAAAACACATTTCAATCCAAACATGTACAACTCGTTTCTAGTGGAACTGCTGCTGTATCCATTGCTTTGGCATCAGCAGGCGTGGGTGCAGGTGATGAAGTAATTATGCCAACATTTACTTTTGTGGCCAGTTTTGAGGCTATTATGATGTTGGGCGCCGTCCCCGTATTGGCAGATATTGATGATACGTTAGGGCTTGATTCCGAAGCTGTCAAGGCAGCAATTACCTCGAAAACCAAAGCCGTAATGGTAGTACAAATGTGTGGTAGTATGGCCAACATGGATGCTTTGAAGGCTGTTTGTGATGCGCATAAATTGCTCCTAATTGAAGATGCTTGTCAAGCTATTGGGGGTTCATACAAAGGAAAACCTCTTGGAAGCATTGGCGACCTCGGGTGTTTTTCATTCGATTTTGTAAAAACAATAACTTGTGGTGAAGGCGGAGCAGTGGTTACAAACAATGAAGCCTACTATTTAAATGCAGACCATTACAGCGACCATGGCCATGACCATATAGGCCATGATAGGGGAGCCGAAACCCATCCATTTTTAGGTTATAATTTCAGGATTTCAGAGTTACATGCCGCAGTAGGCTTGGCCCAGGTTAAGCGTCTGCCAGAATTTCTGGAAATCCAAAAAATGAACTTTGATATCATCAAGAGAGCTTTAGCTCAAATTCCACAAGTTACGTTTAGAACCGTTCCTGAGGGTGGTATAGAAAGTTGTGCCTTTTTAAATTTCTTTTTACCTGACTTGGAAACGGCAACCAAAGTTTCTGAGGCTTTTAAAAATAATGGAATAGATGCGTGTTTTCATTATTACAACAATAATTGGCACTATATCCGAAAATGGGAGCATTTAAAAAACTTGAAATCTCTATACCCAATTTCTCATGAAGTTAAAGAAGGTTTAAGATATCTTAATGAAAAATCATTCGAAAAATCAGACCATTATATTGCCCGCAATATCTCTTGTTTGATAAAATTATCATGGACAAAAGATGAAGTTGAAAAAAGAGCAAATAAAATGGTTGAGCTTATTAATTCGGTGGTAAATTAAATGTTCAGAACAATTTTGTAACTTTATTTGATAAAACCCTATGAATGAATTTTACAAAGTCAGTTCTAATAACTTTTCTATTATCGTTTGCTGGGTTTGCACAAAATCATGATAAGCAAATAGCTTTCAGTCAGTTAACTGTAGAGCACGGACTTTCCCAAAACAGTGTCATAAGTATGGCCCAAGACTCCATTGGGTATATGTGGTTTGCAACACAAGACGGATTAAATAGATACAACGGCAGGGATTTTAAGCATTATAATAAGCAATTTGAAGATATTACCCGAGCTACTTTCAGCAACCTTGGTAAAATATACATCGATAAGCAAAATAGACTTTGGATAATTACACATTCCGGAAAATTGGAATTGTACAAAACGGAAGAAGATCATTTTGAACACATTGAATTGCCTTTTAAGGCTAGTACAGTGTTTCAGGACAAAAACTTGAATTTATATTTGGGTTCTTATGGCAACGGACTTTTCAAAATAGATTCCAAATCTAAAGATACCATTCAAGTTTTTAAAAATAGTGACAAGAATGTAACTGTTTATAATATTGATGAAATAGATTCAGATTTGTTGGTTGGGGCATCTGGTGGCGTTTATAGTGTAAACCTAAATGGTTCTTACGAAAAAACACATGTCTTAAGTGGAAATGACATAAATTTTAGTGTTCTTGAAAAAGATAGTCTTGGCGGTGTTTGGCTTGGTTCTTATGGAAGTGGGCTATTTTATAAGGCTAATAATGATAAAAAGTTCATTAAGTTCAAGCATTCCGAACTTCCAGAGGATTTGAATATTGAAGATTTACTCATAGACAGCAAAAACAGATTATGGATTGCAACTTATGGTAGCGGAGTTTTCTTGCTAGATTTAACCAGTAATTATGCTAAAAATTTCAAAGCCAACAAAAACAACCCCTTTGCAATTCACTATAACGACATGCTTTGCCTTTACGAAGACATGACTGGAGTTATTTGGTTTGGCACAGACGGAACGGGTGCAAGTTATTATGACGAACACCTAATTAAATTCAATATTCTGACAAACAATCAAGTGCCAAAAAGTGTTAATGTCGATATGATTAGAAGTTTTACAACCGACGAAAAGCACAATTTTTGGATTGGTACTTCTGGAAAAGGATTGGCTTATTTTGATGCAAAAGCAGGAACTTACAAAACACTAACCACTAAAAATTCTAAATTAAATAGCGATAGGATAATCAGTTTAAACTTTCACGAAAATGAACTTTGGGTGGGGCATCAAGGCTATGGACTCAATATCATTGAGGCCAATGGAAACTATAGAACATATCCCGAGATTGGTAATTATACTATTTGGCGAATATTAGATGAATCAAGTCAAAGGAGATGGTTGGCTACAGAACGGCACGGCATTATTTTATTCGATAAGTACGAAGGAATTGTAAAGGAATACAATGAAGATAATTCAGGACTTGCGGCCAATAATATCAGGGCTTTGGTTAAAGCCAGTGATAGTATTTTGTGGGTTGGCACTGATAATAGTGGCGTTTTTAAGTTGAACATAAAAACAGATGAAGTTGAGAAAATACAACCCCTTAATGATAAAATAAAGTCATTGCTGCTTTTAGAAAATATCCTTTGGGTTGGCACCTACGGGGCGGGGTTAAAAAAATATGACATCGATAAAGGCACTGTTAAAACTTACACGGAAGAAGACGGTTTGCCCAATGAAGTGGTTTACGGTGTTTTACCAGATAGTAATAATAACCTATGGTTAAGTACAAATAATGGGTTATGCCGTTTTAATATTGCTAGTGAAGATTTTGAAGGATTTAGTGTATATGATGGTTTGCAAAATTCGGAGTTTAATACAGGAGCTTATTACAAAGATTCACAGGGTGTCATATACTTTGGGGGGTTGGATGGCCTGAATTGGTTTAGTCCTGAAAAACTCACCTATAATACCGTAAAGCCAAAAACTATTATTTCAAAATTTGAAGTGTTTTCAAAAGAGCGTCCGTTGATTGAAAACACGGAGCTAAATTACAATGAAAATACTGTAACCTTTACGTTTTCCAGTTTGCATTTTTCACAGCCTGAGCGAAACCAATATAAATACAAGCTCGTCAATTATGACGACAATTGGGTTACACCGAAAAGGGTAAACTTTGCGCATTACACCAATTTGCCGCCAAATACTTATACATTTCAAGTAATATCCTCAAACTATGATGGGGTATGGAACGAAACTCCAGCAACTTATACATTCACCATCTTAAAGCCTTGGTATTTAACCACAACCATGAAAATAGGATATTTACTTTTGGCGGTACTTATATCTTTGGGTGTTTATAAGTATTTAAAGTTTAGATGGAATGTTAAGGCCCAGTTGCAAATGGAGCATGCCGAAACAGAGCGCTTAAAAAAATTGGATGAGTTTAAAACAAAGTTATACACCAATATTTCACACGAATTTAGAACGCCATTAACGCTTATTTCAGGGCCTATTGACCACCAATTGTCTAAAAAAGATTTAAAACCAGAAGATAGAAAAGAACTCAGTTTGGTGAAGCAAAATGCCAATAGGCTGCTGAATTTGGTAAATCAAATGGTGGATTTGTCTTTGATAGATTCAGGGCAAGCACAATTAAAAGTAGCCCATGGTAATTTAAAAGTGCTTTTGATTCAAATTGTTACCGCTTTTCAGTACAAAGCAGATGAAAAGAATATTTCCATTAATAGTTCTATTGAAAATTTGGATGAGGCATGGTTCGATATTGACGTTATCGAAAAAATAACTTCAAACCTATTATCCAATGCTATTAAGTATGCACCAAAGGGAAGTGATATAATCTTCAATGCTAACCAGCAGAGCGGATTATTGATTTTGTCAATTATTAACACCAACAAGGATATTTCAAAAAAGGACTTAGGTAAATTGTTTCAACGTTTTTATCAAGAAAATGAAGCTTCAGATGGTTTTGGCGTTGGTTTGGCTTTAGTTAAAGAATTGGTTTCACTATCAAAAGGAAGCATCATTGCTAACAGTGTTGATTCCGATAAAATACAGTTTACAGTCACTCTTCCAATTCAAAAGGAAGCCTACAAGCCCACGGAAATAATAACGAAACAAGCAAAAGATGAGTGGCATGTTGAAGAAGGTTTGTCCTTGAATGGAAATGAAGAGAAGGATAGCTTGTTGATTGTTGAAGATGACCCTGATATTAGAGCGTTTATAGTTTCTATTTTTAAAACTAAATATAGACTGTTGGAGGCCAGCAATGGAAAAATAGGTATTGAAAAAGCTTTAAAACATATTCCTGATTTAATTATAAGCGATGTAATGATGCCCGTTGAAGATGGGATATCACTTTGCAATACACTAAAATATAATGAACTCACAAGTCATATCCCCATAATTCTTTTAACCGCAAAGGTTGGTGATAACAATGAAATTGAAGGTTTAAGAACGGGCGCTGATGCTTACGTTACTAAGCCTTTCAACAGTGAAAAATTAAAATTACGGGTAGAAAAACTTATTGAAAACAGGCAAAAACTACAGCAACGTTTTAGCAAGGATTTAAATTTTAGTCCTGATGTTAGAGTTTCTTCTGCCGAAACCGACTTTTTAAAACGGTTAAAAAAAGTGTTGGACAAAAACCTTGTGAATACAGATTTTACAAGCGAAGCTTTTGCTGATGCCATGGCTATGAGTAGAACCCAATTGCATAGAAAACTAAAAGCTATTGCTGGACTAAGCACTTCGGAATTTATTCGTTCCCAACGTTTAAAGTTGGCTGTTGAGCTTCTTAAAAATTCTGATGTTACGGTTTCAGAAATTGCTTATCAAGTAGGGTTTAACACACCTTCATATTTTATAAAGTGCTTTAAAGAGGCGTATAATTGTACGCCAAACGAATACTTACAGCACAAATAGTGCATTAATCTAGGGTTTGAAAATGTTGAGGTAGACATTATACCAATGTTTGTAACATATCTTGCATCATCTGAAACATCTCTTGTATCTCCCAAAGTTCTATTTGCATAATTTAGCAGTGTAGGTAATTATTTAGAGTGTTTTAAAATGGTCAATTCCGCCAAGGATAATATTAACGAGAAGATATACATGAGTATTGACCACCTAAAAAAAGGCACATACACCCTGCACATTTTACTGAATAACGAGATTGTTAAAACAATTGAAATTATAAAAGAATAAAAGAGGCTATTAATCAATCCTGAATAGGGGAATAACCGAATTGTAGTTGTTTCCCTATTTCTCTTAAAAAAAGCGGTGATCATGAAAAAAAACTACATCTATTTACTGATGGCTATGTGTTTTTTGTACTCCAATTATTCTAATGCACAAACTACATTTAAGCTAGATTCCATTTACCAATATTCTTGGGATAACGGTTTGAATGACTGGAAGCACAATACCAAAGACATTTACACCTACGCCAATGGTGGAACCAAAGAAACCAACCTTTTGCGCCTTAGCTTGAATGGCGTCGATTGGGAAAACTTTTATCAATACAATAAGTTGTACAATGGCAATAATGATTTAACCGAGAGTATTTTACAAAATTGGGATGGAAATAATTGGCAAAATGGTTCGAGAGACAGTTACACATATGATGCATCCAATAACGAGGAAACCTATGCATATGCTATTTATACAGGGCCTAATTGGTTAACATTTAATGAGAATTTTTATACATATAATGGTCTTGATAATATTACCGAAGATCTCAGTACAGCGTATGATTTTATAAATATGATGATGGTGAATGATGAAAGACAAACCTATTTTTATGATGCCAACAATAGATTGGATTTTGAAATTAAGGAAGAATGGAATACAAGTTGGAGTAACAGTGAACGAAAGGAGTACAGTTACAATGTAGATGATAAAATTATTTTGACGGAGCTGCGTGCTTGGAGTGTAAGCATCATGGAGTGGGGTAGTCCTTATAGACAAACCATTTTCAGTTACGACAATAATTTGATTACTGAAGTTATAGAGCAAGTGATTGTTTCCGAGTCATGGGTTAATTCGACAAAAATAATGAATACCTATGATACAAATGGGAATTTGCTTGAAATCTTAGGTCAAGAATGGAACAGTTCAGTTGAACAATGGGAAAATTCATATCGCCAACTGAGGACTTTTGATGTAAATAATAATGAAACAGAGTTGATATACGAAACTTGGAATGCTTCAACCAGCCAATGGGAGGGTTTTTTAAGAATGGTAAAATATTGGTCTATTGTAGGGGCTTTAAATTTGGATAAATTCTTTTCTATTAATGACAAAATAAAGGTTTACCCCAATCCTGTTTCAGGAATCTTGAATATCGAATCCAAATTTGATATCCAATCCATTAATTTGTTCAACCTCCAGAGTAGAGAAGTCATTCAAGTAAATGGAGAGGCTCCAATTGATTTAAGCCATTTTCAATCGGGCATTTATTTATTAAAGATTTCAACACGTAAGGGGGAAGCAGTAAAAAAGATTCTGGTAGATTGATAGAAAAGTATTTGACCAAACAATAAATTATGAAGCCAAATTATCTAACAATTCTAATTCTTTTCGCTTTTGCATTAGCGTATCATTGTAAAAACGATGAAAAAGATAAAACCATCAACATATGAAACTTATTAAATTATTTTTTTCTTGTATTTGTCTAATGATTTTTTTGCCCTTTTCATGCAGTAAAGATGAAAATAAAGAAGAAGATATATCTGAAGACATTGCATGCCAAGAAATAACATTAGAAAAGCAAACCATTTTTCCAACAGAAAAATTAATGCTAAATGGAGTAGATTCAAGCTTAAAAAATAATCTAATAGCAGAATTTTGGTATCAAGATGCTTTTATGGAAATAATCACAAATGTTGCACAGGATGAAAAAGGAGAATCTTTTATAATAGCTCCAATTCATCCAGAGTATCCAATTCAAGGAGGTGAATTACAGGTTATTTTGAAGGATTTGTCTGGAAATTTAGTATGCAATGCAAAATCGATAACAATTTCAGAGTTGCCTGAAGCTACAGGTTATACAGATAAAGTTGTTTTAGGCCTTGAAGAACTATTAAAACAACGAACCGACTTTCTAAATATTGATGAAGCAACTCTATCAGGAAACCTTGCCAACATTGAAAGTACCGAAGCGCCCTTTGCACTGCTTTATAATTTATTGCATAATGAAGATGCTGAATTTGCACTTATACCTTTTTTGAATAATGATAAAAACTGGACTGGAGAAAGTCAAGATAAAGCCACAATTATTGATCTTACTAACCGATTACTAAAAAAATATGATGTTTTAGGCCACATAACCTTAACTATGAATAATTTTTCAAGTAAACCTGATATAACAAAAAACAAAAGGAATAATTTAAAAGTAAATTCAGAAAGATGTGAGAGTGTAGATGCAGAAGATTTAGCTTCTCAAATGAAATCAGCCTCAAATACAGAATATTCCGATCCTGATACAATAACAGGTAAATATTTTGAAGATCTCTCTAATCTAGCAACCATAGCTGGATTAGCACCTGGGAAAATAGGTGTGGCTGGAGATATTTTAAGTACAATTGTGTTTACTATTCAAAAAGTAGAAGAAGCTTATAGTAAAACCCGTTTATCGCATTTTACTCGGTTTGAGGTTAATCTTGCTCAAACCAATCTTTTGGAAGAAACGGGTTGTCCAACTCTTATAGACATGGCGCAAGTATATGCTGCAAGCAATGATTGGTACTTACCAAAAACAATTTATGAGTCAGCTCTTCAACTTGCCAGTATTTTGCCGACAAGAAAAATACCGGGAAAAGAGAAAAACGAAACATGGAAGGAGTATCTGGATGATCATTTGCAGGAGTATGCGGAAGAATTTAGCTTTAAGGTAAATAGGGTTTTTACTATTGACCAACTAAAGAATCTGGCTGACCAAGGTTTCTGGGAAAATGACCAACTAAAAATAGAAGCCATAGAATGTGGCCCCATTGATGTATTGAACCATAAATATATTAAGGCCAATCCGTTAAATAATATTTTTGAAGTTGATTATAAACTTGGTGGTAGTTTAGAAGTTTACCCTACAACAACAGGAAAAGAAATTTTAGAGATAAGCCTGCGTCCTGAATATTTTTCCCAACAAACGATTTCAGTTTCTAAAGAAATAGAACTAAAACCTGTGGAACTCAAATGGGCACAACCTTCTTCAAATCCGCATACAATTAAACCTGGTGATTCTGTTAATTTAGAAGCACATTTAAAAAATACAATAAGTTTAGACCTTGCAGTGAGCTCACCAGAGGGGTTCCTTGAAGAAGGACAAGGGGTGTCTTTAGATACTATCCAAAAATTCACACTTCAAACGCCAAAAGATCCTAGTAAGTACCCTTTTACGGTAACAGCAGAATTCAAATCAACTCAATGTTTTAGAGGTTCAAAATATGCAAACCCTATTACGGCCGAAATTATAATTGATGTATCAAAAATAACAGTATATACCGATGATCTTTTTGGTTGTTTTCAAGTTGGGGATGAAAAAGATTTTAATGTAATTATAGATGGAGAAGACAAGCAAGTTACCTGGTCTGCTCAAAATGAGTCCGGACAAAACTTCGGCATAACCCAAGAGGGTGTTTTCACGGCTCCAGACGAAGCAGGTACGTATATTATAAAGGCCGAATTACAGAGTAATCCGGAAGTATTTGATACACTTGAAATTGAAGTTGTGGGATCTTGTTCATGCTATTGGAGTTATTCAACAAATGAAAATTCAGCATCTTATAATATGGCTTGGTATGTTCCTACTGATAGTGGGGTCGAGGTACGTCTTCATAATGATTTCTACAATATACTTGATGAGGAAATCTGGATTTATATACCTAACGACTTTTTACCGGAAGAGGGAGAAACAAAAGTTACTATTGGGACCCAGACTTTTGAAACTCTTAAAATGCCAATTAATTGTTTTAATTTAAATGGCGGCTTTGGCCCCACGAGCTATAATGTTACTTTAAAGTGGAAAAACCAATATTTAGAGGCATATATAACCGGGGTTTTTCTAAGTGAAACAGATGAAGGAGTAGAGTACGATTTGCCATTCACGCTAATTTTTGGTGCAAATGAAGGGGTGTTGAACTGTGGTGAATAAACATTTTAGATAATGGCAAAGTTCTGAAAGCGAAAACATATTTACAAAAGGAGCAATGAATCCATCATGATAAAATGCCTTCAAAGAATAACTTAGTTTTCTGTTTGTTCTTTAAGCCATATGCAATAAAATTAGTCAATAACCAAACCAATAAATTATGAAGTCAAATTATCTTATCTTTTTTTTCTTATTTGCTTTTGCCCTAGTGTTTAGCTGTAAAAATGTTAAAAAGGAAAAAACTTCAACGGAAGAAATTGTAGTTGAAGAAACAAATAATTATCCAACTAATGTTTTTGATATCGTTACGCGAAGTATGGAATTTCAAATGAAGGATACCATTACTTCAGGATGGAACACGTTTAAATATGACAACAGGGCCAACGAAACCCATTTTTTTAGATTCGTAAAATTACCAGAGGGTATTACAGTTGAAAATTATAAGAATGAAGCCGACCCTGTTTTTGAAGAGGGTATGGATTTAATCAATGAAGGAAAACCGGAAGAAGGTTTTAAAGCTTTTGGAAAAATGCCGAAATGGTTTAGTGAATGTGTCCCAAGCGGTGGTTCAGGATTAATTGCGCCAAAGCACACCACATTTACGGCTTTTTCGTTAACTCCAGGCCTTTATGCGGTTGAGTGCTATGTAAAGATGCCCAATGGTAAATTTCACTCTACCATGGGCATGGTTAAACAGGTTTTTGTTTCGGAAACAGATAGTGGTAACCAACCGCCTGAAGCAACGGATGTAATAGACGTTAAGGAAGATGGTTTTCATTTTGATAGGCCAATTTCAAAAGGGAAACATGTTTTTCAGGTTAACATTGTGAACCAAAAATTACACGAAAATTTTGCAACCTCTGATGTGCATCTGGTAAAACTTAGCAATACTGCTAGTGTTGACTCTTTAGAGAGTTGGATGGTTTGGTATGATCCTAAAGGTTTTATAACACCTGTGCCAAATGGGTTGACCTTTTTAGGAGGGTTTAACGATGCCATTGAAGGAACAACAGGGTATTTTTATGCCGATTTAGAACCAGCAAAATATGCATTTGTTGCAGAAGTACCCAATGCTAAGGAAAAAGGGCTTCTAAAAGAATTTGAGGTACTCGCTAGTAATTAACATACTCCACGATTTCCAAACCGTAGCCAATCATACCAACACGTTTGGTTTGCACGCTATTAGACATCAAGCGTAGTTTGTGTATGTTGAGGTCATGAAGTATTTGGGCCCCAATACCAAAATCCCTATTGTCCATATTGATTTTGGGGGCTTTGGTTACCTCATTTGTTTTTTGGTTTTCCCTTAAAAAAGATAAACGATTGAGCATGTTCATGGACTGGGCATCCTGATTAATAAAGATGATTGCTCCTTTGCCAACATCATTAATCAACTTGAACATGTGGTCCAATTGTTTGTCTGCATCGTGGGTTAGCGTTCCTAAAATATCATTATTTACTAGCGTAGAATTTATTCTAGTAAGTACGGTTTCATCAGATTTCCAAGAGCCTTTTGTTAAAGATATATGCACTTGATTGTTAGTGGTTTGCTTGTATGCTCTTAACCTAAAACTTCCAAATCTTGTTTCAATGTCAAAGTCTTCTTTTTTCTCAATTAAAGAGTCGTGTTGCATTCTGTAAGCCACCAAATCTTCAATAGAAACAATTTTTAAATCCAATTTTTTTGCCAGATCATACAACTGGGGCAAACGGGCCATAGACCCATCTTCGTTCATGATTTCTACAATAACACCGCCTGGATTTAAACCGGACAATCTTGCAAAATCAATAGCAGCTTCGGTATGGCCTGTTCTTCTTAAAACACCGCCTTCTTTAGCCACCAACGGAAAAATATGACCAGGTCGTGCTAATTCAAAAGGCTTCGTATCACGGTCAATCAAAGCCTTAACGGTTTTTGCTCTATCGCTCGCTGAAATTCCTGTGGTAACTCCATTTCCCCTTAAATCCACCGAAACAGTGAATGCTGTCTCCATGTGGTCGGTGTTATTTCGTACCATCATGTCCAGTTCAAGTTCTTTACATCTAGTTTCGGTAAGTGGTACACAAATAAGTCCTCGGCCTTGGGTGGCCATAAAGTTTATAACTTCGGGCGTTACCTTATCGGCTGCGGCTAAAAAATCACCTTCATTTTCACGGTTTTCATCATCAACAACAATTATTACTTTGCCATTTCTAATATCATCAATAGCTTCTTGAATTGTGTTCAATTTGAACTCAGAGGTGCTTTTGTGTGTCATTTTTTCTGCAATCATTGTGCAAAGATATTGCTTATTTTAAAGAATCTAAACAATTTTGCTTTAAGTCTTCCTTTATTTTCTCCCTTAAAAATAGGTGAATAAGCACATAAAAGGGGAGACCGAGAATTAAAAGAGCAATTTTGGGTTTGTTACGTTCTTTTTTAATGTGCTTATAAAATTGATACGTGTTTTTTATTGACTTCAAGTAATAAATGGCAAATAACACCAAAGAAACAACGCTAAGTTGAATTGCCGGTTCAGCCAAAGATTGCAGCTTGTTGTTTTTAAATATGAAGAAGAGCGCCAATAAAATGATTCCAATATTATAAAGCGTTATGGCAAATTTTGCATGTTCTTTATAGTTTTTGTTTATTTTTTCGGAAGTAAAGAAATCTTCATCTAAATAAATTCCGTTTTCTTCAAGTTTGTTTGTTGTAATTCCTCTGGAGTTCAAAACTTTTATAGCTTCAAATTGAACAGCTTTTTCATGCCCTTTAGTTTCGTAATTGTTAATTACATCAGCTAATTCATCATTTTTTAAACTGCCTAAAAATCTATAATCTACGCTATCTTTTTCCTTGATTTTGAACATGCGTTTTATTGGTTCAAGGATGTTGTCGAACTCAAAAAGACCCTTATCGGCAGTGGCTCTTTTGGTTAAAAATATGCCTAAAGGAAGCATAACTAAGGTAGAAAACCAGCTGGCTAAAACAGGGTTAAAGCCTCCATTCTTAGCACTGTTTGTGGCAAAAATGCCAATAAAGTGATAGGTTAAAAATAAAAGTATGGCAATAACCATGGGCAAACCAATGCCTCCTTTTCGTATTAAAGCACCAAGAGGTGCGCCAACAAAAAACAATATAATGCAGGCGAAACCTAAAGCGAATTTTTCATGTAGGGAGATAATGTGCTTATTTAGCCAAGACTTAGAATTTTTTACTGTTACATCTTTTGAGCTTATGAGCTGCTTTGAAGAATTTACTGTTCTAATTGAAGCTTCAACCATCTCCAGTTTTTTCTTGGTATCGAAAATATCAAGAATGTTACCAAGGTATTCGGGTTTATCTGATTTTCTCGCTATTTTAGGCTCATTGGTTATTGTAATCCCAGACCGCACCTGCAAATTATTGGAAAAGGTTTCATGCTCATTTTCTCCTTTTTTAATCAATGAGTCGATGGTTTTATTCAAATCAACTACGTCAAGCATGTTGTACTTGTCGGTTTGTGATTGCTCATCAAAATCAACATTGTTCATGTTAGACAAGTCTATATTTATGATCTTCTTTTCAAAAGCACTTTTGGCAAATGGTTTTCGGTCTCGAGCACTTCTGTTGTTAGATTCAACATCTTGGTATAGATTCCCATCCAATAAAATAAGTTTTAAAACATTGGAGTCTTTCGCCCCTGTAAGCTCTCCTGTTTTAGATTTTATTACCGTATTGTTGGTTCTACCGTTCTGGCCTTTAACGTGTATGGTAACATCTTCTAAATACTGTCCACGGTCACCGCTTTTTTTCTCAACTTTAATGTTGTAGTCGGTTCCGGTAATTGGGTTGAACTGTCCTTCTGCAATGGCCATAGCAGGCTTTAGTTTGGCTATGTTTCTTCGTAAATTATAAGAATTGAGCTCAGCCCAAGGAATGACGTTATTGGAGAAGAAAAAAGTGGTAATGCCTAAAATTACGATAAATACGCTGAGTCCGGACATGGCACGCTGCAATGAAATCCCGGTTGATTTCATTGCGGCGAACTCATAATTTTCAGCAAAACTGCCGAACACCATTATTGAGGCTAAAAGAATAGTAAGGGGCAAAACCAAAGGGATCAGCTTCGGCATAAAATAGACCAGAAATTTAACGATTACTATTAAGTCTAAATCTTTGCCGGCAAGTTCCTTAATGTACAGCCAAATGGTCTGTAAAATAAAAATCAGCATGAGTATAATAAACACGCTGAAAAAGGTCTTTAAATAAGTTGTTATTATGTAGCGATCTAATATTTTCACACGTAACGCGATGATCGAGATTAAATACTCCGAATTTTACTTCGAAATTTTAGATGTTTTACTTGATGAATGATTAATGAATTTACCAGTAAATAAATTCATTAATCTAATTTATTGATGTAATAATCTTGGTATTTGTCAGCCTCAAAAGTAAATAAGGTTTTTGATAAAGGCGTGTTCGTTTTAAAAGAATTAACAGTTAAGGTTGTTTTAGTGCCATTTTTTCCAACCTGTATTAGGTTATAAATGTGCTTTGTGTTGGCATCAATGCCTAAAAGAATGTTCTTTATTTCAGAATGGGAATCTATGGGTATTAATTTGATGTATTGAATTTTTCTTCCATTAATATTTTGCTGAATGTCAGTTTTGTATGTGTATCCATCTTCATAAAAAGATAACATTTTGCTCGGAGTTATAGCATCTGCCTCGTCTTCATTGTTTGACGAAATAGTCACTTCTTCATCCTCTGTACTAATGCTGTATAAGGTTTTGCCATCAAAAAGCCGGGTCACCCCAAGAATATTCAATCGGTATTTGTTTCCTGCTAATACTACATCGCCTTTGGTTTCCTGTTTTATGTTTTCCGAAAGGTTCTCTAAAGTATATTTAAAGTCGATTGAAATGTTATCATAGCTTTTCACTTTTTGCGAAACTTCATTTAGCAGGGCCTTGGCATCATTTTGAGAAAAAGCATTGAATGAAAGTGTGATAAATAAAATTGCAAATAATTTCTTCATTTTTTTAATGTTATAATTCGTCTTCTAAAAGTTTGTCAAGAGCAGCTAAGTCCGTTACCAAAACCTGCCTTGCTTTACTGCCTTCAAAGGGACCCACAATTCCTGCGGCCTCCAGTTGGTCAATCAATCTGCCAGCCCGGTTATAGCCCAGCTTTAATTTGCGTTGCAACAATGATGCTGAGCCTTGCTGCGCCGTTACAATAACCACAGCAGCATCTTTAAATAGTGCATCTCGTTCCGAGATGTCTATATCAATACCTGTGCCACTTTCTTCACCAACATATTCAGGAAGCATATAAGCATCTGGATATGCTTTTTGCGAGCCAATGAAATCTGTAATTCGTTCTACTTCAGGGGTGTCGACAAAAGCACATTGAACGCGAATAACATCGTTTCCTTGGGTATATAGCATATCTCCACGCCCAATTAGTTGGTCGGCACCAGAGCCATCCAAAATAGTTCTAGAATCGATTTTTGAGGTTACCCTGAACGCAATCCGGGCGGGAAAATTGGCCTTTATAATTCCCGTGATCACATTTACTGAAGGTCTTTGAGTAGCTATGATTAAATGGATGCCAATGGCACGGGCTAGTTGTGCCAAACGGGCAATAGGGGTTTCAACCTCTTTACCAGCAGTCATAATTAAATCTGCAAACTCATCAACCACTAAAACAATATAAGGTAAAAACTGATGCCCTTCGTTTGGGTTTAATTTTCTGGATTTGAACTTGGCATTATATTCTGCTATATTTCGGCACATGGCATTTTTAAGCAGTTCATAACGGTTGTCCATTTCAATACATAATGAGTTTAAAGTATTGATAACTTTGGTATTATCAGTTATGATGGCATCTTCACTATCTGGTAATTTTGCCAAATAATGACGTTCAATTTTATTGAATAAAGTAAGCTCAACCTTTTTGGGGTCAACTAAAATAAACTTGACTTCAGCAGGGTGCTTTTTGTAAAGTAGTGACGTTAAAACCGCATTTAGACCAACCGATTTACCTTGTCCAGTGGCTCCGGCCATAAGCAAATGGGGCATTTTTGCCAAGTCTACCACAAAGGTTTCATTGCTGATAGTTTTTCCAAGTGCAATGGGTAACTGCATTTCTGAGTTTTGGAACTTTTTGGAAGCAATAACTGAGCGCATGGAAACTACGGTTGCGTTTTTATTGGGCACTTCAATGCCTATAGTGCCTTTGCCAGGTATTGGTGCAATAATTCGGATGCCCAAAGCGGAAAGCGATAGGGCAATGTCATCTTCTAAATTCTTTATTTTAGAAATTCTAATGCCAGCATCCGGTACTATTTCGTAAAGTGTTACTGTAGGGCCAATGGTTGCCTTAATGCTTGCTATGCCAATTTTATAATTGCTAAGCGTTTCAACAATTTTGTTTTTGTTTTCCTCAAGCTCTTCTTGGTTTATTTTTATACCCTCAGCTTCGTATTTCTTTAGTAAGTCCAGCGTTGGGAATTGATATTTTGCCAATTCCAAGGTTGGGTCGAATTGTCCAAAATCTGCCACTAGTTTATCAGCGAGGTTGTTGGTTTCCGAAACTTCTTCCTTCATCTCCTCAACTTCAATTTCCAATTCTGGTTTTTCTTCAATTTCTGAAGGTTTTGCTACTGATGCGATAGGTTCTTCTATTTTTTTCTTTGAAATTGAAATATGCTCTAGTTCATCTTCATTGTTGTCCAATGACAACTCAAAGGCAGACTTAATGGCTTCAGCTTCATCTGAAAGATTGTTGTCCACAGAAAAAACACTGTCCTCATTAAATTCTGAAAACTCCTTTTTTATATCTTTTTTGGCAGTTTTAAAAACCCGTGTGAAGCTTTCAAAAGTAACCTTAAACCGAATAGCCAAATAAGTAATCAAGCCAAAAAGCAAAAGGAGTGAAGTGCCAATTTTGCCAATATAATCTTGAAGAAAGCTATTGAGTTCAAAGCCCACAGTGCCCCCAAGAACATCATTTTTATTTCCAAAAAAACCTAATAAGATTGATAGCCAAACAATAATTAAAACACCCCAAAACCAATGTTTTCTCAGTTTTGCTTTGCTAATGTTCATTAGAATATAAATACCTGACAAGAATATTAACCCTGAAAAAATGAAGGACGCCACCCCAAAACCACGTTGAATAAAAAGATCGCTTAACCAAGCGCCAGATTTGCTCAGCCAATTTTGCGTTTTTACATCGCGTGATGTAAAGTCAGATAGTGCACTTTGGTCGGCTTCACCCGTAAACAAAAACGAAACAAATGCAATAAAAAGAAGCAGACCAGTTATTACCAAAAAGCTGCCCAATACCAATTTCTGTTGGTTGTTTAGTTTAAAACGGGGCATTTTTAGCTTTGGTTTAGGCGTTTCTTTAGTTTTGGGTTTCCTTTTGGCCATTTAAGGTTTAATATCAAATTGAGGTTATGAAATTGGTTATTACAATTTAGTATGTACAACGCAGCAAAAATACAAATTACTAACGTTTATCCTAAGGGAATATTATTTTAAAAAATCTTTGGTATGTAGATAATTAGCCCAATAATAACGGCAAATACTGAAGCAATAAAAACCGCTCCTGCAGCAATGTCTTTTATGATTCCAATTTTAGTGTGAAACTCTGGGTGAATGAAATTGGCCATATCTTCGATGGCCGTGTTTACTCCTTCAATTCCCATTACAAATGCAATAGCCAGAATTTGCAAACACCATTCTGTAGATGAAATATCAAAATAAAAACCAGCAGCCGTAACCAAAATGGCAATCACAAATTGAATTTTTATACTCGATTCGGTTTTTAATAGAAGTAAAGCCCCTTTGAAGGCAAAACCTATGCTTTTAATTCGATTAACAAAAAAGGATTCTTTTTTAGCCATAAAAATACTATGAGTACAAAGCTTCCAAGGCAGCTTTATAATTGGGTTCTTGACTAATTTCAGGAACTTGTTCCATATAAAGTACTTTTCCGGTGGCATCAACAACAATAACACTTCTTGAAAGCAAACCGTCAAATTTTCCATTGGTCATCATTACGCCATAATCTTTTCCAAAATCTCCAGTTTTAAAATCAGAGAGCATTATTACGTTTTTTAATCCTTCAGCTGTGCAAAATTGGTCTTGTGAAAAAGGTAGGTCTCTCGATATGCATAGTATTTTAGTGTTCTCCAACTCATTAGCTTCAACATTAAATTGTCTTACAGAATTGGAGCAAACACGGGTATTTATGCTAGGGAAAATATTAAGGATTAGGTTATAGCCTTTAAAATCTTCCAATGTTTTTGTAGAAAGGTCAATTGCCACTAATTTAAAATCAGGAATATAAGACCCTATGTCTGGTAAGTTTCCTATTGTTATAACGGGGTTGCCACCCAAAGTAATATTTGCCATTTCTGCGGTTTTAGATTTGGTTTTAAAAATAACAATAAATTATGTTTCTCATATTTTTTCAAATCATAAAATTGATTTAATAATTTCTCTAAAGAATTCATAAAAACTATTCTAATTTTGGATTTGTATAAATTTTATCGATTGAAATATAACTTATAAAAATGCTCTTCTACTATTTCTTTTCACAAGCTATTTGTAAATTTAGAGGATTGATAAAAATTTAATTTAAAATTAATAATCTAACATTATGAACAGCTCAAAACAAGGAAAATGCCCTTTTATGCATGGAGCAAACACGGCAACGGAAAAGTCCGTTATGGATTGGTGGCCAAATGCATTAAATCTGGACATTTTGCACCAACACGACACTAAAACTAACCCACTGGGAAAAGACTTTAACTATCAAGAGGAACTTAAAAAATTGGATGTTGAAGCACTCAAAAAAGATATGAACGCTTTGATGACCGATAGCCAAGATTGGTGGCCTGCCGATTGGGGACATTATGGAGGATTAATGATTAGAATGGCTTGGCATGCTGCCGGGTCCTATAGAATCTCCGATGGACGTGGTGGTGGAGGAACAGGAAACCAGCGGTTTGCTCCGCTAAATTCTTGGCCAGATAATGTTAGTTTAGACAAGGCTAGACGTTTGCTTTGGCCAATTAAGAAAAAATATGGAAATAAAGTAAGCTGGGCAGATTTAATCATTTTAGCCGGAACCATCGCGTATGAAAATATGGGATTGAAGAGTTATGGTTTTGCTTTTGGACGCGAAGACATTTGGCATCCTGAAAAAGATACCTATTGGGGTGCGGAAAAGGAATGGTTGGCACCTAGTGATGGACGCTATGGAGATGTGAACAAGCCAGAAACCATGGAAAATCCGTTAGCCGCCGTGCAAATGGGATTGATTTATGTAAATCCAGAAGGTGTAAATGGAAATCCAGACCCATTAAAAACAGGAGCCCAAGTGCGTGAAACCTTTAAGCGTATGGCCATGAACGACGAAGAAACGGTTGCTTTAACGGCGGGAGGACATACGGTTGGTAAAATGCATGGAAATGGTGATGCCAGTATTTTAGGACCTGATCCAGAATCTGCTCCTGTTGAAGAACAGGGCTTTGGTTGGTCTAACCCAACCCGAACAGGTAAGGGACCTGATACTGTTACAAGTGGTATTGAAGGCGCTTGGACAACATATCCAACCAAATGGGATAATGGTTACTTTGAAATGCTATTCAACCATGAGTGGAAATCTGTGAAAAGTCCTGCTGGTGCTTGGCAATGGGAACCAGTAAGTATTAAGGAAGAGGACAGACCGGTAGATGTTGAAAATTTTTCCGTTCGCCACAATCCCGCTATGACTGACGCCGATATGGCCATGAGAGTAGACCCAATTTATAAAGAGATTTCCTTGAAATTTAAGGATGATTTTAATGCTTTTTCTGATGCTTTTGCCCGAGCTTGGTTTAAATTGACACATCGTGATATGGGACCAAAAGACCGTTGGTTTGGTCCGGATGTACCAAAAGAAGATTTAATTTGGCAAGACCCAATTCCAAAAGGAAAAAAAGACTATAATGTGGATGCTGTAAAAGTTAAAATTGCCGATTCTGGTTTAAGTATTTCTGAAATGGTTTCCACCGCATGGGATAGTGCTAGAACATTTAGAGGGTCAGATTTTAGAGGAGGTGCAAATGGTGCCCGTATTCGTTTGACCCCACAAAAGGATTGGGAAGCAAACGAACCGAAAAGATTATCAAAAGTATTATCTGTTTTAGAGCCAATTGCTGCCGAATTTGGTATTAGCGTTGCAGATACTATTGTTTTAGCAGGAAATGTGGGTGTTGAAAAAGCCATTAAAAATGCGGGCATGAATGTTACAGTTCCTTTCGCTCCTGGACGAGGGGATGCTAAGGCTGAGATGACCGATGCAGAATCATTTGCTCCTCTAGAGCCAGTGGCCGATGGATACAGAAACTATTTGAAGAAGGAGTATGTAGTTAGCCCAGAGGAATTGTTATTGGATAGAACCCAATTAATGGGACTAACTGCGCCCGAAATGACCGCTTTGGTTGGTGGTATGCGTGTAATGGGAACCAATTATGCAGGCACAAAACATGGCATATTTACTAAAAATGACGGCGCTTTAACCAATGATTTCTTCGTAAATCTTACTGATATGGCTTATAAATGGAAACCAACTGGAAATGGAGTTTATGAAATTTGCGATAGAAAAACTGGAGCGGTAAAATGGACGGCTACAAGAATAGATCTTGTTTTTGGTTCTAATTCAATTTTACGTGCTTATGCAGAGGTTTATGCCCAAGATGACAACAAGCAAAAATTTGTTAACGATTTTGTTAATGCTTGGGTTAAAGTAATGAATGCTGATCGTTTTGATTTAGATTAGATGATTGTTGATTTGTTTAAACAAAAAACCGCTTCATTTGAAGCGGTTTTTTTATGTTTAATTAAATGGGTTGAATTACTTCAAACTTCCAACCATATCTTCGGGTTTTACCCATTCATCGTAGTCTTCGGCGGTTACATAACCCAAGTTAACGGCTTCTTCTTTTAACGTCGTACCATTTTTATGTGCCGTATTGGCAATTTCAGCAGCCTTATAGTAACCTATTTTTGTGTTTAATGCGGTAACAAGCATTAATGAGTTATTGAGTAATTTTGTAATAACTTCTTGATTTGGCTCAATACCAACGGCACAATTTATATCAAAACTAACACAGGCATCACCCAGTAATTGAGCCGATTGAAGAACATTAGCAGCCATTACTGGCTTGAATACGTTGAGCTCGTAGTGTCCTTGTAAGCCACCTATAGAAACCGCAACGTCATTACCCATTACTTGAGCGCAAACCATAGTAAGTGCTTCACATTGTGTTGGGTTAACTTTACCGGGCATAATGGAACTTCCAGGCTCATTGGCTGGTATTATGATTTCTCCAATTCCAGAACGAGGCCCTGATGCCATCAATCTAATATCATTTGCTATTTTGTTTAATGAAACAGCTAATTGTTTTAATGCGCCATGTGTTTCAACCAATGCATCGTGTGCCGCCAAAGCTTCAAATTTGTTTGGAGCCGTTACAAAAGGCAATCCAGTAAATTCTGCAATATATTCAGCAACACGTTTGCTATAACCTTTTGGGGTGTTTAAACCTGTTCCTACGGCTGTTCCGCCTAAAGCCAACTCACTTAAATGTGGTAATGTGTTTTCCAAGGCTTTTAAACCATGGTCAAGTTGCGCAACATAACCAGAAAGCTCTTGGCCAAGGGTTAATGGCGTAGCGTCCATTAAATGGGTTCGGCCAATTTTAACCACATTTTTAAAGGCTTCAGATTTTTTTTTCAACGTATTGCGCAATTGTTTCACACCCGGAATGGTGGTCTCAACAATTTTCTTGTAAGCGGCAATGTGCATGCCAGTAGGGAAGGTGTCGTTTGAGGATTGCGATTTATTCACATCGTCATTCGGCTGAATGGTTTTTTCTCCTTCGCCAATAACTTTTCCCGCCAATTGATGGGCTCTGTTTGCAACAACCTCATTCACGTTCATATTGCTTTGCGTTCCAGAACCTGTTTGCCAGATTACCAAAGGAAATTGGTCGTCATGTTTTCCAGCTAATATTTCATCACAAACCTTGGCAATCAAATCGCGTTTTTCAATGGCTAAAACACCAAGCTCACAATTGGTGTAGGCGGCAGCTTTTTTTAAATACGCAAAGCCATATACAATTTCCAAAGGCATGGATGCCGAAGGACCAATCTTAAAGTTGTTTCTAGAGCGTTCTGTTTGGGCGCCCCAAAGTTTATCGGCAGGTACTTTTACCTCACCCATGGTATCTTTTTCTATTCTGAAAGCCATTTTGATAATGATTAAATTAAAAAAGCAAAGTTAATCGTTTTGGCTTTTCTTTGGTTATGATTTTTGTTAGTTTTTATCATTTTTTAAGACGAATGCTTTTTAATCATATTAAATTGATTAATTTAGTAGGAAATTAAATTTAACTAAAAACATATATAATTATGGCAACAATTAGATTGGGAGATGTAGCTCCAAATTTTACAGCTCAATCCACCGAAGGAACAATTAATTTTCATGATTGGTTGGGTGACGGCTGGGGTATATTATTTTCACATCCAGCAGATTACACACCAGTTTGTACGACAGAATTGGGTACTGTGGCCAAGTATAAATCGGAGTTTGATAAGCGTAATGTAAAAGTGGTGGCACTTAGTGTAGATGGTTTAGAGTCGCATAAAGGCTGGATTAATGATATTAATGAAACCCAAAATACGACGGTTAATTTTCCGATTATTGCAGATGAAGACAGAAAGGTTTCTGAACTTTATGATATGATTCACCCAAATGCCGATGACAAACTTACCGTGAGGTCTGTATTTGTTATTGGTTCCGATAAAAAAGTAAAATTGATTATTACTTATCCAGCATCTACGGGAAGAAATTTTGATGAGCTTTTAAGGGTTATTGATTCGTTGCAGTTAACAGCCTATAGAAAGTTGGCAACACCTGCCAACTGGAAAAGTGGCGAGGATTGCGTTATCTCGCCTTCAGTTACCAATGCGGAAATTCCGGCATTATTCCCAAAAGGCTATAAAGAGATAAAACCTTATTTAAGAATGACGCCTCAACCAGATTAAGCAGGTGGAAAAGTATGTTAATAAATTTAACATTGATATTGTATAAGAAATACCTTTACAGTATCTTTGCATTAGATTTTTAAAAGACAATTATTATTATGTTTGATTTTGACCAATATTTAGGCTTTTTAGCATTCTTGACCATATTGACCATAGGTTTTTGGTTAATGATTTTCTTGTTGACTTTTGTAATTCCTTACTGGATTGGAGGTTCTTTAATTGAAAGATTAAAGGAAATAAGAGAAGAAAAAAAGGCTAAACGAGAGGCCCATTAAACATTCATGATTTTTTAAATAATTAAAAAAGGAAGCTTATTTAGCTTCCTTTTTTGTTTGATAATTATTTTTCTTTTTCCTTTTTCTATCCCTCAAAGTCCATATCGTCATCGCCACCACCCATGTTGTTGTTTCTGCGCTCGTTGCGCTTTTTTTGCTGGTTGAACCTGTAAATAAATGATAAGTTTATTTGACGCTGTCTCCATTGCGATTCACTGTATCTTTCAAAAAATTCGGTAGTAGTTAAAGATTTTCTTTTTCTGGAGTTTAATAAATCCCTGACGTTTAAAGATATCGTGGCATTGTCCTTAAATATTTCTTTACTGAAAGCTAAATCTAAAGAGAATATACCTTGATTTTCACCTTGGGCGCTTTGTCTTGCAGCTCTATAAAATGCGTTTGTTTGCCAATCAATTTTTGAAGGCAAGGTGACTTTGCTACTAAATCTTGCGAACCAACTTGTGTTTTTTGCACTATAATCTATACCATTAAACTCGCCTTCTGTATTGAACTGAAAGAAGTTAAAACTTGAATTAAGGCGAAGCCATTTATTAGGATTGTAAAGTAAACCCAGTTCTGCACCTGTTCTTTTGTTGGTAGATAAGTTTACAGGTATTGTTCTTATAATATCGATCCCATCTGATGTTTGGCTACCTGTGTTTTCTTCAATTCTTTCAAACGAATCTGTTTCATACTGATAATAGACCGATGTTGTTAATGTTAGTTTGTCCCAGCGTTTCAAATATCCCAAATCAAAAGCACTGGCAAAAACAGGACTCAAATTTGGGTTTCCTTGAAATACTCTTGTACGACTAGAGCGCGATGGAAAAGGATTGATAAACCAACCGCGCGGCCTGTTAATTCGTCTATTGTATCCGAGTGTGATGCTTTCTTCAGAGTCATCGGAATCTCCAGATAAATTGTAAATTAAGTTTACGGTAGGGAACAGGCCCAAATAATTGTTGTTAAAATCAGTTTTAATTGGAAAACCATAAAATGCTTCAAGTTCTGCCGCTGTTAACCTAGAATCTATTTTTCCTTTTAATTGTGTATTTTCTAAACGAAGTCCTAAAAGAAATGAAAATTCACCAAATTTGGTTCCATATTGGGTGTAAAAGGCATTGACGTTTTCAGAGTAATCAAATATATTTGAAAGCGCATCGTTTACTTCTAAATTACCATTATCAAGATTTTCTTGTTCCAATAGATAATTGGTAACTGAATTTTCAAAGTTGCCTCTATAACCTGCTTCAAATCTTGCATTTTCACCTATAGGCTTAACATAATCCACTTGAAATAAATATTCCTTTTCATCCTCATTTTGGGTTATGTTTTCAATTTGGAAAGGTTCAGGATCTGTTTTGTTGGTAAAAATAAAATCTTCATTGTAGTAAGTAAATTGTTCTTCTGAACCGCTTTCTATCTGAATGTCGGCGGTTAACTCATGGCCTTCATTATCAAACTTGGTAATGTAATTTAAAGCAAATTGATAGTTGTTGCCATCCTCGTTTTGTTTTTCAATTCTTCGAGTTTGTTCGTCAAAACTTCCATTGTTATACCTATCGCTAAAATTTATACCAGTATCTCTGTCTTGGCCATATCTATAGAAAAAAGTGCCTGTTAGAGAGGTTTTTTTGGATAAGAAATACTCCATACCAAGACTGGCGTTGTAATTGCGATTTAGACGTTCTACATCTTCATCTTCAATAATTCTATCAAAATCTACATCGGTATTAAAGTATTTAGTATCGCTAAAGCTATTTCTTGGAGAACTAAAATACCTAAACCCTAGGTTTGAAAACAAATTGAATTTTTCGGTACGGTAATTAATATTTGCCGATACTCCAGCATTGTCAGGATTACCCAGTGTAAGGTTTAACGAACCATTAAAACCTAAAGTTTCTTTTTGTCTTAAAATGATATTTAAAATACCTGCAGTGCCTTCAGCGTCATATCTAGCGGAAGGCGAGGTGATAACCTCCACGCGTTCAATAGCTTCAGCAGGAAGTTGGCTTAAAACACTGGTATCGCCAAAACCTGCCATAGCTGATGGTTTTCCGTTAATTAAAATCCTTACGTTTTCGTTCCCTCTTAAGCTTATGCCGCCCTCAATGTCAACAGAAACTGAGGGTACGTTATTCAGGGCATCGCTAACCGTTCCGCCTGCGGTGGTAAGATCTTTGCCAATGTTGTATATTTTTTTATCCAGTTTTATTTCAACCGTTGTTCGCTCTGCAATAACTTCAACCTCGTCAAGTGCTTCTAAATTAATTTCAAGTGAAATGACGCCAAGGTTTTCGTCTTGATCTAAATTTTTATTGGAAAGCGTTATTTTTTTATAGGAAATATATTCTATTGTTATGTCGTAAAGTCCGGAAGTTACAGGGATGCTAAACTCCCCGGTGGCATTGGTTATGCCTCCTTCCACAATTTTATTTTTTTCTTTACTGAAGAAGGCTATGGTTGCATATTCCAATGGCTCTTTTGTTTCAGCATCTACAACTTTTCCTGTAACCGATATTTTTTTATCTGTAGGTAGTCCTAAATTTTTGGGCTGCGCCTTCGTAGACATTGAAAATATTAGAAATAAAAGAGGTATGATGGTTTTGGTCATGGTTACGTTTTGCAAGTTTAGACCTTTAAACTAAAACATGGTTTAAATGAAATAGGTTAAAAGTATGTTAAATAATTTCGAATATTTTTTCAGGAGGACGCCCAATAACGGCTTTGTTGCCGTTGATGATAATGGGGCTTTTTATGAGGATTGGGAATTTTAAAATGACCTTAATGAGCTCATCATCAGTAAAATCCAGATTCTTTAAAAGTGTTTTCCAGACTATACTGCCAGTTCTAACTAAATCAATAGGTCTGCAGTTTAAAAGCTTTACTATTTCCCTGAATTTATCTTCGCTTAAATCTAAACCTTCATGTTTAACGTCGTAGTCATTCTCAAAATTGGTTTCAAGCAATTTAACGCAGGTTTTTGCATTTCTGCACATAGGGTGTTGGTAAATAATTATCATAATAGGCTAATCAAGGGCGTTTTATGATAAGTAGCCAAAACCTTAATTGGCTTACAAAAGGGCATTAAATAATTTCCAAAATAAGTTCAGTTGGTCTTCCAATAACGGCTTTGTTTCCATTTACAACAATAGGACGCTCAATAAGTTTGGGGTTTTCTACCATTGCTTTTATTATTTCAGAATCATTCAAATTTTTGTTTTTGAATTGTTCTTTCCAAATGGCCTCATTTTTTCTTACCAATTGAATGGGCTCAATCCTAAGCAAGTTAATAATGTTTTTAAGTTCCTTTTCTGTTGGAACATCTTCGAGGTATTTAACTATTTTGAATTCTTTTCCAGAGTCTTCAAGTAGTGCTATTCCCTGTCTAGACTTGGTACATCTGTTATTATGATAAATGGTAATCATTATAATTCTATATTATGTTTTTTTAGTTGCTGAATGAGTAATTGAGGGTTTTTAAAGTGAATTCCTTTTATTCCTAGATTCTCCGCGGCTTCAATATTTCTTAGGTTGTCATCAATAAAAATAGCTTGTTCTCCTTTAATATTGAAACGTTTTAAAGTGATATGGTAGATGTCATCAAAAGGTTTTCGGGTCTTTTCTTCACCTGAAACTACAATGCCCTCAAACCAATGTAAAAACTCAAATCGATTTAATGCAATAGGAAAAGTTTCGGTACTCCAGTTGGTTAAGGCTACTATTTTGTAGGTGCCAGAATCTACAAGCTTTTTCAGAATATCTACGGTGCCTTCAATTGCTCCACCTAGCATATCTTGCCATTCACCATAAAATAACCTAATGTGGTTTTCGTGTTCAGGAAATTGTTTCACTAAGTCTTCAGTGGCTTGGGCTAGCGGGTAACCAGCATCTTGGTTTTCGTTCCAATCGCTTGTGCAAATATTATTCAAGAACCAACGCATTTTTTCCCTGTCTCCATTAAAAGCCTTGAGGAATACATATTCTGGGTTCCAGTCTATTAAAACTCCGCCCAAATCAAATATAATGGTATCAATTTTTGTCATAATTGATTATCGTCCTCAATTTTTTGCCCCATCATCATTAAATAAGCCTTTAAAAACTCATCAATATGGCCATCCATTACGGCGTCAACATTTCCTGTTTCATGACTCGTTCTAACGTCTTTGACCAATTTATAGGGATGCATCACATAATTTCTTATTTGGCTGCCCCATTCAATCTTCATTTTACCTGCCTCTATATCATCGCGTTGCGACATTTGTTTTTGGAGCTCTATTTCGTACAACTGGGATTTTAACATCTGTAATGCCCTAGCTCGGTTATCATGCTGAGAACGAGTTTCGGAACATGAAATTTGAATACCCGTTGGTTTGTGTGTTAGCTGTACCTTGGTTTCTACCTTGTTAACGTTTTGTCCCCCGGCTCCACTAGAACGAGCCGTGGTTATTTCAATATCAGCAGGATTTATTTCAATTTCAATAGTGTCGTCAACAAGTGGGTACACGTAAACGGAAGCAAAACTGGTGTGGCGTTTGGCATTGCTGTCAAAAGGGGAAATACGTACCAAACGGTGTACGCCGTTTTCACCTTTTAGCCAGCCAAAGGCAAATTCACCTTCAATTTCAAGTGTTACGGTTTTTATTCCAGCCACATCGCCTTCCTGAAAGTTCAGTTCTTTTACTTTATAGCCATTTTTTTCGGCATACATGAGGTACATACGCATAAGCATGCTGGCCCAATCACAACTTTCAGTACCACCGGCTCCGGCAGTAATTTGCAGAACAGCACTTAAGCTGTCTCCTTCATCAGAAAGCATGTTTTTAAATTCCAGTTTTTCAATAAGGTTTAAAGCCTCGTCATAACGTTTTTCAACATCTTCTACCGTTGCTTCGCCTTCTTTGAAAAACTCATATATGACTTCTAAATCTTCAACTAAAGTTTTGGAATTTTTATAGTCCTGAACCCAACTTTTCTTTTCCCGCAGCGATTTCATCACTAATTCTGCTTTTTTGGAATCATTCCAGAAATTGGGATCGAAAGTTTGCTCTTCCTCGTTTTGTATTTCAATTAACTTGGCATCTATGTCAAAGATAGTGCCTTAGTTTGTCAAGGCGGGTGTTAAGATCTTTAATTTGATCGGATGTTATCATTTTGAAGTAAAATTTTTAACAAAAATAGCATTTAATGTGAAATATCTTCCTTTAATCAGGACTTGTTTTTACTGTGAATTTTTATTGCTACTTTTCCCAGATAAGTAACTCCATGTAATGGATAATATCTATAAAGGCTTATGAAAGACCGTGCAACTAAATTTTCAGTTCTGCTTCCTGAAGGGGATAGCAACCTTGTGCCTTTTGTGGTAAATTGCTTATCCCGAAAAAAAAATGTAGAAATTTATGTGTTGGGTAACAACCCGAAAGCGGAAGTTAAAAGTTCCAATAAGATTAAAAACTTTACGCATTGCCCCAAAGCGAAGACTTCTGAAGAATGGGTTGCAAATGTAAACCAGGAATTGGATAGGTTCGATATAGATATTCTCATGCCTTTTGACGAATTTGGAATTCATGCTGCCATTGAGTTAAAAGACCAATTATATCAAAATGAAAAATTAGTCTTTTTGTCATCCTTGAAAAGTTTCGAGTTGTCCAGAAACAAAGGTGCTTTGGCGCAGCATATGAAAAAAAACAATATTCCTTGCCCTAGCACAATTTTGTTTGAAAAATATCAGGTTTGTGAAAAAGCCCCTATGAATTTTCCAATAATATTGAAACCTTTGGAAGGCTATGGAGGAGGTAGAGGGATTCATAAATTTGAAGACAACAAAACGTTTGAGGCATTCTTCGAATCCAATAAAGTGGAGGTTCCTTACCTGATACAGAGCTACATTGAAGGCTATGACATTGATTGTAGCGTTTTGTGCAAAGACGGTGAGATTTTAGCCTATACTATACAAAAGGGTTATCTGGCTGGAGACGATGAATTTGGACCAAATGTAGGTGTTGAATTTGTAGATAGAAAAGACATGTTTACGGTAGCCCAACGTTTAATGAAATCGTTAAATTGGAATGGTGTTGCGCATATTGATATGCGATACAATAAAAACGACGGTAGTTATAATGTGGTGGAAATAAACCCTAGATTTTGGGAAACCACTGAGGCTTCAGAAATTGCAGGCGTAAATTTTCCTTATCTCTACTGTCTAGCTAGTTTAGATAAAGAATTCAATTTTCCAAAGTTTAAAAACACCAAGTACCTCAATTTAATCGGTCTGAGCAAAACTATAAAGGCAAATAAATGGTTTTTGTTCAATTTGAAGTTTATGTTTCAAAATACCCCTTTAAAATATTATTTGTCAGACCCTAAACCTATTTTAAATATTATTTATCACAAGCTAAAAAGTGTGATGTCTAGTTAACATTTAATTAAAACTTTTGTTGATAATAATTCATATGAAGTTGAGGTAAAATACAACGTCCAACCTGTAATCCCAATAAATTTAAAACCATCTTCAATAAAATATTGAATTCCTTTACTTTCGAATACTACGTCAATTAGTACGGATAATCCAAGAAAAAAGAAGGCCGCTCCCAAAATAAAAAAGTTTGTTGTTAATATGATTTTTTGAAATTTATATAGATACCACATGGCGAAAAGGGCATATAAGCCCAGAATTGTTTTCTGGGAAAAATCATTGGGAAAAATGTAAAAGACGCCATAATCATGAATTATAAAAAAATCATCAAGTAATAAAATAGTACTAAAGAAGCCTGAAAAAATTAAAAATTGACTATAATCTTTATCTTTAGATAAAAGGAGTAAACCAGAAAATAAACAAATGCAAGCTGCGCAGCACCAAAATAATATACCAATATTTGAAACAACACCTATAAATGGGTTAGCTTTGAAAATCAATGCAGGGTCTCCGGTAAATTTTTCATAAGGAATATTGTACAGGTTGCTGATAATAAAAACCGAGCAAAGTATTGATAATACTGCCCCAAAAGTTAGTGCTAAAAGAATATTTTTCTTTGTCATATGGTCTATTTTAGCTTGACAGATAATTTATGTAAATAACATTTTTTTGAACTAATTTTAACTTCGTGATTACAATTATGAAAATAGATTTAAGAAGCGACACAGTTACAAAACCGACAAGGGGAATGCTTGAAGCCATGATGCAGGCCAAAGTGGGTGACGATGTTTTTAGGGAAGACCCAACTGTTAATGAGCTTGAGACCAGAATTGCCAATATGTTTGGAAAAGCACAGGCCTTGTTTTTTCCTAGCGGTACCATGGCCAATCAGGCAGCAATTAAATTGCATACCAATCCGGGTGAGCAAGTAATTTGTGATAAATACGCCCACATTTATAATTATGAGTCTGGTGGTGCATCATTTAACAGTGGGGTGTCCTGCAAATTAATAGATGGAACACAAGGCATGTTCAATGCACAACAGGTGTTGGCAGCCATCAATCCCCAAGATTATTATTACAGCAAATCAACGTTAGTTGAACTCGAGAATACCACAAATAAAGGAGGCGGAGCGTGTTGGGATTTTAACGAAATGTTGAAAATTAAGGCCGTTTGTGAGGAAAGCAAACTGGGACTTCATCTAGATGGTGCCCGATTATGGCATGCCCTTGTGGCCAAAAATGAAACTCCCAAGCAGTATGGTGCCGTTTTCGATACCATTTCAGTTTGTTTGAGCAAAGGTTTGGGCTGTCCTGTAGGCTCGCTTTTGGTTGGGGATGCAAAATTAATGAAAGACGCCTTAAGGATTAGAAAGGTTTTCGGGGGAAATATGAGACAAGTTGGGTATTTAGCGGCCGCTGGCCTTTATGCTTTAGAACATCATGTTGTAAGATTGGCCGATGACCATAAAAAAGCAAAGGAAATAGGACAAGAATTAGCCAGACTACAAATTATAAAAACGGTTGAACCTATTGAAACCAACATTGTTATTTTTGAGTTGAATAGTGATGTTGATGAAAAAAGTTTTGTTCAAAAATTGGCCAGTAAGAATATATTCATCATCTCAATGGGTGGCGGAAAGTTGCGTATGGTTACTCATTTAGATTACACCTATGCAATGCACGAAAAAGTGATTGAAACATTAAAAAATCTAACAATCTAACAATCTAGAAATCCAGTAGTCCAAGGATCTCACTTTAAAAAATCCATTCCGGGAATATTGGGCATGCCTTCTTTGGCAACAGCTGCCAATTCGGTTTCGTTTACCTTGGTGGCCTTTTCAATGGCTTTGTTCAAGGTCAGGATTAAATAATCTTCAAGTTGTTCTTTGTCCTCAAGCAATTCATCATTAATTTCAATAGACTTTATGGTTCTATTCGCTGTTAGTGTAACTTTTAGTTTGTTGTCATTGCTGGATTCATCAACCAATACAGTATTTAAACGCTTTTTTGTTTCTTCAACTTTTTTCTGGGTTTCTTTCAGTTTGCCCATCATATTCATCATGTCTCCAAACATATCTATTAATTTTATTGTTACAGTGCAAAACTATTTAATTTTTCTATTTTTGAGGGCTTAAAAAATCAAGAATAAAACCTTTTCTTTTGAAAAAGAATATATCGCATCCTGTCGCCCAAAAATTCCCTCATCAACTAAGTATCCATAACGATATAAGAATTGATGATTATTATTGGTTGAACGATAGGAAAAATCCTGAAGTGATTAAATACCTTAATGCTGAGAATGCATATACAAAGCAAATGCTGAAGCATACCGAAAAGCTTCAAAAGCTTTTGTTCGAAGAAATGAAAGGTAGGATAAAGGAGGATGATACATCTGTGCCTTATAAATTAAATGGTTATTGGTATTTAACCCGTTACGAAAAGGGGAAGGATTACCCCATTTATGTGCGTAAAAAAGAAACTTTGGAAGCACCCGAGGAAATATTGTTTGATTGTAATGTTATGGCAAAAGATTATGCCTATTTTAACTTGGGAGGTATTTCAATAAGCCCAGACAATACTATGGCCGCTTTTTCGGTAGACACGGTGAGCAGGCGGCAATATACCGTTCAGGTCAAGAATTTAATAACTGGCGAGATTTACCAAGATAAGATATTAAATACCACAGGCAGCGCCGTTTGGGCAAATGACAACAAGACTTTGTTTTATGCCATGAAAGACGAAATAACGCTTCGTTCGCATAAAATTTTTAAGCACAAGTTGCATTCAGGTACTAAAAACGATGTTGAGGTTTATCATGAAAAAGATGAAACCTTCCATACGTTTGTTTACAAATCGAAGTCTAAAAAGTACATTATTATTGGGTCGTCAAGTACGTTGTCTTCAGAATATCAAATATTAGATGCCAATACGCCGGATGGAAAATTCAAAGTTTTTCAAAAGCGAATAAATGATTTAGAATACTCGATTGCCCATTATGACGATAGTTTCTATATAATTTCCAATGCTGATAGTGCAACCAATTTTAAGCTCTCCAAAACAAACGAAAAAGCCACCGCAAAGAAATATTGGCAAGATGTATTGCCCCACAGGCAGGACGTGCTTGTTGAGGATATAGAGATTTTCAAGGATTATTTGGTAATTAATGAGCGTGAAAACGGATTGAACAATCTTAGAATTATAAGTTGGAATGGAAATGAAGACTATAAATTGCCCTTCAACTCTGAGACTTATACAGCGTTTATTGGTAATAACCCAGATTTTGAAAGTCCTTTTTTGAGATATGGATTTAATTCATTGATATCGCCAAGTTCGGTAATAGATTATAATTTTAAGACCAAAAAAAGTGAGATAAAAAAGGAACAGCAGGTTTTAGGAGGAAAATTTAAAAAAGAAAACTACGAATCAAAACGTATTTGGGCCACAGCTAGAGATGGGGTTAAGGTGCCTATTTCACTGGTTTATAAAAAAGGAATAAATCTAGACGGTTCAAACCCTTTACTTCAATATGCCTATGGTTCTTATGGTTCTACCATAGACCCTTCGTTTTCAAGCATCCGTCTTAGTCTACTTGACAGAGGTTTTATTTATGCCATTGCCCATATTAGGGGAGGCGAGTATCTTGGAAGAAATTGGTACGAAACAGGCAAATTGCTCACGAAGAAGAATACGTTTACAGATTTTATTGATTGCTCAAAGCATTTAATTGCCGAAAAATATACCTCAAAAGAGCATTTGTATGCTTACGGAGGTTCTGCCGGTGGATTATTGATGGGAGCGGTAATTAATATGAACCCAGAACTTTATAACGGTATTTTGGCTGCAGTTCCGTTTGTGGATGTGGTTACAACTATGCTGGACGATACCATTCCCTTAACCACAGGTGAATATGACGAGTGGGGGAACCCTAATGAGGAACAATATTACGAGTACATGAAATCGTACTCTCCATACGATAACGTTGAAGCCAAAGAATATCCTAACATGTTGGTGACAACTGGGTTGCACGATTCGCAAGTACAATATTGGGAACCAGCCAAATGGGTGGCGAAATTAAGGGAACTCAAGACAGATTCAAATAAATTATTGCTTCATATTGACATGGATTCTGGACATGGAGGGGCTTCGGGACGTTTTGAAAGTCTTAAGGAAGTTGCCATGGAATATGCCTTTTTGTTAGATTTAGAGGGAATTTATGGTTAATAAAAAAAAAAGTTTTATTTTTGTGCGGTTTTAAACTGTATTTTGTATTATGACAAAATCGGTTTATAAATAGCTTTTATGAAACACAGAAATCAAGTATTTGATAATGTATTAGATTTAATAGGCAATACACCGCTTGTTAAACTTAATAAAATAGCTTCCAAATTTAAAGGCGACTTTTATGCAAAAGTTGAATCCTTTAATCCAGGACACTCATCCAAAGATAGAATAGCACTTTACATCATTGAAGAGGCTGAAAAGAAAGGACTTCTTTCTCCGGGCGACACTATTATTGAAACCACTTCTGGTAATACAGGATTCAGTATTGCTATGGTGAGTATCATTAAGGGTTATGATTGTGTTTTGGCGGTAAGCTCAAAGTCTTCTCCTGACAAAATTGACATGCTTAAAACAATGGGCGCCAAAGTTTATGTTTGCCCAGCGCATGTTAGTGCAGATGACCCAAGATCATACTACCAAGTAGCAAAGCGACTGCATGAAGAAATTAAAGGTTCAGTTTATATCAATCAGTATTTCAATCAGTTAAATATTGATGCGCATTATAAATCTACAGGTCCTGAAATTTGGGAGCAAACTCAAGGAAAAATAACCCATTTAGTTGCATGTAGCGGAACAGGTGGAACAATTTCTGGTACGGCAAAATACCTTAAAGAGCAAAACCCAAATATTAAGATAATTGGAGTTGATGCTTTTGGTTCAGTTTTGAAAAAATACCACGAAACTCGAGAGTTTGATGAAAAGGAAATTTATCCATATAGAATTGAAGGTTTGGGTAAAAACTTAATTCCATCAGCAACAGATTTTGATGTTATTGATGAGTTTATAAAAGTTACCGATGAAGACAGTGCACATACAGCTAGGTTGATTGCCAAAACAGAAGGTATGTTTGTTGGCTACACGTCTGGTGCAGCTACTCAAGCCCTTCTACAGTTGGGTGATGAAGGAAGATTCAAAAAAGGAGATTGTGTTGTTGTTATTTATCCAGACCACGGAGCAAGGTACATGAGTAAAGTATACAGCGATAAGTGGATGGAAGAGCAAGGCTTTTTTGATAGCATTAATGAGGCTTCAGCACAAAAAATACAATACATAAAATAATAAGAATAATAAGTCGCACAAAGAGATGTCATTTTACATATCTAGTAAAATGCCATCTCTTTTTTTATTTTATCAATAATTGGGCATTAAAAATTATGTTCAAAGCAGATAAATATTTAATTTTGCATCAACTAACTAATAGCTAAAAGCTTTCTTTGAATCTACTAAACACGTAGTGTCGTATTCCCTTAAAGCATTTGTTAAGTTGTAGTTATGTCTTAACTTTAATAGCAATTAAGATTATAATAAATGAAAGATTTATTTGAGAAAATTTATAAAGACAAAGGACCATTAGGAAAATGGGCGTCTCAGGCAGAAGGTTACTTTGTGTTTCCTAAATTGGAAGGTGAAATCTCCAATAGGATGAAGTTTCAAGGAAAAGATGTTATTACTTGGAGCATCAATGATTATTTGGGGCTTGCGAATCACCCAGAAGTAAGAAAAGTAGATGCTGAGGCCGCTGCCCAATATGGTTCGGCCTATCCAATGGGGGCAAGAATGATGTCTGGGCATACAGATTTACACGAGAAACTTCAAGATGAATTGGCCGCCTTTGTGAAAAAAGAAGCTGCGTATCTTCTTAATTTCGGTTATCAAGGTATGGTTTCTACCATTGATGCCTTAGTTGCGAAAGATGATATTATCGTTTATGATGTTGATGCACATGCTTGTATTATAGATGGAGTGCGTCTTCATATGGGTAAACGTTTTACTTATAAGCACAATGATGTTGAGAGTTTAGAGAAGAACTTAGAGCGTGCAACTAAAATGGCCGAGCAAACAGGCGGTGGTATTTTGGTTATTTCAGAAGGAGTTTTTGGAATGCGTGGTGAGCAAGGGCGTTTAAAAGAAATCGTGGCCCTTAAAAAGAAATTCAATTTTAGATTGTTTGTTGATGATGCCCATGGTTTTGGTACATTAGGTGCAACTGGAGCTGGAGCAGGTGAAGAACAAGGAGTACAAGACGATATCGATGTTTACTTTGCAACTTTTGCCAAATCTTTGGCAAGTACTGGTGCTTTTATTGCTGGAGATAAAGAAATAATAGATTATTTAAAATACAATTTGCGTTCTCAAATGTTTGCCAAATCATTGCAAATGCAATTGGTAGTTGGTGCACTAAAGCGTTTAGATATGCTGAGAACAATGCCCGAATTAAAAGCCAAACTTTGGGAGAACGTTAATGCATTACAATCGGGTTTAAAGGAGCGCGGATTCGACATTGGTACAACGCAAAGCTGTGTTACTCCAGTTTATCTAAAAGGAAGTATTCCTGAAGCAATGGCACTGGTTAAGGATTTGCGTGAAAACCATGGAATATTCTGTTCTATAGTGGTTTATCCTGTTATACCTAAAGGATTGATTTTGCTTAGATTGATTCCAACAGCAACCCATACTTTACAGGATGTAGCTGAAACTTTGGATGCTTTTGACAGTATTCGTGAGCGATTGGAAAATGGCACTTACAAACGTCTTTCTGCAGCAGTTATGGCAGCGATGGGCGAGTAGTCATATGACAAAATACTAAAATGATAAAAAAATCCGATTCAATTTTGAATCGGATTTTTTTATGCGATATGTTTTCTGAAGGTTTTTCTTTTTCTGAAAACTTTTGGGTCAAAATGTTTCCAGATTTTGTGGATAGCCTCATTGTCATCAAGCTCAGGGGTTCTGTAGCAGGTTTCTATACCTTTTTCTTTAAATGTTTCGTAGTATTCATTAAAAATAACGGCATGTACACCTTTATTTTGGTAATCTGGATGTATTCCTATTAGATAAAAAATAACATCCTTACTGTGCCTTTTAGCATGAAGGATGTGTCTAAATCCAAAAGGGAATAATTTTCCCTTCATTTTTTGCAAAGCTTTAGCAAAACCAGGCATAACAATAGCAAAACCAATCATGTTATCATCCTTGTCTACAATAAATTTAATGTACTCAGGATTTATAAAGCTGATAAACTTCTTTTTAAAATAAGCCTTTTGGATATCATTTATAGCCACAAAAGAAGATAATGAAGCATAACTTTCATTGAACAAATCGAACATCTTGTCGGCATATGGCATGACCTCCTCTGTTTTTGTGAATCTTAAAGCTTTTAGCTGATAACGCCTTTTTATTAGCTCTTGAGCCTTAAAAAAGGTTTCAGGGTCTACATTTGAGAAAGAGAATTTACTTTCAGAATATCCTTTTTCAATTTTGTAATTGGCCACTTCGTAATGTTTTGCATAGTAAGGATAGTTATACCATGTTACCATGGGTGCTATGGCATCAAATCCTTCGGTTATTACACCAACTTTATCTAAATTTGAAAAGCCAACAGGGCCTTCTGCATATTCAAGATTGTTTTCTTTGCCAATTTTTTCAACTTCGTTTAAGAGAGTTTGTGAAACCTCTAAATCATCAATAAAATCAAACCATCCAAAACGCATTTTCTTTTGGTTCTGGCCTTTTACTTCCAACCAATTGATGATTGCGGCGATTCTACCAACAATTTCATTGTTTTTGTAGGCTAGAAATAATTTGGCTTCGGCATCATTAAAAACAGGGTTTTCATTCCTATCGAAAGTTTTCATTTCCTGGCTAATAATTGGAGGAACCCAATATTTGGAACCTTTATAAAGTTTAAAAGGAAACTTCACAAAAGCTTTTAAGTCTTTTTTTGAATTAACTTCTTTAAGTGTTACCATAAATGTTTTTGATAAGGTTTCAATGAAAAATAATTAATCAAAATCTATATCGTCTTTTTTTCTTCTGTTGATAGGTTCAGCCGAATCCTTATCTTTATTTCTTACTCTTTTTCCTTTTCTGTTTGTACGGCGTTGCCTTTCATCCTTTGCAGAGGTTCCGTTATCTATTTCTTTGTCTTTATGGAAATCTAGCCTGTAAGAAGCGCCTAAATTAACACTAAGAACGGAAGGTGTGTCCTTTGTATTAAAGGTTAATGCAGTGTCCAACTGAAAATCATCGCCGACTAAATAAGCCCCACCAAACCTGAAAAGGTTATCGGCATAAAAATCACTTTTTATACCTTGTGTTTCGCCAAATAAAACCCATTTTGGACTAAATGAATGGGTTAATGTCAAAATATATTGGAAATCGGATTGATCGGTGCCAATTCTGTCTTTAATGAAGTTCATGATGAATACCCAACCGCCAGAAAAATTATTTTGTGTTGCAATCATCACTTTTGGACTAAAGCCTTCAATTCCAGCTGCAGTATATGGGTTGTTTTTTGAATCATAATTGGCTCCGGCATAAATTGAAACCGCCGGAATTAAAGATTTCCATTTAAATTGACGGTTTGCTTTCCAACTATACAGGTTTGGCTTGTCTTCTTCGGCGTTTTTGTAAGGGTCGTAAATCAGGTATTTAGCACCAATGGAAGCGAATTTAAAGTTGGCCCGATCTTGTTCGGCATTAAGATTTGAGGTAAAGCTTTTTGTGTCGTTTTGATAGGTACCTTCAATGTTAAGCTCTAATTCTTCAAAAAAGAGGCCGTATCGCGCGGCAAAATCAATACCAAAGCCAGAAACTTCATATGTCGGAATAGGTGTTCTTTCTTCTTTGACAATATAAGGGCCGACCTCAAATTGGGCAACATTTTTTCCTACGGAAAATGCACTTCTTGAAGCTCCAGGACGGTTTGAATTTATAACATCAGTATATTGTGAAAACCCTTTTAGGGATGCAAAACTCAACAAAATAAATACGATAGATTTTAATGGGCTCATAACTACAGGTTTGCTGAAAGCGTTAAGGTTTTTAGTCAACATGTTTTTCAAATATAGATATTTTATGGTTTTTTTATCATTTTTCATCCAGATTTAAGTGTTCAGAATTGTATTTTTGTCATTATAATAACAAAAATCTAAAATGGGTTTATTAAGAACCATACTTATTATAGCGCTTGTTTATTATGCTATAAAAATACTTTCCAGAATTTTTGCACCTTATTTAGTAAAGTACGCTGCAAAAAAAGCCGAAGAGCGTTTTGGTGGTCAATTTGGACAGTTTCAAAGACAGCAAGAAAAGGAAGTTCCAAAAAAGGAAGGCGAGGTCACTATAGACAAAATGCCGCAAACTAAAACTTCAAATAAAGATGTTGGTGATTATGTTGATTTCGAAGAAATTGACTAATTTCCGAATTCATTTTTCTTAAAAACATTTCATGCAATTTTCACTTAAAAGTTTTATTCCTCATATCCTGATTTTATTGGGGTTCGTAGCAATCGCTTTGGCTTATTTTAATCCTGTCCTGCAGGGGAAGACTATTTATCAAAACGATATTGTTCAGTTTATCGGGATGAGCAAGCAGCAAAAAGATTTTAAAGCTGAAACGGGAGAAGAAACTTATTGGACAAACAGTGCGTTTGGAGGCATGCCAACATATCAACTAGGGGCTAGATATCCGCATAATTATATTAAGCAACTGGATTTAACATTACGCTTTTTACCAAGGCCTGCAGATTACTTATTTCTTTATTTTTTGGGGTTTTACATATTGTTACTTGTTCTGAAAGTTGACTTTAAATTGGCTGCATTAGGCGCCTTGGCTTTTGGTTTTTCAACTTATTTAATTATCATTTTGGGTGTTGGCCATAACAGTAAGGCGCATGCCATTGCTTATATGCCGTTGGTGTTAAGCGGTATTATTTTGGTTTTCAGAAAGAAATATATTGCAGGTTTTTTATTGACAGCCGTTGCTATGGGGCTTGAGTTGGTTGCCAATCATTTTCAAATGACCTACTATTTAATGTTTTTGGTCATTATTTTGGGTATTGCGTATTTGATTGATGCGGTAAAAAAGAGGATGTTGCCACATTATTTCAAATCCATTGGGGTTTTGTTGGCTGCTGTGGTTTTGTCCATTACGCTTAATGCCGCCAATATCTTGGCTACGCAGGAGTACGTAAAGGAAAGTAAGCGCAGTAAAAGTGAATTGACCATAAATGCTGATGGTTCACCAAAAGAAGCGACATCAGGTTTAAGTAAAGATTATATCACGCAGTTTAGTTATGGTTTTGCCGAAACCTTCAACCTTTTTATTCCCAGATTCATGGGTGGCGGAAATGGGGAAGACATCGGAAAAGACTCAGCCACTTATGATGCGTTTCGTAAACTTGGCGCAACCACAACCCAAGCAGCTCAAGAAGTAAAACGAGCGCCGATGTATTGGGGTGACCAGCCTATTGTTGAAGCTCCGGCATATATTGGCGCTGTGGTGCTTTTTCTATTTGTTTTTGCTTTGTTTTTGGTAAAAGGAAGGCTAAAATGGTGGCTTGTTGGAGGTGCTATTTTTTCACTGTTGTTGTCCTATGGAAAGAATTTAGGTTTTTTAACCAACTTTTTTATTGATTATGTGCCACTTTATAATAAGTTTCGTGCAGTTACCTCTATTCAAGTATTGTTGGAACTTTGTGTCCCAGCGTTAGCGATATTTGGTTTGGTAAGGTTGTTCAATGATTTTGAGAAGAAAGACGAAAAAATCAACGCCCTGAAATACGCAACAATTATAACCGGAGGAATTGCTTTGGTTTTTCTGTTATTTAAGTCCTCGTTGTTTGATTTTTCTGGTGCTAATGACGGTTTTTATCACCAGAATTATGGACAAGCTTTTGTTGATGCCTTAAAGTCCGATAGAAAAACATTGTTTACGCAAGACACCATTAGAAGTTTTGTTTTGGTTTTGTTGTCGGCAGTAGCTATTTATTTATTTTTAAAGGACAAACTAAAGGAGAAATGGCTGCTGGTTGCGTTTTCCGCTTTAATACTATTTGATTTAGTCGGCGTGGATAGACGCTATGTGAACAATGAGGATTTTGTGCCAAGTATTAGAATGAGCAAGCCTTTTGAGGCTACGGAAGTTGACAATTACATCTTGAAAGACAAGTCATATTATCGTGTTTTCGATTTGGTTTCTGGTCCTTCAAAACCTTCTTATTTCCATAATTCCCTAAACGGTTATAATGCCGCTGAATTAAGACGTTACAGTGAGGTTTTCGATTTTTACATTTCCCAAAACAACCTCAACGTGCTAAATATGCTAAATACCAAGTATATTGTTGCTCAAGACGATAAAGGAAATACATTTCCATATATCAACGACCAAGCCAATGGAAATGCATGGTTTGTTAAATATTTGCAACGAGTAGATTCTGCGGATGAAGAAATTATGATGCTGGATAGTTTGGACAATAAAAACAAAGCTATATACGCTCTTCATAAGGCCGTCAAGTCTATTGAAAATATTAAAGAAAGTTTTGTTTTAGATACACTTGCTTCAATTGATTTAGTTAAAGTTAAACCAAATTACTTGAAGTATCAATCCAGCAATTCAAATGAAGGCTTTGCGGTGTTTTCCGAAATATATTATCCTAATGGTTGGAAAACTTTTGTTGATGGAAAAGAGGCAAATCACATGCGCGTTAATTACATTTTGCGAGGTATGCTTGTTCCAGAAGGGAAGCATACTATAGAATTTAAATTTGAGCCGGATGTGGTGAAAACAGGCAGCGCAATATCTTTGGCTGGTTCCATTTTGTTGGGGGCTCTGTTGGTTGGAGGCCTGTTCTACGAGTTTAAGAAGGCTAAAAGTGACTAACAAAGTACTCATAATAGCTTATTATTGGCCACCGGCAGGGGGTCCTGGGGTTCAGCGATGGCTGAAGTTTGTCAAGTATCTGCCAGAATTTAATATCGAACCTATTGTTTTCGTTCCAGAAAACCCTAATTACCCATTGCTGGATGAAAGTTTGATCTCTGAGGTTTCAAAGGGTTTAACCGTTATAAAACACCCCATAAAGGAACCCTATAAATTAGCTGGTCTATTTTCAAAAAAAGCGTCAAAAACAATCAGTAAAGGCATAATTTCCGAAGAAAAAAAGCAGTCTTTCAGTGAAAAATTAATGCTTTTTATCCGTGGCAATTTTTTTATTCCAGATGCCCGTGTGGGATGGGTAAAGCCCTCAGTTGAATTTCTTTTGAAATATATTCAAGAGGAAAACATAAAAAGTGTAATTACAACCGGACCTCCGCACAGTGTGCATTTGATAGGTTTAAAATTGAAAGAAGCGTTAGGCGTGAAGTGGCTGGCTGATTTTCGGGATCCTTGGACTACCATAGGCTACCATAAACAGTTGAAGCTTACCAAGTCTTCTGGAAAAAAGCATAAGTCTTTGGAAAAACAGGTTTTAAATGCTGCAGACCAAATTGTCGTTACCAGTTTTATAACACAAAATGAATTTCAAAATATAACATCCAAACCCATTGCAGTAATTACGAACGGATATGATACCGAGAAGCCTGTGGAATTTAAAATGGATTCGAAATTTACGTTGGCACATATTGGGTCGTTATTATCAAAAAGGAATCCTGAAAATTTATGGAAGGTCTTAAGTGAATTGGTGAATGAAAACAGTGATTTTAAGAATGACATTCAGCTCAATTTTGTGGGGGTAGTAAGTGAAAATGTGCTGCTATCAATTAAAAAATTTAATTTAAGTGATTGTGTAAACACTATTGGTTATGTGTCACACATGGAAGCAGTTAAATTCCAAAAACAATCACAAATTCTTTTGCTTATTGAAATAGATTCTGAAGAAACCAAATGTATTGTTCCTGGTAAGTTATTTGAATATATGGTTTCAAACAGGCCCATAATTGCTATTGGGCCAACTGGTTCTGATGTTGAAAGAATCATCAAAGAAACCAATACAGGTAACTACTTTTATTACAGCAATCACGACTCGTTAAAAAGAATTATATTAGAACATTATAAAGCGTATAAAGACAATACGTTGCAATCTCACCCCATCGGTTTGCAAAAGTATCACAGAAAGGCGCTTACACAATCTTTAGCTAAGTTATTACAATGGGCATAGTTGCGTTGCAATCCTTTAAAAATGTTGTCTCAACCTATTTGGGTTTTTTTATTGGCGCAATCAATACCCTGTTTCTTTACACTGAGTTTTTAACTGATGAATATTACGGTATGGTAGGCTATATGCTGTCCTTAGCTTATGTAATCATGCCCTTAATGGCATTTGGTATTCACAATACTTTGGTCAAATTTTATTCCTCTTTTAAAACGCGTATTTCACTGAATAGTTTTTTGACTTTAATGTTGGTTTTGCCAATTTGCGTCATAATCCCATTGGTTATCATAACACATTTTGGCTATGATATAATTGGAAATTTTCTTTCCCAGCGTAACAGTATTATTAAAGATTATTTGTGGCACACCATTATTGTTGCTATTTCTTTGGCATATTTTGAAGTATTTTTTGCTTGGGCAAAAGTTCAAATGTTAACGGTCTTTGGCAATTTTATGAAAGAAGTTTTTCATAGAGTGGGGGCCATGGTTTTGCTCTTTGCCCTGCATTTTAAAATAATTGATTTAAATCAGTTCATGATTGGATTGGTTACAGTTTATGTGATTAGAATGTTGATAATGAACATTTATGCGTTTAGCATAAAACTGCCCGTAATAACTTTCAAACGGGTGAGTAATCTGAGTAAGATTTTAAAGTATTCGTTTTTGATTATTATAGCCGGATCTATTGCAACCGTTTTGATGGACGTTGATAAGGTAATGCTTGGGCAATACATTGATATAAAAGAGATTGCTTACTACAACGTTGCTATTTTTATTTCTGCTGTTATCGCTGTTCCGCAACGGGCCATGCATCAAATTTTATTGCCATTGTCTGCTAAATATTTAAATGAAAGAGACTTTGAGGCCTTGGGGGATTTGTATAAAAAAAGCTCAGTGAACTTGTTTGTGGTTGGAGGATTTATTTTTCTATTGATTATCGTTAACATCAATCAGCTTTATGAGATTATTCCAAAAGAGTTCAGTGGTGGGCTATTTGTGGTTTTTGTTATCAGTATCTCCAAACTTTACGATGCACTTTTAGGGAGCAATAACGCTATTTTGTTCAATAGCGATTATTATAGAATGGTATTGGTTTTGGGTGTGGTCTTGGTTATTTTAATGGTGTTGCTCAATATTGTTTTCATTCCGCTTTATGGCATTAATGGTGCAGCCATAGCTACGTTTCTAGCCGTTTTTGTTTATAACTCCATAAAATTATTTTTTGTTTACAGGAAATTTAAAATTTTCCCTTTCACTAATTCCACTTTAAAAATTGGAATATTGATCGTGTCGAGCTCACTTTTGTTCTATTTCTGGGACTTTACGTTTCATCCCATTGTAAACATTGGAGTGAAATCTATTTTGATTACCGTTTTTTATGTTTTTATAGTTTTGAAATTTGATTTTTCTGAAGATATTTCAACATTAATAAAAAGATATCTAAAACTGAATTAGTTCACGATTGAGCTATTTCCTAAAAACAGAAAACCCCACGATGTTGCTTTGAGGCAAACATATCGCAGGGCTTTCCAAACTAACCAACCAAAATTATTACGATCTTCTTCTCATTGTAGATGATCTTGTATCATTTCTAGAGCTGTTTTGTGCCGCTCTTGTATTTCTGTTTTGTGTAGACCTTGTAACAGAGCTTTGCTGATTTGTTCTTGGCTGGCTCGCGGTACGTTGGGCTACTTGTCTATTATTGCTATTACTATATGTACGAGTATTTTCTCGATTTGGTTTTTGTACAGAAGTACTAGTTTTAGTTCGAGAAATAGTTCCTAAACTTACATTGTTGTTTCTCTGTACTGTTCTATTAACGGTTTCTCTTGTTCTTTTCGTATTATTTATTTGAGAATTATTTCCATTAGGCGTTTTGGTAATTGTACTTTCGCGTCTTTTTACCTCTCTGTTCACATTGGGTACATTGTTACGTGTACTTTGGCTTATGCTATTGTTTCTCGAGGCTGTTTCTCTGTTTATGGTTCTTGTGTTCGAATTTCTGTTTACCGAATTATCATTTCGTCTTGTACCATTATTTTGTGCCACATATTGTCTAGAATCAGCAGTTCTATTAACAGTAGTAACATTTCGTCGGCTTCTATTTACAGTTGCATAACTACTGTTTCTAGCAATGGTGCTACCGCGTCTAGTCGCTACAGATGTTCTCGGTCTGTAATTGTTATAAAATGGCCTTGTATAAACATAACGTACAGGGTTGTAATATTGTCTATAAGGTCTGTTGTATACCACACAGTAGTCATATGCTGGTATGCTGTAAAAACGATGCCAAGGTCTGTAAATATAACTTCTGTTATAAATATTTATAAATCCTGTGCAGTGTGAAAATACATTATATCGATTATAGTGCACGTATAAACCACCAACTCTAGTTACATAGCCAAGGTTGTTGTAATAGATGTTTACATTACCTGCTTGACTGATGCGCCCGTAATAATCGTAATAAATTGGAATGTTTTCAATTTGAATAACCGCTCCAAATTCATCATACTGAACATAAGCGTTGTAGTCGTAACCCGAATTAAAACTGATGTTTACATTAGGCGAACCAATGGATACGTTAAAGCGTGAATTATTTCGCAAAATATTAAAATCGAATTGGCCATCGGGAAAAACCGAAAATTCAATACCATCTTCAACAAATATGAAAGAGTTACCATAACCTCTAGTGTAAATGTTCGTTTCAAAATGTTCTGAATAGGTATTTGTGGCTGCATTAACAGTAAATCCTGTTAGGACTAAACCTGCTAATATTAAAATAAACTTTTTCATGATTTGATGTTTTAAATATGATACGATTACACAATTACAAACAGCGTGCCAAAAAATAATTATTTACGTTTAAATAAGTTAAAAGGTCACATTTTCAACAGGTTACAGTCATGCTTAATTTGGTAAAATGTTTTTAGTCCTGATTATTTTGTAAATGAGCGTTTTAATAAATTCAAATTTGTTTATATCTAGAAATACACATAATTTCGGACAAACTTACATTGTATAAAAAGGTTGCTATGGATTTTTTAGACGAGATACTTTCAAAAAGCAAGAAAATAGAAGAAACCACTAATTTTGATTCAAATAATTTTAAAAAGTTTTATTTAAACAAAAATAAGCCTGTGGTACTAAAGGGCTATGGCCATGATTGGGCAGCCAAAGAAAAATGGACTTTAGACTTTTTGGCTGATTTAGAAGTTGAAAGCCCTGTGTCGTTGGAGATCGGTGCAAATAACCAAAAGGAAACTAATTTCGTAAGAGAAAATTTAAAAACGTATATAGAGAGCATTATAAAAAATGAGTATAGGGACAAAAAGGATATAGCTTATTTAACCCTGTTCAATATTTTTGACCGTTTTCCTCATTTGAAGGATGATGTTGATTTGTCCATTCTCACCAAATTCACAAAAAGAAACAATATTTATGCTTGGATTGGACCAGAAGGTACAATTACGGGATTGCATTACGATTCTTTAAATAATCTTTTGGCACAAGTAATGGGAAGGAAGTTGGTAGTTTTGGTTGCTCCAAAGGATAACAAAAACATGTATATAAGTGATAAATTTGAATTAGGGGCCACATCAAGTGAAGTTGACATTAACAATTACGATGAATCCAAGCACCCAAAATTTAAGGAAGTAAAATTTTTTAGTGTGGTTTTACGGCCTGGCGATGTGCTTTTTATACCCAAAAAGTGGTGGCATTATGTGAAATCGTTAGACACATCAATAAGCATTAGTAATTTTGGCGCCTTTTTACCAGATATTCTTTTTACACAAACTTTTGAAAGTTTTCTATACAGTTTACACTGCAGAGGTTATTACAAAAAAGGCAATTGTACTTGCCATAGGGTAGTGGACGGTAAGGTTTTAAGCAAGTTTAATTAATTTAATAACATAAAGAATAAAAAACTCGGAGCTATTTAAACTCCGAGTTTTTTGTTTTTAACTAATAACTATTTTCAAATTATCTTTTGTTCTTCTTTTGCTTTTTTACTTTGCCATTTTGTTTGTAGTAGTAGTAACCGTCATCGTAATTATCATGGTCATCATGGTAATATCCATTGTTTCCATGTTCATGACTAATTGTACAGGAATGGTCACCACAAAAATTACAATAGCTGTCATATCTGTTCACTTTCCCGTGGGTACTTACAATTTCACCCCAACGGTTGTAATTAACATGTAATCCGCCCACCTGTGTTAGAGTTGCAGTTCTTCCTCTACCATAGCCAATGAATACTGATCCAACACGGGTTATTTTACCATATCTATTATAATTTAAATACACATGTCCAATGCGTCTAATTTTACCATCTCGATCTCGTGATATGGAAACACCTCTGTTCGCAAAATCAGAACTGTATTGAACACTAACATTTGGCCCACTATAGGATGCATTTATACTTCCTCTTCTAGAATTACTGTTTCTAAAATAGAAGTCATCATTGTGCCCGTTGTTATTGATATGGGTATTGAAATCAAAACTTCCGTCAGGGAAAATGAGGAATTCAATACCCCGTTCCAAAAACATAATAGGCTCTGCATAACGGTAATTATTATTGATATCTATTTTTGTTTTTGGTTTTTCGGTGGTTGTCTCTGTTGCTGATGCAGTTGTTAGTCCTATTAACAAACCTGCACATACTAGTAATACTCTTTTCATAATCATAGGATTTTAATTAGCCTACTCTTTAGCTTTTCGGCTTCCGCTATTGTTTTATGGTTTTCAATTTGCGTGCCAAAATTATAATTACTTTGTTTTCAAAGCTTTAAAATTTATGGTTGTTAAAATTCTTTTCATATTTTTATGTAAACCAATCATTTTAATGAAAAACCAATTGCAAACTTGTAAAAATTGTGAAGAACAATTTCAGGTCGGTTTTAAGTTTTGTCCGCATTGTGGCCAACAGGCAAAGGATGAGCTGACGGTAAAAGTGTTGTTTTATAATACCATAAGCAATTACTTTTCTTTTGATGCCCGTTTTTTCAAGAGTTTTTTGCCTTTACTTTTTAAGCCTGGATTTTTGGCAAGAAAATTTATAGCTGGTAAGCGCTTACTTTATTTGCATCCTGCCCAAATGTATTTGTTTATAACCGTTGTGTTTTTCTTTCTTTTTTCCTTTGTTCAGCGTCAACAAATAGAAAGTATAGATGATAGTTTGGCCAAAACATTAAAACATGAAAAAAATACAGATGGTTTAACGCTGCAGCATGTCTTGGATTCTATCGTGAGTGTTGATGGAACAAAACAAAATTTAACGGATTCGATTGATAGAGCGGACGTGAGAGATGTTTTGAAAAAGAACAAAGCTTTAACAGGTTTGTCTGAAAAGCAAATAGATACTTTGGTAAACACCGGACGTTTAAGTGCGAGTGATACCTTAAACTTTGATTTAGGCACCAAAGCAATTGATTCTCTTATAGCCATAGGAGCGCCAGATGAAGAAATTTATAAGCAAATGGGTTTGGAAGAAGGTGATGGTGCATTTAAAAGAAGGTTATATGCCCAAGGCTTGAAGTTTTATAAATCTAGAAAGGGTGGAAGCATTTTGCAAGCATTTTATGACACCATTCCTATTGCCATGTTTTTTTTGTTACCCATTTTCGCCTTCATTTTAAAACTGTTCTATAGAAAACATGGTTTGTACGCGCATCACTTGGTATTCAGTTTCTATTATTTTGCCTTTCTTTTTACGGTGTTTAGTGTTATCCTAATCATTAACTTTATTTATGATTTTCCAGACTGGCTGGATTTTATAGTCATGCTGTCAACCTTCTTTTATTTGTTGTTGGGTTTGAAGCATTTTTATGAACAAGGTTGGTTTAAAACAATCCTTAAAACCAGTTTAACTACATTTTTGTTTTTGTCCGTAGTAGCCCCCTTAACGGTTATAATCCTTGGGGTTTTCGCTTTTTTGTTTTATTAATTGAACTCTGCATTTGAACATTTTTCAAAGAGGGAGCGTATTAAGTCTTTGATATTTAGTATCTTGGAGTATATTAATCCTAAAAACAACCAAATTATGAAAAATTTAATTTCTTTCATGTCATTTTGTTTTGCCTCATTATTATTAAGCTCATGTGTAGGTTTACATGCTGGTGTCAATTCATCCCAGGATGTGAGTAAAGTGGACTATTCTCCTGAATCTGCCATTGCGAAAAAGACTTTTGTTACTGTAGAATCGCAGACTTCAGCCAGCGCTTTGCAAAGTTTTAAGAACAAAACAAATAGAACAGGGTTTTATGTGGGTGTATTTTTCACTGATTTAAGTTTAGGCGATAAGTTTGAAGTTCAGCCTGAGATTAATTTTTTGTCAATCAAGGATAATTTAAACCAAATTCAAGCACCTATATTGGCTAAATATGAAGTTATTGACCAACTAAGCGTTGTTGCAGGTCCAAACTTTGGATTCCTTTTAGATGCTCCCACAGGAATAAAATCTTTTAATTTAGGTGCTGATGCAGGGGCACAATATGATATTACCGACAACATTGCTATTTCCGCGAGATATAATCTTGGTTTGTCAAATTTATGGGAAAATGCGCCGAGCGGAAGCTCCGTTAAGTTAAATAACATACAGGTCGGGCTGGGGTATAAGTTTTAATTAATCATTTATAACATACTGAAAATAAAAAAGGGATGCCGATTGGCACCCCTTTTTTTAGGTTGTATAATTTCAATTATTCTGCAATAATTATTTAACCAATAATTTAACAGCTTTTGCACCTTCATAGGTTTTAACTGTAGCAATCCAAAGACCTGTATTGAAGTTAAAATCTACATCTGAATTAGTTTTAAATGATTTAACTAAAGCTCCAGAGATACTGTAAATGTTAATTTCTGTTGAAGATTTTACGTCAGAAACATAAATTCTGTTTCCAATCGCTCTAACGTTAGAAGAAACGTTTGAAACTTCACCAGCTTTATCAATACTTAACGTGAAATCTGGATTAGCTACTAATGTGTCAGGGATTTCTCCAGCGCCCCATGTAAGCATATAAGCGGCATTTCTCCAAATGGTTAAAGCTTCAGGGCTAATATTAGCACCGTCTCCCATAATCATGGCACCATAAGCAAATGATAAAGCAACAGCGTTAACTTGAAGTACATCATTAGTATCTTCACCTAACTGGGTACCAGAAGGTATAAAATTGATTACAAAAGCTTTTGCGGCATCTGTAACTTCAGGAACAGTCGCTATACTAGCAGCAGCTGGACTAGAAATCTCAAGATTATTTAAGATATCAATAGCTTTGTTTCCTCCAACACTGCCGTCATTATCGGCTGTAGCCTCAGCAAAAATTCTAATGTCGTTACCACCTGAAAAATCAATTCCTTTAAATAGAGGGTGGGCTGTGTTTGTTGCGGTAACAGATACATTTTGAGTTCCTGAAACAGCAGCATCAGCATCAGTAATAGCAAGGTTATTTCTAAAAGCCCAAGTTTTATTATAAATAACAGGAACAGATACATTTTTCACACCTAGAGGACCAGTTGGTTTCCATATACCATTGCCAGAACCAAAGGTTTCTTGAGCAATAACCAAATCATAACCAGCAAGATCTAGACCTGTGCCTGCGGCATCCGTTTCAATTACCGTTATATTAAATTTATCGTCAGCATCAAACATTCTAGTAATAGGGTCATTTGTGGTTGTAGAAGCCCCAGCAGCTGTTGAATAACCTGATAACTGTACGTAGGCTATTTCCTTAGGAAGGAAATAATCAGGGTTTTCAACTAAAGTAGTTGGTACAGTAAGTCCAGAAAGCATATAAACGGCATTTCTCCAAATAGTTAATGCTTCAGGGCTTATGTTGGCACCATCACCTCTTACTTGAGCACCATAGCCAAACGCGAAAGCAACAATATCTACAGGTGCTTGGTCAGCCGCATTCTCACCTAATTGAGTGTTTGCAGGAATATGATTTATTACAATAGATGAGGCTGGATCTATAACCTCAGGAGTAGTGGCCAAAGTGCCTCCTGCTACATTTGAAATATCTAGGTTGTTAAGAACTTTAAGGCCTGTTGTTCCAGCTGTTCCGTTATCTGCGGCACCGCTTTTAAATAATCTTACATCATTTCCGCCAGAAAAATCTATTCCGCTAAATAAAGGGTTGCCTTGATTTGCTGGATCTACCGTAACTGAGATACTAGTTTTAACGTTTGCAATACCGGCAACTGGTGCAGTAACATCAGTAATGGCCCTTCCGTCTCTAAAAGCTTCCGATTTACAATAAATTACCGGTACCGTAATGCTTTTGAGCGCTAGAGGTCCTAAATCAGGTTTCATAGCGTTGCTGCCTGAGGACACGCTTTCCTGAATGATGATAAGGTTGAATGGACTAAGGTCTGCAGGTGAAATCGCTCCTACACCATCTATGGTTCCAGCAGTAACCTCAAAATTTTCATCGGCATTAAGCATTCTTGTAATGGCATCATTACCCGGTACTGAAGCTTGGCCGCCCTCATCATTTGTATTCGCATTGTTTAAGTAAAGAATTTTTACAGGTTTCTTACGTAAAATTTGGTAAGTAACTTCCATATATGGTAAGTAGATATCAGAACCTCCATTAACATCAGAAGCCAAAAACTCTAAATTTTGTGAGTTGCCAACTGTAGCAAAGAATTCGATAGTAATGAATTCATTTAAATCTTGTCCAGAAGTAGCTGTAGCATCAAGAACTTCTTGATAAGGATTGGTAGTTTGTGAATTGCCGTTCACTTTAATCCATGACTTACTGTTATTGTTAGCCATTTTAAAATCAAAGTCTAGACTTGAATATTCAGATAAAGGAACTTTAACAACAGCGGTTCCAAGAGGTTTTAGTAGAACTCTAGAGCCATTTTTCATATCTAGTCCATATTGTGTACTATGGAAATTATCGTTTGGCGCATGTCTATAATCCAATCTTCCGTCAGCACTTTTTAATCTATCAGTTTGAGGAGCAGCAAGAGCTTCTGGCGATCCTTGAATGACGTAACCTTCTGAATTATCCGGAATAATTGAGCCATCTCTAAAGTCGTAAACTGTTGTTTCTTCAATAATTTCATACTTATCATAATCTGGATTTACATATAATGTTGCTGGAACGGTTTGTCCTGTTAACATATAAGCTGCATTTCTCCAAATGGTTAAGAATTCTGAAGTTACATTACCACCGTCCATTTTTCTAATGGTACCAAAGTTGAAAGGGAACGCTATAGCATCTTGTGCAAAAGTACCATCAGCAGTAGTCCCAACTTGAGTTCCCGAAGGGAAGTAGTTAATGCCAACCGAAGTAGCATTATCGGTAAGTTGTGGCACAGAAGCTACTAGAGTAGTAGCAGATGATATTTCAATATCATGAACAACATCACAGGCGTAAGGGCCTACATTACCTTTATCATCTGAAGTAGTTCTTAAAAATTCAACGGTACCACCAGAAGTGTCAATACCATTAAATAATGGGCTTGCGCCATTTACAACAGTCATAGATAGCTCTTGGGTTCTTGTAACATCTGCCGTAGCAGAAGTAACCAATGCGGTTGAACTACCTCTAAAAGCATATGATTTTCCGTAGATAACAGGTGCTGTTATTTGGTCTGGGTGTAACGGATTGCCGGCTTTAAAAGCAGCATTTGATGAAGCCAAACTTTCGCTAGCAATTACCAAATCGAAACCCGTTAAGCTAACTGGACTTGATACAGCATTGCTTCCAGCAGCCTGAGTGCCCATTTCCGTAACGGTAAAATCAGCATTGGCTATTTTAACCCAAGAAACGGTAAAATTGGCATCTGCTTCCAACATTCTCGTTATTGGATCGTTCCCTGGTAACGAGCTGCCATTACCTTCGTCATTTGTGCCGTCCTGTAAAATATACAAGACATTTTGTTGTGCCATCACATGACTTGAAGCCAATGCAAATAACAACGTAAACAATAAAAATGTAATTTGTTTTTTCATAATTTAGTTTATGTTATAGTTAATAATTTCGTCACAAACATTACTAGTGTTTATGCCTAAACACTGCTAATATTTAAAATTTAATAATAAATCAGTGGTATTTTTGAACGCTGAACGATTTCATAAGTCGTTTTTTGCGAAATCGATTACCCAAGAATTAGTGTGAAAATAGTTTTATAGAAAAAAACGTTGGTCTAAATGAAATAAAGTTCCGTTAAAATAACTTAAAATTAAGTTTGACGTAGGTTTTTTCTTTTAAACAAAGAATAAAGTGTCAAAAGAAAAATTAAATTTTATTTTTTAAAAACTTTCCAGTTTCGGAATCTTTCACCTTTACAATTTCTTCTGGAGTACCAAAAGCTACTAAATTTCCGCCGTTTTCGCCTCCCGTTGGGCCTAAATCGATGACGTGGTCGGCACATTTAATTAAATCAATGTTGTGTTCCACAACTATTATGGAATGACCATTTTTTATAAGCGCATCAAACGATTTTAAGAGTTTTTGAATATCATGAAAATGGAGCCCTGTTGTTGGCTCATCAAAAATGAAGAGTGCTTTTTCTTTGCTTGATCCTTTGCCCAAAAAAGAAGCCAGCTTAATTCTCTGTGCTTCACCGCCAGAAAGGGTAGAGGAGCTTTGTCCCAAAGTAACATAGCCCAAGCCAACGTCCTGTAAGGGTTGTAATTTGGCTTTTATTTTAGACTGCTTATTTTCTTCAAAAAAGGCTATAGCATCATCAATGGTTAAGTTTAAAATGTCATCAATGTTTTTGTTGGCGAATTCAACTTCAAGAACTTCTTTTTTAAAGCGTTTGCCTTTACAAGTTTCACACTCTAAATGCACATCGGCCATAAATTGCATTTCAATGGTTACTTCGCCTTCACCTTTACAAGTTTCGCAGCGACCACCATCCACATTAAATGAAAAATGCTTTGCCTGATAATTTCTTATTAAACTCAACTTTTGTTTGGAAAACAAGTTTCGGATATCGTCGTATGCCTTTATGTAAGTTACAGGGTTGGAGCGTGAAGACCTTCCAATAGGATTTTGATCAACAAATTCAATATGCTTAATGTTACTGAAATTTCCGTCTAAGGATGAAAATTGTCCTGGCTTATCGCTGAAATCCGTTAGTTTTTTTTGTAACGCTGGGTAAAGGATTTTTTTAACCAAGGTGCTTTTCCCACTACCTGAGACCCCAGTAACAACCGTAAGCATCCCCAATGGAAAAGTAACATTGATGTTTTTAAGGTTGTTTTCTCTGGCTCCGATGATGTCAATATGGTATTTTGAGGTTCTTCGGGTTTTTGGCACTTCAATTTTCAAATCTTCATTTAAATATCGTGCCGTTAAAGATTTGGACTTCAGAATCTCCTGAAAAGTACCCTTCGCCACCACTTGTCCGCCTAGGGTTCCAGCTTCGGGCCCTATATCTATTATGGTGTCGGCAGCTCTCATGATGTCTTCATCGTGTTCTACTACAATTACTGTGTTTCCTAAATCACGTAAAGATTTTAATACTGAAATCAAGCGTTCGGTATCTTTTGGGTGAAGGCCAATACTGGGTTCATCCAGTATATACATAGACCCAACTAAACTGCTCCCCAATGAGGTTGCCAAATTAATGCGTTGGCTTTCACCTCCCGATAGGGTGTTCGATTTTCGGTTTAAGGTTAAATAATCTAACCCTACATTGGCTAAAAACGAAAGCCTGTTGTTGATTTCTTTAAGTAATCTGCTTGCAATTTGGGTGTCATAATCATTAAGTTCAAGTTGATTAAAAAAATTGGCCAATTTGTTTAGAGGCATTTCAACTAAATCTGTAATTGTTGCGCTACTAATTTTTACATAGTTTGCTTCAATCCTTAGTCTTTTCCCGTTACAGGTTTTACATTTGGTTTTTCCACGATAGCGCGAAAGCATCACACGGTTTTGGATTTTATAGGCTTTTGATTCCAATTCGGCAAAAAAGGAATTCAACCCCTCAAAATATTTATTGCCTTCCCAAATCAATTGTTTTTGTGTGTCGCTCAACTCAAAATAGGGCTTGTGTATGGGAAAATCGAATTTATGCGAATTATTCACCAATTGGTCTTTATACCAACTCATACTTTCACCTCGCCAGGGAAAAATGGCGCTTTCATAAATAGAAAGTCCTGTATTTGGAATCACCAAATCTTCATCAATACCAATAATATCGCCATAACCTTCGCATTTTGGACAAGCACCGTAGGGGTTGTTAAAACTGAACAAGTGAACGTTTGGCTCTAGGAAGTTGATGCCATCCAACTCAAACTTATTGCTAAAATGACGTTGCTTGCCATCTGATAATTGTTCAATAATGCATTCGCCTTTACCTTCAAAGAAGGCTGTTTGAATGGCGTCTGCCAATCGGTTATAAAAATCTTCATCGTGCTGCACAATTACCCTGTCAACAACCAATTTAATTTCATCTTTGGTGGAAACGGATTCAACTTCGTCAATCCTTAAAACCTCATCATATTTTTTTATTCTGGCATAGCCTTGCTGTTGCAGTGTTTTAAGCTTGTCTTCCATGGTGCGCCCTTCTTCCAAGTGAATGGGAGCAAGGAGTAAAAGCTTTTCTCTTTCTGGAAAAGACTTTAGGTAATTTAAAACATCGGTAACGGTATCCTTTTTCACCTCATTTCCAGAAACTGGAGAATAAGTTTTGCCAATTCTAGCGAATAGCAGTTTTAAATAATCATAAATTTCTGTGGTAGTGCCGACTGTTGAACGTGGGTTAGTGGAATTCACTTTTTGCTCAATGGCTATAGCAGGAGCTATACCCTTAATATAATCTACTTTTGGTTTGTTTAACCGACCAAGAAACTGGCGAGCATAACTGGATAGGCTCTCAACATAACGTCTTTGTCCTTCTGCATAAAGCGTATCGAAAGCTAAGCTTGATTTTCCCGAACCAGATAAGCCAGTGATAACCACTAGTTTATTTCGTGGTATAACAACATCAATGTTTTTTAAATTGTGCAAGTTAGCACCCTTTATAATGATGTTTTCTTTTGGATTTACTTCAGAAATACTGGGATTCATAGACGTTTTCAGGAATAATTTTGCAAAGATATAATAACTAGTTGAGCCTAAAAAATGCATTATTCCTTAAAGGAATGTTAAAAAAAAGTGTTAATTTTTGCTTTTTAGGAACGATTCTTGTTATCTTTGGTTTCGTAATAGCAATTAAATCAACGTACGCCTATAGCATATTTTTACTTTTAAACATTTAACCCCAAGCAAAGAAGCCCTTATCTTCTATGCACTAAAAGTAAAAATTATGCAACACGAACTTATTACAGATGCTGCTCTAGTTAGTCATTACATTAAAGGTAATGAATCAGCCCTTGAGACACTTATTGTTAGGCACAAACAGAAAATTTACAGTTTTATTTATTCCAAAGTATATGATAAAGATGTTGCCGAAGACATTTTTCAGGATACGTTTATAAAAGTTATCAGAACACTGAAACGAGGTAACTATAACGAAGAAGGCAAGTTTTTGCCATGGGTAATGCGCATATCACACAATTTGGTCATAGACTATTTTAGAAAGAACAACAGGATGCCAAAATTTGACAATGCAGGGGAATTCAGTATTTTTTCTGTTTTGAGCGATTCTAGTTTGAATGCCGAAAAATCAATCATTAAAGAACAGGTTGAAAACGATGTTAGAAGATTGGTTGATGAGCTTCCTGAGGACCAAAAGGAAGTATTGTTAATGCGTATTTACAACGATATGAGCTTTAAGGAAATATCAGATAAAACAGGGGTTAGCATCAATACAGCATTGGGAAGAATGCGTTATGCCCTAATTAATTTGCGAAAGATTATTGATAAACATAATATTGTTTTAACCAATTGACACAATAAAGTGAATTTTGTTGCGTTATTGATTTGAATTAACCCTTAAATTGATAAAATGGCAAAAATTTACTCTGAGAAAAATTCTAAATTAGAAAAACTCGAACCGAAGGAAGAAACGGTTAAATTTCTTCTAAATTATTCAAAGGCTTTAAGTGTTATAAGTTGTAATAAATTGAAGTTTGAAGCACTTCTAAATTAAGTTGAGGAAAGTCCTGGTTTTCGAATCAGGACTTTTTTGTTTTGTAATATTCTTCAATTACCGATTTTCGTCCAATTCTTTTGGTTATCACGTCTTTTTCCAAATCCCAACCGCGCGCAGGGCAGTATTCTCTACCATACCAAATGATTTGAAGGTGTAAATCGTTCCATAATTCTCTCGGGAACAGTCTTTTGGCGTCTTTTTCTGTTTGAACCACGTTTTTGCCATTACTTAAATTCCATCGGTACATCAATCTGTGAATATGCGTATCTACCGGAAATGCCGGAACATCAAATGCTTGAGACATAACAACGCTGGCCGTTTTATGCCCAACTGCTGGCAAAGCTTCCAAATCCTCAAAACTTTTTGGAACTTCTCCGTTGTGTTTTTCAATGAGTATTTTGGACAGCCCATAAATCCCTTTACTCTTCATAGGAGATAATCCCACAGGTTTTATAATCTCTCTAATTTCTTCAACTGAAAGTTTTACCATATCATAAGGGTTGTCTGCCTTTTCAAATAGAAGTGGTGTAATTTGGTTTACACGCACATCTGTGCTTTGTGCAGACATAAGTACAGCAATCAAAAGGGTATAAGGGTCTTTGTGGTCTAAAGGAATGGGGATTTCGGGGTAAAGATTATTTAAGGTATTTATAACAAATTCAACCCGCTCTGTTTTGGTCATAAATTGTATTTTTGTTAAAAATCAAAGTTAAGACTATGAACACATTAAAACAAGGTGATAAGGCACCGAATTTTGAAGCCTTTGATGAGCAAGGAAACACGGTTAAATTATCAGATTTTAAAGGGAGAAAATTAGTGGTATTTTTTTATCCTAAGGCCAATACCCCCACGTGCACCGTTGAAGCATGTAATTTAAGCGATAATTATAAATCTTTAACCGATGCTGGTTATGCTATTTTGGGTGTAAGTGCCGATAATCAAAAAAAGCAAAGTAATTTTAAAAAGAAATTCAATTTTCCTTATCCTTTGCTAGCTGATGTTGATAGGGAAGTCATTGAGGCTTTTGGCGTCTGGGGGGAGAAAAAATTTATGGGCAGAACTTATGATGGTATCCACAGGATTACTTTTGTAATTGACGAAAATGGCATTATTTCAAAGGTTATTGATAATGTAAAGGCTAAAGAGCACGCAGACCAAATTCTTACTGATTAAATCAATATCAATTTATGAATAAACAAAAAAGAGACTGAAATAAGTCTCTTTTTTGTTTATTGCCAATTATCGTACTTTCCTCTTTCTGCTTAGGGTTAAAGGTTTTCTGGTATAGCCGAATAATCTGTAATCCTTTATGAGCTCTGCTGTTCCATCGGGCACCATATCTTCCCAACCTGTTTCACCTTCGGAAATCATGCGCAAGATTTCACGTGAAAATATATTCATGATTTTTTCATCGTAGTCTTTAATATCAACAACCTTACCGTTGTATTTAAAGAATTTGTATAATTCTTTCATTCTCGGGTAAACTTTCAGGTTTTCACTGGTAATCAATTCTCCAGTTTTTTCATCAAGCATTGGGTATAGATAAACCTTTAAATCCTTAAAGAAAAGCTTTCCAAAGGCCTCCAAAATACCACCGCTTATGTGGCGATAGTATTTTTCATCAAAAATTTCAATTAAATTACTAACGCCCATGGCCAATCCCATTCTGGCTTTGGTGTAATTTGAAAAATATTCAACCACTTTAAAATATTCCTGGAAATTGGAAATCATTACCGAATGCCCAAGTGAACATAATAAATCTGCTCTATCAATAAAATCCTGTTCATCAATTTCGCCTTCGGCCCTTAAGTTTGACAAAGTGATTTCAAAAACCACAACCGTTTTGTCCTTGTCAACTTTATTTTCCTTAATAAACATGTTGTATGACTTCTCATACATGGCCATATTTACTTTGGTTACGGGCCGGAAACTTCCACGAAGTGCCAAAATGTTTTTCTTGTAAAAAACTTTTGCGGGTAAAACATTAGTTCCATCCGGACCAAACATTACCGCATCGGTCATGCCATTTTTAACCAGCTGCAAACTCATTAATCGGTTATCCACGTTTTTAAAAACGGGTCCATCAAAATTTATCGTGTCTATTTCCAGTTGGTCTTTATCCAAATGGTCATACAAATAGCGTAGTAGTTTTTTTGGCTGGTTGTATTTATAAAAGGCCCCGTAAATTAAATTGGTGCCCAATATCCCCAGTGTTTCCTGTTGCAATCTAGCATCGGTTTCTTTAAAACGCAAATGCAAAATAATCTCGTTATAATCAGCCCCAGCTTCAACTTGATACCTAATGCCAACCCATCCATGCCCTTTAAACTGCTTTGCAAAATCAATGGTTGCTACCGTATTGGCATAAGTAAAAAATATTTTATTTGGGTTTTTTTCACGGGTTAACCTATTTTCGATTAGGTTCATTTCGTGAGCCAACATTTTTTTTAAACGGGGTTGGGTCACATAGCGCCCGTCGTCCTCAACACCATAAATGGCATCACTAAAATCTTTATCGTAGGCCGACATCGCCTTTGCAATGGTCCCAGAAGCGCCACCTGCTCTAAAAAAATGTCTGCACGTTTCTTGCCCTGCACCAATCTCGGCAAATGTTCCGTAAATGTTTTCGTTTAGGTTAATGCGAAGTGCCTTTGATTTTAATGAAGGAATATCATCAAATTCTTTATCTCCTTTTATAGTAATCTCCATACTTGTCAGGTTAAATTCAATATATGAGTAAAGATATTAAATTACTATCTGAAACGGAAAAATAACCTTATTTTTGGCTAAAAATTACGATATTTTGAAAATTACCTTTCTTGGAACGGGTACTTCGCAAGGAATCCCTATTATTGGGAGCAATCATCCAGTTTGCCTAAGTAAAAATCCAAAGGATAAGCGCCTAAGGGTTTCTATTTTGGTGGAATGGGGCAATTATACCTATGTGGTTGATTGTGGTCCAGATTTCAGGTATCAAATGCTGCGAGCCAATTGTAAAAGAATTGATGGCATTTTGTTTACGCACGAACATTCCGATCATGTTTTAGGATTGGATGATATTAGGCCGTTTTATTTTAGACAAGGCGATGTGCCAATATATGCCCATAAACGTGTTTTAAAAGAGATTAAAAAACGCTTCAGCTATTTTTTTGTGACGGAAAACAAATATCCAGGGGCACCAGCAGTAATAGAGAATAGAATTAAAAACAAACCGTTTTTGTTACATGGACTGACTGTTGTGCCTATAAAAGGCAAGCATGCAGAATTAAGTGTTTTTGGTTTCCGTTTTAAAGATTTTGCCTATTTAACCGATATGAAAACCGTTAAAAACAAAGAAGTTGAAAAGCTAAAAGGTGTTAAGGTTCTTGTGGTCAATGCGTTGAGGATTACGCCCCATAGGTCCCATTTTAATTTAGAGGAAGCGCTACAGTTTATTGAAAGAGTTAACCCCGAGAAGGCTTATTTAACGCACATTAGCCATTTACTGGGCTTTCATGATGAAGTTCAGGAATTATTGCCGGATAATGTGTTTTTAGCCTATGACGAATTGCAAATTACCGTTTAAATAAAAGATTATGAAACAGAAAATTTTTATGTATTTGTTTGTGTTTTCTATACTGCTTGTGTTGTTTCAGTATATGAATTCAAAGCGGGTTTTTGAAGATGTAAATTCCAAACTGGAAAAATATAAAGCCCTGTCCCAAAAATATAAAGATTCCATTGCTGTTTTGGAAAATGATATCTTGGAGCTTTCACATTTTAATCTGTATAGAAACGAAGATGCCATAAGTTATTTTGAAAGAGATGGTTATAATGTTGATGAACTCATACCGTTCATTAAAGATGAGCTTTACAAATTAAACGAGGTTAAAGGCGAACATCCAATTGTACCGTATGCTGCGAGTGAGGGCAGAAAAATGATGATCAATACGGTAAAGATGTTAAATCACAAATGGATTATTGCCGATTTTTCAGATGGACAATATTGGGGCGAAATCTTTTTAACGTACCAAATAACTGAAAACAGGGAGTTGAAATTCAATTTGGTTGAGTCCTTTCTTTATCCTTTCGATTAATCGCTATTCAACTTTATAGGCTGTACCTTTTTGCTTTTTGGTTTCGCCTACATAAGAATATTCAAAAGTGTATGAGGAATCTGTTGTAGTTAATATTTTAAGATGAATATCTTTTTCCTCAGCCATATTTTTTGGGTTGATTGTTTTGAAAATAACTTCGCAATCGTTTATCCATCTTAATTGAGAGGAGTCTATTTTGCCATTATAGATTTCAACCTGAAGACTTTCGCTTCTTTCGAATTCCGATTTGTATAGAATGTCGTCAATAATAACTTCGCTGTAGAATGTTCCAGTTTTAAAGTCTTTGCAATTTCTTTGAGATTCGTAGCAATTAAATAGTAACAGGAATAGGGCTAAGTATAGAAAGCGCATAATTTCATTTTCAACAAAAATACAAAATGGGGCAGTTAATTCTGAAAATTTTTAAAACTTCCGTCCGAATAAAAAATAACAATACGTTCGATGGTTTTGTCTGTTTGATTTTCAATTTCTAATTGATTACGTATTGTTTTTTCCTCGACAGGCTTTTTTGCTTCTTCTACAATTATATTTTTTTCTTCAGAAGGAAAATTTCCTTTTCCGTTAAACAACCAATACAAATCAATTTCAGGAAAGGAGGAAAGAACTTTTAAAATAAAATCTAAACTCGGTTTATTTCTTCCAGACAATATGTGTGAAATACTGGAACGTTGCACACCAATTTTTTCGGCAAATGAAGAAGCAGACTCACCATAATAGTCCATTATTTTTTGTAGCCTTTTAATGAAATCCTCAGTGTTTATCATTGTAAATGTATATTTGGAGCGCTTTGTTTTACAAATGTAACAAAACAACTTAAATTGAATAAAATAAATAGTTTAATATTTGGTTTTATTTGAAACTAAAAGTTTATTTAAAGTATTTTAAAACATTGAATTTAAGTATGTTAATTTAATTTTATGATATATGTTAAATTTTGTCTCTATAAATTCACATCAATAGCCAAAAAACACGGTACAATTGTAAACAAAAGTTAAAAACCTAACGTTTACAATTGTAAATTACTAAATGTTTACATTTGTCACCTAAACGAAACCACATGGAAATTGATTATATAAAAGGCTTGTTTTCAAAACACAAAGAAAACAGTTTGCAGCATCGTTACATAACCATTAAACATATAGAACCCTTGTTGGAAAAATTGGGTCAGAAGGTTGTTTTGGAAACGATTGGCGAATCAGTTTTGGGCAAACCTATTTACGGTTTAGAATTAGGTGAAGGCAAGAAAAGGGTTTTGATGTGGTCCCAAATGCACGGTAATGAATCTACAACAACCAAGGCTTTGTTTGATTTGTTAAATACGTTATTGGACGATTCATCTGGTTTAAGTGATATATTAAAAAAATGCACGTTATACATCATTCCTATTTTAAATCCTGATGGTGCGGCCGCTTATACTCGGGTAAATGCCAACAAGGTGGATTTGAACCGAGATGCACAAAATTTAACACAACCTGAAAGTAAGATATTGAGGTCTGTGTTTAATAGTTTTAAACCGCATTATTGCTTCAACTTACATGGTCAACGTACTATTTTCAGTGCGGGTAATAAAAATAAGTCCGCGATTGTTTCATTTCTCTCCCCAGCGCAAGATGAAGCCTGCAGCGTCACACCCAATAGAAAAGTGGCCATGGAAATAATCGCTGTTATGGATAAAGCTTTACAGAAAGTAATTCCCAACCATGTTGGCGTTTATGATGACGCATTTAATATAAATTGTGTTGGCGACACCTTTCAAAGTGAGCACGTGCCCACAATACTCTTTGAGGCAGGCCATTTTCCTGATGACTACGGCAGGGAAAAAACACGTGAGCTCATTTACTTGTCATACATAATATCTCTTGATTATATTGCAAAGAATGAGGTAACTGGCAATTTTTATGAACCTTATTTTAACATCCCAGAAAATGAAAAATGGTTTTTCGATGTTATTGTGAGAAATGCTTTAGTGGATGAAAAAATTATTGATGTTGGCATTCAATTTCAGGAACGATTAATTAATGAAAAAATAAAGTTTGTTCCTAAGGTGTTGAAAATTGAGAACTTGGAAGGTTATTACGGACATAAAGAGATTGATGCTCAAGGAAATGAGTTATTGGGATGTGGTAACCAAGTCGTTGAAATTGATTACGAAAACGTTTTCGTGATATTGAATAATGAAAAAATCTCATTAATTTCGAAATAAAGTACATGAATTATGTGTTATTATTAGCAAAAATGTATTAATTTTGCTTTTTATTTAAGAAAAGTTAATTATGGGGAGAATAAAATTAGACGAAATCGATCATCAAATTCTTGATATGTTAATTGATAACACAAGGATTCCGTTTACTGACATTGCAAAAAAATTATTAATCTCAGCTGGTACCGTCCACGTTCGCGTTAAAAAAATGGAAGAATCGGGGATTATTAAAGGCTCTTCCTTGATGCTGGATTACAAAAAATTGGGTTATTCATTTATAGCCTATGTTGGTGTTTACTTAAATAATACCTCACAAACCAAATTTGTTTTAGAGCGGATAAATGAAATAGCCTATGTAACGGTAGCCCATATAACAACTGGTAAGTTTAATATTTTCTGTAAAATACGTGCGAGAAGTACAGAGCATGCCAAAGAGGTGATTTTCTTATTGGATGATATTGAAGGCGTTTACAGAACTGAAACGATGATTTCTTTGGAAGAAAGCATCAATGATAAGAAAAGATTGATGCATTCTATTTTTAACGACATGTAACTAATTGTAGGTTTATATATTTAAGAAAAGTCCTTTTTACAGGGACTTTTTTTTTATTTCCTATCTATTTGGTATGATTGAGGTGTAAAAATTGCATTTCAAAGATTTTTTTTGAAAAGTGTTCTTAATTGTCAGATGTTTGTATATACAAATATTAACCTACCAAATTAGTTTTAACCTATGGTTTTCAATTCTTTAGAGTTTTTTATTTTTCTCGCTCTTGTCTTCTTCCTTTACTGGTTTATATTAAAAAAGAGCTTAAAGGCTCAAAATATTCTGATACTTATTGCCAGTTATATTTTTTATGGCTGGTGGGATTGGAGGTTTTTATCGTTGATACTATTGAGTACAGTAGTGGATTATTTTGTTGGTATTGCCATAGATAACAACACAGATAAAAAAATACGGAAAAGATGGCTTTGGGTTAGTGTGATTTTCAATGTGGGCCTTTTGGGATTTTTTAAATATTTCAACTTTTTTGTTGATTCTTGGGTAGATATGTGTTCTGTGTTAGGGTATCAGATTAAAAGTACTTGGACATTACAGGTTATATTGCCTGTAGGTATTTCATTTTATACGTTCCAAACCATGTCTTACTCTTTTGATATCTATTATAACAAACTCAAGCCAACAAAAAACTTTCTCTCTTTTGCAGCTTTTGTTAGTTTCTTTCCACAATTGGTGGCAGGGCCAATTGAACGAGCATCGAATTTATTATCGCAAATTCTAAATAAACGAACGTTTAGTTATGATCAAGCCGCAAGTGGTTTAAAATTGATTTTATGGGGCCTATTTAAAAAAGTGGTTATAGCGGATTCTTTGGCTCCTATTGTTGATGACGTTTTTGCAAATCATGCAACTTATCCGGCATCAACATTGATTTTAGGAGTAACCTTGTTCAGTTTTCAGGTATATGGGGATTTTAGTGGCTATTCTGACATTGCCATAGGTACGGCCAAACTTTTTGGTATCGAGTTAATGTCCAATTTCAGGTTTCCAAATTTCTCAAGAAATGTTGCGGAATATTGGCAAAGATGGCACGTGTCTTTATCTACTTGGTTTAGGCATTACCTTTATATTCCAATGGGAGGTTCTAGGGTTAGTAAATTGAAATCTGTTAGAAACATCATTGTTATTTTCTTGGTCAGTGGTTTTTGGCACGGTGCTAACTGGACGTTCATTTTTTGGGGTGCATTTCATGCTGTAGCTTTTATTCCTGTATTTTTAATGGGAAGAAATACCATATACAAAAACAGTGTAGTTGGCGAGAATTCTATTTTTCCTTCATTTGTTGAAATTGGCCAGTTAATATTGACTTTCGGAATCGTTACCTTCTCAAGAATATTCTTTAGATCTGAATCCATTACTGGAGCGTTCGAATTTATCAAGAGAATTTTTTCTGATTTTTCATATACTGAATACATGCACCCACAAGGGTATCGCATGATTGATTATTATCTGCTTGTTGCAGCATTTGTTTTATATGAGTATAGAATGCGCAAGGATGAGCGTTCCCCGTTTAATTTTAAATCAAAATATGTAAGATTTGCTGCTTATACAATCGTTATTTTACTCATGATGATGTTCTACGATGATGGGGTAGACAGATCCTTCATATATTTCCAATTCTAAAAAAATGAAGAAGTTTATATTCAAAACCATCTTTTATATTGTTTTGGTGCTTATAGCATTGGAAGGACTTGTTCGTGTTCTGCATTTATATAATGATGTGCCTTTGGATTTGTATATTGACGAATATGGTATCCAGAAAACTGTGCCTGGGCAAGCGGGTTTTTCGGTCACTGGAAATAGACGGATGAACTTTTGCGAATTTCATATAAATAAATCTGGTTACAATTCATATCGTGAGTTTGTGCCAACAAAGGATAAAATAGAAATAGCACTCATAGGAGATTCTTTCATAGAAGGTTTTAACCAGCACTATTATGATTCTACCGGAAAAAAGATTGAGAACAATCTAGACAACGAGGTTGAAGTTTACGAGTACGGACGGGGCGGTTATGATATGGCGGACCAGTTGTATATTTTGAATTCGTATAAAGAGACTTTCGACCTGATCGATCACGTGTTCATTTACATGAAGTTTGAAAACGATTTTAAACGACGTGAAATTAAGCCAGATCATGATTTGGTGAATTTGAAGTATACCTTCAAATTTCAAATTAAAAGATATATTAAACTTCTAAAATATTCCAATGCCATAGGGCTTTTTGATGTTGTTAAGAACATGATTTATAGAAACAAACCCAAAGGCCATCAAAAAGTTGAAAAAGAAAAAGTTGATGAAAATGCTTTGGCTATGGAGTATATTGATAATTTTAAAGCCGTTGTTAATCGTTACGGTTTTAACAAAGAGAAGAACACCTTTTTGTTGGATAAAAGAAAAACTAGCCCATTATTTATTGACTACTGTGATAAAATGGGATATAAATACCTGGACTTCGGACCTGCTTTTGAAAAAGAAACAAAGCCAACCATCTTGATCTATGATAGGCATTGGAATAACCGAGGGAGAAGAATTATAGCCAAGGTTATTTCCGATTACGTCAAAAAAATAGATAATCGTCTTTAACTAAAAAATCATCTTTTTTATTTCTATAAAGAATTTTTGAGTTATCTGGAGCAGTTAATTTATTACTTTTTGTTTTTTAATATAATTGGCAATTACTGAGGCCAATATATTTCGCCCGTGATTGTTCCAGTGTTGGTCGTAAATTAGGGTAGTGGGTTTTTTGGAAGCATCCATAGCCGGGCCAAAGTCCAAGTATTTGTAGCCAATAGAATCACAATATTTTAAAAACAAAGGACTTGTTTTTTTAGAATCCAACAAAAATACTGTTTTACTTTTATCAATAGGGAATGTAGCAGCCAGTTTGTTAAAATTCTCTAAGTATTTCTTTGTATCTTCTTCTGAGGCATAATTGTCAATATACTCTTTTTCGATTTCATTGTGCCCCAAAAGCCTATTTTTTAGCTTTGAAAACGGATTGAAAATCCCAATGTTTTGCGCATATGTAAGAAGCTTGATGTTATCTTTTATTTTATAGGTTAGTCTGTTTTGCAAATTTACACGGTAAAAATTTGGCTCGTACTCACCACGCTCTAGGTCAGTATAAAACTTCATGTAAATCAAGGTAAAATCTATATTTTTAAATTGGTCTTTATAAGCTTCAATCAAATGAAATTGGTCAGCAAGATCCCAGCCTGAATAGCCATATTCAAATACTTTAACATCATTATTTAAAAGCTCTTCAACTTTTTTGCCTGTGGATTCGTAAAAATTTTGATGGAATCCTTCAATGAAAGAATCTCCTATGAGTGCTATTTCAACATCATTTTCTGTAGGGATGAATTCCCTGTACGAGTTAAAACCGGTACTGTTAATATGGTATTGTGCAAAATTCATTCTTCTGTTACCTGTCACATAATAGCCTTCTTGGTTGGGAGAATTTACCTCAACATTCAAGTCATTGATTTCGTAAGGCGGATATTGTTGGTATAGATGAAGAACCCTTACCATGCCTTCCAAGCAAATGAGTATTAAAATGGTATATAGAATTATTTTTCCAATTAATCGTATCATATTAATTCCTAATTTTTAAAAATATAGGGTTGAGTTTTAACTGTTGTACAAAAGTAAACTTGCTAGCGAAATTAATGGCGTATTTAAAAATAGCATGCCAATCTATCAAGCAAAAGCAGATAAGTCTGTATTGCCTAAAGGATATGCCCATTAATTGCCCAATGGACATATGAAATACTATGGCAGACACTAAATAAATATTTCGGTATTTACTGTTAACAAATACTACAAAGGCCAATAATTCAAACAGCAATGAACCAACAGACAATAAGATAACCAAAAATTTGCTATTGGCAACATAATCGGCAATATGGTTCCATTTTTTTAAGGTTTGGTAATTGCCATAAGTGTGTGCCACAAAACCAAATTCGTCTTTCCACAATGCTTCAGAATTGGTTTGGTTGTCTGAAAATACGATTTGCTTTGTTCCGTTTTCATATTTATCTGTACGTTCTTTCAGGTAAAAGCTCAAAGTGGAACCATCAAGCCATTTGGCACCATGGCCATACCTTAATTTTGATACACCGGCCGTAAAATAAGTTAAAACCACAAGTAGCAAAACCAATTGCGTTCCCCATTTTGGAGATTTGGCTTTTGTTTCATTTCTTACGAATCGATTAACAATCCAATCATCAATAGATATTTTCATGGTTCCAGGTACCAAAGCCAAGGCAAACATGACTTGGCTGGGCAAGGACATGTGATGGTCAAAAAGTCCATAGCCCTCTCCAAGCCCAAATATAAAGTAGCCCATAAAGGCTAGAAACAACAAATTCAATCGCCCTAAAACCCCTATAACAGCACAAATGCCAGAAATGAGTATGGCATATTTAACCATTATAAATTCAGTTGGGCTAAGGGTATAAAAGAAATCGGGTAAAATATTTAAAAACCATGTTTTTGCAAGCGAATAAGAAGGATCAAAACTAGAGTAAAAGTCATAAGAAAAAGCGGCTAGAAGCTTTTTTGTAAAAAAAACAGGAAGCGTTAATCTAAGCAGCGTTAGTGGGCTTTTAACCAATTGTTGAATGATTATTAATGTTTTGATTATGAGAGATTGCATTAATTTTTTTATTGGTTAATGAACAGAATGATAGCTTTTACTATGGCTATCAAAATACCCAATGGTTTTTGCTGGAAAATGATTAATTCTATCCTGATGGGTTGTTTCAACCTTGAGTTCAATTCTTTCAAATGAAAGCTTGTATTCCTTTAAAAGAAAAGAAGAATAATTATTAAAAAATTCGTCCATTCTTTTTTGAAAAGCCTTCGGACTTTCAGAAAGCTTGTTGGTAAACGGGGAGATGCTCTCCGTTGAGCCATAGACTTTACTAAAAAAATGTCTTATAAAAAATTCCTCTGGCTTGCCATAGTATTCAGTCAAATCTGTTACGGTGTTGTCATTGATGCCTTCAAACTTGAAGAGGTACAAGTTCGTTTCCTCATCAATATAGTGGCCAAACATAGGCGCACAGGTATAAGGAAAGCTTTCAATACCAAAAACCATTACAAATAAATTGGGCAATAAAATCAAGCTAACAACAACAGGTTTATATACTTTTTTTAATCTTTTTAGGAGCATTGTCAAAGTGAATTACTATTTGTTTTCACAGCAAAAGCAGTTTTTGGATTTGTAGTAACCCCTTCTGTGCAAATAATCAACCGCTTTTATTTTGAACATTTCAAATTTTGAAAAACCAAAATCGCTAACACTTATTGAAGTATCCAACGACTGCACATAATGCCACCATTTGGACGGTACATGCAATACATCGCCCGGTTCTAAAATTACTTTTATAAATTGGGCTTCTTTGAACTTTGGAAATTTTTCAGCGTCAAAATTGTTAATATCTACCAAGCTTGCCGCTCCACCATTAATATATTTTTCACTTGGGTACATTTTGTTATTGTACTTGGGCGGAACAATAAGGAACATTTTTTTGCCCATTATTTGTGCATACATGTTTTTGCCTGTATCGTTATGGAAACCTGAGATGGTGCCTTTTGGGCCAATCCAAGCCGTAACGTCATTGATGTCCACATGGTTTTCAAAAAATGAAAAGTCGATATCTTTTTTAAGATCTGGGAAATAATTGAAAATATCTAAAGTGGTTAGGTAATCCGTTATGGTTTTGTTGTTTTCTTTGGCATCTTTCAACCTTTGAATGAATGATTTAAAAGAGGATTTTTTATAACGATTATCATTTTGAATGAAATTGCCAGAAAGTAAATCTACTTCTGCCTCATTTTTTAAGTTTAGGAAAAAATCTAAGTTCCAATTTTTGGTAGCCCCCCAATCTTTGGCCATGCCTTTAATAAGTACGGTCTTTTTGTTAAAGTATTTATCCTTGAATGTTTTGGAGTCTAAATTGGTAACTTCTTCAACGGGGGTGCTTAGTTCTATAACTTCGTTTAAAATATTCATAACTATTGCTGGTTAAGTTAATTACATGTAAATATCTGTTTATTTTCAATGAATATTTATTATAATCGATAAATTGTCAGATAATTAGTTTTAAGGATTTTGAGTGACTATTACCTGGTGATTTATACCATTAAAACTTATGACATACTCGTTTTCCAAAGCGGTTTTAAAAGTGATTACTTGGTTGATGTGTGCTTTGTTCGCATATAAAAACTCGAACACAATTTTTTTAATCACATTATTTGAAGGAGAGTAAATGTCAACTTCTGAAAGAGAATCTATTTTTAATTTTGAATCTTCAACAATAGTATACTTAGCATCTTCAGCAAGGTTGTTTTTTCTGTTTTTCAAAGCTTTCAATCTTTTTACAAAATCATCAACATTATGATGTTTTAAAACGTTTTTGACTTCCAGTTTTTTTTCAGCTATAAAACCTGAAATTCGGTGGGTCAATTTGGTTTTGTTATAGATGATGTGGTGTTCAAAATCATAAATTAAATTGCTCCAGCGCCTTTTGTATTCCAAAGTGCCATAAGCCATATCCAGTATATCGTAATCGTTTTCTATGGCCCATTCCAAAAGTTTATATATTGAAATGTTGCCCAAGGCAAACTTTGAATAATCAATATCGAATGAGGGAATAGAGACAAATAAAATGTTGTTAAAATGATGGTTTATGGATATTTGAACCGGGATAGTGTTGTCGTACATCACAAAAATGGATGCATTGCCTTGGTTGATTAATTTAAAGGTTTCTTCTAAATAAAATGCCCAATTTTCAAGTATGGCATTACTTTCGTTTCGTTGGTTGAACCTAGTGGTGAGCATTTTATGCAGCCCATCCATATAAAAGGCATAATCTTCTTTACCAATACTTCCAAAAAACATTTTGTAGCTAACATCAAAACAATCTTCGAACCTGTTTTTGAAACGCCGTATGTTGGCACGAAAGCTTTTGCTATATTCTTTATTTAAAAATTCATCAATTGTTTTTTCCTTTTTTAGGTCGATGGCATAACCAATTATTTTGCTTTGCGGAACTTTCTTTACATTCCAGTCACTATTTTCTATAAACTCAGGAACCAGATATAATGGGAAAAGCTTGATTAAAACCGGTTGTTCTAATGAAGAATTCAGATTTTGATGTTTATGGAAGAAAACCTTATCGTTGCATACAAGCTTCAACTGCTTGTAATAGGGCAGTACCGTAATATGTTCTGTAAGTGTATTATAAAAATCTTGGTTTGCTATCATGTTTATCCGTTCCGCTTAATCCATTATAATTTTTTGACCACTTTGTTTACCCATTATTAGAAAGGTTTTGCTGCCTTTTTGATATACGTTTAAATCATTGAAATGTTCTTTGCTTAAGTATAAAAAATCGTTTATTGGTTTTTTAAGGTGATTGAATTCAATTTTAGTGAATTCTATTGGGGTTGATTCATCCCTTTGAAAATGGTCTCTATTCAATTCTTCAATTTGATAGCTTTGAAACAGCTTAACGGTATTCTCCGTTTTGCTATTTCGAGTTTTTATTTTTCGGTAAAGTTCATCAATCTTCAATGTCTTCAGATAGTTCTTTATTTTTATAAACCCTATACTATAAGCTGCAGCCATCACACCTGTAACCGATTTTGGGTTGTAAATAAAATGGTAATCATAATTATAAATACAATTGCACCAAACTTGTTTGTATTCTAAATCGCCATTGCCCATATCCATAATTAAATAATTGTTTTCACAACACCATTCCAGAGATTTGTAAACCATCATGTTGCCTAGGCTAAACTTAGAATAACTGATATCGTAACAAAAAATATGGCCAATAAAAACTTTGTTGACATGGTAATTGAGGGATATCGCAATAATTTGGTTAGAGGCGTATGTTACAAAAAGGGATGCCTCTTTCTTCAAAATTTTATTATGGGTTTCATTTAAGTATTTGTCCCATTTTCCTAAAATTTCTGTGGTATCATTTTTTTGGGCAAAGCGTGTTTCCAGCATTTGCTTTAAAAGGGCCATAATGTTTCGGTAGTCAATTTCAGAAATGTTCCCAAAAAACAGTTTGTGTTCCATATCAAAACACAGTTCTAAACGTTTAATGCGCCTTAAAATAGGAGACCTGGTTTGTGATTTTAAATTTTCCTTTAAATAGTGATCTGCAGTACTGTACCCATTTAAATCAATGGCAAATCCATCAAGGTTTTTTTGTGTTATTTTTTTAATCCTATGTTTTCCTTTCGGAAGTTTAAACGTAAAGTATTGAGGAAATAAGCTAATGGCATAGCAATTAAAACCGCTATTTTTTTCTCGCCCACTCTCTTTTTTTTCGTAAAAGGCAACACCGTTTTTAAAATGAATGGATTCGTAGCAATTGGGGATTAATCCTTTATCGTGGAATGTGTTATAAAAATCTTGTTTTTTCAAAATGGCCATAAAGGGTTATTTAAAATGCGCTAGCCTTTTTTGTTCTTGAACAACCAATCACGTGTTGACTTAATTGCATTTTTTAAATGGATTTTACCAATTTCAAATTTAGCAACTACATAGGCCATTACAGATTTTTTTCGGTAAAAAACCAAATATTCCTTATCATAAAAGAAGTTGCACCATTTTCTTTTAAAAGGCGTTACACCAATGCCCAAATCAATTATTGGATATTTATTTTTTATGGCCCAATCCACCGTCATGTACTTGTCAATATCACCTAAGCCATATTTTTTAAAGTTTACATCAAACGAATGGGTTTCGCTAAATAAAATAGTTTTATTGATGTGCCTTTTAACGCTAATACTTATAGGCTTGTCATCAGCATAAACTACAAATAAAGATGATTTTTTTTCTCTGATGGATACTGCCAAATCTTGTGTGTTTTTGTCCCATTCCATCAAAAAAATATGTTCGTTTATTCTACCGCTAAAGCGCAGATTGATCATTTGATTTAAGTCGTTCAATAAGCTTTTGCATTTTTCGTCGCTAATGGCTCCATGATTATACTCGTATTTAACGGTATATGCGCTTTCTAGTTTTTTTATAGCCCGCTTTAATTTAACACGAAGTGATTTTTGGGTATAAGTTGTTAAATATTCTTCAACAGAATTACTATTTGAAACAACCATAGCGCTGCAAGACATGCCATAGTGTTTTACTCTTGTGAGTTTATACTGGTCTTCATCAATTAATTTTGGGGTAAGGAAACTTGGAAAAATACTGATATAACATACTTTTGGCAACTCATTTTTTTTAATGGTATTCGGATTTTCAAATGTTATTCCACCATATAAAACTTGACTTAGGCAACTAGGGATGATGCCCTTGCTGCATTTGTAAAAGTCCCAGATAAATTGATGTCTTTTGAGAATCATTTCAATTTGGTTTTTTGAGTGTTAGTTTCAATAGTCTTGCCCCATTCAAAAAATAAAATGTCACTTCTGTTTTTTTAATTTGTCCTTAAGTGACTTTAAGGTGTTTTTTATATGTATTTGTCCTATTTCATATTGAGCAATTAAATACGCCAAAACGGATTCTTTTTTATAATGTATAAGGTATTCCATTTCGTAAGTTGAATTGCACCAACTTCGTTTAAAGCTGGTTAGCCCAGCACCAAGGTCCACAAAGGGATAGTTGTTTCTTATGGCCCAATTTAAAAGCAAGTAATTGTCAATATGCCCCAGGCCAAACTCGATAAAATTTTCGTCAAAAGAATGTGTTTCACTAAATAGAATAGTGTTATGTATATGCCTATTTACTCCGATGCCAATTGGTTTTTCGTTGGCATAAACAACGAACATAGACGATTTTTTTTCTCGTATTGATGCCGCCAGATTTTTAATATTTTGTTCCCATTCCATCATGAAAACATGCTCCTTTATTCGACTTCGAAAACGTTGTGAAATCATAACGTGCAGCGCATTGGTTAACATGTTGCATTTTTCATCCGAAATGTCACCATAGTTATATTCATATTTTACAGAATATGCTTTTTCAAGCCTTTCCATACTACGCCTTAAATTGACTCTTAATTGCCTTTTTGTATAGGTTTTCAAATAAGCTTCAACCGAATCTGAACCAGATACTTTCATAGCTGATCCTGAAAAGCCATAATGATTTATTTTTTTTAAGTTGTAGTTTTTCTCATCAATAAATTCTGGTTCAAGAAAAGTAGGGAAGAGGCTTAAATAGAATACTTTGGGCAGCTTGTCTGCAGCATCTTCGTAATAGGGGTTGTCTATAACAACATCATTATAGCGCACATTTTTAAGGCAATTGGGAATGATGCCCTTGCTTTCTTTGTAAAAGTTCCAGATGAATTGATTTCTTTTTAGCATTTTAATTCTGAAAAACTAGCTTGTTACTATTTTTGGGGCTTTCAAAAACAAATGTTTTGTTTTCACTATTTAATTTGTAAATCTTAACATTGTCAATATGTTCGCTATGTGCGTACAAAAATTCATTTAATGGTTTTTGTAAAAATGAATATGCGCCATTTAAGCTTTCTACTTTGTTGGCCTTATTGTTTGAAAACTGTTGTATTTCATCCATTGTATAATTTTCATATCCATCGGTCCCAACAGGGTTATTGGATTTTAATTTTGAAATAAAACCTCTAACCATATCGCTTACGTTTTTAGAAATAAGATAGTTGATTAGATTGTACTTATTTCTTAAATAGTAAGCATACACTTTTGCAACTAAATTGTTTTTGTTTGAAATAACCAGTGTGTTAAAATCATATGCCCAATTGCTCCATTTCATTTTGTAATCAAAGTCACCGTAGCCCATATCAAATAGGGTGATTTTGTTTTCAAGGCACCATTCCAATTGCTTATAGATGTCTATGTTGCCCATGCTGAATTTATGATAATCTAAACTATATGATGAAATAGCACTATACATTACAGATCCTGCATGAAAGTTTAAAGAAATTTCTATTGGGTTTTCACCGCTATAAATAACAAATAAAGAGGCCTTTTTTTTGTTGATTAAGTTGAAACTAATCTTTTTATAATAGTCCCAGTTTTCAATAACCCGGTTGCGCCCCTTGCGTTCCTGAAAACGCTTCCTTATCATAGCTACAAGGTTGTCCATTAAAAAAGCATATTCATCTTGGTCAATTTCACCATAAAACATTTTGTAAGTGATGTTGAAGCAATGTTCTAATCTTTTTAGTGAACGGACAACATTTTTTTTGAAGTTTGTTCCAGAGGTTTCCTTTAAGTAAGTTTCAATATCTGAAATTGAAGCTGTGTTTATGGCATAACCTTTTTTTTGGAAGACTTTTTTAGCCTTTAGTGGTTCAATTAACTCGAATTCCAAGTAATCAGGAACCAATGTTTGTGCATTAACATTTGGTTTGGGTTTGCTTTTTACTGCAGATTTATAAATGCAGGTATTACCATCTTTTATGCTTAACCGCTCAAAAACATTTGAAATCTTTTCCTTTTCAAATAAGTTAGAGTAAAAATTATTTTTTATGCGAATGTTATGAAACATAAAGTATGTTTTTACATTTTAGAAGTTATTTTGAAAATGTCGATTTAACTTTCCGTTACTTCCAATACCTTGAATTGCTCGGTTCCCTTTAAAATGAACGTGTTTTTTACATCATTTTTAAGCTTATACAATTTAAGGTTTTTGATATGTAAATTGCTTAAATACAAAAAATCATAAACATGTCTTCTTAAATAGCTTAAACTATCATCAAGCTTAATTTCTTCCATGTTTTTTTCCAAACCATCCAAAGTTTCCAGTTCAATTTCTTTTACAACTTTTTCTTTAACTGCTTCTTTTTCGGGTTTCAAAAAACGCTTTAGTCTATTGATTTTTTGCGTTAACTCCCGATCTCTTAAATGTTGTTTGAATTTAAAAACCATCGCCATAGCTTTCGCAGCAATTACGCTAGTAATAGATTTTGGGTCATATAGAATATGATATTCAAAATGGTACTGTTCGTTTCCCCAACGCTCTTTATAATCATAGTAGCCTTTTGAAAAATCGAATGTTTTCATATTGTTTTCAAAGCACCATTTAAAAAGCTCCATCAAATGGACTTTACCTACATTGAATTTAAAATAATCAACATCAAACGAGGTCATGGCGAAAAAAAGAATATCCTTTGATAAATAATTTAGGGATATGGCAATAGGCTTTTTTCCGTCATAAATAACGTAAAGTGAAGCTTTTTTTTCAAGGATTAGTTTGTAGGCCGTGTCGTAATAAAAATTCCATTCTTCATCTTCCAAGTTGTTGTTGGCTTCAGATTTTTCATCAAAACGTCTTTTCAACATGGCGTGAAAAGCGTTAAATACAACATCGTATTCTTCTTTGCTTATTTGCCCAAAATAGTTTACGTATTTAACATCAAAACAGTTTTCTAAGTTCCTTTGGTAGCTTTTAAATTTATACCGGCTTTTTTTGCTAAATGTTTTTTGAAAGTAGTCATCAAAATTTTTATAAGCATCCAATTTAGCTATAAAACCCTTGTATTGCCTAATCTTTATTAACCTTAAAGATGTAGGCAAGTTTTCAATGGTAACATTAAAATACTCTGGAATATCGTAGATGAGCAATGTTTTTTTGCCATAATGTCTAGGGTCTTCAAAAGGATTTAACCGATATGACAACCCTTTGGTTAGATTCTTTCCGACGTTTGTATATATGGCGAGCTTTTTATGGCTTTTAAAGAACGAAACTCCATCAATGAAACCAAACCTATGTGTCTTCTCATTTTGAATAAAATGTCCAGACCATGATGTAACAAATGTTTCTGAAGTAAATGGATTCTCAGTTACCACAAATTAATATTTTATCTCATCCACAGACCTATATAAAGGAAAGAAATCTGAATCGGAAACGGCTCTTTTACTTTCTGCTAAATCTTGGTAAACGTCATTATTAACAATCCATTTCCATAAATTGAAATTTTTGAAATCTTTGGAAAATGATGATTTAAATCTAAATAAAGAATCGTCAGCTCTACCCCCTAGACCACCACCAAGATTAAAAAAGTCTAAATTTCGTTTTGTTGCCAAAATACGCATTTCATCAATTAGCAGTTTTGTCGGAGTTAAATATAAAAAATCATTTTTGGAGCCAGATAAATGATATTGAACTATATTATTTGTTATAACAAATAAACAACCAGATATCGTTGTTTTTGTTTCATTATCAGTGGCTAACAATATAATGGATTCGAAATCCTTTGATTTCATAATTTTTTCAAAATAGGCTTTACTAAAATAGTAAGAGATTTTAGCATTGACCCTGTCCATGTTTTCATAATATATATTGATGAATTCTTGAAGGTCATTTTCAGATGAGGCCTCTTTAATAGAACAATTTCTGCGAGATTTATTAATATGAGTTCTTAATCTGCTTTGGAAAGTTTTGCGCTGTTCCTTTAAAGGAAGCTTAATATTTATATTAACAACTTTACCATGATTGACTATATTGCCCATGCCAGACAATGCGGGGCATTGACTTTTAATGTATGGATTTAATCTGGAAAAAACGGATATAAAATTGTTGGACTCAAAATAGTCTGTTAAAAAATTCTTAAAAATTGTATTATCGAAATTTGATGTAACTCCTTTTGTAATTGGGCCAGGATAGCCATAAACGGAAGTGGCATCTTTGTAAGTTGTTCCATTTATCTTTCGAATAAGTAGGGGGATGGCTATGAGAACACCATTATTTTCATATTTGAGGAGAACAGGGAACTCGTCATCCAATTTTGCCAATTGATGATAGTCGTAAGTGTGGTAAAAATCAAAGAAATCACATCGTTTGATACAGGCATCCCACTCTTGTTTTGTATATATTTCGACTAAACTACTGCTCATAAAATTAATTGTTAATTAATAGAATTTCACTATAACTGTTTATAAAATATGAGGGAATATGCTTCTCGCTTGAAGAAAACTTAAAAAAGTTGTTATGGACGTTTAAACCATTATCTATAATTCCAATGGTTGTCCATTTTCGGATATTTGGGGTAATAAAATCCTTTTTATAATTGTCGCCAATATAGATGTAATCATGATTTGGGTAGCATGATTCCACAATTTTGTAATTGTTCTCGTTAGGCTTTTCCGTCCCAATTGTTTCAGAAACTACTAATAAGTCGAGGTATTTATCAATGCCTAAACTATTAAGTTTATTTTTTTGAGTTTTTTCTCTTCCATCTGTAATAATTGCTACTTTACCTCCCATCTGTTTTATTTTTTTTAAAAACGCAATGACATGACCGAAAGGTTTCAATTTTGGGACATGTTCTCTGTATTCATTTAGCAAACATTTTTTTTCAACCAGATAACGTTCAGACAAAAAACCAAATACATCCTTTTTATTTCGGTAAATTGATAACATATGCGCATATAAAAATTGCCAATTATCTTTTTCTAATTTGCATGCTATAGCTTTGTAAGCCGATTTCAAAAAATCAATTTCGTTGTACAAAGTGTCGTCAAGGTCGAACACAACCACTGTATTACTAATTTTTAAAATCATTTATCAATATTTCCTTATCAAATCGCAGCATTAATAAATTATTCTGCCAACAATCAAATCCATTTTCTATCTTTTTATCAAATAGGTATTCGTCCAATATCCACTTAACATAATTTGCTCCAGATAAATAGGTGAGGGGAAATCCACCACCAAACCTTGGATTAATTTCTATTCCAATAATACTGTTGTTGACTTTATTCTTAAATACTTGAACTGTTAAGCACCCAATGGCACCATCTATATGGGGCAAACGCTGCTTGAAAAATTCAATGATATCATTTTTTTCTGTAATGCCTTTACTCACCTCCCCATCTCTGGTTTCAATCCTTTTACGCGGAACGACACATTTTAAATCATTGTTTTTGTCATAGTACATGTCGCAGGTATACTCATCGTATAATTGGTGGTCCAGATACTCTAAAAACATTAGTTTTTTATTTTCTAAATGTCTAGAATTTATGTCTTCCTCACTTTTTATTATGAAAGTATCGATGCTTCGGCTTCCATCATATGGTTTTAAAAACAAAGGTAGTTTGTAGTTGTCGCGGCTGTATTCTTTTGCTACTTGAATGTTGTTTTTTATAAAAAAATCATGTATACTATACTTATCCCTACATTTTTTTACAAACGAGATTGATGATACAATTACATTGATTCCTTTTTCTAAAAACTTGTATTTGTTTTTAGAAAGTGTCATAAGCTCTGTATCAATGGTGGGTATAACAATTTTCACATTGTTTTCTAGGCAAATGTTTAACAAGGAAGAAATGTAATTTGAGTCATTTACTTTTGGAACGTCAAAAGATTGGTCGGAGGCATAACAGGCAGCGGACAATTTTGGTTCAAAATCCACTGTAAAAACTTTTGCTCCGCTAAAAACTTTTGCTAGCTCTTCTTTAAAAGCCATTACTAAAGATACTCTACGCCCTGCTGAGGTTATTAATACATTCATATTTCTTTTTTTGCTTTAAAATATAACAAGTTCAAATTACAATTTTTTAAAATACAGTTCAATTAAAAGATCGTTGTCTTTTACCGATAGTATTTGTAACACTGGTTTTATTGAGGGTTATGCATTTTGCTCTCTATATTTTTTTCTTAATTCATCCAAATAAGGTTGTACTTTTGTAGCATCAGTTGCAATATCTTTTGAAGCTAGAACCTTGTAAATGGTTTTTACCAATATCTTTAAATCGGTTTTAAAAGATATTTTCTGGACATATGCTATATCCAGTTTAAGCCTGGGTTCCCAATCTAAAAAATTTCTTCCATTAACTTGGGCTAGCCCGGTTATTCCTGGTTTTACTTGATGCCTCATACGCTCTTCATTAGTGTAATATGGAAGGTATCTAGGAAGTAGTGGTCTTGGGCCAATAATGGACATATCTCCTTTCAACACATTGAACAATTGTGGAATCTCATCAATTGAAGCTTTCCTGACAAATAACCCTACTTTTGTTAGCCTTTCTGAGTCTGAAAGTAGATTGCCATCGGCATCCGTCTTGTCGTTCATTGTCTTGAACTTAATGATATTAAAAATACGCTCGTTTCTGCCCGGTCTTTCTTGAATAAAAAATGGTTTGCCGCCATTTACAATAAACAAAAGTAACGTTGTTAAGATGATTACAGGGGATAGTATAATAATTGATATAAGCGCAATTGTAAAATCTATTAAAGGTTTTATAGTAGTTTTATATATCATTTCAATAGTTTAGGTTTGACGTTTTCATCAGTAATTTGGAGGGATGTATTTTTAACTGATGTTCAAATATAGAATTATCTTGAGACAAATAAACTTAGATAAATAGAAATACGTTGATGTTTACAATTTTCCCGTTAACTAGTTTTTTTTTTTTGAATTTTTCGCTGAAAAGATGCTATTAGAGTTTTTTATATTCCTCCAAAATAGCATTCCAAACCAGTTGTCTATTGTATCTTGATGTGACTAATTCTCTACATTGAATATTGCTGTAAGCAATCTTTTTCGTGTAAAAATCACTCATTTTATCATAAAGGGCGGACATGCTTTTTGCGGGTATTATAGTTCCGTTTTTCCCCTCTTGAATTATTTCATTACTTCCATTAATATTTGTTACAATACTTGGAAGTCCCATTGCTCCGGCCTGCAAGACTACATTTGGAAAGCCTTCTCTGTAACTTGGAAAAGTCAAAACATTTGAAATTGATAAATAAGGGCGAACATCATCAACCCATTCTGTGAAGACTATATTTTTATTTGTTTTTATCTCCAATATTGTTTCCTCCCTTAAAGGGTCTAATTCTTCTTCAAAATCACCAACCAGTAATAATTTAGTGTTTGAATAGATTCTGTTTAATCTAGAAAATGCCTCCACTAACTCATTTATTCCCTTGTCTCCAACAAGTCTTCCAATAAAAATAAAAACAATATCTTCCTCATCTATTTTCAGCTCTTTTTTGAGAGTTTTTTTTAAATTAATTTCAAATAAATTGGGATTAAAATGGTCTGGGTCAATGCCGTTTATATTTCCATTGGCGATAACTTTTAATGGTTTAGATGTAATCCTGTAATTTATAAGGTCATTTTTCACGCCATTTCCTTCTGGAAAAATTTTGGTGGCACAAAAGCATAAAACTTTATCCGTAAAAATCAATACTTTTTTAGATAAACCTGTTTTGGTTGGAAAGATAAGTCCTGTAAACGTGTGGATTCTATTTGGAACACGTGCAAAATATGCAGCAACCATAGATAATAAGCCAGCCTTTGGGGTTATAGAATGCACAATAAACGGTTTTTCTTTTCTGAAAAACTGATATAGTTTAAATAAGGATTTTAAATCTTTTATAGGGTTGATTCTTCTTGTTATTTCAATAGGTTCGATATATATGCCTTCTCGTTTTGATATGTTTTGGATATGGTTTCCAATCGGAGAAGAGGCCCCTTTAATTTCATAATATTTATTCAGAAACTCAAGCTGACCTTGAAGTAGGTTAAATGATGCCGGTACAGTAGTTGTTCTAATTATTTTTTTTTTCATATCGAATTAAGTTATCAACAAAAATCTAAATTAGAAGCAAAGATATAAATGTATTACATTAAATGATGTACAAATTTATTTACTTTTTAGTAATTTAAACAAGTGTTTTCTTATCTATTTTAATCAATAAATAAAGTTATAAACACTTTGTTAACAGTTAGTTAGATTGGTAAAGTGTTTGATTATATTTGCAATCGAAAAAAATAAAGCATCCAAATTAATTTTTTAAACGTAAATAGGGTAAAATTCTAAATTTTCACTTTTATAATCAAGAAATTGTTCTGTTTTTTTATCATCATTACAACTATGAAAAAGAAAAAATATTTAATAGACATAATAATTAAATTTATTGATTTAACCCACAAAAACATTTTAGCTAGGGCAAGCCAATATTCTTTTCCGATTAGAGAATCTATTCTTGTTTTCGTGTTTTTTTTAGTTATTTCTAATGGTGGTTTGAGGGCTTTAACAATGGCTGATTCAAAAGAAATCAATGAGAGCCGGAAAGAATCCTGTTATGATGTTCTGATAAGTAATCTGTATGATTTAATGGCTGTTCAGCCTGGAGACCGGGTATTGTTAAATAGTAACATAGACCTTGGTGGAGGAGCTTTTAGTTTACCTCCAGATGTCACAATTACTGGTGATAAGTGTAAAATTGTCAATGGCACAATTAATTTTTCCAGAAATACCATTATACCCGGAGGGTTGTTAAATAAAACCTTAAAGATAGAAGGTTCGGCCCCTATTTTAAGTAGCCAAATTTTTGAATTTGACCCAAAACGCTGGGGTATTGTTGAAGGTGTAGTTTCTGATGAGGTAGCTGAAAGGAATAAAGAAATTATCCAAAATTTTATCGATAGGGTAGTCGGCTATGGTGTTACTACCGTTGTAATTGATAAGATGGATTGTTATGTAGCTGTCGGCGGAAATTTTATTCTGGACGAGTATACGTTAGATAATGGCATTTCACTACCATCGAATTTTAAATTAGAAATGACCTCAAATACGTTTATACGGGTTCAGCCTAACAAATGGCCTAGATACAATGTAATTAATGTATTTAAAAAAGAAAATGTAGAAATAAAGGGTGGAAACATTATTGGAGATCGCTACACGCATGATTATTCCCCAATATCTGATGGATTTGGGCTAAGTAGAGATTCTCACGAATGGGGGTCTTTAGTCGTTGCCGCCGGTTCGCATAATGTTATTGTAGATGGCGTTACAATGAAAGACTCTTCGGGTGATGGTTTTATTTTTGCTTCTGGAACACATAGACAATATAATCCACCAGTATTTTGCAAGAATGTAACTGTAAGGAATTGCGTTATTGATAATTCTAGGCGAAATAACATTACTATTGGTGACGGAGAGTATTTGTATATCGAAAATTGCACGATTACCAATGCGGGTGGAGGCGAAAATATATTGGATGAAAATGGAAAAATAAAAACCTATACTTCGGCTGGTGTGGCACCACAGTTAGGTATAGATATGGAAGCTCATCGAGAAGTCGTGAATGGTGAGTATGTGAGTTATCAAATTATTGAACATGTTTTTGTTAGAGGGAATACATTGAGGGGAAATTATACGGGGGATATTGTGCTTTTTACGGCTAATGATGTCTTAGTTGAAAACAATGATTGCGATAACTTGATTGGAGGCTCTTTATTTTGGAATACAACAATTCGAAACAATATTCTAAAGCAAAGACCAACGGGTGTAAAAACGTCTATAGGCATTCTAAATAATGGAATTTCTGGTGTAACCAGAGTTCACAATAATAAAATAATTGGAAATCAAATTTCTGGTTTTGATACAGGTATAAGTACATTAGGTCAATATATTGAAATAAAAGATAACACAATTCGAGACTTTAAGGAGGCTGTTTACATCAGGGAATTATACGATAGTGAAATTAGTAACAACGATTACCAAAGTGATAGGGCAATTAGCTATGGTTACCTGTCGTTCAGTGGTTCCACAAGTAATGTTTTGATTATAAACGATAAAATAAATGTTCAACATCGTCCTTTATATTTGTTCAACTTCAATAAAAAATCTGCTGATGATAGTTTAACCATTGATGGTTGTGAATTTACATCTCCCAAAGAGCTTTATTTGGATCTTACCAATAATGTAACTATTAGGAATAATGTGCTTACTGTAAATAAACAAATAAAACAGGTTAATTGTGTTAATATAGTCGTTGAGAACAATATTTAACCCTGCTTTTATTTTGAACTTTTATAATAAGGTTATTGGATTTTAATAAATAGCATTCACAAATTACTTTAGCAATTTTACTTTTCTCAAATCAATTATATAATGAAAATCTTTTTAAATAAAATAAGCAACAAAAAAACAGAATTGCGTTATTGTAACTTTCTGTTGTCATTTCTAATAAGTGGTTTTCTCTTTTCTCAACAAATCTACGTGCCAGATAATAATTTTGAACAGGCACTCATCGACTTAGGGTATGACAATGTACTGGATGATTATGTGTCTACCAATAATATTGGTGGGATTACAAGTTTGAATTTATATAATAAAGGTATTTCTGATTTAACGGGTATAGAAGGATTTATTAATTTATTGAATTTGAACTGTTCCTTTAATAATTTGGAAGTTCTTGATTTGAGTAAGAATTCAGCGTTAAAAGTTTTATCTTGTGCATTTAACCAATTAAAAGGTATTGATTTAAGTGATAATAATAGGCTAACATCTATAGATTGTGGTTTTAATTATGTGACTAGTCTGGATTTATCCAATAATATGGATTTGACAGTTTTATATGTTGACTACAATAATTTAAATAGTTTAAATATAAAAAACGGCAATAATTCAAACATTGTGAACTTTAGTGCCATTAGTAACCCAGGTCTTACTTGTGTTCAGGTTGACAATATACAGTATAGTCAATCGAATTGGAATAAAATAGACGCAGGGACCAGTTTTAGTTCAAACTGCGATGGAGTTCCAGTGGAAATCGAACTTACCTATGTGCCCGACGATAACTTTGAACAGGCTTTAATAGATCTAGGGTACGATGATGTGTTGGATGATTATGTTGCAACCAGCAACATTAGTGCTGCTACAAGTTTAAACCTTTACAACAAAGGGATTACGGACTTAACTGGGATAGAGGGCTTTACGTCTTTAACAACCTTAAACTGTGTTTACAACAGGCTAACGAGCTTAGATTTAAGTAATAACCTGTCGCTTCAAGTACTTTCTTGTTACTTGAACAACTTGACCAGTTTAGATTTAAGCAATAATGTGGCGCTGACTACAATAAGTTGCGCAAACAATAATCTTGAGAGCTTAAACGTTAAAAACGGCAACAATCTGAAAATAACGAACTTTCGAGTTGTGAACAACCCCAATCTCACCTGTATAGAGGTTGACAACGCTCTTTACAGTGAAAGCAATTGGACCAACAAAGATGTACAAACTGGTTTCAGCGAAGATTGCAGTGCCCCAGTACCTGTGGCTCAAACCTATGTGCCTGACGACAATTTTGAACAGGCGCTTATAGACTTAGGGTATGATGATGTACTGGATGATTATGTGGCAACAAATGATTTAACTGGCATTACAACTTTAGATGTATCTAACAGGGGTATTTCTGATTTGACAGGTATAGAGGATTTTATAGGTTTGGAGAGTTTAAATTGTAGTACTAACAGATTGAACAACTTGGATGTAAGCAATAACACAAAACTTAATTATTTATATTGTCTTGATAACAATATTGCTAGTTTGGATTTAAGCAATAATTTGGTGCTTCAAGAGCTTTCTTGTAATTTAAACACCTTGAACAGCTTAGATTTAAGTAATAATCAGTTACTTCAGGTGCTTTCTTGTAATTTGAACAACTTAACATCTTTGGATTTAAGTAATAATGTGGCGCTTACCTCAATAAGCTGTACTTACAACTATCTTGAGAGCTTGAACGTTAAGAACGGTAATAACCTCGAAATAACGAACTTTCGAGTTGGCAATAACCCCAATTTGACCTGTATTGAAGTTGACAACGCTCTTTATAGTGAAAGCAACTGGACCAACAAAGATGCGCAGGCTGGTTTCAGCGAAGATTGTAGCGCCCCAGCACCTATAGCACAGACCTATGTGCCCGACGATAACTTTGAACAGGCTTTAATAGATCTAGGGTACGATGATGTGTTGGATGATTATGTTGCAACCAGCAACATTAGTGCTGCTACAAGTTTAAACCTTTACAACAAAGGGATTACGGACTTAACGGGGATAGAGGGCTTTACGTCTTTAACAACCTTAAACTGTGTTTACAACAGGCTAACGAGCTTAGATTTAAGTAATAACCTGTCGCTTCAAGTACTTTCTTGTTACTTGAACAACTTGACCAGTTTAGATTTAAGCAATAATGTAGCGCTGACTACAATAAGCTGCTCAAACAACAATCTTGAGAGCTTAACCGTTAAAAACGGCAACAATCTGAAAATAACGAACTTTCGAGTTGCGAACAACCCCAATTTGACCTGTATTGAAGTTGACAACGCTCTTTACAGTGAAAGCAATTGGACCAACAAAGATGTACAAACTGGTTTCAGCGAAGATTGCAGTGCCCCAGTACCTGTGGCTCAAACCTATGTGCCCGACGATAACTTTGAACAGGCTTTAATAGATCTAGGGTACGATGATGTGTTGGATGATTATGTTGCAACCAGCAACATTAGTGCTGCTACAAGTTTAAACCTTTACAACAAAGGGATTACGGACTTAACTGGGATAGAGGGCTTTACGTCTTTAACAACCTTAAACTGTGTTTACAACAGGCTAACAAGCTTAGATTTAAGTAATAACCTGTCGCTTCAAGTACTTTCTTGTTACTTGAACAACTTGACCAGTTTAGATTTAAGCAATAATGTGGCGCTGACTACAATAAGCTGCTCAAACAACAATCTTGAGAGCTTAAACGTTAAAAACGGCAACAATCTGAAAATAACGAACTTTCGAGTTGCGAACAACCCTAATCTCACCTGTATTGAAGTTGATAACGCTCTTTACAGTGAAATCAACTGGACTAACAAAGACGCACAAACTGGTTTCAGTGAAAATTGTGATTTAGTTCAAAACAGGGTTGCCACATCAAAAGCTATATTAGGCGTTAAACAAACAGATAAAACAGGTTATCGTATTTTTCCTAATCCTGTAAGAAATATTTTGAATATAATTTTAAATGATGATACGGTTTTAACTCAAGTCAATTTTTACGATATGACAGGTAAACTTTTATTTAGTTCAAATCAAAAATTAATTGATGTTAGTCAAATGTTAAAGGGCTTTTATCTCTTGGAAGTTAAAACCAATCTAGGGGTTAACATCGAAAAGATTATCGTTAAATAATGTCATTTTAACGAAAAAAAACGCACTTAATCGATAATATTTTTTTAATTCAATGTTTTTAGTCGAAAAAAACAAAATAGCAATGATTCCTCCGTCGTAATTATTTAATATTGCCCCAACAATAAATACCCCAAAAAACTTAAACTTATGAAAATGAACTTAAAACCTACCATCATTATCCTAATGGGCACGATAGGGTTGTTAATGTCGTGCAACAACGAGGAACTTTTTGAGACAGAGTTAATAACCGAAATTATTGAAGAGCCATCTGAAACAAATGAAGTCGATAATATTAATGAGGATGAAGATGTAGATGCCTCATTGCCTTGTGATTTTGATTTGAGTTTTTTGAAGTCAGGCGATACGGTTAGTATAAACTGTATTTTGGATTTAGGAGGCTCTACGGTTAATCTGCCTTCTGACGTAACAATTCTGTACGAAGGTGGAGATATCATCAATGGAACCCTTAATTTTTCAGAAAACACGACAATTGATGGTCAACTGTTGAATCTAACACTAACCACTACGGGAACCAGCCCTATATTAAGAGATCCTGTTTTTCATTTTGACCCAAATCGATGGGGTATTATAGAAGGCAATGTATCTGATGAAGTAGCAAGACGGAATAAGGAAATTATTCAAGATATAATAGATTTTGCGTCATCGATAGGTGTCAATACAATAACTATCGATAAAATGGATTGTTACGTTGGTGTTGGAGGCAACTTTAGTTTGGATGACCAAACATTCAAAGATGGTATTTCACTTCCATCAAATTTTAATCTTAGAATGAGTTCAAGTACTTACCTTAGGGTACAACCAAATAGTTGGCCGAAATATAATGTCTTGAATGCATTCAAACAGAAAAATGTAACTATTACTGGTGGAAATATAATAGGTGATAGATATGAGCATAATTATGTACCAATAAATGATGAATTTGGCATAAATAGAGATTCACATGAATATGGATCTTTAATATCAATTGCTGGGTCCCATGATGTTGTCGTTGACGGTGTTACTATGAGAAATTCTATAGCCGACGCTTTTGTTTTTGCTTCAGGTACTCATAGGCAGTATACGCCAGCAATCTATTGTAAAAATGTTACCTTAAGAAATTGCACTCTTGATGGTTCTAGACGAAATAATATCACGGTCGGCGACGGAGAATATCTTTACATTGAGAACAATACTATTTTAAATGCAGGTGGAGGTGAAAATATTTTAGATGAAAATGGTAAAATAAAAACATATACCTCTGCTGGTGTGGCCCCTCAGTTTGGTATTGACATGGAGGCACATAGAGAGATGGAAAATGGTGTATATGTAGATTATCAAATAGTAGAAAATGTTTTTGTTAGGGGTAATACTTTTAGGGGTAATTATGCCGGAGATATTGTGCTTTTTACAGCAAATGACATATTAATTGAAAATAACGATTGCGATAACTTAATTGGCGGATTATTGTTTTGGAATACGACAATCAGAAATAATACCATCACTCAAAGATCAACAGGGGTAAAAACTCCGATAGGCATTTTATACAACGGTATTGAAGATGTAAAAAGAGTTCATAATAACAAAATTATTGGTAATGAAATTACAGGATTTGATACTGGCATAAGTATATTGGGGCAAAACATTGAAGTTAAAGATAACATAGTTCGTGATTTTAAAGAGGGCTTTTATTTAAGAGAACTATATGACAGCGAAATCAGTAATAATGATTTGCAGAGTGATCGTACAATAAGTCATGGGTATCTTTCATTTGGAGGATTAACAAGTAATGTGATTATAAGAAACGATAACATAAATGTTAAACATCGACCAGTTTACTTCTATGGCTTTAATGAAAAAACCACTAATGATAATTTGACTATTGAAAGTTCTATTTTCATTTCTCCAAAAGAGTTGTATTTAGAAAACGCAAAAAATGTAACAATACGTAACAATCAGTTAGCCGTTAACAAAGAAATTAGGCAGGTAAATTGTGAAAATATAGTAACCGAGAATAACAATTAAAAAATTAAAAATATTATAAGATAAAAAAAACTGCTTAAAATAGCAGTTTTTTTTTATCTTATAATGAAGTCAAGCCTAATATTTTGAACAATAATTCTTTGTCTTTTTTAATGTTAATTTTTCGAGCGAATAAGGCGTCGCTCTCTAGTAAGTTATCATAATCCGTTAAATCCAAAGTTCTTGGGTAGTCTGGGCCTTTACTCCAATCAATATACCTTAAATCATGATTAACAATTTTTTCCTTTAGAGGAGAATTCATTAAAATGCTCTGAGCCCATAACTCATCAGTAGCTCTTGAGTATTTTAGTCTTTTAAAAAAGGTTGGGTTTTTTTCGATAAAATTAAATATGTAAGTAACGCTCTCCCTAGTCAGGTTAATCCAGTTTGATCCGGCGTAATATTTAAGGGGAAATCTTTTGTTTTTTATGAAAAACAAACGCTGTAGATATAAGGTAAATCTAGCAAGTGCCTTGACAAATTTTCTAGATTTTATTTTCATAAACCAATAGCGGTCTAGTCTATCAAAACCATGGTTAAATCCCCATGTTGAAATGGGTAGTGGATTGGCGTACATAAAAATACTGCTTTTGTTTTTATTAAAAAAGTTTTTAATAAAAGTGTTGGTTTTAATTGGGAAGTCATCTCCGCTAATATAAAGGTAATTATCATAATCTTTTTTAAGATATGCATTTTTTAAAATTGTATACATGCTCAAGACCTGACTAAAATCACCCCAATATACTTCAATGTCTTTATGGTAAAAGATGTTTTGGCCTACAGGCAAAGCATTGATTTGAAGGTCTGATTTTTTGTCTATCTGGACATATAGATCAAAATCGGTTTTTAAGTGATTAATGAGTATGCTGAGTTGCTCGGGGTTGTGGTGAGCTAGTATAATGATGGCAATTTTGTTCATTTTCTTGTATTTAATTTACAAAAGAGCTTACAGGATAAACGAAATAGGGCTTTGTTATTTGCATAAGACATAAAAAGTGCTTTTGATGAATCCAGTGGTTTGTGTTTAGTAGGGTAGAGGTTTGAATCCTCTAACTTATTTAAAATATCCTCGCAGATATTGAAGTCCGTTGTTTCTTTCAAAACCCGTTTTAGCATCGTAGCCACTAATGATGAAACCCTTCTTTTTAATACAATGTAAGCCTTTGAGTTTTCAGGCACCTCGGTTAACGCGAAATTGTTGATAGAACTTAGAACAGTAAAAATATCATAAATCATTTTTTTCGATTTGTTAAAATTTTTGGTTCTAGTAATAGAGCCCTCCCTTTGTAGAAAATGAGCGCCCACCATATCGGTAGCCATAATCCTTTCACATTTATATACGGCTCGTGTGTTAAATTCTATGTCTTCAATATAAACCCTGGGCATAAACCTAAGCTTATGGGTATTTAAAAAATTTAAACTATAAACTTTGTTACAGGCTGAGCCCATGTAAGAAATATTTTCGATATAGCTTTTTCCATTTAAAACCTTACCATTAGAAGAGGCAGTTTGGGTAAAAGTTATTTGTCCTGTTTCGGTAATACCTGAGGCTCCAAACTCTAAAATGTCAAGCTGATTCTTTTGAGATGTTTCAACAAGGCTTTTAATTGTACTAGGTAATAGAATATCATCTGAATCAACAAAAATAATATAATCTCCGTTAGCTACCTTTAAACCTGAATTGCGAGCTCCACTTAGTCCTTGATTTTCTTGGGAAATTATTTTTAAATTCACATTGTCGTTGTAAACTTCTTTTAATCCTTGGAGTTTTGCTAAACTATTATCTGTTGAACCATCATTAACTGCTATAATTTCATAATCGCTTTTGTTTAAGTCTTGATCAATAAGACTAAGGATGCATTTTTCTAAGTAATGTTCTACATTATAAACCGGAACAATTATGCTTAAAGAAATATTATGTGTGGCCATGGCTTGTTTGAGATTTTATTTTTAATAATATACATTATACATAGCATATGTGAATCCGTAATATAGCAGTATAATAACACCTATTTTTTTAAATTGTTTTTTTACTAAAGCTTCTTTAAATAAAGGGTAGGCTATAACTATGGCCATAAGAAACCAAGATAAATAGGCAAATCGGTTTGAAAAGTTTGCTCTAATGACCATAATCCAAAAGCCATTTGCAACAATGTATGTATGAAGAATACGTTTATATTCTATATTGTTATAGCCTTTTTTAAATATGTAAAAGTAACCAAACATAAGAGGGACAGCTCCATACAATAAAAAATCGTATCGAAATCCAGTTGACGAGAACTTTGAGGCATCGGCCTCCTGTGTCAAATAGGCGGCAAACCTATCGTCACCAAACCCCAAACTTGCAAATAGATTTTCCCAAACGCCTCCCATGGTAACTGAAAGTAAAATAGCTAAAACCCAAAAAAAATAGTATTTTTTTGTATCGGTCATTATTGTAGTGACCAAATACGCCATTAATGGTAACATCATACTTTTATGTAAAGCTAAAGCTATAGCAAAAAAAATAAAAGCCAATTTTCTATTTTTAAAAACATACGATAATGCCAATATAAATACCGATGTGGCCATGCCGTTTCTCATGCCATTTACACCATAGGTCCAAAAAGAAAACGAACCGATAAGCATTAAAAAAGGAAAAAAGTAATGGAAGGGAAACCAATTTTTACAAGCTTTAAACAACGGATAAATATATATAAAAGCACATAATAAAAAGAACATGTCCTGAGACATGATTTGGGAGGTGAATTTTAGAAAATAAGCAAAACCTATGTCTCCATGATCAGAAATTGGCATGCCATGCTTATATTGATTAAATGAATGTGCGTAGGTGGTCATATCAACAAACACACCATTTAGAGGTCTTAGTCCGATGTAAAATAAAACCGTTGAGAAAACGAAAAGAGAAAAAAAACGATTGAATATTAAGACTTTTATTTCACTCTCTTTTAATACATATGTATGGAAAAGTGTAATAAAACCAATCAATAGAATAAACTGATAATATAAAAAGGAATAATATTTTATGGGAATAAAATCAATCATTTTATTTTATGATATATAGCTCTTGGGAGGTAGTACCTTAGGTAAAACAATATTCCATTTTTTCTATTAAAATAAGATAGCCTGTTAGATTTTTCAACATCAATTTTTTCAATGATGTTGTTAATGTGGTTTCTCCAAATCCAAAATCTCCTCCAAATACTATTTGTGGTTAGAATATAGTAAGAATTGGAAATTGATGAAATAGCATTATCTTCTAAAGCTTTCCTATGATTTGGCTCTTTTACTTTTAATCTTGCGAAAGTATAGATTAAAACATTGGCATCAATCAAATCCCGTAGACTTTTATCAGAAATTTTTGATGATACAGCGGATTCACGTTCTAAATTATAATTATAAACCTTAAACCCGAGATACTTAAAACGTGTTGTATGAGCTAACACTCTTATTAAAAACTCTTTGTCTTCACTAAAGGTTAAATCTGTATTGAACAATAGTCCGTTCGATTTTACTAGATTGCTAGAAAAAACGTACTGCCAAGGATAAAAATACGAACATTTGCTTTTTACAACAAAGTCCAAGCCACTATCAAACTTTATTTTGTCATTTAAAATTATGTCTTCCCATTTTTTGTTAGCATACCTTTTGGTGTAACCAAACTTAGCCACTTCAAATTTGTCTTGGTTAATCGCATCATAAATTTTGGTTAGGGCACCTTTGTCAAGCCAATCGTCACCATCAATAAACAACAAAAAGCTGCCCTTGGAATGTTTAATGCCCTGATTACGTGCATTGCTTACACCTGCATTTTCAATGTTAAACAGTTTAAAATTGGAATATTGGCAGGTGTAATTTTCAATGATTTCTTTCGAGTTGTCTTTCGAGCCGTCATTAATTATGATAACTTCAAATTGATCAGGAGCTAAATCTTGACCCACTATTGAGTTTAGGCATTTTTCAATGTAAAACTCTAAGTTATAAACTGGTATAATTAATGAGAGTGCGGTCATTATAAATTGTTGGTTAGTGAATTAAAGGCCGAATTTACTAGTTTTTTTTGGGTGTTTACAGCGGTGTCAATTTCAGGAATAATGGTATTGTAGTTATCAATTAAATATTTGACTTTTTCTATAATTAGCGTTACTATTTCCCCATTGCTCCATAAGGCAGGGGTATTTGCGTCTATAATTAAATCGTTACGCTTTAAATTATCACCAATAACGCCATAATATTTAACGCTATAAGCGAGCGAAATGGAAGGTTTAATCATTTCAAAAGTAGATACTGAGGCGTGCATTCTTCCTGTTATGGTCATTAGGCCGTTGCCCAAAATAAAACGTGCCCCAGCTTGATAAACTTTGTCTTTAATAAAAACTAAATTCTCGGTATCGCTGCCCAAATAAGATTCAAATTCGGCAAGTAGGCCAGCTTCATCACCATGTGGCGGAAAGGTATGCGACAAGAAGCATATTTTTTTACCAGAAACTTCCGGAAGTGCCTTTAACCTTTCTATAAGTTGCTTGTAAGAGTTAAAGTAATCGCTTTTACTTTCTGTATAATACTTACCTAATAATCCCGAAATAACTATACTAATGTAACCGTTTGGTTTTAGGTTATATCTTGTCAGGATTTCTTGCTCGTAAGCTTTGTCAGTTTCCAACGGTAAGTTTAAAAAAGCAATGTCTCCACTAAGGGTTACATTTTTGGTAATACCTAGTTCATCTTTTAAATAATTGAAGCAATACTCGTCTCGAGTAAATATTTTACATCGGTTAGCTAACTTTTTGAAAGAAAACTTGTTTAGCCAGAATTTGAACGGACCAATACTTTGGCCAAACAAAATAATTTTAGTTTTAAATGACCATGAATATAACGATAGGAAAACGGGCCAAACATGTTTGCCATAGTATTCAGATAAATCATCTCCACCTAAAACAATTACCATATCGAAATCATCCGCTCCTTTATTGGATAAAATATATTTTAGGGTGCTAATCCGTTTGGAAATGGAATTAATAGGAGACTTGTTTTCAATTACTGGAGGTTTGTATACATTGACTTCAATATTACCGTTAAGTTCATTTAAAATCTGTTTCATTTCGGCATGTTCATCAAAATCAGAATAAAACCTAACTTGCCCATTTAAAAGCTCATGTATTTGTTTTATGGTAATAAGGCCCATCATGCCAGAACCATAGTTGTTAAGGTTTTTAAAATTTTTAATTAATATGTTTTTCATGGAGTTATTTCGTTTTTAAATATTGACAGTATTAGGCCTTGGGTGAGTTCTGATTTTCCATACTCTCTTGAGTAAATATTGATGTCTTCTGTGTCTCCAGATGTGTAGTCTACTTGTCCTTTTTTTGTGGTTAGGGGCTTTAAGAATTTATAGAACTCTTCAAAGCAATTTTCTTCTTTTAAAAGTGAGAGTGAATAAAAAAGCATACAGGATACCGAGGTATCGTTGTGCCAGTTTTTAGATACTCCAATGAATTGCCCCCAAAACTGATCTTTTTTTAAGTTCTTCAAATGAGGTGCTATTTTATCGAATTCATTTTTAAAATAGCCATACATGGAATTGTTTTCTGTATCAGTGTACTTTAAAGTGGCCGTTAGGGCAAGCATATACCAACCTAAACCACGTCCCCAATTGGATGAGCCCATTGGAAAAAAGTTATTAAGATCTATTGCATGATAGGGCATGCCATTTTTGTTTAGACCATGATTTATGTAGAATATTATTTGCTTGTTAGACAAATCAATAAATTCATTTTTATTAAAGGCCGTTGCATAGGCCAATAGAAACGGACATATCATTCCCAAGGTATCGACATATTGGTAGTTAACGTTTGGTCTGTATAAGATTACATTGTATTTGGAATCTATATTTTTTAATAACCAATGGGCTATGTTATCACATGCACTTCTATATTTTTCGTTCTTTGTGTACTCATAGAGTTTAATTAAAACCATGCCCATGCAGGCTTGGTCTATGTACTTTAATTCGCCGTTATCAATATTTTCTACAAATCGATTTACAGTTTTTTCTATATATACTATCGTTTTTTTGTTATTTGTTGCTTGGGCATAATCAAAAATTCCGTTTAAAAGGTAGCCTCGAGGAAAGCTGTTTTTCAATCTGTTGTTTTTTCGTAGCCTAAGGGATATTTCCCTTATTAAGACAACGGGAAAGAACGTATTGTCTGCTAGTGACATTTTTGGGGTTTCGTGATGGGAATAACTTAGGGCGCTTTTTAGTACTTTGTTTTTAAAATCAGCGTTTTTGGTTTCTTTGTTAAGCATGAAAAATCTTCTTTGAAACTTGTTCTTTAGGTAGGGGTGTATCTCTATATAATAGAAAACGCCTATGAACAAAATGCAAATTACTAGAATCGCTGTTAGTGCTATTTGTTTCATTTTAAGCTTGTTGTTGTGTAATGGAGTGAAACAATTTTTCTATATCGGCAATATTATCTTTTTCTTGTAAATATTGGCTTCTTTCATTTACTTTTTCTTTATAATGATTTAGCAGGCTTGGGGTGGTTAAAATTTTCCTTAGGCCGCCAAGTAAAGCTTCATCCGTGTTTTCTACAATCATGCCATATTTACCATCAACCAATATTTCGTCCATTCCTGCGCAATTTGTGGTTAAAACAGGGGTTTTCAATAAAACAGATTCGGTTACCGCAGTACTAAACCCTTCTTGATATGAAGAACACACAAATAAATCACAATTGTTAACATATTTATGGGGGTTGCTTTTAAAGCCCAAAAGTGTTATTTGGCTTTCTAATTGGTTCTTGGCAATAATTTCTTTTAACTTTTCTTCTTGCTCCCCTTGCCCCACGATGTATAAATGAAACGGGATACCTTCTTTTGCCAACAAGGCCAAGGCATTTAGTAATCTTATATAGCCCTTTTGTTGTGCCAACCTGCCAACAGAACATAAATTGATGGTTTTTTTGTTAAAATCAATTTCCTCCACTATTTCATTGCCTTTAGCAATAATTAAGTTTACATCTACCACATTGTGTATAACTTTTAGTTTATTTTTGGGTATTTGGGGTATTTTTTTTGATAAAGAGTTCAGTGCTGTTTTTGAAACCCCAACAATGGCGTTGTATTTTAGGTACAAGTTGCGCATTTCTTTTGGAGACCTAAACACTTTTTCTATGTTGAACCCTTCTAAGTCTACGTGCACCCAAGATATTATCTTTGTATTTTTTGAACTGCACCCCCCAACAATTCTAGTTGGAACGCCCTCTAGGTAGGCAACTATAATGTCGTAATTACCTTTTACTATCCTATTGAACAAAAAAGAAGGAGAAAATATTTTTTGAAGTAAGGACCATCCTGGGAAAACCTTTTTCAGTAAAAAGTTGTGTTTTACTTCTGGAGATAGTATCTCTTTGTTAACGCCTTCTTCAAAAATAGTAGTTAAGGTAATATCGTACTTTACTTTGTCCAATCTGTTCAACATATTAACGAGTACTTTCTCGGCACCGCCTCCTCTTAGGTCAGGATGTAAAAACAAAATTTTTTTCATTGTTATAATTTTTTTCCTATTTTGTATACTATAGGCATTTTACTGAACAAGGATTTTAACAAATGTTTTTCGTAACCATTCATGACCTTTAAGCAGAAAACAAAATAGATAATTGAAAAAGTAAGTAGCTTAAAAAGCATTGCAAGTACGTTTTGGTTGGGCAAAAAATAGCTGTTAACGGCACTAAGTATCACAGCAATTCCTATACTTAAAAACAATGGTGCTATTTCTTTGTAGTACCTTAACATATCCAAATTTGCCTTTTTAATATAATAAGGTATTATTATGGCTCTTTCCAGTAGCAAGAAAAAAACAGTAACCAGTATCATTTCCATGGTGCCAAAAGTTTTTGCTACAAAAAAGCTTATTATAACGCCCAAAACTGTAAGGGTTAAAAGCAAACGACCTCTGTATACGAGTAGGTTTTTTGCCTCTAGTATGTTGTTTGCAAAACCTTGACTTAATGTAGGGGTAAGCCCTAGCATTATGGCTAGAGCATAATAGTAAGCCATATGGTACTCATCTCCAACCCAAAAAAACACAAAATCTTTACCGGAAACAATAAAGCTTCCAAGAATTAACAACAGTACAAAAAGAATAACCCTAGATACTTTTATGAATAACGTTGTAAGCTCTTCCTTTGGGGCGTCATTAATGGTTACTTGAATAGCTCTAGGTAAAAAGACAGAAGAAATAGCCGATGAAAACGCACCGTAATAATTGCCTAATGTACTGCCTACTGCATAAATGGCAACTATGGTTGTAGAGTAATAAAGTCCTAATATAAGTTGTCCAAACTGCCAACGCAGCTGATGTACAATGGCAAAAATGAATAACCAAATTGAAAAGCTCAAAATTTCAATAAACATCATTTTGTTATAATGGTGCATTTTAATCTTTACTTTTATAATCTTAAATACAATATAGGCGTCAATGAATATAATAAGCATATTCAATATTGTATCCATAATAACCAAGCTGATGGAATCTCCTCCCTTAAATAGAATTAGAATAACCAAGCCGCTCCTGAAGATGTATTTGATGATATTGATTGTTTTAGGTAGAACGAAAATCTCATAGCCATAACAGATTCCAGAAAACGCACCGCCCGGAAGCGAAATAGCAAGGTTAAAAACCAGAATTAAAACCATGGTTTTTGCCTTGCTAATTTGTTCGGTAGATAATGTGTTTACATAAAGTGTATCAATATTTATATAAAAAATCACCCCTATTATGGCAACTAATATAGAGATACATGCGTACATGATGAAACTATGTGCCAAAAAATTCTGTTCGCCTTTTTTGTCTTTTTCTGCCTTGAACTTTGCCACAAACCGTATTATGGTGTTATTAAGCCCAAAATCCAATACACTCATATATCCTACTAAGGCACCTATCATGGTGTATAAGCCATATTCAGCACTACCTAGAGAGCGAATAATAAAGGGCGTTAGAACCAATCCTACTATATTTGTCAAGAATATGGTAACATACGATAATGCTGCTCCGCCCTTAAGTTGGTTTATTTTCATCAGAGTCGTTTACAGTTAGGAGCTATTATAACACCTTTAACATCATATAAAACGCCATTTGGGTTAAGCAGGCTACTTAGATTTTCGTTAAGGAATTCTTGGTGCGCCACACTTAAAATTACAGCATCAAACTGTCCTGAAGGTAATTGTTGGGTTGTTGACAAACCATATTCATGCATAACCTCTTCAGGGTTCGCCCAAGGATCATAAACAATGACATTAGTTCCGTAACTTTTAAGTTGATTTATCACATCAACGGTTTTGGTATTGCGAACATCAGGGCAATTTTCCTTAAACGTAATGCCTAAAACTAAAACGTTTGACCCTTTAATTTTTAGGTCATTTTGAACCATAAGCTTAATCACTTCTGAGGCTACATATTGTCCCATACCATCATTAACCCTACGGCCAGCTAATATGATTTCAGGATGATAGCCTACTTCTTGTGCTTTTTGCGCCAAATAATAAGGGTCAACCCCAATACAGTGCCCGCCAACCAAACCTGGTTTAAATGATAAAAAATTCCATTTGGTACCTGCGGCTTCTAATACCGCATGGGTATCGATATCCATCAAGTTGAAAATTTTGGCCAATTCGTTTACAAAGGCAATATTGATATCTCGCTGGGAGTTTTCAATAACTTTAGCGGCTTCTGCTACTTTAATGGTTGGAGCAAGATGCGTGCCAGCAGTAATCACACTGGCATAAAGCGCATCCACTTTTTTACCAATTTCTGGCGTTGAACCTGCTGTGACCTTCAATATTTTTTCAACGGTGTGCAATTTATCACCCGGGTTGATGCGCTCAGGAGAATAACCGGCATAAAAATCTTCATTAAATTTTAAACCACTGATTTTCTCTAAAACAGGCACACATTCATCTTCGGTAACGCCCGGATACACGGTAGATTCGTAAACAACGATGTCTCCTTTTTTCAATACCTTACCAACAGTCTCGCTGGACTTGTAAAGCGGTGTTAAGTCTGGTCTGTTGTTTTTGTCAATAGGTGTGGGAACCGTAACAATATAGTAATTGCAATCTTTGATATCTTCTAAATTTGAAGAACAAATTAGGCCTGTCTCATCATTATTGGTAGTTTTCAATACGGCTTTAAGCACATCCGATTCCACCTCCAATGTCGAATCATTTCCTTCTGATAACTCTTTAATCCTATTTTTATTGATGTCAAAACCTACAACATTGTATTTTGTTGCAAATAACCTAGCTAATGGTAAACCAACATAACCTAGACCAATAATTGCAATTTTAGTTCCCCCCATTTTATTTGTTTTCGTTTATTTTATTTTTGATGCTTTGTTTACTATTAAATAAGACGTAAATTTAAAATTTACAATGGAATTCCTTATTCAATTGATTATAATATTCAGCACCTAAAATTTAGTTTAAATCAATCTTATTAAAGATTTTTCCAATACCAGGCAACAGCTTCTTTTAAGCCATTACTAATGTCATATTTTGGTTGGTAATCCAATAATTGTTTTGCCTTGTCAATTGAAGCTAATGAGTGAGGGATGTCTCCAATTCTATTTTCTCGATGTTTGATTTCAATTGTTTTTATGTTACTATCAAACTCAGAGAGATATTCTTTTAATAAAGTAGCCAATTCCAACAGCGTAGTGTGTTCGCCATAAGCGACATTATAGACTGTATTCAACGCTTTTTTATTATCGGTCGTAATGGCGTTAATGTTCATTTGCACCACATTGTCTATGTATGTAAAATCCCTGGAGTAACTCCCATCGCCATTTATCATGGGCGATTCGTGACTAATAAATTGCTGAACAAATTTTGGAATTACCGCCGCATAGGCACCATTTGGGTCTTGTCTTCTGCCAAACACATTAAAATAACGTAGGCCAATCGAGTCCAAACCATAAGTTTTATGAAATATGTCGGCATAAAGTTCATTCACATATTTGGTTATGGCATAAGGAGACAGTGGTTTACCGATAACATCTTCAACTTTTGGTAAGGCTTCATGATCGCCATAAGTGGATGAGCTTGCGGCATAAACAAAGCGCTTTACCCCAGCATCGCGGGCAGCAACCAGCATGTTTAAAAACCCTGAAACATTCACATCGTTCGTAGTAATGGGGTCTTTTATAGATCGGGGCACAGAACCTAGTGCCGCTTGGTGCAACACAAAATCGATATTGTCGCAAGCTTTTTGGCAATCACCTAAATTTCTGATGTCACCTTCAATGAGTTTGAAATTGCCGTTATTTAAAAATGGTTCAATGTTTTTTCTTTTGCCTGTAGCAAAGTTGTCCAGGCAAACAACACGAATATTATTGTTGAGTAGCGTCTCAATTAAATTTGAACCAATAAAGCCAGCGCCACCAGTTACAAGAATTCGTTTATCACTTAGCTTTTCTATTTGTTCTGTAGTCATTTTAAATTTGGGGTTGTGTTAATTAGCCGCAAATATTATAAAAATATAGCAAAGAAGGCATACTAATTATATTAAGGTTTCGTTTTTCCCGATGAAATTCAAAAATATGCCAAAAACTTCGATAAAGGTCAATGTATAAATCATTTGCAAAAATGAAAAGCATACAAAAATTTTGGGGTTTTGACGATTCTATAATTATGAATGCCCATTTCTTGTTTTCAAATTTAGCTATCGATAATCAGCAAAGATTTACTTTTAAGGAAAGCAGAAAATGTAGTTAACCGATTTTAATTACTCTTTTAGCGAAATAACTAAAAACTAAGGCTAGGGATATAAAACAATTACTAAATTTACACCGTATTTAACAAGATTGAATTGATTAATAGCATATTAATTTAATTAAGTAAAAACAAATTAAAATATATACAAGCTCTCAAAAAACAACTATTACTTATTTCAAGTTTTTAGATGATATGTTTTAAAATGTTATTATGAATTATATAGTTATTAGTTAAGAAATAATTTTGTTCAATGATTCAGAGGGAACCATCCATTAATTTTTCTAAAATCTTTAGCTGTTATAATTCTAACAATTATGGCATGAAGCTTGTTATGTGGAATTTAAAATTTTTTAAATGCTAACCAAAACCAAAATATATCTGTCCTCACCTCACATGGGTGGTTCTGAACAGAAATTTGTGGATGAAGCGTTTTCAACCAATTGGATTGCTCCATTAGGGCCAAACGTTAACGGTTTTGAAAGCGATATACAAGAGTACATAGGCGGAAACAAGCATGTTGCGGCCTTGAGTTCTGGAACGGCTGCCATCCATTTGGCTTTGCAATTGCTTAAGGTTTCCAAAGGCGATGAGGTTTTGTGTCAAAGTTTTACGTTTTCCGCTTCCGCTAACCCCATTGTTTATCAAGGGGCAACTCCTGTTTTTATTGATAGCGAGCCAGATACTTGGAACATGTCCCCAGAACTATTGGAAATTGCCATTCAAGATAGGATACAAAAATATAAAAAGCCTAAAGCGATTATAGCAGTACACCTTTACGGCATGCCCTATAAAGCGAAGGAAATTAATGCGGTTGCCAAAAAATATGATATTCCGGTTGTTGAGGACAGCGCAGAAGCTTTGGGCAGTAGATATTATGATGACTACTGCGGTACACTTTCTGATATTGGCATCTTTTCGTTTAATGGAAATAAAATAATTACTACTTCTGGTGGAGGCGCCTTGGTTGTTACTTCCAAAGAAGAAAAAGACCGGGCTGTATTTTTGTCTACACAAGCTAGGGATAATGCACCGCATTATGAACATTCCGTGATTGGACATAATTATAGACTGAGCAATGTTTTGGCAGGGATAGGCAGAGGCCAAATGGAAGTGCTTGATGAGCGCGTAGCAGCCAGAAGACGGAATTTTGAATTTTACAAAAAACATTTATCTAAATTTAATAGCATTTCATTTTTAGAAGAACCTGAAAGTTTCTTTTCTAACAGATGGATTACCTGTATAACAACGGACTCCTATAAGTTAAGAGAAGACATACGACTTGCCTTGCAAGAAGATGATATTGAATCAAGGCCTTTATGGAAACCCATGCACATGCAACCGGTTTTTAAGGATTGTGTTCACTTTACAAACGGTGTATCAGAAGATTTGTTTAACAGAGGACTGTGTTTGCCCAGCGGGTCTAATTTAACTGAGCATGATTTACACAGAGTACTCAAGAAAATATTAAAACCCCTCAACCTATGATTAATAATTACTTTACTTATCTCTCACAAAAATACGCATCCAAATGGCTGGTTTTTGCTATTGATGTAGCCATGATACTTGCGGCTTTTTTTATAGCTTATCTGATTAGGTTTAATTTCACATTGAATTTTGATTTAGATCAGTTTTTAATCCAGATACCTTTTGTTGTGGCTATTAGTGTATTTAGCCTTTTATTGGTTGGTTCATTTAAAAGTGTGATTAGACATACTGGTTTTACGGATGTGATTAACGTATTTAAAGCAGTTATGGTTATGTCCTTTGCTTCGGTATTTTTTGTTTTATTGAATAGAACACTAAATGTGGTACCGGAATTTACCATCCCGCTTTCCATTATTATCATGCATGGGTTGTTGAGTTTTGTTATGTTAAGTTCAAGTCGGTTATTGTTCAAAATTGGCTATAAGTACCTGAGTTGTAAATTCTTGTCGTCAAAGCGCGTTCTGATTTATGGTGCTGGAGATTCTGGTATTGTTACGTACAACGCTTTGGTGAATAATTTATCAACCAGTTTCAATGTAGTATCATTTATTGATGATGACCTTAAGAAAAGAGGAAAACTTATAAATGGAATAGAAATTATTCATGGTTCAATGATTGACGCTGCCTATGTTATAAAAAATAATATTGATGAGATTGTTGTGGCTTCTCAAACAGTTGAAACAGGTAGGTTAATGGCGTTAATTGATAAATTGGCGGACACTGATACCAAAATAACCAAAGTTCCCCCAATTGAAAGTTGGATAAATGGTGAGTTGAGCACCAAACAAATTAAACAATTCCAAATAGAAGACCTTTTAGGACGTGCGCCTATTAAGATTGACAATCCTAATTTACTTGACGAGTTTAATGGAGAGACTGTTTTGGTTACAGGAGCAGCAGGTTCTATAGGTAGTGAGTTGGTTAATCAGCTGTCAAATTTTGACGTGAAACACCTGATTTTGGTCGATCAGGCTGAATCCGCATTGTATGATGTCCAACAGGATTTAAAGCGAGATGGTAAGCACAATTTCACCGCCATTGTTGCAGATATCAGGGATGGCTTACGAATAGACTCCATATTTCAAAACCACAAACCGACTATGGTTTTCCATGCGGCAGCATACAAACATGTGCCCTTAATGGAAAAATCGCCTTACGAGGCCATTAAGATTAATGTTAACGGAACAAAATTGTTGGCCGACACGGCATCAAGATATAATGTTAAAAAGTTCGTGTTTGTATCAACAGATAAAGCTGTTAACCCAACCAGTGTAATGGGAGCCACAAAACGAATGGCAGAAATGTACATTACGTGCCTTCAAAAGGAAAGCAAGACGAAATTTATCACAACACGTTTTGGCAATGTATTAGGTTCTAATGGATCGGTTATTCCATTATTTAAAAAGCAAATAGAAAAAGGCGGCCCTTTAACCTTAACCCATAAGGACATTACGCGATATTTTATGACCATTCCTGAAGCCTCACAATTGGTTTTAGAAGCGGGCACCATGGGGAAAGGTGGCGAGATTTTCATTTTTGATATGGGCGAATCAGTTAAGATATATGATTTGGCTAAAAATATGATTAAACTGTCTGGGTTAAGATTTCCTGAAGATATTGACATTAAGATTACTGGATTACGCCCTGGTGAAAAGCTTTATGAAGAATTGTTGGCAAATGGCGAAAATACATTATCAACATACCATAAAAAGATACTTATTAGTAAAACCCGAGAACTGGATTATTCTAAGGTAAAAACCGAAATAGAGGAATTATGTATTACTAATCGTTTCCAAAACAACAATATTGTTATGAAAATGAAACGATTGATACCTGAGTATAAATCCAACAACTCGGATTACGAGAGATACGACAAAAGAGTTCAGATTTACAAGAAAGTCAAAGGACTAACCAGTGATACTGTAGATAAGAGTTCTGTAAACCTTTAAATATCTAAAATTTTATTACCTTCCGTACCCAAATCAAATTCAAATAAGAATGAATATAAATTTTCATGCAAGCAGGATACTTGTGCTTATATGTTCTTTAAGTATCTTGTTGACCTCTTCTTGTTCACCAAAAAAAGAAGTAGCTTATTTTCAGAATGCAAAAAATTTTGAAACTGTTGTAGATACCGATACGTTTGTTCCAAAATTTAAAGTAGACGATAATGTTAGTATCTTTGTCTCTACTTATGACATGGAGGCATCAAGGCCATTCAATTTAGTTAGGCAGATTGGTACGGCAAGTGGTGAAGTTGTGAACTATTTAATTGATATTGATGGCAATATTGATTTTCCTGTACTTGGGAAAATTAAATTATTGGGTTTGACTGTTGACGAGGCTAAAGAACTTATAAAAAGTAAGTTGGAAGAAGGATATTTGAAAGACCCTGTAGTGAATATTAGGATTTTAAATTTTAGGGTTTCTGTTTTAGGAGAAGTTACAAGACCTGGAACTTATACCATTACAGGCGAACGAATAACTTTAATGCAAGCATTGGCTACAGCAGGAGATTTAACCATTAAAGGAAGACGAGACAATGTTTTGGTTGTTAGAGACTTTAAGGGAACCAAAACTTATACCCGCGTTGATTTGACCAATAAGGAACTTTTTAATTCCCCAGTATATTATTTAACACAAAATGATATTGTATATGTAGAACCAAATCATTCGGCGTCGTCCGGATATTTTGTTGATGCTCGATTGGGAACCATTCTCTCAATATCGTCTTTCATAACTGGTGTACTAATACTTGTTACCCGTTCCCGTTAATTTTTTTGTCATGACATCAAATAAAGATAATTCCTTTTCAAATGCATCAGTTTCGCAGGATTTTAATCTTCAGAAGATTTTATCCTCTTATACAAAAAAGTGGAAATGGTTTGTACTGAGTTTGGCCTTGGCATTGGGGGTTGCATTTCTGTATATTAGATATGAGGCCCCGCAATATGAAGCTGTAGCAAGAGTGAAAATAGTTAGTGATGAAGAAGGCACTTCAGCAAATGCTATTTTCAAAGATTTATCACTTTTTTCAGATGCGGAAAGTGCAAGAATTGAAGATGAAGTGGCGGTTGTGAAATCCAGAAAAATGATTCGGGATGTTATAGAAGAGTTAGATTTAAACGTGCAATACTTTATACAAGGTAGAATTCACGAAACCGAGCTTTACGACGATACTCCATTTAATATTAATTTTATTGAGTCGGATTCAATAGTCAACAGTTCTTATTTGAATTTTTATGTTGAAGTTTTGTCCGATATTGAATTCTATTTTAGAATTAACGAAGATGATACCCCTGAAAAAAGGGCGTTTGGGGAAAATATTGAAACACGGATTGGAGGCATAGTAATTACTCCTAAAAATGATGATGTTTCAAAAACTGTTGGAAAGAATATCAGAGTACAGGTCAGCCCTGTTTCAAGTTTAATAGGATATTACAAGTTTCAAATTCAACTAGAACCAATAGAAAAGAATTCAAGAATAATTAGAGTTTCTTTACAGGATCCTGTAAAGTCTAAGGCTATTGATTTTGTAAATACTTTAATTGATGTTTACAACAAAAATACAATTGAAGAAAAAAACATTAAGTCCAAGAATACGGCAGATTTTATTGATGCCAGGATAAAACTTATCGAGGCCGAATTAGCAGCTGTTGATGATGTGGCTGAAAGTTATCAAACAGGAAACAAACTAACTGATATAGGGGCCGAGGCCAACTTGTATTTAGATTATAGTTCGCAAAGTGAACAAGAGCTGAATGCTATCCAGAATGAGTTAAACACTATTAATTTCATGAAAGGTCAATTGGGCGAGTCTGGTGACCCATTTGAGCCTTTACCTACAAATTTAGGTCTTGCAGATCCGTCTGTAGCTGGAACAGCTGCAAAGTATAATGAACTTTTAACGGTAAGACAAGCTCGCTTAAAAAGTTCTAGTGAAAAAAACCCAGTAATTGTCAATCTCGACCAGGAACTAAATACATTGAGAAATAGCTTAAAACAAAGTTTGGATAATTCGGCCAAAACTGTAAAACTAAGAATGAATAGTGTTCAAAACCAATTGAGTAAGATTAATTCTAAACTTTATGCTGTACCAGGTCAAACCAGAGAATTAAGAGATATTACTCGAGAACAAGGTACTAAAGAAGCTCTGTACCTCTATTTGTTGGAAAAAAGGGAAGAAGCCACGATTTCATTAACTGCTACTTCCCCGAATGCGGTTGTTGTTGAGAGTGCCTATGCCTATTCAAAACCAGTTTCTCCTGACAAGGATATTATTTATATTGCCTCAATTTTTATTGGGTTGCTACTTCCTTTTTCCATTATTTATGTTCGTGATTTATTGGACAACAAAATTCATAATAAAGAAGACTTGGCAGCCGCCATTAGTAATATTACGATTTTGGGTGAAATACCTAGGTTAAAAGGACGAGACATTAAGAATAGCTATGTTCAAAGAAATGACCGTTCATTATTGTCGGAATCGTTTAGAATCATTCGAACAAATTTTGACTATGTAAAAAGAGCTAGGGGAGCAAAGGCTTATGACAATGTTGTTTTTGTTACATCAACCATCAACGGAGAAGGAAAATCCTTTTTTTGCGCCAATTTTGCATTGACCTTGGCTAATACAGATAAAAAGGTGTTGTTGATTGGTGCCGATATTAGAAATCCTAATAAGGGAATCATTAAATCTAAGTTAAATAAGGGTTCCAAACCTTCAAAAATTGGGTTGACGGAATATTTAAATGATGACTCCATCGACTTAAAAGATACTATTGAAACCTATGACTTGGGTGATAACAAAATTGATATCTTATTAGCGGGTAAAATTCCCCCAAATCCAGCAGAATTGTTGATGAATGATCGGATGAAACCGTTATTTGACCAGGTTTCTGCTCAATATGATTTTGTAATTGTTGACACGGCACCGACCATGCTAGTTACAGATACATTATTGATTAGCCAATATGCGGGTCACACAATTTACCTAACCAGAGGAGGCTATACAGAGAAATCTATTTTGAGCTTCACGAAAGAGCTTCATGAAAACAATAAGCTTAATGGTATGATGCTGGTAGTGAATGATGTTGACCAAGAAAACTTTGGTTATGGAGCTAAGTACGGTTATTATGGTGCGCCCGAGAAAAAAGGGTTTTTAAAGAAAATATTTTCATAGATAAATTGATGAATAAACAAAAAGGCCAAATCTAAGATTTGGCCTTTTTGTTTATGAGATATCCCAATTAAAGGTTTTATTTTGAATAATATTCGAAAGCCTCTATAATCAACTTTTCGTCAACTATGCTGTCTAGTTTTGGCTCACCAATGGCCTTTAAAAGCACAAAATTGATGTTGCCATAATCGTTTTTCTTATCGTATTTCAGTAAGTCCATTATGGGCGAATAATCATCTTTGTTTATGTCTACTTTACCATAATAACCAATAAATAATTCTTTAATTTCAGAAACTGTTTCCTGTGGAAAACCTAACATTTTAGAAGAAATATAGCATTCTAAAATCATACCTACTATAATGGCCTCGCCATGCAGCAAGGTGGGTTTTTCAGGGTGGCTTAAAAAGTATGATTCTACGGCATGACCAAGCGTATGACCAAAATTGAGGGTTTTACGGATGCCATTTTCAAATTGGTCTTCTTCAACCACATTCTTTTTAATGATTACAGATTCATGAATTAGCTCATCTAAATCATTCAGGGACAGTTTTGATAAATCTAAAAAATTGTTCCAGTAGTCTTCACCTGTTATAAGTCCGTGTTTTAGCATTTCCGCTAGTCCAGAACGCATCTGGTTTTTTGGTAAAGTGTTTAAAAACTCAGTGTCAATCAATACTAAGTCAGGATTACTGATGACGCCGATTTGATTTTTTAAATGCCCCAAATCAACACCGGTTTTTCCACCAACAGATGCATCAACCATAGACAATAGGGTAGTGGGCACGTTTACGTAGGCTATGCCACGTTTAAATGTGCAAGCTACAAAGCCGCCCAAATCGGTTATTACCCCGCCGCCAATATTAATGAGTAAGCTTTTTCTATCGGCATTCAATTCAGAAAGGGTATTCCAAACGCCTACACAGGTATCAATAGTTTTGTTGATTTCACCAGATTCTATTTCAACGATTTCCACAACAGCATTCGTTTCAAGATTGTTCAAAAACTTGGGTAAACAGAATTGATGCGTATTTTCATCAACAAGAATAAAAATTTTTGAAAAATTTCGTTGTTTAAGATGTTGATTTAATGACGTATAGCATACATCGTTAAAATGAATGATACTGTCATTAGCCGTAATAGAATCCATAAAATATTTTGGTATTTTTTAACGCTGCGAAATTAAGGAGATTTTATAAAAAATGATAACTTCGTTACAACTAATATTATTTAAAATTTTTAATGAACACAGATTTAATTTTTGACAATACGGAAATAGCATTTTCGCTGAAAAATGATTCGGAATTAGAGCGTGCTTATTTTTTATTTAAAATGATATCTATTGAACCGCTTGTTAAAATTGGAACGGCAGCAACAAATTTTGCCATTAAGGCCCATTTACCCATCGAGGGATTAATAAGGTCTACGGTTTTCGATCATTTTTGTGGCGGAGTGAATGAAGCGGATTGCCTTAATGTGATTGAAAAAATGCACTCTAAAGGGGTGAGTTCGGTTTTGGATTATTCGGTTGAAGGAAAGGAATCTGAAAAGGAGTTTGATGCAGCCAAAGATAAAATATTGGGTATTATTGATTTTGCAAAAGAAATTGAAGCTATTCCTATTGCCGTTTTCAAGCCCAGTGGTTTTGGACGTTTTTCGTTATACGAAAAAGTAAGTAGGGAAGATATTTTGACGGAGCCTGAAAATGGCGAGTGGAATCGGGTTATTGGCCGATATGACGAAGTGTGTAAAAAAGCCAAAGAAAATGATGTCGCCATACTCATTGATGCAGAGGAAAGCTGGATGCAACATGCTGCAGATAGATTGGTAACCGAAATGATGCAAAAATATAATACCGAAAAGCCAATAGTTTACAACACCCTGCAAATGTATCGGCATGACAGGATGGCCTTTTTACTAGAAGAGCATAAAAAAGCCAAGGAAGGTAAATATTTTTTAGGTTATAAGTTAGTAAGAGGTGCTTACATGGAAAAAGAAAATGATAGGGCAGAAGACAAAGGTTATGTGTCCCCAATTTGCACAAGTAAATTTGCAACAGACGAAAATTTTAACAAGGCTGTGCGCTATATGATGGATCATTTAGATGATATGTCATTATTTGCAGGAACCCACAACGAGGACAGTTGCTATTTGTTGATGAATTTGATGGCCGAAAAAGGACTTTTGAACAACGACCCAAGGGTGTGGTTTGGCCAATTGTATGGCATGAGCGACCATATTAGTTTTAATTTGGCTAATAAAGGTTATAACGTGGCAAAATATGTTCCTTTTGGGCCGGTAAAGGATGTGATGCCCTATTTGATAAGAAGAGCAGAGGAAAACACCTCAGTTGCCGGGCAAACTGGTAGAGAACTTGCGCTTTTAACCAAGGAAAAGAAACGCCGAAAAACGCTATAGCTTTAAATGTAACTTTTTAAAACACACGTTATTTCTGTGTTCGGCATATATGGCGTTACTCGGTAGAGTTCAGACAAATCTATTGGTTTTGGTTCTGAGCCCATTTTTTCTTTAACAGCTAAAATATCCTTAATTTTAGTGGGAATTAAAATTTCATTTTCAGAAATAATGTCCTCATCAAGCTTTTCACCAGGACGCAACCCTGTGTACCTTATTTCAATATCTTGAGTTTGCTTGTTGCACATGTGAATTATCCGTTCTACCATATCAACCATCCTGATTGGTTCGCCCATATTGAACGTAAATGTGTTATGAACTTTTTCGTTAAGCAAGGCAATTTTTAAAATGAGATTACAGGCCTTACGCTTGCAAATAAAATACCTTGACATCCTTCTGTCTGTCAAGGTAATGGGCATATCATTTTCTAATTGCTTTTTAAATAATGGGATTACAGAACCATTTGAGCCTAAAATGTTTCCAAAACGTGCATTGAAAAAAGCTGTTTTATGTTTGGAATTTAGACTGCTCAAGTATTTTTCACCTATTAGTTTGGTCGTTCCCATAACACTAACAGGATTTACCGCTTTGTCCGTAGAAATAAAAATAAATTTCTTAACGCTGTGCTCTATCGACAAATCGGCCAATAATTTAGTGGCAAACACATTATTCTTTACGGCCTCATAAGGGTTTTCTTCCATTAAGGGCACATGTTTGTATGCTGCAGCATGAAAAATAAGCGAAGGTTTATATTTTGAAAAGATATGACGTACTGATTCTTCTTCAATAATGTTAAGCAAAAGGAACTCTACACGCTCAAGATTTTCAAATTCCAATTCTTTAATGAGTTCATAAAGTGGAGATTCGGCCATGTCAACCAAAATGAGTTTTTTGAATTTGCAGGTTAACAATTGCTTGCATAGCCCGCTTCCTATAGAGCCCGCAGCTCCAGTGATAAGAATAGTTTCTTCAGCGAAGTTGAAATTGGAACTGTATTCAGTAGGTTTTTGATTTGTGGGAAATAGACCGCTATCAATTAATAAACGGTCTATATGGTTGGCTAAAATTTTATTCATTTAGGGCTTAACTTCGCTGACATGTGTTTTTTACGGGTTGAAATACACTTGCAAAGTATGAATAATATTATTTTAAGCCAAAAGTATGTTGATTATTTGGTTATTACTTTTACGACGGTTAAACCTATTAGTTTTAAATCAAAAAAGAAGTTTCTTTTTTTTATATATTCTTTGTTGAATTTCAATTTATCAGGGATTATGGTTTTTATGAAGAATTCTTCAGGGTTATCTGCGGCCTTTAAAAGTTCTACTTCATTTCTGTATTTCAAAGAAGCCAAACCTGTAATGCCGGGCCTTACCTGAAAAATTTTCATATCGTCTTCGCTATAAAAATTCACATAATATCTTAATTCCGGACGTGGTCCGACAAAACTCATATCCCCTTTTAAAATATTGATTAGTTGCGGAAATTCATCAATTTTATAACGGCGTAAAAAATAGCCTATTTTCGTAATTCTTGAGTCATTATTTCCCAATGTTAGCAGTCCTTTTTTTTCAGACTGAACACGCATGGTCCTAAATTTATAAATATTAAAGTCCCTGTTATTTTTACCTACACGCCCTTGAATGAATAGCACAGGGCCTTTGGAGTCCAGTTTTATAAGAATGGCCAATAAGAGTAAAATAGGGGATAAGAGAATCAATCCGATTAGGGACAATATAACATCAAAGATTCGCTTTACAATCATTATTGTTTTGTCTTCAAATTAATAATAGTAGCCGTGCTATCACAATTTTCAATCGTTAAAAAAATTTCCTTGTTTTTTGTGCTGCCTTCTACCATATAAATGGCACATGGTGTTTTTCTAGGGTCGCTTTCTGAAAAATTAATATCCCCCTTTTTTAATACAAAATCAATTTCAACGGAATCAATAACATAGCTATTTAAGGCATTTTGAACAGACTGGCTGTAAATTAATTTCTTGGAGTTTATGTTCTTTAATACCCGTGCATCAGGGCCATAGCTGCAGGATGTTTTTTTTCCAGTCAGGAAAAAGGCCAATATAATCAAGCCAATAGCAAAGCCACCTAAATAGTAGCCAATGCGCTGTATTAGTTTCATATTAAAATATGGTAAAGAAAATGAACAAAGATTTTGGGTTAAAAAATGAGCAGATTAACATCGTTGTAATCCAAATTAAACCATTCGGCCACAGATTTGTTTGTTAAAATGCCGTGGTAAAAGTACAACCCATTTTTTAAACCTCTATCAAATCTGATGGAATTTTCCAGTCCGCCATCTTCGGCAATTTTTAATAAGTAAGGGGTGAATATGTTACTGATGGAAACCGATGAAGTTCGGGGGTATCTGGCAGGAATATTTGGAACGCAGTAATGCACTACATCATGCTTTATGAAGGTGGGTTGGTTATGTGTGGTTACTTCACTGGTCTCGAAACAGCCACCCATGTCTATGCTTACATCTATTATGATCGCTCCCTTTTTCATGGTTTTCACAAGGCTTTCGGTAACAACTATAGGCGATCTGTTCACACCACGTACCGCTCCAATAACAACATCACATCGTCTTAAAGCTTTTTTTAAATTTTTGGGCTGTAGTGTAGATGTGAAAATAGGTCGTCCAAGGTGAGATTGCAAACGCCTGAGTTTTGTTATTGAATTATCAAAAACCTTAACGCCGGCACCTAGGCCTATGGCTCCTCTGGCAGCAAACTCGCCAACCGTGCCAGCACCTAAAATTACGACCTCTACCGGAGGAACACCACTAATGTTTCCAAACATGAGTCCGTTGCCACTTTCCGTGTTCGATAATAATTCAGAAGCAATTAAAATGGAAGCGGTTCCTGCAATTTCGCTTAATGATTTTACTGCGGGATAGTTGCCATCTGCATCTCTTATGAACTCAAATGCAAGTGCAGTAATGCGTTTTGATGCAAGGGTTTCAAAGTATTTTTTTGACTGTGTTTTTAATTGTAACGCAGAAATCAGGATGGTTTGGGGATTAATGAGTTTAACCTGCTCAAGACTAGGTGGTTCAACCTTTAAAATCATAGGGCATGAAAACACTTTTGCTGTATCCTTCGTTATTTCAGCACCAGCTTCACTATAATCTCTATCACTAAAATTAGCACCTTCACCAGCTCCAGACTCCATTAAAACTCTATGACCATTACTAACAAGCGCATATACGGCATCTGGTGTTAAACACACTCGCTTTTCTTGAAAAGCTGTTTCTTTTGGTATTCCAATGAATAATTCGCCTTTCTTTTTAAATACTTCTAACGTTTCTTCTTGTGGCAAAAGTTGTTGTTTTGTGAAAGGTGAAATAGATTTAGCCATGTTCAGTTTTTAAGAAAAATCAAATTACAAATTATTTTCTAAAGGTAACAGAAACTGAAAAATAATTTATGTTTTTATAAGCCAATAATCGAGAATTAATAATGGTAGGAAAAAGGCACAATTTAGTTGTGGGTTTGCCACACATTCATTTGATTAAAAAATTATAAATTTGTCATATAAGTTGCTTTATGACCAGATACCTGCTATTGCTTTATGGTTTATTGATTCCCTTTGTAAGTTTCTCTCAAGAATTCAAAATTTCGGGCTACGTAAAAGATAACAATAACCAGCCTATTGCTTATGCCAATGTGGTATTGATTGTTACTAACGAGAATCCTGAATTTGGAGATACTACCGATGATTCTGGAAAGTTTTTAATTGATGGCGTGTCCTCGGGAAATTATAAACTTAAAGTTAGTTTTTTGGGTTATAAGGAGTTTTTGAAAGATATTAATCTTGAGAGCGATGTTGATTTAGGGACAATGGTTTTAGAGGAAAGCTTGCAGGAGCTTGATGGGGTTACGATTGTTACCAAAAAACCGACTGTTAAAAGAATGGTAGACAGGTTGGTATTTAATGTTGAGAATTCTACGATATCAAACGATAATGTACTTGAAGTTTTAAAGTATACGCCAGGCGTGTTAATTGTAGACGACAAGATTAAAATAAAAAATTCAACGCCTACAGTTTACATCAATGATAAAAAAGTTCATTTATCTTCAAACGAAGTAATTCAATTGCTTGAAGGAACAAATGCCAGTGGTATAAAATCAATTGAAGTTATTACAAACCCACCTGCAAAATATGAGGCTGAGGGAGGAGCGGTATTAAACATTGTAACGAGTAAAAATATTATTTCCGGTTACAACGGAAGTGCTTTCGGAAATTATAAACAGGGTCATGAATTTCCGAAATATAGTTTTGGAACCAGCCATTTCTTCAAGACCAATAAACTAAATACGTATTTAAACTATAGTATCAGCCCCAGGAAAGATTTTAGTCAAATTCTTCAAAAAATAAATTTTATTGAAAACGGCAACACCATGAGCACATGGGAAAGTGATTTTGAAAAAGTTGAGAAATCTGCGAACCAAAATATAAATGCCAATATTGATTATGAAATAAATGCCAATAATTTGCTTAGCTTTTCTGCTTTAACAATTTTGGCTCCACGAAACAATTCAAAAACCACTTCAAATGCTGTTGCCGAAATATACAACTCTAATCAGTTATTGGATTCCACTCAAAGTACGTTAAACAAAAAGGTAAACGAAACGATTAATACATCAATAGACCTAAATTATGTGCATAAATTTAAAGAGGATGGTGAAAAAATTACGGTTAGCTTGCACCATACAGATTTTGACGATTCAAGCTACCAAGATGTAAGCACAACATATTTGTATCCTGGAGGCGCAACCAATCCTAGAAACAACAAGTTTCAAACATTTACAAGTCAAGAGATAAAACTTTACACTGGGCAAGTAGATTATGAATTGCAAACAGGAGTATCTGGAATGTTTGAATCTGGATTGAAGTTTTCAAGTATTGATTCAGATAACATTTTAACTCAATATGATTTTGATAACGGGGTAAAGGTTGAAGACCTTGATAATTCAGATCAATTTTTATATGATGAAAAAAATTACGCTTCTTACGTAAGCTATTCACAAGATTGGGATGATTGGAGTTTGAAGACAGGGCTTAGGTTTGAATATACAGAAATAATGGGCAATTCAATATCTACAGGTCAAACAAACAAATCAAATTACGCGAAGCTTTTTCCGTCGCTTAGTATTTCAAAAACACTAAATGATAAAAATGAACTTTACCTGAATTATAGTAGGCGAATTTACAGGCCTCGTTACAGTTTACTTAATCCGTTTAAGTACTTTTTTACCGATAATTCATATATTGTTGGAGACCCCAAGTTAGTTCCGCAAATAGATGACACGTTTACTTTAGGGTATACGTTTAACAATAATTATACTTTTGAATTTTATTACCGAAATGAAAACAACCCAATTCTTGAATACATATATCAAGATAACGATGATAACTTGTTGATTTATAAAAGAACAAATTTAGATCAATCTATTTCATATGGACTTGATTTCATTACCTACAAACAAATATTAAATTGGTGGACTATTTATTCGGTTAGTTCTATTTTTTATTATGAGAACAATTTTTTCACTCCAGATAGTAGTTCCATTTTCACAACAGATATCTGGTCCTTTTATACGGAAATAAACAACTATTTATCCTTGCTAAAGGATAAAACCTTAACTACGGATGTCTCCTTTGTTTATTCCTCTCCAACAAGTTATGGCCCTGAGAGAACGAGTTCATCATCTAGCCTAAACATCAATATAAAAAAGACCTTTTGGAATAATAGAGCCTCATTAAATTTAGGGGTTACTGATGTTTTCAACAATCAAAATTATTCAAGCACCATTAAGTATTTAAATCAAGACAATTATTCCGATTTAAGAAGAGAAACCAGATTATTTGTTCTTGGCTTTAATTATAAATTTGGAAATGTTTTCTTGAAAAACAGAGAACGACACGCAGAATTGGAAGAGCGTAATAGGTTGGATTAGCGGTTTTCAATCAAAAATTAAAAATACTGCTTAATCCGTTCCCAAAAATTCTTGGGCTTTAATTTAAATTCATCCTCAAGCTCTTGCATGGTCTTGGTGGTCGTGTTAATCTTATTAAACATTTGGGCCCTTATCAAATAAATGGTTGGAATAACAATGGCCATAACCGGTATTAAATATATGAGCTGAAATTCATCTATAAATTTAGAATCGGCATTTAAAACTACAATTGTTTGAAAAACATACATGGCAATAGGCACCAAAAGCACGTGGTACCACCAATGGCGGCATGTAAAAAACCATATAAATAAAAGATAAAGCGGTATAAGTTTGCCTGTAATAACCCAAACAAAGTAATTGGCATCTTCCCACCATTGGCTATCGTAAGTAAATAAAAAAGTGCTCCAAACACGTTGTTGTGGAACACTTTCATATAAGGAAAATAGGTAAGGAGTTATTGCAATAAATACAGCAATTAAACTTCCTGTAAAAAGTTGTTTTCCCTGATTACCGCTTTTAAGCGGCGATTGGTCTGGCTGTTTTTGATACTTTTGCTGTTTGTTGTGCATCTACGTTATACTGATTAGCAGCTTGAGCTAAAAATAACATACCACCGAAAATTGCTATCGCAATTAAATACTTTTTTGTTCTCATAATGTAAGGGATTTAATTAATTAATTACTCAAATGTAAATAAACACTATAGCTGAGAGAGGCTGTAAATGTTAAAAAAATGTTAAAATGAGTTGTTTTTGAATTTTCCGCTGTGGGTTTCCCGTAAAGAACAAAAAAAATAGGTTAAATCATGTTATTATAGGCTCATTGGCTATTTATTTTAAGGGTTATTTCAGTTTAATCTAGACTTAAAATTCTCCTATTTTTAACGTCGGATTTTAATTTTATTTCGTCAAAATCATTGCCTAAAATGGGTTTTATTTTTTCAGGCCACTCGATTAATTTCCAACTTTCAGAATCTAAATAATCTTCGATTCCAAAATTGTAGGCTTCTTCTAAGTCTTTAATTCTATATAAATCAAAATGATAAATTTTACCATCTTTCAACTTATACTCATTTACAATTGAAAAGGTAGGGCTGCTGGCTTCATCATTACTTCCCAAAACTTTAACTACGGCCTTGATTAATGTGGTTTTGCCCACACCCATATCTCCATAAAATAATAAAGTTCTGGTTTTAGAGTTTTTAATGAGCTGTTTAGCAACAAGCTCAACCTCATCCAGGTTATAGGATATTTTCAATGTTCATAAAATTTATGGCAATAATAGTGATTATATTCCTAAAATCCTAGGAATTTACGCATTTCATCGGGTTTATTTGCTTTTTGTGGATTATTTTGGGCTCAAAACTACAAAAGGAATAATCATTTCTTCAAGAGAAACGCCGCCGTGTTGGTATGTATTTCTGTAATAACTAACATAATGATTATAATTGTTCGGATATGCAAAAAACAAATCGCTTTTAGCAAAAATGTAAGAACTGCTCATGTTTATGCTGGGCAAATGAAGTTCTTTGGGGTCTTTGGCAACTAAAACATCCTTACTGTCGTAGGTAAGACTTCTACCTGTTTTGTATCTTAAATTTAAACTTGTATCCCTATCGCCAATAACTTTAGAGGGGTTTTTAACGTTGATGGTTCCGTGATCAGTGGTTAAAATCAACTTGAAGCCCAACTGTTGTGCTTGCTGGATCATCTCAAGTAGAGGAGAGTTTTTAAACCAACTAAGGGTGAGGGATCTGTATGCCTTATCATTTGAGGCCAATTCTTTCACCACTTCCATTTCGGTTTTGGCGTGCGAAAGCATATCAACAAAATTATAAACAATTACGCTTAAATCATTTTTCTTTAACGAATTGAAATTTTCAACGAGCTTTTTCCCGGTTTTTAAATTTGTGATTTTGTGGTATTCATATTCCAAATGCGTTAAGCCGAGACGTTTTATTTGGGTTTCAAGAAATTCGGCTTCATGCAGATTTTTACCACCTTCGTCGGTATCGTTTTTCCAATATTGAGGAAACAATTTTTCCATTTCACTAGGCATTAAGCCTGAAAAAATGGCATTTCTCGCATATTGTGTCGCTGTTGGAAGAATACTGAAAAACGCTTCCTCTTTGTTTTTTTTAAAGTAATTGTTCACAATAGGTTCAAAAACTTTCCATTGGTCGTAACGAAGATTGTCAATAACGACCAAGACCGTAGGTTGGTCTTTGCTTATTTCGGGAACAATTTTTTCTTTAAAAAGGGTATGCGACATAATGGGGGCAGAAGCATTTCTGCCAAACCAATTGGCATAGTTTTTTTCAATAAATTTTCCAAATTGAATATTGGCCTCAACCTTTTGCGATTCAAGGATTTCAAACATACTGGCATCTTCAATATCTTCCAATTGAATTTCCCAATAAATCAGTTTTTGATATAAGTTAACCCATTCTTCGTAACTATTTACCATGGCCAAGTCCATGGCAATCTTTCTAAATTCTTGTTGATAGTTCGAGGTTGTTTTTTCTGAAACCAATCTGGAATTATCCAAATTCTTCTTCAGGCTCAATAAAATTTGGTTCGGGTTAACTGGTTTTATTAAATAATCGGCAATTTTATTACCAATGGCTTCTTCCATGATATATTCTTCCTCACTCTTGGTAATCATCACCACAGGAAGATTGTCTTTCTTTTCCTTTATTTCATTCAGTGTTTCGAGCCCTGTAAGTCCGGGCATGTTTTCATCTAAAAAAACAATATCAAAGTTTTCATCATCCAGAATATCAATAGCCTCAGAGCCACTTTGGCATGTGGTAACGGCGTAGTTTTTTTTCTCAAGGAATAAAATATGTGGTTTTAATAAATCAATTTCATCATCAACCCAAAGTATTTTTATCATATCAATAATCTTTTTTATGTGGAAAACGCTTCTTTTAAATGCCCCTGTATGGCACATATGGTTATATTTGCAAGTACTTAATATAAAAAGTTAAAACTTGAACAAACTTAAAATATTAAACGACCCAATTTACGGATTTATTACTATTCCAAATTCGTTAATTTTCGATTTAATCCAGCATAAATATTTCCAGCGTCTGCGCAGAATTACCCAAATGGGTATGTCGTATTTGGTTTACCCGGGTGCGCATCATACCAGATTTCATCATGCCATTGGTTGCGTACATTTAATGCAACAGGCCGTTAATGTGCTTCGTTTTAAAGGGATTACAATTTCTAAGGATGAAGAAACAGCGCTTTATGTTGCCATTTTATTGCATGATATTGGTCATGGTCCGTTTTCGCATGCTATGGAGCACAGCATAGTAGATAATGTCTCCCATGAAGAAATTTCATTGCTTTTTATGGAGCGTTTAAATGAAGAATTTAACGGAAGTTTAACGCTTGCCATTCAAATTTTTAAAGGTGAATACCCAAAAAAATTCATGTGCCAGCTAATTTCTGGACAACTTGATATGGATAGGGCAGACTATTTAAAACGCGATAGTTTTTATACTGGTGTTGCCGAAGGAAACATTAACAGTGAACGCTTGATAACCATGTTAAATGTAGTGAACGACGAATTGGTCATTGAAGAAAAAGGCATTTACAGTGTCGAAAAATTTATTGTAGCAAGGCGTTTAATGTATTGGCAGGTTTACTTGCATAAAACGGGTTTGGTCGCCGAGCAATTACTGATTAGGGTTTTAAAAAGAGCCAAAGAATTGCATGAATCTGGCGAAAAATTACGGGGTAGTAATGCGTTAATGCATTTTCTGGGCCATAAGGTGTCTTTTGAGAATTTTGACCATGAAACTTTGGATGTTTTTTCGCGTCTGGATGATTATGATATTATTTCGGCGATGAAGCATTGGCAATTCCATGACGATTTTGTGCTAAGCAATTTGTGTGAAATGATAATCAACAGGAATTTACTTAAGATTAAGATGAAGAAAAAGAAAATTAAAAGTGAAAGCCTTCAAAAGCACGTTGACTCATTTGTTTATGAATATAAAATTACCCCAGATGAAGCGAGTTATTTTGTCTTTACGGGTAGTATTTCAAACCAAGCTTATCAATTAAAACATAAGGGAATAAACATTTTGCATAAATCTGGTAAAATCGAGGATATTGTTAAGGCATCAGATCAATTAAACCTTAAAGCCTTATCAAAACGAGTGACGAAATATTATATATGTTACCCTAAATGTAAAGTTTAGGACATTTTTCCTATTTTTGCGTATTCAAACAAAATTGAACTAACTTTTTAAGTGTGAAATTTACAGCCCAACAAATAGCGGGAATTTTAGAAGGTGATGTAGTTGGAAATCCCGATGTTGAAGTTTCTAAACTTGCTAAAATAGAGGAGGGCTTTGAAGGTGCTTTAACGTTTTTGGCCAATCCTAAATATACGCCACATATATACAAAACAAAGGCGTCCATTACCATTGTAAATAGAACATTTAACCCTGAGAATAGTTTAAAAACCACCTTAATAAAGGTTGATGACGCTTATTTGGCGTTTTCAAAAATCCTGGAATATTACAACTCTGTTAAGCTCAACAAAGTTGGTATTGAACAGCCTTCGTTTATATCCAATTCATCTAAATATGGTGAAAATGTTTATATAGGAGCTTTCAGTTACATTGGTGAGAATGTGGTTATGGGCGATAACGTCAAGATATTTCCAAATACATTCATTGGAGATAATTCAGTAATTGACGATAATACTGTGATCTTTTCGGGTGTAAAAATTTATTCTGAAACTATTATTGGGAAAAACTGCGTGATTAACTCAGGAGCAATTATTGGTGCTGATGGGTTCGGTTTTGCGCCAAATGAAGATGGCAGTTATAGTAAAATACCCCAAACAGGGAATGTAATTATTGAAGACTTTGTTGACATAGGCGCCACGACAACCATTGATAGGGCTACTTTGGGATCTACAATAATTCGATCAGGAGTAAAATTGGACAACCAAATTCAAATAGCGCACAATGTTGAAATTGGAAATAATACAGTCATTGCTGCGCAAACAGGAATAGCTGGCTCTACCAAAATAGGCCAGAATTGCCAAATTGGGGGTCAGGTTGGTATAGCGGGACACATGACTATAGGTAATAACGTACGGATTCAAGCTCAGTCTGGTATAACTAGAAATGTAAAAGATAACGAAGTACTTCAAGGGTCACCTGCAATAAAATTAAGTGACTATAATAAAGCTTATGTTCATTTTAAAAACTTGCCAACGATTGTAAAAAACATAAATGAATTAGAAAAAAATAAATGGGAATAATTAATACTGAAATCAAGCAAAAAACCATTAAAAAAGAGATTTCTTTAACAGGAGTTGGATTGCATACAGGTAAAAATGTAACCCTAACTTTTAAGCCTGCTGAAGCAAACTCTGGAATGGCATTTAAACGAGTTGATTTAGAGGGCGAGCCAGTAATTGAGGCAGATGCAAATTATGTAACCAATACGCAGCGTGGTACATGTTTGGAAAAAAATGGAGTAACCATACAAACTTCAGAACACGTGTTGGCAGCATTGGTAGGAATGGATATAGATAATGCCGTCATTGAACTTAACGCATCAGAGCCGCCAATTATGGATGGGTCTTCTAAATTTTTTGTTGAAGCTATTGAAAAGGCAGGAGTTGAAGAATTGGATGCTTGCAGAGAAGAATTTGAGATCACGGATATTGTTTCTTATGTAGATGAAGAATCTGGAAGCGAAATTTTGGTTATGCCTGCCAAAGAATACCAAATTACAACAATGGTTGATTTTGGTACAAAGGTTTTGGGTACCCAAAATGCAACTTTAAATCAAATATCTGATTTCAAAAAAGATATAGCTGACTCTAGAACCTTTAGTTTTTTACATGAAATTGAAATGCTATTGGAGAATGGCTTGATTAAAGGAGGTGATTTGAACAACGCCATTGTTTATGTTGATAAAGAATTGTCACCCAAAACCATGGAAAAGTTGCGGGTTGCATTCAAAAAAGACAAAATAGCAGTAAAGCCTAATGGTATTTTAGATAATTTAACGCTACATTACCCTAATGAGGCTGCCCGACATAAATTGCTTGATGTTTTGGGAGATTTGGCATTGGTTGGCACTAGAATTCGTGGAAAAATTATTGCGAATAAACCTGGTCACTTTGTTAACACGCAATTTGCCAAAAAGCTGTCTAAAATAATTAAGAATGAGCGCCGTAATAACGTGCCAAACATAGATTTGAATCAACCTCCTTTAATGGATGTTACCCAAATTATGGCTATGTTGCCGCATAGGCAGCCGTTCTTGTTGATTGATAAAGTCTTTGAACTTTCAGACAAGCACGTAATAGCGACAAAAAATGTTACGATGAACGAAGAGTTCTTCAAAGGACATTTTCCTGGAGCTCCTGTTATGCCCGGTGTTTTAATTGTAGAAGCTATGGCGCAAACCGGTGGTATTTTAGTGTTGAACACGGTTCCTGATCCAGAAAACTACTTGACGTTTTTTATGAAAATGGACAATGTTAAGTTTAAGCAAAAAGTAATGCCTGGTGATACGCTAATTTTTAACTGCACCTTAATAACACCTATCCGCCGCGGTATTTGCCATATGCAAGGTTATGCATATTCCAACGGAAAGCTTTGTGCAGAAGCCGAACTTATGGCGCAAATTTCAAAAGTTAAATAATTATGAACCAACCCTTGGCATATGTGCACCCCGGTGCAAAAATTGCAAAAAATGTGGTTATAGAACCATTTGCGACCATACATAACAATGTAAAAATAGGTGAAGGCACTTGGATAGGAAGTAATGTTACTATAATGGAGGGCGCGCGTATTGGTAAAAACTGCAATATTTTCCCTGGATCTGTTATTTCAGCGGTACCTCAAGATTTGAAATATAATGATGAGGAAACTACGGTTGAAATTGGAGATAATGTAACTATTCGTGAGTGCGTTACGATTAACAGGGGCACAGCAGATAGAATGAAAACGGTGGTTGGCAACAACTGTCTTATTATGGCATACTGCCATATTGCGCACGATTGCATCGTTGGTGATAATTGTATTTTTTCAAACAACAGTACCTTGGCTGGGCACATCACCATAGGAGACTATGTGGTTTTAGCGGGAATGACCGCCGTCCATCAGTTTGTTTCTGTTGGAAACCATGCCTTTGTTACGGGTGGGTCTTTAGTTAGAAAAGATGTTCCTCCATTCGTAAAGGCAGCTAGGGAGCCATTGTCTTATGTCGGAATCAATTCAGTGGGGTTAAGACGGAGAGGATTTACAACCGAAAAAATAAGGGAAATCCAAAATATTTACAGAATTCTGTATCAAAAAAATTATAATAATACTCAGGCTTCAGAAATTATAGAAGCTGAAATGGAAGCTACTCCAGAGCGCGATGAAATACTTCAATTCATAAAAAATTCGCACCGTGGCATCATGAAAGGATATTTTAAATCAAACTAAATAAATGGCAACAACATCAGATATTAGAAACGGATTGTGCATCAGATACAATAACGATATCTACAAAATCATAGAGTTTTTACATGTAAAACCTGGTAAAGGACCAGCATTTGTAAGAACAAAATTAAAAAGCGTTACCAACGGCAAGGTATTAGACAACACATTTTCCGCTGGTCATAAATTAGAGGATGTGCGTGTGGAAACACATAAATTCCAGTATTTATACAATGATGGAGAATTTTATCATTTTATGAATGAGGCGGACTATACGCAGATAAGGTTAACCGAAGCTGCTTTAGATAGGCCCGATTTAATGAAAGAAGGAGAAGTTGTTACGGTTTTAATTAACACAGAAGACAACCTACCATTGTCGGTTGAAATGCCTGCTAGCGTAATTTTAGAAGTAACTCACACCGAACCAGGCGTAAAAGGTAATACCGCTACAAATGCTACGAAACCGGCAACAGTTGAAACAGGGGCAGAGGTTAATGTTCCTCTATTTATCAACGAAGGTGATAAAATTAAAATTGAAACGGAGAAAGGCACCTACAAAGAACGCGTTAAGGAATAGTTTTTGAAATTTCCAGTTCCACATACATTAAAACAGATTGCAGACTTAATTGATTGTAAGTTTGTTGGTGGTGATGATTTTCCTGTTTTAGGCATGAACGAAATCCATGTGGTTGAACCAGGAGATATTGTTTTTGTTGACCACCCTAAATATTACGGAAAGGCTTTGGATTCTGCAGCTACTATTGTTTTAATTAACAAAGAGGTTGATTGTCCAGAAGGAAAAGCGCTTTTAATCAGTGACGATCCATTTAAGGATTTCAACAAACTTACCAATCATTTTAAGCCCTTTAATGCTTCTAATGCGGCTATTTCCCCAACTGCTAAAATTGGAAAAAACACAGTTATTCAGCCAAATTGTTTCATTGGCCATAATGTAGTAATCGGAGATAATTGCATCATTCATTCCAACGTAAGTCTTTATGATGATACTATTATTGGTGATGGAGTAAACATTCATTCAGGTTCAGTATTAGGAGCCAATGCATTTTATTACAAAAACAGGCCTGAAGGTTACGATAGATTGCAATCTTGTGGGCGTGTAGTTATTGAAAACCATGTTGATATTGGTGCATCTTGTACAATTGACAGAGGAGTAACTGCAGATACCAGAATCTGTGAAGGTTCAAAAATAGATAATCAAGTTCAAGTTGGCCATGATACCCTTATTGGTAAAAAATGTTTGATTGCGTCGCAAGTAGGTATTGCTGGTTGCGTGGTTATTGAAGACGAAGTTATCATTTGGGGCCAAGTGGGCATTACCAGTGGAATAACTATCGGTAAAAAAGCCGTAATTTCCGCAAAAGCTGGAGTCAGCAAATCTTTGGAAGGCGGAAAAAGTTATTTCGGCATTCCTGCGGATGACTTTCGTTCAAAATACAAGGAAATCGCATCAATCAAAAAAATCCCAGAAATTCTTGAAATATTAAAAAACCAAGATAAAAACGTTTAAATAAAATCCATATTTCCTTTAAAGTTTATATGCAAAAAATTACTTTTGCTTAAAATCAAAAATTAATCATCAAAATAATCACTTATGAGTGTTTTAGTAAATAAAGATTCCAAAATAATTGTTCAAGGTTTTACAGGTAGTGAAGGTACTTTCCACGCTAGCCAAATGATAGAATATGGAACAAATGTTGTTGGTGGCGTAACCCCAGGAAAAGGAGGGCAAACACATTTGGATAAACCTGTTTTTAATACGGTTTTGGAAGCCGTTGAGCAAGTTGGTGCGGATACAACAATTATTTTTGTACCACCTGCCTTTGCTGCCGATGCCATTATGGAAGCTGCCGATGCTGGAATTAAAGTGATTATTACTATTACTGAAGGTATTCCTGTTGCCGATATGATAACGGCTTCAAATTATATTAAAAACAAAGATTGCAGGTTAATTGGTCCAAACTGCCCCGGTGTAATTACCCCAGAAGAGGCTAAAGTAGGTATCATGCCTGGTTTTGTTTTCAAGAAAGGTAAAGTAGGTATTGTATCTAAATCAGGTACATTAACTTATGAAGCAGCCGATCAAGTTGTTAAACAAGGTCTAGGAATCACAACAGCGATAGGTATTGGTGGTGACCCGATTATTGGTACAACCACAAAACAAGCTGTTGAATTACTAATTAATGACCCAGAAACAGAAGCTGTTGTAATGATTGGTGAAATTGGTGGGCAATTAGAGGCCGATGCTGCTAATTGGTATAAAGCCAGCGGAAGCAAAAAGCCTATTGTAGGTTTTATTGCAGGTGAAACTGCACCTGCAGGACGAACCATGGGTCATGCCGGAGCCATTGTTGGTGGAAGCGATGATACCGCACAAGCTAAAAAGAAAATCATGAGGTCTTGCGGCATACATGTGGTAGATTCTCCTGCTGAAATAGGAAAGAAAGTAGCTGAAGTTTTGGCATAAAATAACATCTAAATACTTATAGCCTCACAATATTTTGTGAGGTTTTTTTATTTGATGCCAGTGGTATTTGCTATATTTGAATAAACAGAAAATTTCTTTATAATCAGGAATAAACTAACTAGATAAGATGAAATTATTAGAAGGAAAAACAGCCGTAGTAACAGGAGCAAGTCGTGGAATTGGTAAAGGGATAGCCCAAATATTTGCGCAACAAGGTGCAAATGTGGCTTTTACCTATAGCTCTTCGGTTGAAGCTGCAAAAGAATTAGAAAATGAACTAAACGCTTTAGGGGTTAAGGCCAAAGGTTATAAAAGTAATGCGGCCAGTTTTGAAGAAGCTCAAAAATTGGCTGATGATGTTGTGGCAGAATTTGGAAGCATTGATGTTTTGGTAAACAATGCCGGTATTACAAAAGACAATTTATTGATGCGTATTACTGAAGAAGATTTTGATACTGTTATTGAGGTTAATTTAAAATCAGTTTTTAATATGACCAAAGCAGTACAAAAAACCATGTTAAAACAACGTAAAGGCTCAATCATCAATATGAGCTCGGTTGTTGGAGTAAAAGGTAATGCAGGCCAGACCAATTATGCCGCTTCAAAAGCCGGTATTATTGGTTTTTCTAAATCGGTTGCGTTAGAATTGGGCTCAAGAAACATTAGAAGTAATGTGGTTGCTCCAGGTTTTATAGAAACTGAAATGACCGCCAAATTAGATGAAGAAGTAGTGAAAGGTTGGCGTGCTGGAATTCCTTTAAAACGTGGTGGAACACCTGAAGACGTGGCAAATGTTTGCGTGTTTTTAGCTTCAGACATGAGCGCTTATGTTACTGGGCAAACCTTAAATGTTGATGGTGGTATGCTAACTTAATTTATGAAACAGATTTCAGAATTGCGACTTTTTCAATCCTTAATTTGTCTATCCTAAACTCGTAATTCGTAAATCAAAAAATGCAAACAGAAACTTTATTATATATCATACTAGCTGGAATCATCGCCTTGTTGCTGTCTTTTTTCCAGTATTTCAATAAAAAGAAAAGCATGTCTCAATTAAACATGCTTTTTGCTTTTTTAAGGTTTATCACAATTTTTTCTGTTTTGCTTTTGATTATCAATCCCAGTTTTAATAAAGTCACTTTGTCTACTGAAAAGCCAAATTTAATCTTGGCCATTGATAATTCAAGTTCAATCAAACATTTAAACCAAAAGGATAAAGCCCTTAATTTTATTGAAAGCATATCCAAAAATGAGGATTTAAAAAACAAGTTTAATTTAGAACTATATACTTTTGGAGAATCGATTTCCGCTTCAGACTCTATTGATTTTTCTGAAAACCAGACGAATATTTATAATGCCTTCACACAATTAGGCAAAATTTATAAGCAGACAACTTCACCCACTTTGTTGCTTACCGATGGCAATCAAACCTATGGGAATGATTATCAATTTGTGGATAATACGTATGGTCAGCCCATTTTTCCAATCATTATGGGAGACACAACCAAGTACACCGATTTAAAAATCCAACAACTCAATGTCAATAAATATGCCTATTTAAAAAATAAATTCCCTGTTGAAGCCATATTGGTTTACAATGGTGATGAAAGTGTTAATTCAAACCTTGTTGTGACTAGGGGAAATTCCATAGTTTACTCTGAAAACCTAAACTTTTCCAAAACCAATAACTCCAGGATTTTGAATTTTAATTTGCCTGCCAATTCGGTTGGTGTTGGTCAATATAAAATTACACTTACTCCTTTGGGTCAGGAGAAAAACAAAATAAATAATGAACAGAATTTTGCGGTTGAAGTGATAAATCAAAAAACTAAAATAGCTATTGTTAGTGATTTTTTGCATCCAGATTTAGGAGTGTTAAAAAAGAGTATTGAAAGCAACGAACAGCGCACGATATCGTTTATTGGCTTAAATGATGTTATTGACAAAATAAATGATTTTCAATTAATTATACTCTATCAGCCAAATAACAAGTTTAAGTTGTTGGTGGAAAAATTAAATGTACAAAAGAAAAATCAATTTATCATTATTGGCCCAAAAACCGATTTAGATTTTTTGAACGAAGCTTATCCATTTTTGAATCAACAAATAACAAATCAAACAGAAGATTATCAAGCTGAATTAAATAGAAACTATGCACCATTTTTGATTCAAGATTTAGATTTTGAGTCATTTCCACCGTTGTTATCCAATTACGGAACTGTTCAATTTTCTGTGCCGTTTGAAACCATTTTGAACAAAACATTTAAAGGTGTTTCGGTAGGGGAACCACTTCTGGCCACTTTTGAAATTAACAGTTGGAGGCAAGCGGTTTTATTTGGTGAGAATATTTGGCAATGGCGAGCACAAAGTTTTATCAATGAGAAATCATTCAAACCGTTTGATGATTTCATTGGAAAGCTCATTCAATATCTAGCCACAAATCAACAAAAAAGTCGACTTAACATTGAATATGAATCCTTTTACAAAGGAAACAATAATGTTATTGTGAAAGCAGAATTCTTCGATAAGAATTATGTTTTTGATGCCCGTGAAAGTCTTGAAATCACAGTTGTTGATAATAATTCCAATGAAACCAAAACATTTCCCTTGGTTTTAAAAAACAACTATTACCAAGTTGATTTAAGTGGTTTGCCTCCCGAAACATACAACTTTGTGGTTAGGGCAAAAAATGATAATTTGTCAAAGTCTGGCAGCTTTCAAATACTAGAATATAATGTGGAACAGCAATTTTTAAATGCCGATGTAACAAAACTGCAAAAGCTTGCTACTAACAGCCAAGGCAAAAGTTATTTTATAGACGATTGGCAAAATCTTATCAAAAATTTATTGGATGATAAACGTTTTGTTCCAATTCAAAAAAGCGTAAAAAAAACCATACCTTTGGTAGATTGGAAATATTTATTGGCTATCATAGCTTTAAGCCTAGGATTAGAATGGCTTATTAGAAAATATAACGGATTAATTTAATTAAACAAACACATGGACAAATTACCAAAAGTGGCACTCCCATTTATTATTGGAGTAATCGTATTAGTGATAATTTTAACTAAATCTGCAGTTACCATCGGTTCTGGTGAAGCTGGGGTGCTTTATAAAACCTTTGGAGGAGGTGTTGTAACAGACCAACCTCCGTTGGGTGAAGGCTTCCATATTGTGGCACCTTGGAACAAGGTTTATGTTTACGAAGTAAGGCAACAAGAACGTTTGGAAAAAATGAATGTTCTGTCTTCCAATGGATTGGATATAAAATTAGAAGCCTCAGTTTGGTTCCAACCTATGTATAACGAGTTGGGTAAATTACACCAAGAAAAAAGCGAACAATATATTGACCGTGTCCTGTTGCCGGCTATACGTTCTGCTGCACGTAGTGTTGTTGGACGATATACACCAGAGCAATTGTATTCCAGTAAGCGGGACGCCATCCAGCAGGAAATTTTTGAGGAAACACAAAAAATTGTTGACGACCAATACATCCAATTAAACGAGGTTTTGGTACGTGATGTTACCTTGCCACCAACAATTAAAGATGCCATTGAGCGAAAATTAAAGCAAGAGCAGGAGTCTTTAGAGTATGAATTTAGATTGGTTACTGCTCAAAAGGAAGCTGAAAAACAACGTATTGAAGCACAAGGGAAAGCCGATGCCAATAAAATTTTAAGTGCATCGCTCACAGATAAAATTCTTCAAGATAAGGGCATTGAGGCTACAATTAAATTATCGGAATCCTCAAACAGCAAAGTTATTGTTATTGGTTCTGGAGAAAGCGGTATGCCAATTATACTGGGAAATCAATAAGGTTTAAATAATTTAGATATCTAGGCAATCCTTTAAAGATTATTGATTTTTTTGTTACCGAATGTTGTTAATTTTCAAATGTTTTAATAATTGCAGTTAATATTTGGAATTATCGACATAAATTATAGATATTTGCAAAAGACAAAAAAGACATGAATTTTATTCAAAAACATCATCATTTTCACATTTGCCCTCAAGCGAAGTGAGAATGTATTGAGTAAAGTCAACATATATTTAAACCCGTTTGAGACCATCAAACGGGTTTTTTTAATAAAACCAACTAGATTGTTTCAAACTCATAAAAATTAGATAATGAGTAAATTAAGAATTGCAGTGCAAAAGTCGGGTCGATTGAACGAAGACTCGATGCAGATTTTAAAAGACATTGGTATTAACATTGACAATGGTAAGGACCAATTAAAAGCTTCCGCTAAAGGTTTTCCTGTTGAAGTTTTTTATTTAAGAAATGGTGATATTCCACAGTACTTAAAAGATGGCGTGGTTGATGCCGCTATTATTGGTGAAAATGTTTTGATTGAAAAAGGAGAAGGCATTAATGTTGTTGAAAAGCTTGGGTTTTCAAGCTGTCGTGTTTGTATTGCTGTGCCAAAATCCGTCAAATACAATGGTGTAAAGGATTTAGAAGGCAAGCGTATTGCTACATCTTATCCGCATACCGTTCAAACCTATTTGGATAAAAATGGAGTGAATGCAAATCTGCATATCATTAATGGCTCGGTAGAAATAGCACCAAATATCGGATTGGCAGATGCCATTTGTGATATTGTTTCTAGTGGAAGTACCTTGTTTAAAAACAATCTAAAGGAAGTTGAAACCATTTTAAAATCGGAAGCTGTATTGGCTGTTTCTCCCGTTTTAACTGAAGACAAACTTGATATTTTAAATAAGATTCAATTTAGGATTAGATCGGTTTTAAAGGGCAGAAATTCAAAATACGTTTTGTTGAATGCACCAAACGATAAAGTTCAAGATATCATCAGTGTGCTTCCAGGTATGAAAAGCCCAACTGTTTTGCCGTTAGCAGAAGAAGGTTGGAGTTCTGTGCATTCCGTAATCAATAAAAATGAATTTTGGGAAGTAATTGACGATTTAAAAGCCAAAGGCGCCCAAGGCATATTGGTATGTCCTATTGAGAAAATGGTATTGTGACCTTTGTCATTCTGAACTTGTTTCAGAATCTCATTAATTAATTTGATAATGCAAATAATAAACAATCCAAATAAAAATACTTGGTCAGAAATTTTAAAAAGACCTACACAATCTGTCGATGATATTGAGGGTATCGTAAATCAGGTTTTTGATGATGTACGTCAAAATGGTGATGAAGCAATTGCGAAATACACCGAACGCTTCGACGGGGTTTCTTTAAAATCGAATGTGGTATCTTCTGAAGAACTCCAAGAAGCTAGTTCAAAGGTTTCGGAAAAACTTCAAAATGCCATAAAAAATGCAAAGCATAATATAGAAGCCTTTCACAAGGCACAAAAAACAGGAAAAGTTGAAGTAGAAACTGCCAATGGCGTGCTGTGCTGGCAAGAAAAACGACCCATTCAAAAAGTGGGATTGTATATCCCCGGTGGAACAGCTCCTTTGTTTTCAACGGTTTTAATGTTGGCGGTTCCTGCCCAAATAGCTGGTTGCAAGGAGATTGTTTTATGTTCACCGCCCAACAAAGAAGGTAAATTGGCTCCTGAAATTTTGTTTGCTGCCCAACTTTGTGGGGTAACAAAAGTCATTAAAGTTGGTGGAATTCAGGCCATTGCAGGATTGACATTTGGAACAACCATAATTCCTCAAGTCTATAAGATTTTTGGTCCAGGAAATCAATTTGTTACGGTTGCAAAGCAATTGGCCACTAAATTTGGTGTCGCAATAGATATGCCCGCAGGTCCGAGTGAATTGTTGGTCGTGGCAGATGAAAGTGCCAATGCTTCTTACGTGGCATCAGATTTATTAAGTCAAGCTGAACATGGTGCGGATAGTCAGGTTATTTTGGTTTCAACATCCAAAGAATTAATAAATTCTGTTTCTGAAGAAATTGAAAAGCAGCTAAATGTGCTTCCGCGTAAAGCCATTGCCGAAAAGTCTATTGCAAACTCAAAGTTGATTTATGTGGAAAATGATGCTGTTGCGCTTGAATTAATTGATGAATATGGCCCTGAGCATTTTATTGTTTGCTCAAAGAATGAAGATTTATATGTAAATGGGATTAGTAATGCCGGTTCGGTATTTATTGGAAATTACACACCTGAAAGTGCTGGAGATTATGCTTCTGGAACAAACCATACATTGCCAACAAATGGTTTTAGTAAAGCCTATTCGGGAGTAAATTTAGATAGTTTTCAAAAGAGTATGACCTTTCAAAAAATATCAAAGGATGGCATTTTAAATATTGGTGAAACCATAGAGCTCATGGCAGAAGCAGAAGGCTTGCGAGCCCACAAGAACGCTGTTTCCATTCGTTTAAAGGATTTGAAAAAATGAACGTTAAAGACTTAGTCAGGAAAAATATAAAAAACTTAAAACCCTATTCGTCAGCAAGAGATGAATTTAAGGGTGATGGTGATGATATGGTGTTTTTGGATGCCAATGAAAATCCATTTGAAAATGGCGTGAACCGTTACCCAGACCCGTTACAGCGCAATTTAAAATCAATGTTATCTAAGATAAAAGGCGTTTCTGAAGAACATATCCTTTTGGGCAATGGGAGTGACGAAGTTTTAGACCTTATTTTTAGGGCGTTTTGTGAGCCGAATCAAGACAACATCATAACCTTGCCACCTACATACGGTATGTATGAAGTTTTGGCCAATGTTAACGCCATTGATATTAAAAGTGTTCAACTGGATGACAACTTTCAGCCTAAAGTGAATGAGATTTTGGAAATTGCTGATGCAAATTCAAAATTGTTGTTTTTGTGTTCCCCAAACAATCCCACAGGGAATAGTTTTGAAGCCAAGTCAATTGAAAAGTTGATAAAAAACTTTAAAGGAATTGTTGTTATAGATGAAGCATATATTGATTTTTCAACACAAGAGAGTTGGGTAAATAGTTTGAGCGAGTTTCCCAACTTGATTGTTACGCAAACCCTTTCCAAGGCTTACGGAATGGCAGGTATTCGTTTAGGTATATGCTATGCTTCCTCAGAAATAATTTCAGTTTTAAACAGAATAAAACCACCTTATAATGTTAATGAATTGACCCAAAAACGAGCCATGATGCGTTTAAAGGTACAAGAAAAAATTGATGAGGAGGTTAGAAATATTTTAAAGGAAAGAACCATTTTAATATCGGAGTTGAAATCTGTTAATTTTGTTTCAAAAATATATCCTTCTGATGCTAATTTTATTTTGACCAAGGTGGATGATGCAACAGGGAGATACAATCAATTGTTGGAAAAGGGAATTGTTATTAGAAACAGAACAACCCAACCCGGATGTGAAAATTGTCTGCGCTTTACCATTGGAACACCTGAAGAGAATGAGAAATTGATAAAAACATTAAAATCCATTTGTTAATGAAAAAAGTACTATTTATAGATAGAGACGGAACCATCATCAGGGAACCTGCTGATGAGCAAATAGATTCATTTGAGAAATTGGAATTTTACCCTAAAGTGTTTCAATATTTGGGCAGAATTGCCAGAGAGTTGGATTATGAACTTGTAATGGTAACCAATCAAGATGGTTTGGGTACCGAGTCATTTCCGGAAGATACGTTTTGGCCAACGCACAATTTCATTATTAAATGTTTTGAAGATGAAGGTATTGTATTCAAAGAGCAAATCATTGATAGAACCTTTGCCAAAGACAATGCTCCAACCAGAAAACCCAATACGGGGCTTTTAACACAATATTTTTCTGAGGATTATGACCTGGAGAATTCCTTTGTCATCGGCGACCGTTTAACAGATATTGAACTTGCTAAAAATCTTGGAGCAAAAGGGATTTTTATTAATGATGAAACCCATTTGGGAACAGACGAAATTACGGTTAAACGTGAAGAATTAGAAAACTATATAGCTTTAGAAAGTAACGATTGGGCTAGAATCTATGCCTTTTTAAAAGCCGACGAACGTTCAGGAGGCATTATTAGAAACACGAATGAAACAAAAATCGCCATTCAAATAAATCTTGACGGTACTGGAAAAAGCAAAATTGAAACAGGCATTGCCTTTTTTGACCATATGCTCGACCAAATTGCAAGACATGGCCAACTTGATTTAAACATAAAAGTTGATGGTGATTTGGAAGTGGATGAACACCATACAATCGAAGACACGGGCATTGCCCTTGGCGAGTTGTTTCATAAAACGTTAGGCAACAAGTTAGGCATTGAACGCTATGGGTTCTGTCTGCCAATGGATGATTGCTACGCCCAAGCAGCTATAGATTTTGGTGGAAGAAATTGGTTAGTCTGGGAAGCGGACTTTAAACGTGAAATGATAGGAAAGATGCCCACGGAAATGTTTTATCACTTTTTTAAATCCTTTACAGATGGAGCAAAGTGTAACCTGAACATTAAAGCAGAAGGTACCAATGAGCACCACAAAATTGAGGCTATTTTTAAAGCTTTTGCCAAAGCAATAAAAATGGCGGTAAAACGGGATATTGAAAAAATGATTCTGCCATCAACAAAAGGCATGCTTTAAAAGAACTTAAGAATGTGGATTTACGTTTGGCGAGTGAAGTTGGCGTAAATCGAAAATTGTAAATCAATTGAAATTAGTAATAATAAATTACGGAGCTGGGAATATAAAAAGCATTCAATTTGCATTTAATCGTTTGGGATATGATGCCGTTTTATCAAATAATCCTGAAGAAATAGCATCTGCAGATAAGATTATTTTTCCAGGTGTAGGTGAGGCTAGTAGTGCCATGGGCATGCTTAAGGAAACGGGGTTGGACAAATTGATTCCAAACTTAAAGCAGCCTGTTTTGGGCATTTGTTTGGGTATGCAGCTGCTTTGCAGATATACTGAAGAAGGAAACACAAAGGGTTTGGGCGTTTTTGATACAGATGTTAAAAGGTTTTCAGATACAGTAAAAGTGCCTCAAATGGGTTGGAATGTCATCAAAGACTTAAAATCTGATTTGTTCAAAGGCATTAAAGAAAATGAATACATGTACTTGGTTCACAGTTATTATGCCGAGCACTGTGAGCAGACCATTGCTAAAACAGATTATGGTATTAATTATGCGTCAGCTTTGCAGCATAACAATTTTTACGGTGTTCAATTTCACCCAGAAAAAAGTAGTACAGCTGGAGCAAAAATATTGCAGAACTTTTTAAACTTATAGATTAATTTTGACAGTGAGTTTCAAACAATGGCTAAAAGCAAATAGCGTAAAAAAATGAGAATAATTCCAGCTATCGATATTATTGACGGAAAATGTGTCCGATTGACAAAAGGCGATTACGATACAAAAAAGGTTTACAACGAAAATCCTTTGGAAGTTGCCAAAATGTTTGAGGGTTCAGGAATCCAGTATTTGCATTTGGTAGATTTGGATGGGGCCAAAGCACAGCACATCGTTAACTATAAAGTTCTTGAGCAAATTGCTTCAAAAACCAAATTAAAAATTGATTTTGGAGGCGGTTTAAAGGCTAATGAAGATTTGCATATCGCTTTTAATTCTGGCGCAAGACAGATTACAGGAGGAAGTATTGCCGTTAAAAACCCTAAAATGTTTGAAGGTTGGATTAGCAAATATGGAAGTGAAAAGATTATTCTTGGTGCCGATAGCAATGATGGTAAGGTTGCCATAAGTGGTTGGCAAGAAGAAAGCACAAATGAAGTGATTCCATTTATAAAGGACTATCAAAAGAAAGGAATAAAATATGTTATTTGTACTGATATTTCTAAAGATGGCATGCTTGAAGGTCCTTCGGTGGAATTGTACAAAAAAATCCTTTCGCAATGCAGCAATAGCAGCATGCAATCCATAAAGTTGATTGCTTCAGGCGGTATTTCAACAATTGAAGAGCTTCCAGTTTTAAAGGAAATAGGCTGCGAAGGTGTTATTATTGGTAAGGCCATTTATGAAAACAGAATCAGTTTGCATCAATTAGAAAAATTTGTATAATGCTTACTAAACGAATCATACCTTGTTTGGATATTAAAAACGGACGCACCGTAAAAGGTGTTAATTTTGTTGATTTACGTGATGCCGGAGATCCTGTTGAACTAGCAAAACAATATGCAGAATTAGGGGCTGACGAATTGGTGTTTTTAGATATTTCGGCGACTTTGGAAGGTCGTGGGACGGTTTTGGATATGGTATTGCATGTAGCTGAACAGGTTAATATTCCATTTACCGTTGGTGGAGGTATCTCAAGTGTAGAACATGTTGACGATTTGTTGCAATGTGGTGCTGACAAAGTATCGGTCAACTCTTCGGCAGTTAAAAGACCTGAATTGGTCAATGAATTGGCCGACAAGTTTGGGAGTCAATGTGTTGTCGTAGCTATAGATGCCAAGGAAGTGGACGGGCAATGGAAAGTCCATTTGGCAGGTGGAAGTATTCCAACTGACATCGATTTGTTTGAATGGGCAAAAGAAGTTGAAAAACGAGGCGCAGGTGAAATTTTGTTCACGTCAATGAATCATGACGGTACTAAAAATGGATTTGCAAATAAAGCTTTGGCTCGATTATCGAAAGAATTGAATATTCCAATTATTGCCTCCGGAGGTGCTGGAACCATTCAGCATTTTATCGATACCTTTAAGGAAGGAAAATCTGATGCGGCCTTGGCGGCTAGTGTGTTCCATTTTGGTGAAATCCCTATTATGGAATTGAAAAAAGAATTAAAAAAGAACAATATAGAAGTGCGACTTTAGTCGTCATGCTGATTGCCATACTGAGCTCAGTCGAAGTATTATTTTAGCATTCCATAAACCGAAATTATGAAAATTAAATACGATGCCCACGGATTAGTTCCTGCAATAATTCAAGATGCAACAACAAAAAACGTTTTGATGTTGGGATATATGAGTGAAGAGGCTTATCAAAAAACATTGGAAACAAAAAAGGTTACTTTTTATAGCCGAAGTAAACAACGTTTATGGACAAAAGGTGAGGAGAGCGGCAATTTCTTAAACCTTGTTGATATTAAAAACGATTGTGATAACGATACCCTTTTAATACAAGTTAATCCTGTTGGCCCAACCTGTCACAAAGGTACGGACAATTGTTGGGGCGAGGACAATACGCCTAATTATGGATTCTTTTCAACTCTTGAAAATGTTATAGCCCAACGAGTGGCAAATAAGGATACCGCAAAATCTTATGTGGCTAGTTTGTTTTCAAAAGGCATCAATAAAGTGGCCCAAAAAGTAGGAGAGGAGGCTGTGGAAACGGTCATTGAGGCCATGGATAACAACGATGAACTATTCTTGTACGAATCAGCCGACCTATTTTTTCATTATTTAATGTTGCTTCAAGCTAAAGGTTTTACCTTAAAAGACATCGAAAAGGAGTTACAGGGGAGACATAAGTAGTTCAGTTTGAAAAAGTTCTTCTACGTTATAAAAATTCAATATTTGGGCTATCGGTTTCATGGTTGGCAAAAACAGCCAGATGTTAAAACCCTTCATTTGATGGTAGATAGAACCTTGAAATTTATTCTGGAAGGTAAACCATTTAAAACCTTAAGTTCTGGTAGAACTGACGCGATGGTTTCCGCCGAATGTGCGGCCTTCGAGTTATTTTTGAATGAACCAATTGAAAATGAATCAGAATTTCTGAATCTTTTTAATTATAACCTTCCGCAGGATATTCGAGCGCTCAGAATCAAAGAGGTTGATTCTAAATTCAACATCATCAACCATTCAAAAGTAAAGGAATACCTTTATTTATTTACTTATGGTGAAAAATGTCACCCTTTTTGTGCTCCGATTATGACCACCATTTTAGATGACTTAGACATTGAACTCATGAAACTTGGAGCTAAATTATTTCAAGGTAAAAATTATTTAAGGTCTTATTGTTACAAACCCACGGACAATGGTGTTTATGCGAGAGAAATCTTCACCTGTGAACTTATTGAAAACACACTTTATACCGCAAGTTATTTTCCTGAAAAAACCTATTTACTGCGAGTAAAAGGAAAAGGTTTTATGCGCAACCAGATTAGACTGATTATGGGAGCGCTTATTGATTTAGGGAAAGGAAAATTATCTTTGGATGATATTCGCGCAAGCTTATTGCCCAATAGCAACATGAAGATGGAGTATATAGCCCCGGCCTCAGGGTTGATTTTAAAAAACATAGAGTTTGAATAATTAAGGTTTCATCAGCTGAAACTTCATAAATCGACTTAATTTTCATAATTTCATCAACCAAAAATTTCTTCAATGAGTGCTACTATTCCAAAATCCGTCTTCGAATTTTTCAAAAACCTTGAAAAAAACAATAACCGCGATTGGTTTAATGAAAACAAATCCGAATTCAAAGCAATTGAAAAAGAGGTTAAATTATTCTATAAAAATGTTTTTGAAAACCTAAATAAGCATGATGAAGTAGATAAACTAAAAATATTCAGGATTTATAGAGATGTCCGATTTTCAAAAAACAAATTACCATACAAAACCCATTTTGGTGGTTCGTTCCATAGAGTAAAACCACGATTAAGAGGTGGCTACTATCTTCACATTCAGCCCAACAACGAAAGTTTTATTGCCACAGGGTTTTGGGAACCGGCACCAGCAGATTTATTACGCATTAGAAAGGAATTTGAAATGGATGATGATGAAATTCGTGAAATCCTGGACAATAAAAAATTCAACAGCGTTTGGGGTGACACCTTTGTTGGTGATGAAGTAAAAACAGCCCCAAAAGGGTTTAGCAAAGACCATAAAGCCATAGATTTAATCAAAAAGAAACAATACATTTTCACCAAAAAATTTACGGATAAAGAAGTTTTATCTCCAGATTTTATAAATGAATTAGATGTTGCTTTTAAGGCCGTAAGACCATTTTTTGACTATATGAGCGATGTGCTAACCACCGATCTAAATGGAGTTTCGCTTATTTAATTTCTTTAATGATATATTTGGATTGGTTGAATTCAAATTGGTCGTTCACCTTTTTGTTCCTCAGTAATTGTCCAATAGGTGAGCTGAATGAAATGGCATAATAGCTTTCATCCTCCAAATCAATTTTACCCAAGCTTACAGCAATGTAAAAATTCATTAAATTGGTTTTTACAATACTTCCTAAAACAGCCTCAGCATTAACAATATTGGGTTTAATAAGCAGTAATTGGGCCTTGTTTTTTTGTGCATCAGCTAAATAACCAAGGTTCTTTTCCAAGTCGCTAAGTAAGTTGCTATTTCCAACATCATCATCTTCAAGGTTTCCTTTATCGCTACTCTCAATGGCATCCTTTATTAAGCTGATTTCTTCTTTATAGCCATTAATGCGCTTATCCACAAGATCATTACAAATCTGCAGAAGTTTTAGTTTAGTGGTCATCAAATATTTAAACTGCTGTTAGTAGTTCAGGTTTTTCAAACAATTGAATTTGGCTTAGTAAACGTTCCTTTACAAGGTTCATCATGCGCTTGTTCAATGCTGAAGAGTTTTCAATGTAAATAAGGTATTCTTCAACGCTAAAAACGCCTATCACCATGCCTTTCATGGAGTTACGAAACTTCATGTCTTTATGAATGGCATTTTCAATGTAAAGAATACGCTTCTCCAAAGATAAATCATAAAACACAGATTTGTGCTTGGCAATGTAATTTCTAAAAACTTCAATTAATAAATCATTTTGGAACTTAATAACAGGGCGCAAAACTAAATTTTGAAACCGCTCGTCGCTGCTCATGTTGTCATTAATTGTGGTGCTTAAAATTTCTGGGCGAATGCCGTTAATTTGGGATTTTCGGGTGCTCATGTTGAAAGATTTGCATTAAAATTAAATATTATCAAACCTGATAGAAGTATTCGTATTTATTATTATTAACGAGGTTATTAACATTTCTGATTTTTCTATCTTTATTGTTCCTTAGAAGTGATTTTATAATCCGGCCATTGGCCAAAATTTTAATGAAACTAATTAGGATATGAAATTTGGAAGCACAGATAATCCCGGAGGCGTTGATTTTACTTTACCAAAAGATCATCCAGACACCAAGGGTGCTTTGAATAAGGTGAAAGATGATAACGTGCCCGAAATTTATGTAGGCTGTGCAAAATGGAACAAGGCTGATTTAAAAGGGTTTTACCCAAAAGGTATAAAAGATGAATTGGTATACTACTCCAAACAGTTTAATTCCATTGAGTTAAATGCTACATTTTACCGCATATTTCCGGCAGAACAGTTTGCAACATGGTACGATAAGACACCCGAAGGATTTAAGTTTTTTCCAAAACTTAACCAAGAAATAAGCCATTGGAAACGTTTGAATAACACCAATGAGGTGGTTGAAAACTACTTGTACAACGCTTCAAATTTAAAAGAAAAACTGGGTACTATATTTTTGCAAATGCATAATAATTTTACGCCAAAGGATTTTAATAGGGTAATTGATTTTGTTGAAAAATGGCCTAAGGAAATTCCTTTAGCCATTGAGTTTAGGCATACCGATTGGTACAATGACACATCCGTTTCTGAAGATTTATACCAACTTTTGGAGAACCATAATATTTCAAACGTCATTGTCGATACCGCTGGCCGTCGCGATTTATTGCATATGCGATTAACCAATCCCACAGCTTTTGTCAGGTATGTTGGTGCAAACCACCCTAGTGACTATAGCCGATTGGATGATTGGGTAGAGCGTTTAAAAACATGGAAAGACCAAGGTATTAAGGAAATTGATTTTTTCATTCATCAAAACATAGAAAAAGAATCACCATTGCTGTCCACATATTTTATCAAAAAAATAAATAAGGAATTAGGTTATGGTTTGAAAATACCAAACGATGATTCGGATGATGACATGCAACCACAACTATTTTAAAAACAATTAAAAAAAGATGAGATTTCACACTAGAAAATGGGTAAAACCCGAAGATTTAAATGCCAACGGGACTTTATTTGGAGGAAGGTTGCTAGAATGGATAGACGAAGAAGCAGCGCTTTACACCATCATTCAATTAGAAAATCAAAAAGTAGTGACCAAGTACATGAGTGAAATCGATTTCAAATCGTCTGCAAGACAAGGCGACATTGTAGAAATTGGTATTGAAGTTGTAAAATTTGGCAAAGCTTCTTTGGTTTTAAGTAGTGAAGTTAGAAACAAAATGACTCATGAAACCATCATCACCATTTCAAATATAGTTATGGTTAATTTGGGGCCAGATGGAAAATCTAAACCCCATGGGAAAACGGAGGTGGAATATGTGGCTGATAGACTAGATTAAACGGTATATAAATTTGCTTTAAAATTTATAATCATAATTGCTTTTCTATTAAAAAATTATTGATTATTTGAAATTCCATTAACAATTTTATAAAAATAAATGGACTAGTGGGTTAAATTTTATTATATGCTGAAAAAACAAGGACTTTTTCCTAAATTTGCAAGCCTTTTGGCAGTTCAAGTCTTTTGCCAAAGCACATTCTTTTAAGATTTAAAATAAAATTAAACATATATGAGTAAGACATTGTTTGACAAAGTGTGGGATTCGCATGTTGTAAGGAAAATTGAAGGTGGCCCAGATGTATTTTTCATCGACCGTCATTTTATACATGAAGTAACAAGTCCTGTTGCGTTTTTAGGATTGAAAAACAGAGGTTTAGAGGTATTGTATCCTGAACGTACATTCGCCACTGCAGATCATAATACGCCAACAATTAACCAACATTTACCCGTTGAAGACCCGCTTTCTGCAAATCAGCTTAAAGCTTTAGAAGATAACTCAAAAGAATATGGCATTAGCCATTGGGGACTTGGGCATAAAAAGAATGGTATTGTACATGTTGTTGGTCCAGAAAATGGAATAACCTTCCCAGGAGCTACCATTGTTTGTGGAGATTCACATACTTCAACCCACGGTGCTTTTGGAGCTATTGCATTTGGTATTGGTACTTCCGAAGTAGAAATGGTACTATCCACACAGTGCATCATGCAGCCTAAGCCAAAGAAAATGCGCATTAATGTTAACGGACAATTGGGCAAAGGAGTTACACCAAAAGATGTGGCGCTATATATCATTTCAAAATTAACAACTTCCGGAGCAACCGGTTATTTTGTGGAATATGCTGGTGATGTTTTTGAAAACATGACCATGGAAGGCCGTATGACAGTTTGTAACCTGTCAATTGAAATGGGAGCTCGTGGCGGTATGATTGCTCCTGACGAAACCACTTTTGCATACTTAAAAGACAAACCACTTTCGCTTAAAGGTGAAGAATGGGATAAGGCTGTTGCGCATTGGAAAACCTTAAAAACTGATGCAGATGCAACTTTTGATAAGGAAATAACCTTTGATGCTGCTGATATTGAACCAATGATTACCTACGGAACAAATCCGGGTATGGGTATTGGCATTACCAATAATATTCCTGATGCTGAAGATGTTGAAGGTGGTGTGGCTACCTACAAAAAATCATTGGAATATATGGGTTACGGTGAAAACGACCAAATGATAGGCAAAAAAGTGGATTATGTATTTTTAGGTAGCTGTACCAATGGAAGAATTGAAGATTTCAGAGCTTTTGCTTCTATAGTAAAAGGTAGAAAAAAGGCAGACCATATTACCGCTTGGTTGGTTCCTGGATCTCATGAGGTAGAAGACAAAATCAAGGAAGAAGGTATTTTGGATATCATTCACGAGGCTGGTTTTACATTGAGACAGCCAGGTTGTTCTGCATGTTTGGCAATGAACGACGATAAAATTCCTGCTGGGAAATATGCCGTGAGTACATCAAACAGAAACTTTGAAGGACGTCAAGGACCTGGTTCAAGAACCATGCTTGCAAGTCCATTGGTGGCAGCAGCAGCAGCGGTAACAGGTGTAGTAACAGACCCTAGAACGCTTTTATAAGTCCTAAAACCTAAAAAGGAAAAATTAATTTAAAATAAAAAATGACTGCCAATTGAAAATTGGTAACTGAATACTAAAAACATGGCTTACGATAAATTCAATATATTAACAAGTTCAGCGGTTCCATTACCATTAGAAAATGTAGATACCGATCAAATCATCCCTGCACGTTTCTTAAAAGCTACAGAACGTAAAGGGTTCGGCGACAACTTATTTCGCGATTGGAGATACAATTCTGATAACTCACCAAAAGAAAGTTTTGTTTTAAACAACCCCATTTACAGTGGTAAAATATTAGTTGGTGGAAAAAACTTTGGTTCTGGTTCTTCTAGAGAACATGCAGCTTGGGCGGTTTACGATTACGGTTTCCGTTGCGTGGTGTCCAGTTTTTTTGCCGATATTTTCAAAAACAACTGTTTAAACGTTGGCGTGCTTCCTGTACAGGTTAGTCCTGAGTTTTCTGAGAAAATATTTGAGGAAATCTACAAAGACCCCAATACAGAAATTGAAGTAAACCTTCCGAACCAAACCATTACTATTCTTTCAACTGGTGACCAGGAATCTTTCGAGATCAACTCTTACAAGAAACAAAATATGTTGAATGGCTTTGATGATATTGATTACCTTCAAAATATGAAAGGTGACATAGAATCCTTTGCCAATGATTTGATGCTATAACCTAAATGGCAACAAAACGAATAGAAATAATGGACACGACATTGCGTGATGGTGAACAGACCTCAGGCGTGTCGTTTTCTGCTTCTGAAAAATTAACAATCGCCAAGCTATTGCTTGAAGAGTTAAAGGTTGACCGAATTGAAATAGCTTCAGCTAGAGTATCTGCAGGTGAGTTTCAAGCGGTAAAAGATGTTACCCAATGGGCTTCTGAAAATGGTTATATCGACAAGGTTGAAGTGCTCACTTTCGTTGATAAAGGTGTTTCTATCGATTGGATGATTGAAGCAGGCGCAAAAGTTCAAAATCTGCTCACAAAAGGTTCGTTAAATCATTTAACCCATCAGCTTAAAAAGACTCCTAGTCAGCATTTTAAGGGAATTTCGGAAGTCATTTCTTTAGCTTCAGAAAAAGGTATAGAAACCAATGTTTATCTTGAGGATTGGAGCAATGGTATGCGAAACTCAAAAGATTATGTTTTTGAGTTTTTGGCCTTTTTGGCAACGCAGCCCGTTAAACGTATTATGCTTCCAGACACTTTAGGTGTTTTAACCCCAAGCGAATCTTATAATTTCATTAAGGAAATAAAGGATAAATATCCTAACATTCATTTCGATTTTCACGCGCACAACGATTATGATTTAGGCGTTGCCAATGCCATTGAAGCGTTAAAAGCAGGGGCAGATGGTTTGCATCTTACCATTAATGGAATGGGTGAACGCGCTGGAAATGCGCCTATGGCAAGTACTATCGCCGTAATCAATGATTATTTGCCAAGCGTTGAAATAGGCGTGAATGAAAAAGTTTTATATACGGTAAGCAAATTGGTTGAGAACTTTTCAGGGGTTATGATTCCTGCAAACAAACCGATCATTGGAGCTAACGTGTTTACGCAAACTGCTGGAATCCATGCAGATGGCGACAACAAAAAGAATCTCTATTTCAGTGATTTGATGCCAGAGCGTTTTGGAAGAACCAGAAAATATGCCTTGGGAAAAGCCTCTGGCAAGGCCAATATCCAAAAGAATTTACAAGAACTTGGGCTTCAGCTCAATGACGAGGATTTGAAGAAAGTCACCCAACGCATCATCGAATTGGGCGATAAAAAACAGGTAGTCACCAAAGAGGATTTACCTTATATCATCTCGGATGTATTGGATTACAACTATGTGGAAAAGGTAAAGGTGAATTCATATGTGTTAACACATTCAAAGGGATTAAGACCTTCAACAACAGTTTCAATTACGATTGAAAATAATACCTTTGAAGAAAACTCGCAAGGTGATGGACAATTTGATGCCTTCATGACGGCAATTAGAAATGTTTTCAAAAAGCAAAAACTGGGCATACTGCCAGATTTGGTTGATTATGCTGTTAGAATCCCTCCGGGAAGTCGTTCGGATGCATTGTGTGAGACCATCATCACTTGGAGAACACCTGAAAAGGAATTTAAAACACGTGGTTTGGATTCCGATCAAACCGTTTCGGCCATAAAAGCAACTGAAAAAATGCTTAACATTGTGATAAGTTAGAAGCTTGAGAAAAATACTGAGAAATAAAACTAAATAAAAAATAAATCAACAATGAAATTTAATATAGCCCTTTTAGCCGGAGACGGTATAGGACCTGAAGTAATAGACCAAGCCGTAAAAGTTAGTGACGCCGTTGCCAAGAAATTTGGCCATGAAATAACTTGGAAACCTGCCTTAACAGGTGCCGCAGCCATTGATGCCGTTGGGGAACCTTATCCTGATGAAACTCATGCTGTGTGTACCTCTGCAGATGCGGTATTGTTTGGCGCTATTGGGCATCCAAAATTTGATAACGACCCTTCTGCACCGGTTAGACCAGAGCAAGGCTTATTGAAAATGCGTAAAAAATTGGGACTATTTGCTAATGTGCGTCCTACGTTTACATTTCCCTCGTTGTTAGATAAATCACCATTAAAAAAAGAACGTATCGAGGGTACGGATTTGGTGTTTTTACGTGAATTGACCGGCGGTATTTACTTTGGTGAAAAGGGTAGAAGAGATGAAGGCGAAACAGCTTACGACAATTGTGTTTACACCCGTGAAGAAGTAAAGCGATTGGCCAAGAAAGGTTTTGAATTGGCTATGACCCGTCGTAAAAAATTATGTTGCGTTGATAAAGCCAATGTATTGGAAACTTCACGTTTATGGCGTGAAACAGTTCAAGCTATGGAAAAAGATTATCCAGAAGTTGAAGTAAGCTATGAATTTGTTGATGCAGTGGCCATGCGCTTGGTACAATGGCCAAATAGCTATGACGTATTAATTACCGAAAACCTTTTTGGAGATATTTTAACGGATGAAGCTTCAGTGATTTCAGGTTCTATGGGCTTGATGCCTTCTGCTTCAATGGGTGCCGATATCGCCTTGTTTGAGCCTATTCATGGTTCTTATCCACAAGCAACAGGTTTGAACATTGCCAATCCTATGGCGACAATCTTATCGGCAGCTATGATGTTCGAGACTGCTTTCAACTTACCAGAAGAAGGAAAAGCGATTAGGGATGCTGTTAACAAAGCTTTAGCTGAAGGCGTCGTGACAGAAGATTTAGCCAATGGCGGAAAAGCTTACGGCACTAAAGAAGTAGGCGATTGGTTGGCTGCTAACATTTAGTCATAAAAATACATATCAAAAAATCTAGCCCTGTGGAATTTAACGTCACAGGGCTTTTTATTAACAATTATTGCGATAAACCATTGTTTTTTGTAACTTACTGGTAACCTTAAACTTAAAGATTATGACAACACTTTTACGCTTCTCTTTTGTCATCTTATTTCTGGGATTTCAAAGTATTTACGCTCAAAACATGGCTGATTTTACATCAGTAACACCGACCACCCAAACAGGGCAATTCATCATTCCTTCAAGTCATTCTTTTCAACGTATTATAAAAGTTGGCGACCCTTTGTCAGCAGGAGGAAATATGCTGCCAAAGCCTGATTTTACAGGATATGTGCCCATCGCTTCAAGTAGCACTAATGGGTATTTAAGCATTAACTCGGAAGACGCTCCGGTAGCCATTGGTGGTACTGGAGGAGGAGGAGTTACTGTTCTTGATATAAACTTAAATGGAACTTCAAACCTTTGGGAAACAACGGCTTCCCAAACGCTAAATTTCGCTGCGGTAGGGAACACAGCAGCCAACTGCTCCGGTACGGTTACGCCATGGGGGACGGTCATATCTTGCGAAGAATTCGCCTATAATGCGCTTATCGGGCTCATTGATTTTAATTTTGACGGTTATAACGATGTGGGCTGGAATGTTGAAATTAATCCAGCGACAAAAACGGTAATTGGCAAACATTGGGCCATGGGCAATATGGCTCATGAAAATGTAACCATTCATAGCAATGAACGGACGGTTTATCAAGGAGCGGATTCCAATCCTGGGTATTTATACAAGTTTGTGGCAACAAACGCGCAAGATTTAAGCGCCGGAAATTTATACGTGTTCTCAGGCTCTAAAAATGGCGCTGGAGCTTGGGTGCAAATTGCAAATAGTTCCATTACCGAACGAAACACCACGATTGATTTAAGTGCTGCAGCCGGAGGAACCGTTTTTAATGGAATTGAAGATGTTGAAATCGGCCCGGATGGCATGGTTTATTTTGCAGTCAAAAATGAAGGACAAGTTTACCGCTTTTCAGACTCTGACCCTCTGGAAGCATCAGCTTCTACAGTAACCATGGAAACCTATGTTGGCAATATGAGTTACGATATTAATGACGGCAGCTCAACAACTTCAGTGCCTTGGGGTAATGGGAATGACAACTTGGCTTTTGATGGCCAAGGCAACCTTTGGGTCTTGCAAGATGGCGGTAACAGCTATATTTGGGTAGTTAAAAATGGACACACGCAAGCCAGTCCTGATGTTGAAATTTTCGGTATTGTACCAAACGGTTCGGAGCCAACGGGTATTACGTTCACGCCAGATTACAAATACCTATTCATGTCTATTTTATTGCTTAATGACCCTGTTTCAAACAACGCCAACCAAATTGATGCCGCGGGCGCAACAGTCAATTTCAATACAGGAACCAGTTTGGTAATCGCACTATCTGAAAATTTAGGCACACCGCTTTCGGTTCAAAATAACAAACAAAGCCATGAGTTTAGGGTATATCCAAATCCGTTAAAATCATCTCGAAAATTAACGATTTCGGGTCAAACGCTTAATAATGTGAAAATATATTCCATTCTTGGCAAAAAACTTTTCGACAATAATTATACAGGAATAAAAACGGCAGAACTAAATCTTAAAGACCTGAAATCCGGAATATACCTCATTCAAATCAACGATAAACAAACATCAAGGCTTATTTTAGAATAATTAGGAATTTTTAAAAACAGAATTACTAGGAAGTTCAAAAATTTCCAGATCGAAGTAGGGGAGTGCTGCTATGAGATGGTCGAATACGTCCGACATGATATATTCGTAGTTTTCCCAGCGTTTATCACTGCTAAAGGCATAAATTTCCATGGGAATACCTTGGGTTGTTGGCGCCAGTTGTCGTGCCATTATCATCATGTCTTTATTGATGGCTGAGTGTTGTTTTAAATAAGAATCTATGTATTTTCTAAAAACACCCAAATTGGTAAGGTTTCTTCCGTTTAGAAGTAACTCCTTATTAATGTCGTGCGAGGTATTGAATGATTTAATATCCGCTTGACGAGTTTCCAAATAGGAAGTAATCAATTGGACATCCTTTAGTTTTTCTACATCGGCATCTGTTAAATATTTTACGCCATTCTGTTTGATATAGAGCGCACGTTTTATTCTCCTTCCGTCTGAATTGGTCATGCCTCGCCAATTTTTAAAAGAATCGGAAATCAACGCATAGGTTGGTATGGTCGTTATGGTTTTATCAAAATTCTGCACTTTAACCGTCGCCAAGGTTATTTCAATAACATCACCATCGGCGCCATATTTTTCAAAAGTTATCCAATCGCCAATGCGCACCATATCATTAATGGAAACCTGAATACTGGCTACAAAACCTAAAATGGTATCGCGGAACACCAAAATAATAACCGCCGAAATCGCACCCATTCCTGTTAAGAACTGTAAAAACGGGATATTGGTAATAATGGCTATCGCCGACATGATACCGCCCAGCCAAGCAAAAATCATGAAGACTTGAATATAACTGGCAATCGGTTTATCCTTAAAGCGGGTAAGGGTTTTTAAATAATCCTTTAAGGAATGCAAAATGCTTCTAACAATCCATAACGTGAGTAAAATGGCAAAAACCTGAAGGCTTTTTTCCACAAAATTTTCAAAATCTGGGAAATCGGAAAACACATTGGGCACAAATTCCAGAGCAATTAAAAACGGAATGATGTGTGCCACATTTCGCGGGGTTTTATTGGCCACCAAAATATCATCAAAATTGGTTTTAGAACGTTGTGCAAACTGTGTAAAGGCAACAATCAGTATGCGTCTTATAATAAAATCAATTATGAAAATAATTAATAACAGACCGACCAAAAGTATAGCCGTCTTAAGATATTGCGCCATATTTTCAGAAAGGCCCAAGGAAAGCAAATAATCATAGATCTTAGATGTATCCATTTCCATATTATTTTTTAGAATTCAAGAATTTTTTATCCACATAAAAGGTTCCAAACGGAATAACAGAAGCCAAAAGCACCACAATAAACGTACGCTGGTTCCAGTTAAGGTCTTTTTTAAGCATAGACGCCATAGCAACATAAGCAATAAACAAAAGGCCGTGCGGCATACCCAACAATTTTACGTATTGCGGGTCATTACCGTAATACTTAACGGGCGTAGCTATAAACAGTAAAAGCAGATAAGATACACCTTCCAAAAGGGCTACTAGGCGAAATATATTTTTAAAAGAAAACATGCAGTCAAATTTGTGTGCAAAAGTAGAACACAAAGCCCAAATAGCCGTATGATTTAAGTTTTTTTTAAAAGACGTGGAATATCACCAAACCGTAAATCAAAAAGCGCAGTAATCGCAAAGACCCATAGAGCATCACATTTTTAAATGGAAACTCAATAATACCGGCGGCAATGCAAGAAATGGAAAAGGGTAGAGGTAATAGGGCGCCAACTACAATAAGAAAACCACCCCATTTTCTGGAGTTTTTAAGCTGTTTTTCCATTTTCACCTCCAAATAGTTGTGAACCGTAGGTGTTTTTGTAATACTGCGACCCATCCAATAGGCTAAAAGTCCGCCGCTATAAGACAGAATGGCCAACACGGTTAAATACAACCACGGCGCATACATTTTACCTGCCCAGGCAATAAAAATTTCTGGTGGTACAAGCCCCAAAAGTGTTTCTGAAACAAAAAAGAAAGTCAACACACCGTAAGCGGGCAATACTTCCGTAAGGTGAACTAAAGCTGCATTGATATCAAAGAAGTGATTCAATATATAGATTACGGCAATGATTCCAATGATGTAAGGCAGTGCCTTTTTAACCGCTTGCCAAACAAAGGTATAAAAGCCCGTATAGCTGTAATATTGGTGTAGCAATTGCAGTCTGGACTTGGATGTTTTGGATTTTTCTCTAGGTTTCATAGGTTGGGGTCTATTTTTTGGGAAATGCGAAAATAACACATCCATAAGTTATTCACGAATTTTTGCGGTTTTTTAACATCTATTTAGTAAATTGAGGGAATGATTTAAAAGCTTTCTTTAAATGCTGACATAAGTCATGTTATGCCCTGTTTTTTGTGATTAAATTTAATGACTAAATAAGACGAAATATACTTCCCCAGTTGAATTCCGTCGCACACCGCAATATCTTTTTAATGTTGCAAACAACCATTGAAGCCCATAATGGGCATTTAACATATAAAGGACAATACCAACCGATATAATTAAAACGTTTATTATCAGTGGTTGGTGAAATTTAAAACATATGAAAATATACGACGAAAAACACATCAAAAATGTTGTTTTTGTAGGTGCCCATGGCAGCGGGAAAACAACACTATCTGAAACCATGCTCTTTGAGGCTGGGCTAATTAACAGAAGGGGAACCATCGAGGAAAAAAATACTGTTTCCGATTACCATGACATAGAACAGGAGCGAGGTACTTCCGTTTTTGCGACACCATTGCACACCGAATGGCGTAATTACAAAATCAATATCATTGACACACCAGGACTGGACGACTATATTGGTGAAATTATTTCATCCATTAGGGTTTCAGACACCGTGGTTAATGTTATTAATGCCAAACAAGGTTGTGAAATTGGTACTGAAATCATTTGGAGCTATATCGATAAATACCATAAACCCATGTTGTTTGTGGTGAACCAAATTGATCATGAGGCTGCAGATTTTGAACAAAGCTTCAACAGTCTAAAAAAATTGGTGGGCAATAATGTGGTGAAAGTTCAATACCCTATAAAAATTGATGGCGCCCAAGGTATTGTCGATGTCCTTAAAATGAAACTCTACAAATTTGGTCCAGATGGAGGAAAGCCTGAAAAGTTGGCCATCCCAGATTCTGAAAAAGAAAAAGCGGACCAACTTCACAATGAGCTTGTAGAGAAAGCAGCCGAAAACGACGAAGAACTCTTAGAGCTATTTTTTGACAAAGGCACATTGAACGAAGATGAGATGCGACAAGGCATAAAGGCAGGAATGTTAAATCACGATTTATTTCCTGTCTTTTGTGTTTCCGCACTTAACGATATGGGCACTGGCCGCTTGATGGGCTTTATAGATAATGTAGCGCCTTCAACGGTAGATTTAAAACCCGAGCAAAGTATTGAAGGCACACCTGTGGAACACAAAAAAGAGGCACCAACGTCCTTGTTCGTGTTTAAAACTTTCCATCAGCCGAACGTTGGGCAGGTCACTTTCTTTAAGGTGAATTCTGGAACAGTTAAGGTTAACGACAAATTCGTCAATTCCAATAACGGGGAAACGGAAACCATCAACCAATTGTTCATTATGGACGGTAAGGACCGAAACAGCGTCAGTCAGTTGACCGTTGGTGATATTGGGGCTACCCTAAAATTAAAGTACACCGAAACGGGCGATACCTTGGCCGAAAAAGGCTTTGGCGTGACCATGAAACCCATCCGTTATCCAGAATCAAGGATTACCAAAGTGGTGTTGGCTACCAATAAAAATGAGGAAGAAAAGCTTAGCGAGGCCTTAAAGAAAATCCATAGTCAAGACCCAACGGTGGTCATTAATTTTTCAAAGGAAACCAAACAATTATTGTTGGGTTGCCAAGGGGAGTTGCATTTGGCTACTGTAAAATGGATGCTCAAAAACATTTATGGCCTTGATGCCGAGTTTAAAAAACCAAAAATTGCGTACCGCGAAACGGTTCAGCGTTCGTCCACAGCCAATTACAGGCACAAAAAACAATCTGGTGGCTCTGGGCAATTTGCACAGGTGCATTTAAAAATAGAGCCTTGGTACGAGGGCATTGAAGAACCCGAAGGCTTTAATATTAGGGGGAAAGAAGTGGTAGCCTTACCATGGGGCGGTACTTTGGTGTTTTACAACTGTATTGTTGGTGGCGCCATAGATTTACGCTTTTTGCCATCGGTGATGAAAGGCGTTTTGGAAGTGATGGAATCTGGGCCATTGACCAATTCCTATATCCGCGATGTACGCGTGATGGTATACGACGGTAAAATGCACACCGTAGATTCCAACGATATATCCTTTAAAATAGCTGGCGCACACGCCTTTAAGGAAGCTTTCTTAAACTCAAATCCTAAGCTGTTGGAACCTACCAACAAGCTTTCAGTAAAAGTACCTGAGGATATGGTGGGCAATGTGATGACCGATTTACAGAGCAGGCGCGCCATCATACAAGGTATATCCAGCGAGGGGCAGTACCAAATATTGAATTGTATGTGCCCAGCGGCCGAATTGTATGGCTATAGCACCGCATTGCGCTCGTTAACGCAGGGCAGGGCCACGTTTAGTTCGGTATTTTCGTCTTACGAACCCGTGCCATCAAACATACAGGCCGATTTGGTAAAACAATCAGATTTAGAAGAAATGGAAGTATAATATAAATTTTAGTAACATGTACAAAACAGTATCATATTTAAGCGATCTAAAGTTCAATTTAGAAACTTGGAAAAGAGAATTGCGTTTTCATTTTAATGAAATGGACACTTTTGAGGAAAAACTGGAGGAAATTGCCGCACGTGAGTTCGATATGGAAGCACGTTTAAAAATTGAGCAGTTTCAAAACCGTATTGAAATTGAACGCAACGAAATTTCTAAATTGATGCACCGCTGCAAAAACAAAATGAAAAATTTGCATGCTGTAGATTTAAACGAGTCTGTTGATGGTAGCCTATTGCGTAAACAAAAACCTTTAAAGGACGATATGCGCCAATATATAAAGTTGCATTACGACCTTAAGGAAGAAATGATGGATTTCTTTTCACACTGGCTGTAAATAAAAATTATGGCCAACCAAAGTCAATTAGGCGCAGTTTACCAAAACTAAATTAAACATACCCAAGATGTTTAGCTGCGCTTAATTTGATTTTTTCTTGTCCGCCGAAACAAATGCGAAGGCGGATTATATATTCCTATACTTAGATTTTATAGTTTAAATACTTTTTTATGGAAAGAGGGGTGATTGCTTAGAATTAAAATTACTATTTTACATAATGTAGATTATAGTACAAATGTTTATTATAGCAAATGGCGTATAGCTTTGCTATTTGAGCATAATAAAAAATATAACGCCTTTAGGCTTATATCGTCAAATAATTATGTAGAAGCAATTTCTGGTTCTTTAACTTTCTGCATCATTCGCACACTTGCCAATACCATATTTTCAGTTATCTACTATAAAGTTCCATTTCAAACTTTATTGGTTCACCTGTGTTTTCCTTTCTCTCGTTTATATGTTTAAATTCATCCAAATAATATGGACTAGGATTTAAATAATTGATTAATTTATTAAGAGGATAAAAAATAATATTGGCAATTATATAATAATCCTCGTTATACCTCTTATATAGTTTAATGTTACTATCTTCTATTCCTTTACGTGGATATTTTATTAATTCTTTATCAATATTATAAGCTAAAATATACTGTGAGCTATCAATCTTTAATTTATAATATGGTGTAGTTGTCTCAATTAATTTTTTCAGTTGTTTTTCCTCTGTTACTATACTATCAAATTGACTTATGTAATTAGATACATAACTTGCATATTCTCGATTTGATTTATATTTAGCATAATTCTGGAGCGAATCCATGAACTTTATATCGTGATAAAATATTTTATTAAATTCGGTCTGGAGCGAGTCTAATTGATTTAATTCTTTTTCTCCAATTGGTTCAAACAAGTGAGAAGAATTGATAGACTCTAGATAACTAGTTACTTTATTATATATTTCAAAAGGATTATCATTATAAAAGATATCAGGTCTGATACTTTTAATATATCCAAGAGGTAATTTGTTCAATTTGTTTTCTAATGTTTGTAGAATAAATTCAGAAGTATATGTTGTGGAAAATTGTACTTTATTGATTTTAACTAGTCCACTATCTTTTTTCTTAACAAAAACATAGAACATATCTTTATCTAAATACCAATCTGTTTTTTTATAATTAGACCATATTTTTCCAAACTCATCTTTTGGTGTATAATAGTCAGCTTTCTCTAAAATAGTTGATAAATCATTAGGCGTATTATGTATTTTATACATCGTATATCCAAAAATTGCAACTAATATATAATTGCACATAATCCAACATAATTTTTTCCAAACATTAATTTTTATAATTAATGGTAGTACAAACATACAAAGCAAGCCCTGTAATGCAAGAAAATTAGATGATATCAAATATGGTAATTCTACATCTCCCCAATTAGCTACTAAATTTGGGAAATGTATTAGAGGTAATAATTGAATTTCAAACACAACAAGTAGTCGATAAAGCCTATTGGCTTTAATTCTCTTTTTTGCCAATTTTGTAAAAACAAGAAATGGAATTAATAATAATAAAAAGGGAATCAAAGTAAGAATTAAAGTTAAAAATACTTTAGTAATAGCTTGCTCTAAATCCCAACTAATTAAGTATACTATGGCACTATAGAATAGAATATATATTATGAAGTATTCCAATGAAGTTTTTCGTTGGCTAATAATTCTTTTCCATGATTTTAAAGGTTTTATATATAAATCTATAAATACAGAAAAGTATTCACCGATTTTATTAATTGTGTTTTTGTTAAAAAAGCTAATGAAAGAATTTAAATCACCCAATTTATATAATAGGTTTATAGTGAAAATGGTGTCTTAAAAAGTAAAAGTAATATTTTAGAAAGAAATTGTCTACACATTTTACTTTAAATTAAAGTATTCCCATTCCACACACATTACACTACTCTCCTACTGTCGCTTCGTGTAAAGAGTGTTTCATTAACATTATAAAGAAACTTTTGGAATAAAATTTTTTTAAAGAAAACGAAGATAGGACTTTCGCTTTTATCCAAAGCTCAAGTTACATAACGCAGAACATTATAAAACAGATTGTGTTTATAAATTTTCATGGAACAAATAAATATATGGAGAATAAAAAACGCCAAAATCCCATGTGAACTTTGGCGTTTTAAGATCAAGTATTAATTAACTAGTATTCGGCAGCTATTTCTTTTCCAAGGATGATGTCTCTTTTGGCCACAAACAAACCTTCTTTTTTATCCAATTTAAGGATGCGGTTCGGGTTTGTTGCTTCTATCCTTTCTCTACAAGAATCCTTTAGTTGTGGGTCGTCATCAAAAACAAAGCTTTCAATGGCGTATTCTGGTTTGCCCGGCTCTTTTAAAACGGGCAGTATTTGTCTTAATTCATTACCATAAATGTATGACCCTGGCACGAAGGTATAAAAGGTATATTTACCATCGGCATCGGTACGTATCCAACCACGGTGGTGCACGTAGCGTTTTTTGTTTTCGCGTTTTAGTTCAAAATTACCGTCTTCATCAGCTTGGTGAATGAACAACAACACATTTTGAGCGGGTGTAACCCCATCACTTTCATAAATGGTACCCGTAATCTTTAATTTGGTGGTTCGTGAAGCAAAATCCGGAATGGTATCTACATTATTTAAATGCTTTTCAGAATAATCATAAATAGGATTTCGCTTTTTATAATTAGAAGGAATTTCTTCTTGTGAACTAGCAGTTTCTTGAGCACTTAACGTATGAAAATCACTCAAAAAAATAACTAAAACTAAAAGGGTCAAAAACTGTTTCATGGGGCGTTACGATTTTAATTCCTTCAAAACTAAATAACTAAGTCGTTTCTGTTTAAAAAAATCGTTTGAACCCTAATTTTTTACGATGAATAGATAAACTGCACGCTAATCAACAATATATCTACTGACAAATGGCCAAACCTTGCTTCACAATGGTGATGCCCTCACTTACGTAAAAGTCACCATTGGCCAATTTATACATGGGATAAAAACTTTTTCCGCCATTTTGTGCCTTATAAAGAATACCGTTTAAACCTTGTTGGTTGGTGATTTCCCAAGTGCCAAATTCCTGCCAGTTATTCTTTTGCTCGTTACCCATAACGGTGCGTTTTACCGAATTTCCATAAAGCCCGTAATAACCATTGGGGCAATAATGTATCGTGATGAAATAGTAGGTGCCATATAGCACCTCTCCTTCCCTATATGTTAAAAGAATTTGGTTATTGTTGAAAAAAGTTTTCAATTCACTTGGAGAGGCATTGGTCTGTGCCTGGGAATTTGTACCACCTAATACGGAGAAAAGCAGTAACAAAAAAGGAATAAATGGTTTCATAAAGTTATGGTTTGGATTATTGAAAAGCCAAACGCAGTAAGCAGCTAATTGGTGGATTTGGAAATGATTTAGATTATTACTCTGTGTTCTTCGCATTTCCCGAATAACCAATAGGAAATCGTGAACCACTGTTCAACAACAAATCACTTTTTAAACCCGGAGTAATGGTAAGGTAAACCCTGAAATTTTCGCGACCGCTTTTTGCATTAAAAACAAATTTATATCCATTGTTTTTGGTCTTTTCAATGGTTAAATCTTCCATAAGGCCCTTAAACTCAATAGCGTTGTCCCTTCCTCCATAATCTACTTGCATTTGGCGCTCACCAAAATAGGGCAAATAAGAAAAAATGCTATCGCCTTTAATTTTTAAAAAATTGGTATTACCAACCAAACTTATATTGCCAGCGGTATTGCCCGGCATTAATAAGCCCGAATTAGCAATCTGTTGCATGGCTCTTGTGGCCTGTGGATAGGCCCAATCGGATTCAATCGTAAATTGCCTACTATCCATTAATTCATTTAAAGCTTGCAATTGGGCTTCCGTGGGCTGGTTTTTTGAACTGCCACATGCCCAAAATATTAAAATTATACCAGTGTATACAAGGATTTTCTTTTTCATCATGCCAAAATTATACTAGCATAAATTACGAAATATCTAACAATTCTGAATTGGATTTAACCATTTTTTAAGTCCTAACGTTAAATCCATTTTTTAAGAAATTGATGTATTTTCGTTTAGTATGGAAGCTAAATCAAAACATATACAATTGCAGTTTCAGGGTTTTTTGAAAACGCCTTTTCTTTGGAAAAACCATGATGTGATGGGTTTAAAACAATTGGAACTTCCAAAAATGGATGATTTTGTTTTTGACGAACCATTGGATACTAATTTACGCTTGGGAAAACGAGTGGAACGTTTTGTAAGCGCCGAATTAAAACAGCATAAGGATGTCTCTATTTGTTGTGAAAACGTCCAAATTCAGCAGGGAAGATTAACTTTAGGGGAGCTCGATTGTATTTTAAAATGGCAGGACTCCCCTATTCACTTAGAGATTGTTTTTAAGTTTTATTTGTACGATAACCGTGTTGGAAATACTGAAATAGACCATTGGATTGGCCCAAACCGAAACGACACCCTAATTAAAAAACTGTATAAATTAGGCGATAAGCAGTTGCCATTACTGTATAATGCCTCAACCAAATTTATTTTGGATGATTTGAATCTGAACGCATCGCAAATTCAGCAACGGGTTTATTTTAAGGCGCAGTTGTTTTTGCCTTATAAAAGCGAAACCCCAAAGTTATCGTTGCTAAACAAGAATTGTTTAAAAGGGTTTTATGTGCATTTTTCGGAATTGAGACAATTTGAAAATTGCAAATTTTATATTCCAAGTAAAGTCAATTGGCTTATGGAAGTGAAAATCCAAGTGGATTGGCTTTCCTTTGCCCTTTTCTATGAAAAAATAGAGGACTTGATGAAAAACAAAGTTTCTACACTGTGTTGGATTAAATTCCCCAATGGAAATATTCAGAAATTTTTTGTTGTTTGGTGGAAATAAGGCATTGAACATTTTTTATGCTCAATGCCTTTTATAAAAACCTGTTTATGTAATAACTTAAGCCAAACTAACTTTTAACTCAATATTTGCTTTCAAAAGCTTTGATATTGGGCAAACATTCTTAGCGTTGGTTGCAATTTCCTTAAACTTATCTAAGTCTATTTTTGGTACATTTCCGGTTAAATCCAATAAGATGTTGGTTACATTGCCATCTTCAAAAGTAACGGTGGCATCCACATTTAGGCTATTGGGCGTAAAACCTTCTTCGCCCAATAAAAAACTTAGTTGCATAGCAAAGCAACCCGAATGGGCTGCCCCAACCAATTCTTCGGGATTGGTACCCTTTTCTCCGTTTTCAAATCTGGTATGAAAGGAATATTGTGTGTTTTCAAGCACCTTACTGCCTGTGGTTAAAGTTCCTTTTCCTTCTTTTCCGCTACCTTTCCAGTTAGCGTTTGCTTTTCTAGTGAATTTCATGTTTAATATTTTACTGGTTAAATGTTTCGTTTAGTAAGTCTTGTAAAGCTTGCCATGATTTGGCATCGGCTTCAGCATTGTATTCCAAAGGCAAACTAAATTTTTCGCCCAAAGCACTGGCTCCCTTACTTGTAAAGGCGTGTTTTGCATCGGGAATTTCAATATAGGTGTAGTCGGCATTAATACTATCCATAGCTTTTTTGAAAGCTGTAACAGATTCTTGGGGAATAAATGGGTCGGCACCACCATTAACCACCAAAACTTTTGCTTTCAGCTTATCATTGGGCATAACGGGTAGCCCCACACCACTATGAAAAGCGGCAACGGCATCTAAATCTTCACCAGTATTAGCAATGGTCAAAGCCATACTACCCCCAAAGCAATAGCCAATGGCGGCAATATCATTAGGGTTTACAGACGGATGGTTTTTCAAAATGTTTAAAGCGGCATCAAATCTTGCGGTGGCCAACGGTACATTATTTCTTACTACACCTGAAAACTTACCGGCATCACCTGGATGCTCAGCAACTTTACCGTCGCCATACATATCAATGGCAAAAGCCGTATAGCCCAATTCAGCCAACATATCTGCACGCTCACGCACGTAATCATTGTGGCCCCACCATTCGTGAATAACAATAATGCCGGGACGCTTGTCCGTTTTGTTTTTATCGAAGGCAATGTAGCCCTTCATTTGTACAGAATCCGTGCTATAGGTGACTTCTTCGGTTTCCAACGCTACCGTTGGAGTAGCCATTTCAGGAGTTTCTTCAGATTTTTTCTTGTCCTTGCATGAAACTAAAATAGACAGTATGATGACTGCCATAATCATTAAATTCTTCATTTTGAAAATACTTTTGTGGTTGTGTTTAAAAGTTGAGTTAACTTAACACTTTTTAAAGATTTTTCAAAATAATTGGTACGTAAATAAATACTATTTAAGAATGCCATCTATGGCTTTAATCCAGTCGCCTATTTCGGTATTTTCTGTATGAAGTGGTAAACTTCCGTTGCCATATGGGCCATAAATTTCTGGATTTGTGAAAGAAAAGAAACCAACTGTGGGCGTTAGCGAAGCACTTGCCAGATGCATCACACCATTATCTGCAGAAATAAAAATAGAGGTGTTTTTTATGATGGCCCCCATTTCCCGAATGTCTTTGCTATAAAAATGTGGAGCCTTAAAGTTTATTTTAGAAATGTTTTCAATGGGCAACATTTCAATGATGTTATAGTTGGGATATTCTTTTAGCAGTCGATTATAAAATGTGTCCCACCATGTTTCAGAATAACATTTATGCCCCGTGGCATTGGTATAAATGCAAATGGTTTTTTTGTCGTTTTTTATGATATCATCTAAAATGGCCTTTCCTTGGGCGATTTCTTCCTCGCTCAACTTAATATTTAAAACCGGTAGGGGGGTTTTATTTTTTTGAAGCCCTATCTGATCTAAAACGAACCGCAGATTATAAATGGGATATTTTGAAATGTGTTTGTAGTCACCGTATTTTTCGGTAATTGAATCATTAACATCTCCAAAAACTTTTATTTTTCCTCGTGACAAAGCGGTCAATAGCCTTCCGGAAGAAGAATCTTTATCGCCATTAATCACCAAATCATAACGTTTCCCTTTAATCTTGAACCAAGTGGCTATATATTTTAGCAGATTGTTGAATGGCTTTTTGGGGAGTTTTATAATTTTTTTGACGTGCTTGTAATTTTGAAAAACGGGATGCGCCACACCACCTTTTACAAACAAATCGATTTCACAATTCGGGAAGGTTTCAATAACCTCTTGAATTATTGGGGTTAAAAGTAACTGATTGCCAAGCCTATGGTTTGGCCTAATAATCAAGACTTTTTTAATGTCTTCAACCTTCATCGAACCTTTTTTGGGCAATTTATAGGAACCACCAACACCTTTGGTAATGTTGTGCATCACCCGTCTTCTAAAACTATTAACACGTGCTGAAAATCCCATATACTATTAGTTGGTTTGAATAAAAATCGAGCAAAAATACAAATTATAATGCAAAGCGAAATATGGTTTCCACTACCCTTTTACCTTTGATTTGTACCAAACATTTAAAACCATACCACTTATAATGAGTGCAATACCTAAAATGGTCCAAAAGGTATAGATTTCATTAAACAAAGTCATGCCCAAAGTCGTGGTGAAAATAACTTCAACATATTTTATGGGTGCCACAATATTTGTTGAAGCCGTTTGAAATGCTTTGGTCATAAATATTTGTCCGTAATAGCCAAAAACCCCAAGACTAAAAAGAAAAACCCACTCCGTTCCTTTTGGTGTTACCCAGTTGCCAATCGATAGTACACCACCCAAAATAGTAGCTGTAAGCATAAAATAATTGACAATAACCACAGGGTGCTCGCTTTTCCCTATTTTATTTATGATTACATAAACCAAACCACTTAGTACCGACGCCATCAATACCAACATAAGTCCGTATGAATTCAGTTCGGTATCCAAGCCCTTCAACACCAAAACGCCCAAAAATGAAATGATGAAAAATACCCATTGCCAAGCACGAACCCTTTCTTTTAGTAGAAAAACCGCAAATATGGCTGCAAAGATTGGGGCGATGTAGCGCAAAGAAACTGCGGTACCGACCGATAAGTATTTAACCGACATAAAAAACAAAAGCATAGAGGTTGCCCCTGTTATGGAGCGCAATATGAGCAGTTTGTTCTTTTTTCCAATAATAGGAATCTTGTTCTTTATTAAAAACCCAAACGTAAAAAACAACGAACTTAATGACCTAAAAAATACAATTTGGTAGGAGTTGACTTCACTTAAATGTTTTACCGTGGCATTCATACAAGCAAAGGCCATGGTACTGATCAGCATATATTTTATGGCCTTTTTAGCGTCCAATACCTCTTGGTTTTATTACTCGATTGGTATTAATAAAATAAACTCCTGTAAGCAATACTATTGCAGCGATAATGGATTGCATAGTAATGGTTTCATTCAAAACATACCAGCCCAAAATTAAGGCAATAATAGGGTTTACATAGGTACTGGTCGCCACTTTTTCAGGGGAAACTTCTTTTAAAAGGTAATTAAAAGCCGTAAACGCTAAAATACTTCCAAATAATATTAAAGCCAACATAGACCAGAGAACTTTACTGCTCCATGCTGTTGGCATAGTCCACGCTTCTCCAAAACAAAAACTTGCTATAGTGAGCATAATTCCGCCCATGAGCATTTGATAGCCCGTGTTTACAAAAAAGTTTGAAGGCAAATTTGCTTTACCCACAAATAGGCTACCGTAGCCCCAACTTATCATACAAACAAAAATCATAATGATACCCGTAATTTGCCCTTCCTGACTAATAAGCTGCTTCTGGCTCACTAAAAGATAAATGCCAATAAAACCCAATACAACCCCAATGTAAGACATGAGGGATATTTTCTTGCCCTGAATGATGCGCATTAAAATCAATACTACCAATGGCTGTGCTGAAATTTCAAGGGCAGCAAACCCACTATCGACAAATTTCAGTGCCCATACCACTACTCCATTTCCAAAAGTTAAAAACAAAAAACCAGCGATAGTGGTGTTTCTAAGTTGAACTTTGGTGATTGAAATATTAACTTTTAAAAGTTTAGCTATAATAAAAATAAGAATGCCCGCTAGAGTAAAACGAAGTCCTGCCAACATAAATGGAGGCAATTCTGTAACCGCAATTTTGTTTAAAAGATAGGTTGAACCCCATATAACATAAATAGCAAAAAAAGCCAGAATTATGGTAAAGGTTTTACGGTTATTCGCCATAAATAATCATAGATTTTAAAATAGTTATGATACTATTTTTATAAAAATAGAGTAAATATACGCCTTATTTGAAGGTTAAAATGATTATTGCAAGAAATGTTTAAGCGGTATTAATCTTCTGGAGGATAACCATTAATTTCCTCAAAAACTTCATCAAAATTAGAGCGTAAATAGGCATTAAGTTTTTTTCGATAATCTCCTTTTAGCCACTCCACAAAATTGAAGGTGCTTTTGCTGATGCATTTGGTATAACGCTGAATCCTGAAATCTATATCATCACCTAATTTTTTGGCCAATGCCAAGGCATCATACACATCTTCACTATTTTCAACACATATTTTGGCATGTTGGGCAATGGAACGCTCTAAAACAACTTTGGTGGTTTCGCCATTGCGTAAGGAATCTACATAGGTTTTCTGGATGTCAAAATAAACATCTATGGATTTTGAAAATTCAGCGCGCAATTCATCGGGCATTTCATATCGAAAATTGCTTTCTAAATCTTCATCACTCAAAATGGAATCTAGATAATAGTTTGGTGACTTGAAAATGCGCTGCCAATCCAAATCGTCTCCCCATGGACCAAATCTGTGAAAATTGTTACCTAAATCAACAACCGTAAACGTTTTTTTCTCTTTTAGAATACGCGATCCACGACCAATCATTTGGTAATAGAGGGTCAATGATTTGGTGGCTCGGTTCAAAATAATACTTTCAACAGAAGGCTCATCAAAACCAGTAGTTAAAATACTAACTGAAGTTAAAATGGCCCCAGGTGTTTTTTTAAACCATTTTAATATGAGTGCGCGCTCTTTTTTGGTATTGGTGTTATCAAGGTGTGCAATTGGGTAGCCCGCCCTCCTAAAAGTGTCATACACATGAAGTGAGGTGGTAATACCATTATTGAAAATCAAGGTTTTTTTGCCCAGCGAACGCTCCTCATAAGCTTGTATGAGCTTTGATAACATATCATCGGCGGTATATAAATCTTCCGAAGATTTTACCGTGTAATCGCCGTTGGCCCCAACCACAAGTGAGGTCAACCCCACGTTGTAAGTGTACATTTCTGCCCTTGCCAAAAAGCCATTTTCTATAAGCGATTCAATACTTTCGCCCACAATAAGCTCATCATAATTATCGGTCATAGGCAATTCAATGCTCGAACTTAAGGGTGTTGCCGTAACCCCCAAAATAAAGGATTGGCTAAAGAACTTGAACAATTTTGTAAAGGAATTGTAGTGCGCCTCATCAATAATCACCAAACCGATATCCGAAATATCCAATTTGTCGTCATTCAATCGGTTATTCAAGGTTTCCACCATGGCCACAAAACAGCTGTATTCGCCTTGATCACTTAAATCAGCTTTACTGTCTACCACTTTGTTTACTACGCCAAATTCCGTGAGCATGCCAGACGTTTGCTTGCATAGCTCAATACGGTGTGTCATCACCAAAACTTTCTTTTGGTGGTGTTTTAAATATTGCCGAACAATTTCAGAGAAGATTACGGTTTTACCGCCGCCAGTTGGTAACTGATAAAGCAGATGGTAGTCGTCTGGCGATTCCTCAAAAGCCGTGAATATTTTATTGATAGCACCCTTTTGATAACTGTATAATTTTTTGCCTTCCGACCTCTCTTCTAATTCTAGTTCTGCTTTGGTAAACGCCATACATTAAATTTTGCAACGTGCAAAAATAACATCTTTAATGGGTTTATGTGCCATGTTTCGTTAGAAAATTATTAAGGGGATGTTAACAAAGAATCATTCGCCTGAAGGTTTTTCGATTTCAACAGAAATAGATTTCGGGATAACCAATGGCTACTCTAAAAGTTATGTTTACTTTTACGCTGAAACTAAATTGATGCACCATGGAAATAAATGATAAGTCTGGCGTTGAAAATTATCAGGCCAATCCCCATAGATATGAAACAATGCTCTACAACAGAACAGGAAAAAGTGGTGTGCTTTTGCCCGCCATTTCCATTGGGTTATGGCATAATTTCGGTTTTGTGGATTCCATTCAAAACGGACGTGATATTTTAAGAACTGCTTTCGATTTGGGCATCATACATTTTGATTTAGCCAACAATTATGGTCCTCCATATGGTTCGGCTGAGGAAAATTTCGGAACCATTTTCAAAAAAGATTTTAAACCTTATCGTGATGAACTTTTTATTGCCAGCAAAGCAGGTTACGATATGTGGCCTGGACCTTACGGTAATTTCGGTTCCCGTAAATACTTAATAGCAAGTTTAGACCAAAGTTTAAAACGTATGGGGTTGGATTATGTGGATATTTTTTACCATCACCGTCCTGACCCTGAAACACCTTTGGAAGAAACCATGGGTGCTTTGGCTGATATCGTGCGTCAAGGCAAGGCTTTATATGCCGGTATTTCAAACTATAATCCGGAAGACACCCAAAAGGCAGCCAAAATACTTAAAGATTTGAACGTGCCTTTTATTTTGCACCAAGCACGATATTCGATGTTTGACCGCTGGGTGGAAAACGGACTATTAAATACTTTGGGAGAAAACGGTGTGGGCTGCATTGCCTTTTCACCATTGGCACAAGGTATGCTTACCGATAAATATTTGGATAGGATTCCTGAAGGATCCAGAGCGGCCAGAAATTTAACGTATTTGGAAAAGGAAACCGTGGCCAATAATCTTAAAAAAATCCAAAAGTTGAACGGCATAGCGCAACAACGTGGACAAAAACTATCGCAAATGGCCATTGCTTGGATTTTAAGACAACCACAAGTAGCATCAGTTTTGGTTGGTGCCAGTTCTGGCAACCAGTTAAGAGAAAATGTAAAAGCTTTAGGCAATTTGAGTTTTACAGATGAAGAATTGAAGTTGGTAGACGGGATTGTTTCTTAAAAACTATTTTACAAACTTTGTGGTTGACCTATTTCCCAATCTATCTCTAATCATAAGAAAATAAACCCCTTTTGGCAAATGCTCAACGATTATTGAATTTGATTTTAACTGTTCTGAGATTTTAAGTTTCCCAAGAACATCAAATATTTCAACATTGTAATTATTTAAATTGTTGGCCGAAGAAACAAATAATTTGTCTTTTACGGGGTTTGGGTAAATTGAAAAAGCTAGTTTAGTCAAGTTGTTCGACGAAAGATAATTAGTTCCGTAGTAAGCCGTATTACCATTTGGTGCGGTGATTAAAAAATACCCCGGTATGTCTAAATTTGGTGGAGATAGGGTATAATCGTAAACTGTGGAATCCTGAAAAAAACTAAAATACAAAACTTCAAAATCAGGATCCCCTAAATTACTACATGTTTCCAATGTTGTACCAGTAGATAAAATCGTTAGTTTGTTATTTGCTTCATCTAAAGTAAAAAAGCCATCTTTTACATTACAAATATAAGTATCGAAGTTTGGATTCGGGGATTCATAAAATTTTAAAAGTATATAATTCCCATTGTCATCTGTCTTCTTTTCATCTGGATAATTAACCCGGTACTCTTGTCCATCAATTTTCAAAATTTGTAGACGCCAAAAATCGCTATAAATGTTAAACGATTGCGATAAACCTGAAAACGAGATAAGAAAAATAAAAATGAAGAGGTAGTTTTTGAGCATAAATAAATATTTACACTAAAAATAGTAAAAATATTACTCCTTTACAACAATAACCGTGGCCTTTACTCCAGTTGCCAAGTTCCATTGGTTATGCGAAATAACACGTCCAGTGTCATCAATAACTTGAAATTCCGCCGTATTGGGGCCAGATTCGCCTTGGTTTAATGCCACAAAATCTATTTTATTAAAACCCTTTTGTAAATCAAGTTTAAAACCGCTGTAACCGCCGTTTAAAAACACCCTGGGTTTTACCACATCATCATTAATGCGCACTTGTATAAGGTCGCCATCAACATAGCCATGGTCGCGATATACAACTTTTACAAATTTGGCCTGGCTTTTAAAATCACCGAAGTATTGGTCGGTTGTGCTCCCATTTATGGCCTCAATTTCTTTTGGACTAAGTTTAAGGTCTTCTATGTTCTTTTTTACTTGAGATGTGTACAGCTCTCCCGGATTGCCAAATTCTTCCTGAGGAAACATAGAGAATTGTTTTTTTGGCAGTTCTAAATTGGGCGTAACCTTTGGAGTGTTCATCCCATAAGTACTATTTTCAATAGGCTGTGAAGGTGTTAACGGACTTGCATCGGTAGAATCATTTTCATTTTCAACGGCAGGGATAATAACAGATTTAGGTCTGCTATCAACTTGGGCATGAACTGAGAATGACAAAATACTAATAAAAAGAAGTAAAACAATAGGTCTCATTAATCTTGGATACTTTATAGCGTTGAGGCTTAAATCTTTTTCAAATATATTTCATTCTTGCCAATACAAACACGTAGAGGCAAATATTTAAGAAGATTTTAAGCAATAACTATTCCTAAAACGATTTTATTTTGAAATTATTAATATTTATTGATATAACTGCCAATATTCCAAGCAAATAGATATTCTCCCCTATCCATAAAAACTCTCAAATCTGTTAAAATTTGTTAAATCATTACTTTGTAATGCATAGTACTGTAACAAAATTAATTTTCGGTCGTCTATCATATGTAATCAATCAAAAAACAACAGTTAATCATTAATCGTCAAAATCAAAAATTATGAGAACTTTAAACACCAATCAATTAACAGGAACTTTGAACGGCACTAGAAGCCACGAATGGAACAGTAAAAGACGTTACAGATAAGCATTCGCTTATAAGTAGCAAAGACTTTCATCAATCAAATCATTTTTAAAAATCAAAATCAAAAAAACATGAGAACTTTAAACACCAATCAATTAACGGACACTATTAATGGCACCAAAAGCCACGAATGGAACAGCAAAAGACGCTACAGATAAGTAGCGTCTTTATTCCAAATCTTTCATCAATCAAAACTTTTTTATACATCAACACATGAAATCGATCATCAAAATATCAAGACATCTTAATAGCATTACCCAAGAACATCTTTTGGCTAGTAAGCGTATTATAGATTTTAAATCTTCAAACGAATCCATCTGGAATGGTGCAAAACGCTACGCGCATTAATCTGGAAATCTTATGCTTATGGTATTGTTTTTGTGATTTAAGTTTTTATTAACATTTAAACTTTAATCATGAGACATTCAAAATTAGTACCCGAAGTAAATGCAGGGTCTATGGCAGACATTGCATTTTTATTGCTCATTTTCTTTTTGGTAACGGCTACCATTTCTTCTGATGAAGGCATTAACAGAATGCTTCCTGAGGAATGCCCTCCGGGAATGGATTGCAATAGCATTAAGCCAGAACGCAATATTTTGCGCATTGAAATCAACAATAATGACGAAATTATGGTTGAAAATGAAATAATTGCCATTGAAGAGTTAAACGAAATTACCAAACAGTTTCTGGACAATAACGGTGATGGCTCGTGTACTTATTGCAACGGCGAACGGGCAAGTAACTCATCAGACAATCCGAAATTGGCTGTTATTTCATTACAAAATGGCCAGCAAACCACCTATCAGCAATATGTGGCGGTGCAAAATGAATTGACAAAAGCTTTTTATGAATTACGTCAGGCGTACAGCCTGAAGATACTTAAAAAATTGCCCAACGATTTATCTGAAGACGAAATGAATCAAGTCAAAAAAGCTTATCCCTTTATTCTTTCAGAAGCGGAAACAAAATAAGGTCAGTCCTTTTTGGGAATACCGTATTCAATACAGACCCGCCTTCTGCCCCAATTTTTGGCGGCTTTAACATCTTGCCCCATATAAATATCTATGCGGTTATTCCACTTATCACTCATTTTGTCTTTTACCAAATATATCCCTTCAAGACCTTCAATCTTGACTGGGATATTGTGTTTTAAGCCTTTTCTGTATAAATCCCTTGAAACAGCAATACATTTTAAATCTGGTTTTAAACTATCACCAAATGCCGTTATATTTGGATTGGCATCCGTTTGATAAGCCAATGAATTGTAGGCCGTTGCCGTTACATTTTGGGAATCCCAGATATATTGGTTTTCAAACCGTTTTTGTTCATCAACACAATTGAACATCAAAACAACCATAGAAAACCATAAAATCCTTGAAGCAAATCGTTCCATTCCACTAAAGATAAGAATTAGTAGGCTAATAGTTCCAACAAGGTGTTTTCAAATCTGTTTTTGGGAAGGTATTGCTGCTCCAATTGAGGGGCAAAAGGTATTGGGGTTTCCATGCTGGCAACGCGTTTTACGGGTGCATCAAGATATTCAAAACAATTTTCCAAAATTAAAGCTGAAATATCACTGGCTATTCCACCAAAAAGGGAATCTTCTTGTAAAATGATGGCCCTCCCCGTTTTCTTTACAGATGCATAAATCGTTTCGGTGTCCAAAGGCTGTAGCGTTCTTAAATTGATTAAATCTGCTGAAACATTTGGGTTTTTGTTCAAAGTTTCCAGTGCCCAATGAACCGCTGCTCCAAAAGTTATTACAGTAATCTGCGAACCTTTTTTTATCATTGAAGCCTTGCCAAATGGTAGCGTGAAATAATCTTCTGGAACGTCTTGGCGAATGCTTCGGTATAACGCTTTATGTTCAAAAAAGAGCACAGGATTAGGGTCATTAATAGCTGTTGCCAGAAGACCTTTGGCATCATATGGGAATGCAGGGTAAACCACCTTCAATCCAGGAGCTTTTGTAAACCAGGCTTCATTGGTTTGTGAATGAAAAGGACCAGCGCCAACGCCGCCGCCACAGGGCATTCTAATAACCACATCAGCGTTTTGTCCCCAACGGTAATGCGACTTGGCCAAGTAATTTACAATGGGATTAAAACCAGAGCTCACAAAATCCGCAAACTGCATTTCTACAACACTCTTCATCCCGGCAATGGACAATCCCATGGCGGTTTCAACAATTCCAGATTCGCAAATGGGTGTATTCCGAACTCTGTCTTTTCCAAATTGCTCAAGAAAGCCTTCCGTAATTTTAAATGCACCGCCGTATTCGGCAATATCTTGCCCCATAATTACCAAATCTTTATGAAGCTCCATGCTTTGTTTTAGGCTTTCGGAAATAGCATCTATAAACCGGATTTCTTTAGTCTCTGTATTATGTTTAACTTCTTGATATTTAAAGTTTTGAAATAAATCATTTAATTCATCTGTTTCATTCGGAATGATATCTTCTTCCTCAAAAGTAACCTTTAAATGTTCCTCGATTTCATGGGTAATTGACTCTTTTAAAGCGTGAATATCTTCATCACTTATAAATCCATTTTGTTTCAAGAAAACTTCATAATTTAAAATAGGATCTTTCTTTGCCCATTCATTCATTAATTCATCTGGAACATATTTGGTGCCACTCGCCTCCTCATGTCCGCGCATTCTGAATGTTTTAAATTCAATTAATACTGGTCTAGGGTTTTCTCGAACACTTTTAGCAATTTCACTGACTTTAGTATAAACTTCAAGAATATTATTGCCATCAATGATATGCGATTCCATACCATAGCCCAATCCACGGTCGGCCAAATCCTTGCAATTATATTGTTCGCTTGCTGGTGTTGAAAGGCCATAACCATTATTTTCAATGCAGAATAAAACAGGCAATTGCCATACCGAAGCAATATTTAAAGCCTCATGGAAATCACCTTCGCTTGTGCCTCCTTCACCTGTAAAAACAGCCGTAACGGAATTCTTGTCTTTTAGTTTTGAAGCCAAAGCAATGCCATCCGCAACTCCCAATTGCGGCCCCAAATGCGAAATCATGCCCACAATTTTATAGTGTTGCGCACCGAAATGAAAGGACCTATCCCTGCCTTTTGTAAATCCCGAAGCCTTTCCTTGCCATTGTGAAAACAAACGGTACAACGGAATCTTTCTAGTTGTGAAAACACCCAAATTTCTGTGCATTGGCAGAATGTATTCCTCTTTATCCAAAGCCATGGTAATCCCTACCGAAATAGCTTCTTGCCCAATACCCGAAAACCACTTGCTTATTTTCCCTTGGCGCAATAAAACCAACATCTTCTCCTCTATCATTCTAGGTTTCAGAAGGTTCTTGTACAATTCAATTAAGAGTGTTTGGTCCAGATTATTTATTATGTATTCCATAAGTTCGTAAAACCATTTTCAGCTTCTCAAATATACCATAAAAAGCAAAAATGAGTGTAAAAGTTATAGGGCTGGCATTACCATAATTTCTGCAATGATTTTGTACATTTGTGTTATTACATCTAAAAATAAAACTTTATGACTTCCATTCCCAGTGTCAATTTAAACGACTTTCTATCAGAAGACCCCAAACGAAAACAAAACTTTGTTGACGCCATTGGTAAAGCCTATGAAGAAATAGGTTTTGTGGCTTTAAAGGGACATTTTTTAGATGATACATTGGTAAGCAACCTCTACAGTGAAGTAAAGAATTTTTTCAATCTTCCTGTTGAAACCAAACAGAAATATGAAATTCCGGGAATCGGTGGTCAGCGTGGTTACGTGTCCTTCGGAAAGGAAAGCGCTAAAGGCAAAAAAGAAGGTGATTTAAAGGAGTTTTGGCATTTTGGTCAATATGTTGAAAATAACGACAAGCTAAAGACCGAATATCCCAACAATGTGATGGTTGAAGAACTACCAAATTTTAATAAAGTTGGAAAAGAAGCCTATAAAATGCTTGAGAAAACAGCAAAATATGTTTTGCGCGCTCTTGCTCTTCATCTAGGTTTGGAAGAAACTTATTTTGATGGATATATCCACAACGGAAATTCCATTTTACGCCCAATCCACTATCCGCCCATTAAAGAAGAACCAAAAGAGGCTGTTCGGGCTGCAGCGCATGGTGATATCAATTTAATCACCTTGCTTATGGGCGCCCAAGGTAGAGGTCTTCAAGTGCAAAACCACAAAGGCGAATGGATTGATGCCATTGCAGAACCTGACGAATTAATGATTAATGTTGGTGATATGCTGTCTAGGCATACAAACAACAAATTAAAATCTACTATTCACCGCGTGGTCAATCCGCCGAGAGAGTTGTGGGGAACCTCACGATATTCCATTCCATTTTTTATGCATCCCATTAGCGACATGAAGCTAAACGTATTAGAAGGCTGCATTGATGAAAACAACCCAAAGCAATACGAGGATATTACAGCAGGAGAGTTTCTAAACGAACGGTTAATAGAATTAGGTCTCATAAAAAAGTAATCTACCTTTCTTAATTTTTTGAATGCAGAGCTCATGGACTTAAAAGACCAATTGAAAAACTTATTTCCTGAACATGTTGAGGAAGAAATACAAGATGAAACGGGAAATTCTCCTGAAATTTGGATACAAGATGACCCCATAATTTGCAAATATGAGAAACGAAAAGGAAAGCCAATTACCATTATAGAAGGCTACAACGGCGCCCAAGAAGATTTTAAGATTCTAGCTAAAGAGATAAAAACCAAACTAAGTGTTGGTGGAAGTTTTAAGGACGAAAAAATAATCATTCAAGGAGATTACAGAGATAGAATTATGCAAATGCTTAAGGAAAAAGGGTTTAAAGTAAAACGTGTTGGGGGCTAAATCATGGAAAAAAAACCACTTCATATAACCAATGGTAGCGTTTTAACAAACGTTTTAACCGATTTAAAAGTTGAAGGTGACATGTTGACCTGGCAGGAAATGCTTTGTGAAGGCCCAACAATAGAGCATATAAATTCTGAGGAATTTCTTGAAATCCGAAAATCTTTCCTAAATGAATTCTATGATATAGAATTGAATATAGACGAAATTAAAGAAGAGCTTGATAAACTAAATCACGTTGAAAACTATTCAGAAATTGTGCTCTGGTTTGAATACGATTTGTTTTGCCATATTAACATGGTGGCGGTGATAAGCCTACTTCATCAGAAAAAAATAAACCTTCCGCTTTATTTAGTATCTAGTGGACGAGGCGAAGGAAGTAAAGGGCTAATAGGGCTTTCTGAACTTTCTTCACAGCAACTTATAAAGCATTACAAAAAGAAAGTTCGCCTAACTGATGAAGATATCGAAATAGCCACTACGGTTTGGGGCATCTATTGTGGTGTTGACCATAATTTGCTAAAGCCCTTTATTGTGAAAGCGTCCTCTTTCGACTATCTGAGCAATTGCCTGAAAGCGCATCTAGAACGATTTCCAAATTCAATTGACGGCTTGAATGTCATTGAAAGAAATATATTGGAAATCATCAATAAGTACGGTATTACCTCTAAAAACCATTTATTGGGTTACGCCTTGAATTATCAGGGATATTATGGATATGGCGATTTGCAACTTTCCCGAATTATTGATTACCTGGAGGTGTTTTATACAGTTGAGGAAGATGGATTAGAATTGAACAGAAAAGGCCATGAAGCTCTTTTGGGCAGCCATAATTTTTCTGGAGACATCGATAATAACATGGTTTTTGGTGGAGTCAAAAAGTCTGATTTCTTTTTTAGCGTAGAGAAAAACAAACTCATAAAGTCCGTTTTAAATGCCGATTAAAGAGTCTGAACTTATATTAAATGCCGATGGCAGTATCTACCATTTGAATTTAAAGCCCGAAAACATTGCCCATACCATCATTTTTGTTGGTGATCAGGATAGGGTTGAAAAGGTGACTAAGCATTTTGAATCCGTAGATTTTGAAACCCAAAAACGTGAATTTAAAACCCAGACCGGGATTTATAAAGGAAAACGCCTAAGTGTACTTTCGACGGGCATTGGTCCAGACAATATTGATATTGTTTTAAATGAATTGGACGCTTTGGTGAATATAGATTTTAAAACCAGAAAAGTTAAAAACCAGCTTAGCCGCTTAAATATTATAAGAATTGGCACTTCTGGGTCTTTGCAAAAAAATATTCCTGTAGATTCTTTTTTATCAAGTAGTTACGGGTTAGATATTAATGGAATGCTTCATTCATATGAAATGGAATCGATTGGGGATCCAGATATTGAAAATGCATTTATAACCCATACCAATTGGAGTAAAGATAAGGCTAAACCAATAGTTGTTAAAGCCAGCGAAAAACTACTCGAGGTTTTTAAAGGGAATAAAATGTTTGAAGGGTTGACTGCCACCGCAGGAGGATTTTATGGTCCTCAAGGTCGGGTTCTTCGCTTGCCAATTCAAGACGAAAAACTGAACTCCAAAATGGATTCTTTCAATTTTAAAGGTATCCAAATTACAAACTTTGAGATGGAAACATCGGCCATATACGGCTTGTCAAAGTTGCTTGGGCATCATGCAGTTTCATTAAATGCAATCATTGCCAACAGGGCAAATGGAACATTTAGTAAAGACACATCCAAAGTCATAGATAATTTAATTGTTTATGCTTTGGATAAAATAGCGGAAAAAATTACAGATTAATGAAGAAAGTTAAAATAGGCGGTGTGCCAGAACATTTTAATTTGCCATGGTACCTTACGCTTAAAGATGGCGAATATAAAGAGAAAGACATCAACTTAAGATGGATTGATTATCCAGATGGAACCGGTGCCATGTGCCATGGACTAAGGAATGGTGATATTGATATGGCCGTTATTTTAACAGAGGGCATTATTAAAGACATCATTGCAGGTAATCCTAGTAAAATTGTACAAACATTTGTCGAGTCGCCTTTGGTTTGGGGCATTCATGTGGCGCATAATTCAACACATAAAACCATAAAAGATTTAAAGGGCACCAAGGCAGCCATAAGTCGGTATGGGTCTGGGTCACATTTAATGGCCTATGTAAATGCGAAAAATAATAATTGGAATTTAGAAAATGATTTAGATTTTGAAGTTATCAATGATTTGGATGGTGCCGTCGAAGGGTTAACCAATGGTGCTGCAGATTATTTTCTTTGGGAAAAATTCACCACCAAGCCATTGGTTGACAAAGGTGTTTTTAGAAATATAGGCAATTGCCCTACTCCATGGCCCTGTTTTGTAATAGCCGTGCGTGAAGATTTTATTCAATCAAACAAAGATGATTTAAAAACTATATTGGAAATCATCAATAACACAACTTCTGATTTTAAAAATATACCAAGCATAGACAAAACCATTGCCAACAGATATAAGCAAAAACTTGAAGACGTTCAGGAATGGCTCACAATTACAGAATGGTCGCAAGAGTTAATTGATGAAGAAACCATCAATACAGTACAAAATCAATTATTTGCATTAAACATTATTCCAGAAATTGTTCCTTATAAACGATTGACCCACAAATTATAAGACAAAACCTTTAATTTCTAGACATCCTCTAAACTATTGTTAAAATTTAACGTTTAAGTTTGGTATTGCTTATTTTTACCAAAAATCAAAAAAGAAAAATGAAGAAGCTTCTTATAGTTGCTTGTGCAGTGGCACTAATGAACTGCAAAGAAAATCCAAAATCCGGTTACGCCATTATATCTGGTAAAATAAGCAATAAAACCCCTAACGAGCTTTCCATAAATAGCTACGACCAAAGTTTCAAGGAAGTTCTTGCTGTTTCTCCTGATGGAACTTTTTCGGATACTTTGAGTACTAAAAGAAGCAACTACGTCCTTTTTGATGGAAAAAACCCTGTGTTTTTATATGTTGAACCAGGTTTTAATTTGAATATAAATTATAATGCCCAAGACTTTCCCAATACATTGAATATAACAGGAAACGGGGCTGAAATAAGCAATTACCTTTCTGAAAAAAGAAAAGAGGAACAAGAGCTTCTTGGGAACTTAAGAACCATTTATGCGCTTGATGAAGCTGAGTATTTAGACAAGCTTAATTCCTTTAAAGCTAAGCAAGAATCATTGTTGCACAATGCCAAGAATATCCCTGAAAACTTTATTAAAAAAGAGGAAAGAAATATCCATTACAACTATTTAAGGATGCTTGGCGTTTATGAAATGGCGCACATACAGTTGGCACAAGATGCAAACTTTAGGGTCTCAGAAGATTTTTTAAAAGAATTGAACGATATAGATTATTCAAATGAAGAAGATTTTGAATTCTCCCATCACTACAAAGCCTTGGTTTCAGAATATTATAAAAAGAGAGCAGACAACCTTTCAAAAACGGAAAGTATGCCGTTTGATTTAGCTCTTTTGAAAACCCTTGGTGAAATTCCTAATAAAGCTATAAAAAATGGCCTTTTATTTGATTTTGCTAATTTCAACTTGGTTAAAAGTGAAAATGTAAAAGAGTTTTACAAACTGTATACTGAATATTCTACGGATGATGAAAACAATAAATTAATTGCTGATAAATACAAAAAGTTAACCGCTATAGAAATCGGGAAAGTTTCACCAAAATTTGTTAATTATAAAAATCATAAAGGTGGCACAACTTCATTGGACGACCTTAAGGGAAAATATGTTTACATTGATGTTTGGGCAACATGGTGTGGCCCTTGCGTTAGGGAAATACCTGCTTTGAAGAAAGTTGAAGCCCAATACCATGATAAAAACATTGAGTTTGTTAGTATTTCAATTGATAAGGCATCAGATTTTACAAAATGGCAAAACATGGTTACCGATAGAGAACTTCAGGGTATCCAGTTATTTGCGGATAACGACTGGAACTCTTCTTTTGTTAAAGACTATGGCATAAATGGTATTCCACGATTCATTCTTTTGGATCCCAATGGGAACATCGTAAATCCTGATGCCCCAAGACCTTCAGACCCAAACCTTGTGAAAGTTTTAAGCGAATTGGGTGTTTAAAAGATTTTGATGGCTCTTATTTAAAGCCATTATAAGGCTTTCATTCCAGTTTAAATATTACTGATAATTCATTTTTATCTGGTTTTGACTTAAAATAATGCAGTCAAAACAAAATTTAATTTGTTTTTCATTAATTGCAAAGGTTAAAATTTTGTCAGAATAATTCAGTTTTACTTATATTTGAGAACCTAAAAAAATTGTAATGCTAAAAAATTATTTGAAAGAAAGCCTGTGTGCAGTTTTGTGCATGCTTTTCGTTTCCACGGGATTCGCACAAACCCAAAAGGAACTAAAAAAAATCACTCAAGATTATAATACTGAAAAGTTAGAAAAACTCCAAACTAGATTTGAAACCACTTTCAAAGCGAAGTATAATGCGGCAATTAGAATGGCAAATCAAAATGGTTGGCCAATACGCTACAAAGAAAAAGGAACGGCTTATAACCTAAAGGAAGTTGTAAAAGGAAAACCTATTTATTGGAGGACAGATAATGCCAATGCAGCCCTATCAACTCGGACAAACTTTTTACATACTGGGGGTGGCCTTGGCTTAGATTTGGAAGGTCAAAATATGACCGTTCATATTTGGGAGGTTGAAGGTGTTGGGCTTGTTGACCACAATGAATATGATGGCATTGGCGGTGAAAACAGGTTGTCTATTGGAGATGATGAAACCGCATTGAGCGACCACGCCGCCCACGTTACGGGTACAATAATTGCTTCTGGATTTCAGGCTGCTGCCAAAGGCATGGCACCTCAAGCATACGCTATAAATTACAACGTAATCAACGATTTAGGCGAGGCCACTACTGCGGCAAACAATGGAATGCTACTATCTAACCATTCCTATGGTGTTGATCCTCAAAACTTAACTGGTGACCTAAGTTTTTATATTGGTGCATATACACAAGATTCTAGAGATTGGGACGAATTAATGTACAACGCACCTTATTATTTACAAGTTACTTCAGCAGGTAATTCAGGGGATGATAATACCTCAAATACTTCCCCGCTTGGTGGCAATGCCAATTTTGATAAATTGACTTTTAATGCTACGTCTAAAAACAATTTGGTTGTTGCCAATGGAGAGGATGCTTCAATAGATGTTGATGGTTCATTAATTAGCGTTGTTAGAAATTCAGGGAGCTCTGAAGGGCCAACTGATGACTTTAGAGTTAAGCCAGATATCATGGGTAACGGAACGGCGCTGTACTCCTCATTTAGCAGAAGGCCTTTTTCATACGGTACGACAACTGGAACATCCATGTCATCACCAAATGTTTGTGGTTCTTTACTATTGTTGCAACAGCATTACCACAACATCAACAATAAATATATGAAGGCTGCAACCCTAAAAGGTCTTGCTTTGCATACAGCAGATGATACAGAAATGACTGGACCAGATGCAACAACAGGATGGGGCTTGCTAAACGCCAAAGCTGCTGTGGAGACTATCTCAGAAAATGGTTTTTCATCTTGGGTTTCTGAAGAAGTCCTTGAAAATGGTGAAACGTTTACGATAGAAGTTGAATCTGATGGAATTAGCCCTTTAATGGCATCCATTTCTTGGACGGATATGCCTGGTGCAGCAATCACGAATACAGGAATTCCAAATGATGGCACCCCTGTTTTGGTGAATGATTTGGATATAAGAATTAGCCAATCTGGAACAGCTTACAGACCATGGAAACTAACGGGAGTTAATTCGAACACACAAGCCGATAATATTGTTGACCCCTATGAGCGTGTTGATGTTGTTGGTGCCTCTGGAACATATACCATCAGGGTTACCCACAAAGGAACACTTGTGGGAGGTTCCCAAAATTTTTCCTTGATTATTACTGGTTTGTCTTCAAACTTTACATTTAATACCCAAGAATCAGTGCAAGCAATATGCTCTCCAAATGAGGCAACTTATAGTTTTGATTATTTGCAAACAGGTGGAGGTACTACTAATTTCTCATTAAGCAATGTTCCAGCTAATGCTACGGCAAATATAACGCCAACTTCTTTGAATGCTGATGGAAGTTTTGATGTTACTTTTGGTAATCTATCCAATGTACCTGCCAATACTTATCTTATTGATGTCATTGGTGATGATGGCAATGAAACCGAAACCAGATCAATCGAATTAAGGGTCTTACATTCTGATTTTTCACCGTACCCCATGAATTTGTCTTATCCAGCAAATGGTAGTACTACATTGCCTTCAACATTATCCTTGGAATGGCAAGAGAATTTAAATGCAGAAAATTATTTGGTTGAAGTGTCTACAAGTCCATCATTTTCATCAATCGATTTTTCAGGAACAGTAAGTAATTTAGAATTTGATCTCTCTGACCTTGTTGAAGAAACCGTTTATTACTGGAGGGTTAAACCAAGTAATAGTTGTGGTACCGGTGCTTATTCAGAAATATTTAGTTTTCAGGTTGGAACGATTGATTGTGGGAATAACGTTTTTAATGCTACAGATTTTTCAGATGCCAATATCTTGACAACACCAAACGATGCTGCATCGGTTCCCGTAACCGTAGATACTGGAGGATTAACTGTTAATTCCATTGAAACAAGCTTTGAAATCAACCATACTTGGGTGAACGATATTTCCATTGCTTTAGAAGGCCCTGCAAGTATTGGCAACGCTGATGTGTTACTTTTTAATAGCTCTTGTAATACGGATACTGGAGGACAGACCGACAGCCCCGGAGATGGCGATAATTTTAATGTTACTTACTCGGATAATGGTACAGCGCTATATTGTGATGATGCTGCAATTCCAAGTATTAGTGGCACTGTTTTACCTTTAGAAAGCTTATCGTTTTTTAGCGGAGCTGCTGCAGACGGTATTTGGACACTTAGAGTTTTTGACCCTAATAATGGTGACGGTGGTGACATTATAGCGTTCAGTGTTGATATTTGTGTTGTAGAGGCTGTAAATTCTATTCCTAATTTTGCAAATAATGGGTTTAATGCACCATTAAATAGCACGTACACCTTTTTGAGCTCAGACATTGAAGCAACATCTACAAGTGAGACCGCTTTACAACAAACATATACCATTGTAGCATTGCCAACGGGTGGGACACTTGAAAAGGAAGCTGCTGTTTTATCGGTTGGAGATACCTTTACACAAGATGATGTAAATACAGGTAAAATAACTTATAAAAACAGCAACACAGTTGCTTATGCCGATAGTTTTAAAGTCGATATAAAGAACGGTGCAAACGGATGGTTACCTAACCAAGTTGTCAATTTGAATAGTACTTTAAGTACAAACGAGTTTGAATTGGCCAATGTTTCCATTTGGCCAAATCCAACAAAGAGAGACATCAATATTAAACTGGATAATTTATTGACCAATAATAAGGTTTCTGTTAATCTTTATGATATTCAAGGAAGGTTAATCAATAGTTTTGAATATAAAGTAAACTCCAAAATTCTCTACAAAACCATAGAATTGGATGATATCCAAAATGGCTTGTACCTTGTAGAAATTAGACAAGATAATTTAAAAGCCACAAAACGAATTATTATTAATCACTAATAAAAGAATACTAATAATTAAAAGCCGCAAATTGCGGCTTTTTTTATACATCGTTATCTTGTTCTTCCTCTTGCTGTGGTGGCTCGGGTTGTTTAAATAAATCTAAATATGCCTCACCTAAATATTCAATAATATGGCTTGCAATTAAACTTTGATAGCCAAAATCTTCAACAGCAATATCGGCCGACTTACCGTGTAAATAAACACCAAAAATGCTAGCAACAACAGGATGATAACCTTGTGATATCAATCCAGTTATAATACCCGTTAGCACATCGCCACTGCCCGCTGTGGCCATGCCTGGATTTCCAGTAGTATTTACATATAGTTTTTCATCAAAAACCATAATGGTATGTGCTCCTTTAATAACTACAACAACATTGTGTTTTTTTGAAAATGCCTTTGCTTTTTTAAGTTTATCAAAATCATCTTTCCATTTACCTATTAGCCGTTCCAATTCTTTTGGATGGGGTGTTAAAACGGTTGGAGTTTCAGGTAATAGTTTTAAAAACGATTTGTTTTTGGATAATATATTCAAACCATCGGCATCAATTACCAACGGCGTTTTATTGGTTTTTAAGAAGTCTTCTATGGCTTTTGTTGTTTTTGGGTCAGTCCCTATGCCAATTCCCAATCCAACAATAGTGGGTTCAAAATCTAGTTTTATTGATGTTATTTTTTCTTCATCGGTATCCGTTAAAATCATGCCCTCTGGAAAAGACGTTTGCAAAGGCACATAACCACATTTAGGAATATAGGCAGAAACCAATCCTGCTCCCGATGATAACGCTGCCCGGCTTGCTAAATTTACTGAGCCAATTTTCCCATAACTGCCACCAATAATTAATGCATGACCGTAAGTTCCTTTATGGGCGTATTTTTCTCTTGGAATATAATTTGGTAGGACTTCAAGTTTTCCAATAAGTTCAGATTCTGTTTCCGTGGTTTGCAAAAACTCCTGATCTAATCCAATATCCAAAACTTCCCATTGCACCGTGTATTTTGCCGTTTCGGGTAAAAAGAAGACTAACTTTGGCGAAGCAAAACTCAAAGTAAATCCAGCCCAAACCACCGCGTTTTCATCTTCCACAGCCTTATCTGTGTAAAGTCCAGAAGGGATGTCAATTGAAAGTGTAAATGCTTTCGTTTTTCTGAAATGCACAAACAAGGCTTTTACCCAATCATCAACAGGTCGATTTAAGCCAATACCAAAAACACCGTCAACAATAATGTCTTCTGGTTGAATTTCTGGAAATTCGTCTTCATCCTTCAATAATGTTGGCCAATGCTTGGTAACGTTTTTCATTCTATCATAATTGATCAAAAAATCCTTAGAGCGCTTGTCGCTATAATTTACCACATAGGTTTTTACGTTGTAACCATACGTAATCAGGTGTCTGGCTATGACCAATCCGTCTCCACCATTGTTGCCAATGCCACAAAAAACATGAACAGGTACTTGGGCACCTTGCATGCGCATATGCATCCAATTGAAAATTTGCGTTCCGGCACGCTCCATTAAATCTGTCGACGAAATATTTTGTCTTTCTGTGGTAAGTTTGTCGCCTTGGTATACTTGTTCTTTGGAAAAAATCTTCATTTTAATCGATTATAGATTTTTCAGTTCTTATTGGGGTTTGCCATTTATTTTCTATAAAAGATGCCTCAATATAAGAATACTACAAAAAAAATATTTTAGTTTTTTTATTAGCTTAAAAGTAATACTTTTGAGGTGTATTATTCACTACAATGAATTATTTAAGCCAAAATATTGCAACTGTTGTTTCTGTTACTCCTCAAGGAGCTGCATCTTTTTTTGGTACAATCACAAATATTACAACCCCTTGGGGTTGCTAATTATATACTCTTCAGGCTATCTTTGTAATTTTAAGAATTACAATATTTCAAGTATTTTTTCAATTATTCAACATATTAAAACATGAAAGTTTTAAAATTTGGAGGAACTTCGGTAGGTTCTTCAAAAAATATAAATAACGTCATCAACATTTTAGAAAATTATGGTAAAAGCGGCAATATAGCTTGTGTTGTTTCTGCCGTTGGTGGTATTACCGATAAACTGCTTCTGGCCGGAAAACAGGCCCAAAACAAAGATGATGCTTTTATTGACACGTTTAATTTGATAAAGGACGTTCACTTCAGTATTATAAAAGAATTAAACCCTGATAAATACGAAGCTATCATAAATTATGCAGATGAAAAGCTTAATGCATTAAAAAGCTTATTGGACGGTATTTATTTGATTAATGAATTGTCGCCCAAAACATCTGATAAACTAGTGAGTTTTGGTGAACTTCTTTCATCGTTCATTATTGCAGAAACGATGAAAAACAGAGGTTTGTCTGCCAACAGAAAAAATTCACAAGAATTAATTACCACAAATTCAAATTTCACCAAAGCGGAAGTTGATTATAAAAGCACCAACAAAAATATTCAAGCCTATTTTAAATCTGCTTCAGAAAAAATAACCATACTTCCAGGATTTATTTCTAAATCAAAATCAGGGGAGCAAACTACCTTGGGGCGCGGTGGTTCGGACTTTACAGCAGCCATTGTTGCCGCAGCATTGAACGTGGAACAACTTGAGATTTGGACAGATGTGAGCGGTATGTTCACTACCAATCCAAAAATGGTGAAACAGGCCTACCCTATTGAGAAAATATCTTATCAAGAGGCTATGGAACTTTCGCATTTTGGAGCAAAGGTTTTGTATCCACCAACAGTGCAACCTGTATTGAGTTTAGGCATTCCAATCCATATTAAAAATACTTTGGAACCTGAGGCAACCGGAACAATAATTTCAAACGATCCGTTTAACACCAATGGACCTGTTAAAGGGATAAGTAACATCAATAATATTGCTTTACTCACCTTACAAGGAAGCGGTATGGTTGGCATTCCAGGGTTTTCTAAGCGCCTGTTTGAAACTTTGTCACAGGAAAAAATCAATGTTATTTTAATTACCCAGGCTTCTTCAGAACATTCTATTTGTCTTGGTATAGAAGCAAAAGATGCCGAACTGGCCAAAAGCTCTATTGACGCGGTTTTTGAAAATGAAATTGCATTAGGCAAAATCGACCCCATTATTGTTGAAACAGGATTGTCCATCATTGCGTTGGTTGGGGATAATATGAAAAACCATCAAGGCATAAGTGGCAAAATGTTCAGTAGTTTAGGAAAAAACAACATTAATATTAGAGCGATTGCCCAAGGTGCTTCTGAAAAGAATATTTCTGCAGTTATTTTGGAAAGTGATGTAAAAAAAGCGCTAAACACATTACACGAGCAATTTTTTGAGTCGAAAACCAAACAGTTGAACGTTTTTATTACAGGAGTTGGAAATGTTGGTGAGCGTTTGGTTGAACAGATAAAACAACAAAGAAAGTACTTAAAGGAAAACTTAAAAATAAACTTGCGCGTTATTGGGTTGTCAAATTCCAGAAAAATGGTTTTCAATGAAGATGGCATCGATTTAAAAACTTGGAAAGAACAACTCGAAAATGGTGAAAAAGCTACTTTGCAGGGTTTCTTCGATAGAACAAAATCCTTGAATTTACGAAACAGTATTTTTGTTGATGTAACCGCAAATAAAGATGTAGCTGATTTGTATGCCCAATACCTTAAAGAAAGTATTGGCATTGTTGCTTGTAACAAAATAGCTTGCTCGAGTGATTTTGATAATTATAAATTGCTAAAACGCCTATCATTGGAATATAATGCGCCTCTTTTATTTGAAACTAATGTTGGTGCAGGTTTGCCTATTATTGACACACTTAATAATTTGATAGCATCTGGAGATAAAGTAACATCAATTCAAGCGGTATTGTCCGGTAGTTTAAATTTTGTTTTCAACAATTTCAATGATCAGACAAAATTTTATGATGTTGTGAAACAAGCAGGAGTTGAAGGCTATACCGAACCCGACCCAAGAATTGATTTGAGCGGTGTTGATGTGGCCAGAAAGATTTTAATTCTCGCTAGGGAAAGTGGAACACAAATGGACTTGGAAGACATTGAAAATACGTCTTTCCTATCTGAAGCTGGCTTAAAAAGTGACACAGTTGATGATTTTTATAAAACGTTGATTGCTGATGAAGCACATTATCAAAGTTTATATGCTTCCGCTAAAGCTAAGAATTGTCAATTAAAGTATGTTGCCCAATTCAATAACGGTAAGGCAAGTGTTGGTTTACAGGAAATCCCAGAGGGACACCCCTTTTATAATTTACAAGGAAGTGACAATATCGTGATGTTTTACACACACCGTTACGTGAATCAACCTATGATTATTAAAGGTGCTGGTGCTGGAGCAGACGTAACGGCATCAGGTCTGTTTGCTGATATTATAAGAATTGGAAACGATTAAATTTTAATATGGAATTGCATAAACAAAGTGCCATTTCTTGCTCTAGCGCAGCCGAGAACTATTTAATTGATAAAATGAACGAAATAAAAATATTTTCACCAGCTACGGTAGCCAATGTGGCTTGTGGTTTTGATGTTTTAGGTTTTTGCTTGGATAGTGTTGGGGACGACATGGTCATAAGAAAAGTAGATAAAAAAGGCATCCGCATCTCACGTATTGAAGGTTTCGAATTACCCTATGAAACCGAAAAAAATGTCGCGGGCGTATCGGCACTGGCCATGTACAATGCCATTGATGTTGATTTTGGTTTTGAAATAGAAATATATAAAAGAATTAAACCTGGTAGCGGAATTGGCAGTAGTGCCGCTAGTGCTGTTGGTAGTGTTTTTGGCATGAATGAATTATTGGGAAGACCTTTCAACAAAACCCAACTGACTGAATTTGCCATTAAAGGAGAAGCATTGGCCAGTAAGTGTGAGCATGCCGATAATCTTGCCCCTGCCCTTTTTGGTGGATTTACCTTAGTAAAAAGCGTTGTGCCACTTAAGATTTTGGAAATTCCTTGTCCGAATGATTTATATGCAACCATTATTCACCCACAAATTGAAATAAAAACATCTGAGGCTAGAGCTGTTTTGCCAAAGGAAGTTCCACTTGCCGACGCCATTACACAATGGTCTAACTTAGGAAGTTTGGTGCATGGACTGCATACAAGTGATTATGATTTGATAAAAGATTCCCTTAAGGATGTCATTATTGAACCACACCGAAGCAAACTCATTCCTTTTTACAATGAGGTCAAAAATGAAGTTTTAAAAGCAGGTGCTTTAGGAGCAAGTATTTCTGGTTCGGGACCATCTATTTTTTCTTTAAGTAAAGGATTGGAAACTGCTAAAACCGTTAAAGAGGCTATGAAAACTGTATATGCAAAATCTGGAATTGACTTTGATATACATGTTTCCAAAATTAACACCAAAGGCATAAAAATAATCGACTAAACAAAAAATGAATTATTACTCATTAAACCATAAAGCACCCAATTCAAGCTTTAAAAATGCTGTTATAAAAGGTTTGGCTCCAGACAAAGGACTATACTTTCCTGAAAGTATAACACCGTTACCTAAATCCTTTTTTGACAATATCGATGATTTGTCCTATTCTGAAATTGCATTCGAAACCATAAAACAATTTGTGTCTCCCGAAATTCCAAACGATGTTTTGAAATCGATTGTTGAAGAAACATTGTCGTTCGATTTTCCTGTGGTAAAACTTAGTAATAAAATTTCCACTTTGGAATTGTTTCACGGGCCAACTATGGCATTTAAGGATGTTGGCGCACGATTTATGGCGCGTTGTTTGGGTTATTTTAATCAAAATAACGATAGGGAAGTCACCGTTTTGGTAGCCACTTCCGGCGATACAGGTGGTGCCGTGGCTAATGGCTTTTTAGGTGTAAAAGGGGTTAATGTAGTTATTCTATATCCTAGTGGAAAAGTTAGTGATATCCAAGAAAAACAATTAACTACATTGGGGCAAAACATCAAAGCATTGGAAGTCAATGGTACTTTTGACGATTGCCAAGCGATGGTTAAAACGGCATTTCTAGATGAAAGTTTAACAAGCAAAATGCAGTTGACATCAGCTAACTCTATTAACGTAGCACGTTGGTTACCACAATTATTCTATTTTATATTTGCCTATAAACAATTGCATAAACAGTATAATGACATTGTGTTTTCTGTGCCTAGTGGCAATTTTGGTAATATTTGTGCTGGTATGATGGCGCAACAATTAGGTTTGCCAATTAAGCACTTTGTCGCTTCAAATAACGTAAATAATGTTGTAACGCGTTACTTACTATCGCAGTTGTACGAACCCAAACCATCCATACAAACCATCAGCAATGCTATGGATGTTGGTGCACCAAGTAACTTTATACGTATCCAAGAAATCTACAGAAACAATTTTGAAACCTTAAAAGACAACGTTTCTTCTTATAGTTTTACCGATAACGAAACGAAAGAAGCTATGTTGGAGATTTACAACAACTACAATTATGTGGCAGATCCCCATGGCGCTGTTGGTTATTTAGGCTGTAAGGAATATTTAAAGGAAAACCCGAATGCGCACTGTGTGTTTTTGGAAACCGCGCATCCAACCAAATTTTTGGATGTTGTAGAAGAAGTGATTAATGAAAAGCAGCCTTTACCCGAACAAATACAATCGGTTATGGGAAAAGACAAGGAAGCCGTTGTTATTTCCACATACGAAGATTTAAAGGGCTTTTTGTTGGGTAGCTAACGGTTCTTTTCCAATGATGAACAGTGACTTCTATCTAAGCAAAACCGAACCGAACAAAAGCTGTTTGATCACCCTTAGGAAAGTTATTCTAAATCAAGGCGAAAATGTTTCGGAAACAACAAAATATGGCATGCCCTGTTTTTGCTACAAGAAAAAAATGTTCTGCTACCTTTGGGTCGATAAAAAAACAGATGAGCCTTATATCCTTTTTGTTGAAGGCAACCATTTGACTCATCCAAAATTGGAAACTGGCACCCGAAATAGAATGAAAATTTTTAGGGTGAATCCCAACAGAGATATTCCACTAAAAACAATAGAAGCTTTATTGAAGGGAGCATTAGATCTCTATAGAAATGGCACAATAAGCATTAAATAAAACATAAAATCCTCCCAAATCTATTTGGGAGGATCCTATTCCAAAAACTAAAGTTAATAACGGTTAAGTTATCAATAATTACCAGTTTAATTTATTCTAGGCTATTAATCAGTAAATCAAAATGGTATGTTTTAATCGTTTCATTAGAGAAACAATCTTATTTTTTTATAAAGATATTGGTGTAATACCATCTACCTTCTTCATTTTTTTCAGCGGAAATATCAAAGTTTGTGTAATCTCCTTCTAAATTTTCTTTGTGTGCTTCACTTTTAAGCCAAGCATTTACAACAGATTCTGCCGAGCTATAACCATAAGCCACATTTTCGGATACGCGCTCTGCTCCAGCATGTGATTTTAAATAATTGCTTCTTGTATAAAAGTTAGCGTGCGATACTTCACCAGTACCAACCATATAGTCGGTATGGCTAAAAGCAACAGATTTTATAATATTCATACCTTCAAGAGGACTTAATCCTTGGGAAAGTCTGTGGTCATTTATAAGGTCAAGAATTTCAACTTCTATTGATTTGGCCTCTACGGACACAAGATTCATTTCCATAGCTTCGGCCATGTCGTCTAGGTTGTCTGTTGAACATGAAGAAAATGTCAACACAGCCAATAGAGCCAATAACGGCAGTTTGATTGGTAACTTCATAGGTTAAGTCATTTAGATTTGGGGTCATAAATTTATTTACCCTAATGACTATTTTAGCTATTGAAGCTTTACAATTCGATGAATGACAAGTTTAAAATCGATGAAATACAAAATACATCGATATAATGCATTGTTAAAATAAAAAAATAGTATTTTGACGGTATTTTATGGAGATAGTCGATTAATCAACCAATTATAGTCTTTTTGTAATGTATATCGAATTCTGTCGTGAAGCCTATTGGGGCGGCCTTGCCAAAATTCCATTTCAACAGGCTTAACAATATAGCCTCCCCAATGTTTTGGTCGTGGAATGTCCTTGCCATCAAATTTAGTTTCCAATTTTGACAATTCAGATTCAAGGTATGCTCTATTCTTTACCACCTCACTTTGGTTTGAAACCAAAGCGCCCAATTGGCTACCCCTAGGTCTCGATTCAAAATAGCCATCGCTTAAATTCTCCGCAATTTTTTCTGCTTTGCCCTTAATAATTATTTGTCTTTCAGCTGCATGCCAGAAAAAGGAAAGGCATACCTTTGGATTAGCCTCAATAGCTTTTCCCTTTTCACTTTTATAGTTGGTATAAAAAATAAAACCTTCATAGGTGTATTTTTTTAATAGCACGACCCTATTTTTTGGATACCCATCCAAACCTATTGTTGACAAAGTCATGGCATTGGTTTCATCTTCACTAAAATGCATATCTACTTCATAAAACCACTTTTGGAACAATTCCAAAGGGTTTTCGGGGACTTCATGTGCACGCAACTCCCCCTTTTGATAAGTTTTCCGGTAATTGCTTAAATCCTTTTCCATAGTTTAATTTTAGAGCAAGTTTGGTGCCGTAACGACACCACTAATTTACTTAAAATGATTTATTAAACCTTTTAGAAAGCCTTGAATAACTTTTAAGCCTTTTAAACCTAAAACTCAAAAAATTTACCATCTTCTGCTAATTCAACATTTTCGAATATTTCCTGAGCTTCTTTTTTGAATAAACTTAGACTGTCATATCGTGTTGAATAATGGCCTAGAATCAATGTGCCCACATGCGCTTTTTTTGCAATCAATGCAGCTTGTTTTGCCGTGGCATGCTTGGTTTTTGTGGCCAGATGCTTGTGCTGGTTTAAAAATGTGGACTCATGGTATAGCACATCCGTGTTTTCAATAATTGGAACAATTTCCTCTTTATAAATGGTGTCGCTGCAAAACGCATAACTTTTTGGTTTAGGTCCTGGTTTGGTTACAGTTTCGTTTTTTATGTGCACACCATCTTCATTTTCAACATCAAAACCTTGGGTGAGTTTTCTGTAGTAGGCCACATTGATGTTGGCTTTTTCGGCTGCTTTTCTGTTTAGCTTTCTCAGTCCTTCCTTTTCCTTGAACAAATACCCATTGGTGTATACCCTATGGTCTAAAGGAATAGTATGAACTTCTACTTTATCATCCTCAAAAATCAATTCAGATTGCTTGGAAGTCAATTCATGAAATATCAAATTATAGTTTGTCCATGAATCAGACAATTTCAATTGAAGCGTCACCACTTCCTTGATGCCTTTGGGCCCATAAATATGTAAATCAGTTTCGCGCGTGAGTAGCCTGAATGTAGAAATTAAACCAACCAATCCAAAAAAATGGTCGCCATGAAGGTGCGAAATAAAGATATGCTTAATCCTGCTGAACTTGATTTTATGCCTACGCAATTGCACCTGAGTGCCTTCACCACAATCGATTAAAAACATGTGGTTGTTAATTTCCAGCACTTGTGCAGTTGTATTGTTTAATGTTCTTGGAGTGGCACTGTAACAGCCTAAAATGGTTAATTTCATAATATTGTATGTTGTAAAGCTGTTAAGTTGTTAAGTCGAAAAAACTGCCAAACGACAAACAACTAAGCAACAAACATTAGAACCCTAAATCACGCTCCATTTCTTCCATTTCTATAATATCGTAAGCTTCTTGGATGGTAGGAACAACTACAATTTCATCTGGAACACTTTCGAGGTCTACCTTATCTGAAACGATTACAAAGGAATGCTTTGAACCTCTATGCTTGTTTGAAATTTGTAAAAACTCAACAATATCATCCAACCCAAGAGGTTTTAAGGATGTTAAAGCAACAATAACATTATCGTTTTTAAACTTTGGGTATAACTCGTTGAGTTTTTTAACCAGTTCTACAATCGTGGCTTTTTCTTGCGTAATTGTAGTTATGTTTCCGTCTTGGTCTAAAATCATAATTTACTGTTTAATTTTTGACGCCAATAAGTATATAACGGCCATTCTAACGGCCACACCATTTTGAACTTGGTCTAGGATTATGGACTGTTTTGAATCGGCCACATCACTCGTGATTTCAACACCTCGGTTTATGGGGCCGGGATGCATAATCGTAATTTCCTTGTCCAAAGAATCGAGCAATTCTTTGTTTACACCAAACTGTTGTGTGTACTCACGCGTGGATGGAAAATAACTAATATCCATACGCTCATTTTGAACACGTAGCATATTTGCTACATCACACCAATTTAAAGCTTTACGGAGATTAGTTTCAACTTTTACTCCAAGTTTATCAATGTATTTAGGCAATAGCGTTTTTGGCCCACAAACCATCACTTCGGCACCTTGAAGTTGGAGCGCAAATATATTTGACAGGGCTACCCTACTATGTAAAATATCACCAACGATAACCACCTTTTTTCCTTTCACCTCGCCCAGTTTTTCCCTTATGGAATAAGAATCCAGCAAGGCTTGTGTGGGATGTTCGTGGGCACCATCACCAGCATTGATGATTCGTGCATTGACGTGTTTTGACAAAAACACTCCTGTCCCTGGATTGGGATGACGCATCACAACCATATCCACTTTCATGGACAAAATATTGTTTACCGTATCAATTAAGGTCTCCCCTTTTTTAACCGATGATTGTGCCGAAGAAAAATTGAGCACGTCTGCGGACAAACGTTTTTCAGCCAATTCAAACGATAGTTTTGTTCTTGTAGAGTTTTCAAAAAACAAATTGGCAATGGTAATATCCCTGAGCGAAGGTACTTTTTTAATGGGTCGGTTGATCACTTCTTTAAAATGATCGGCTGTTTCAAAAATAAGTTGGATATCCTGTTGATTAAGATATTTAATTCCCAATAAGTGATCTACACTTAATTCGCTCATTCTATTTTATTTTTCAATTAAGTAAACCGAATCTTCTTTGTCGTGTTCTGCCCAGTTTACTTTTACTTTTTCGTTATTTATTACATCCACTTGTCGGCCTCTATAATCTGGCTGAATAGGTAAATGTCTGCTAAAACGCCTGTCTATAAGGGTTAATAGCTCAATTTCATTCGGTCTACCAAATGATTGTATTGCGGTTAAAGCTGCCCTGATGCTGCGTCCGGTATATAAAACATCATCAATAAACACAATGTTTTTATCTTCAACCAAAAAATTGATTTTCGTTTTATTGGCTTCAAGCGGCTTGTCGCCTCTTCTAAAGTCGTCGCGGAAAAAAGTAATATCTAAATACCCCAACTGGATATTTTTCACTTTATAATCTTCCCGTAAAATCTTGGCTAAACGGTCTGCCAAATACACGCCACGGGGCTGCAGCCCAATTAAAACAGTATCTGAAAAGTCGTTGTGTTTTTCAATAAGTTGACAAGCCAAACGGTGTAGAATGATGTTTACCTCTTTTGCGTTAAGTAAAACTTTTTGACTCATATAAAATCCAAACGTATCTGGAAAACAAAGGTAATGCAAAATTTTAGAAGTTGAAAGATGTTTTAATACATTACGTCATTACGAGGAAAGAATGACCGAAGTAATCTTTTGGATTGGACATATAATTTAACAGATTGCCTCATCATTTGTGCCTCTTTCCTCGCAATGACGAACAAAAAAGCCCCACATTTTGCGGGGCTTATAAGTTTTACTGAGACACTTCGACTGCGCTCAGTTTGACAAAAAAATCTAATTATTTTTTAGATTTCTTTCCATCCATTTTATCCTTAAGCGCTTGTAAAGCATCGTTGGCATCACCTAATGTTGGTTTTGCTTCTGCTGCTTGAGCTTCAGCCTTTTTAACAGCTTGCTTAACTATTTTAGCTTCTTCTGCTTTAAATACCGCAGTATGTGAAGCTACAACACGTTTAAACTCTTTGTTGAATTCAATGATTTTAAACTCAGCTTTCTCTCCTTTTTTAAGTTTGCTTCCGTCTTCTTTTTCAAGGTGACGAGCAGGTACAAAAGCAACGATATCTTCATTAAACTCTACAGTAGCACCTTTATCAACTATTTCAGAGATTTCAGCTTCGTGCGTAGTATCTAAAGCGAATTCAGTTTCATATTTATCCCAAGGATTGTCAGTCGTTTGTTTGTGACCTAAACTTAATTTACGTCCTTCAACATCCAACTCTAATACAACAACATCTAATTTATCGCCAACAGCACAGAATTCAGATGGGTGTTTAATTTTCTTGGTCCAAGATAAATCTGAAATGTAAATCAATCCGTCAATACCTTCTTCCAATTCAACAAAAACACCAAAGTTTGTAAAGTTACGTACAATACCTGTGTGCTTAGAACCTACTGGGTATTTCCCAGTAATATCTGTCCATGGGTCTGGAGTCAATTGTTTGATACCAAGTGACATTTTACGGTCTTCTCTATCAAGAGTCAAGATAACTGCTTCAACTTCATCGCCTACAGAAACGAAATCTTGTGCAGAACGTAAGTGTGTTGACCAAGACATTTCAGAAACGTGGATTAAACCCTCAACGCCATCAGCAACTTCAATAAATGCACCGTAATCTGCGATTACAACTACCTTACCTTTTACTTTGTCACCAACTTTGACTTCGTCAGCAAGAGCTTCCCATGGGTGTTTGCTCAATTGTTTTAATCCTAACTGGATTCTTGATTTATCTTCATCAAAATCAAGGATTACCACATTAAGTTTTTGGTCTAACTCAACAATCTCATTTGGATGGTTGATTCTAGACCAAGAAAGATCTGTAATATGAATCAATCCGTCAACGCCACCAAGATCAATAAATACACCGTAAGATGTGATGTTTTTAACAACACCTTCCAATACTTGGCCTTTTTCTAATTGACCAATGATTTCTTTCTTTTGTTCCTCAATATCAGCCTCAATAAGTGCTTTGTGTGAAACTACTACGTTTTTGAATTCGTGGTTGATTTTCACCACTTTAAATTCCATAGTTTTATTTACATACTGGTCGTAATCTCTAATTGGCTTAACATCAATTTGAGAACCTGGTAAGAACGCCTCGATGCCAAAAACATCTACAATCATACCTCCTTTAGTTCTGCATTTAACAAAACCATTAACGATTTCGCCAGTTTCGTGTGCTTTGTTTACACGATCCCATGCTTTAATTACACGCGCTTTTCTGTGAGATAATACCAATTGGCCTGTAGCATCTTCGCGTACATCAATTAATACCTCTACTTTATCGCCTACTTTTAAATTAGGGTTGTAACGAAACTCGTTTAAAGAAATAACGCCTTCAGATTTTGCGTTGATGTCAATAATGGCATCGCGGTCTGTGATATGAACCACTACACCAGTTACTACTTCATCATCTAAAGTGTCAACAAAGTTTTCCGCTACTAGTTTTTCAAATTCTTTTAATTGTTTGTCATCAACTTCATCAATACCTTCTTGGTAATTGTGCCAGTTAAAGTCTTTTAAGAATTTTTCAGGATTTGCTTGAGCTTCAGATACTTTTGGAGCTTCGGCAGCTTGTGCTTCAGTTGCTACAACTTCAGCTTGGTTTTCGTTTTCAGCCATATGCTGATTAATAATTTGTATTCTGTATGCCTCGGAAGTTTTAAGCGATTAACACACAGAAGTGTTATTTTTAGTTTAAATACAGTTCCTTCTATCTTTCCGACGATTCGCTAAAAGGAGTGCAAAATTAAACAATTTTATTATAATTACCTAAAAATGAGAAAATAAAAGCAATTGTGACTTTATGTTAATTCTTGTGTCTTAAAATTGAAAGAAATCTTAATGCTTTGATAATACTTTTAACACAAGAAATTCATATATTTAATACTCATTAAAAACTTAATAATTATGGCAGTAAAACAAAAATATCAGCCTGTTTTAGATCTAGGCGAAAAATTGAACATTCAAGATGGTGACGTTACCGTTGAAGGCGACATCCTTAAAATTAAAGGCACCGCTAAAACACAGTACGAAAAGAACATACTTTGGGACAAAATAAAAGAAATTGGAGGCGAAAACCCAAGCGACATAAAGGCTAACATTAAAGTGGCAGATGAAAGCGTTTATGCAAGACACATTGTGCAAAAAGGTGAAACTTTGGGAAAAATTGCCAAGCATTATTATGGTAATGCCGCCAAATATCAAGCCATATTTAAGGCCAATACCAATATTTTAAAGAACCCAGATTTAATTTATCCAGACCAAGAATTGGTTATTCCAAATCTATAAGATTCAAAAACATTGAAGCATCAAGCGAAACTGCAAAAGTTTCGCTTTTTTTATTTTATTAAATTTGAAAAGCATTCTTTTTAAACCTTATGGAAGCACCAACTCTGGAAAATCATCGTGTAAAACTAACGCTATTGGGCATGGGCAATTATAAGCATTTAACCGCCATTGCCAAAGAACCCAATTTAGTGCAATACTCCCCCAGTAAAATTGATACGCCCGAAGATTTAAAAGAATACGTTCAAGAAGCCGTTGATGCCTATTACCACAAAACCGCCATGCCCTTTATTATTTTTGACAAAGAAAAAAATGCCTATGCCGGCTGTACCCGTTTCGGACTCATTAATTGGAACAATAAAGTGTTGCATATTGGCTGGACATGGATTGGCAAAGATTTTCAAGGTACGGGACTAAATAAACACATGAAGTTTTTAATGTTGCAATATGCCTTTGAAACCCTAAAATTTGATAAAGTTGAATTTCGGGTTGATGAGCGCAACACAAAATCCAGAAAAGCCGTTGAAAAACTGGGTGCCAAACTGGAAGGTATTTTTCGAAAAGATGTGTTGATGTTGGATGGTTTTAAACGAAGCACCTGCTGCTACGGTATTTTAAGCGAAGAATGGGCAAAAATTAAACGTACTGTTTTTGGTGGGTTTTAGGGTATTGCGCTTATCAATAATAATTAAAAACTAGTTATCAACAATTTAGCCTGTAAGCATATTTTTTCTAATTTTAAAGAAACCTAAACAGTTATGCAAGTAGATATCCAAAAGCAATTATTAAAACAGCGCAACAAGCACAACAAGGGCGTAGATATTTTACAACAGGTGCAAGAGGTTTTGGCACAAGATTCCGCCCACGAAACTGCTATTAAAAACGCTTTGGTAGATAACACAACTAACCTTGAACACAACACCTTGAACCTAGATTTGCTGGAAACCAACCGGATTTTCCATATTGAGGATATTAAAAATATTTGTATTACCTACCGTTTACGTTTTTTGGAAAGCTATTTGTTTAAAAACGATATTCCAGCTGAAGCTATTAGTAAAATAAAACAATTGGAAAAAGCGCACAACACTACCCTAGGTGGTTTTAAAATTATGGCACCCAGCAAATTGTTCCGTTTAGAAAACTACGACGACCCTTTACTTTTTGCGCCCATTGGCAATGGCTATTACTATTTAATCCACAAATGGGGCAACGATTTAAGTGTGTGGCGCAAATGGCTTATGTATCCGTTTAGAAACCTGGACACCATTATTGTAAGTACCGTTGTGGCGGCCATTTTAATTGCCCTTAGTTTTCCGGAAAGCTATTACCACCCCGATTATAAAACCACGCAATTTATCTTTCTGTGCTTTTTTTGGTTTAAGGTTATTGGGTTCTGCCTCATTTTCTTTGGGGTAAGCCGAGGCAAGAATTTTAACTCCGCCATTTGGGATAGCCGTTATGTAAACCGTTAACGAGGGTTGGTACCAAATAAATAACATTAATCTTTAAAGTGCAAATCCATAAAATCTGCCATAACCTTAAAATCTCTTGGCAAAACGGCATGGCCTTCATCGTGCATGTAAAAACCCATATCGTTTAAAATGGCTTCTTCCAACGGGGGCTTATTATTATCGCCAACACCTTTTAATCCGTAAAGTTCATAAACAGTTTTTGCGGCATTAGCAGACACCCATTCTCCTGCAGAATCCGACCAAGTATCCGTTAAACCCACAACCTGTAATACAGGCCGCGGCGCGATAAGTGTCAAGAGCATGTGCCCGTCAACAGGCAGTTCATTTACCTTAAAAGCATAATCTGTATATCGTGGTGTATACCAATAATAATATCTAAATGGATTGGTTAAATCAGCAACAGTTTCTCCAAAGTTACGCCGACTTATAGACGCACCTCCTTCGCCTGAGACAATAGGGATGACCATGGCATAACGTTCATCAGAAGCACCTGCCCAAATTGCTGTTTTCCCTAAACGTGATACACCAGACACTGCTACTTTTTTGGTATCCACCTGGGGTATCGTTTCAAGTAAATCTATCACTTTTCCCAATCCCCACGACCAAGCGCTAATAGCACCCCAGGCATCGGGTTTAACATCGGCTTCATTAAACATGGAACGCACACCAAACGCCGCTCCACCTTTAAAGTCGGGCTCAATATCGCCATAATAAACCGTGGCCACGCCAAAGCCTCTTTCAATGAAGTATTTTGGATCGACATCCTTGATTAAATAAGCTTCCTTATCTGGAATTTGTAATTTCATTCTGGTATTCCATGCCATGCCTTCATCTATGCCTTCATCTTCATACAGCAACATATTAGGAGTAAAACTAATATGCAATAAAGTAGGCACAGCAACTTTGGCTTTAGCGGGAACACTGATGCAAACTCTAATTTCTGGAGCATCTACAACATCGGGGAATTTTATTCTGGCTTGTGTTCTTTTAGCCAAACCTTGCATGGTTGGCTTATCTTTTTCTATGACTTCAAAAACCGTATTTATTGTTTTGTTTGGAGTATAACCATGCTGATAGGTTTTAAATAATTGCAAGATTTCAGGACGCCTTACTTCTTCCCACTCTTTAATGGTTTTCACTGTTTTTCCATTTTGCAGTTTTAGTGGATTCGGCAAGGTGTAATTACCAACTTTTGCTTCATCAATGTTTGTGGGAGGTTGGCCATCCCATTGTCTTTCGTGAAGCCATTCTTTATATCTCTCAAATACTTTTGTCCCATTTTTATTATACCATTGATAGCCTTTGCGTCGTTCTAATTCAATCTCTTTAAGTTCATCCTTTATAATACCATCTCTGCCAGAAAACAAAGGCTTATTAGTGCCTATTTCATAATATCTAGCCCAAATGGGAGGCGCAGAAGAGTTCTTTTTTACTACAACATCATCGTCTGTTTTTAGCACTTCAATACCATTAATCTGTGCTTTCCGATACCACCCTACTCCAGATTTAACCGCTTGAACAACTTCTTCGGAAGGTTTACGGATATCCATTAATAACAGCAAAACATTGGCACTTTCACCACCACTTATAGCGGCAGGCTCAAAAGCTCTAGCTTGTTTGGGTTCATAGGTTATGGGGTCGCACTGTTGAGGCCATGCCGTAAGTTTTTCACCCACTTTAATCTGGCTTTTTAAAATGAAATCCAATCCTTTTGCATAGGCTTCCTTAGCTCTTTTTAAATTATCTTCTCCTATAATTTTAAAATCCGGCAACGTAATAACCTCATTAAGAAATGTCATTATATCCGTAATCACATCGTCATTAAAACTGGCATAATGGGAATAACTACTTTTAAAATCTGGATACGTTCTGGGCCATGCGCCACTTTTATATTGCGACTCTAAGATGAAGTTCAGTCCTCCAAGTATCGCCTTTTTGTAGCGTTCATCTTGAGTAGTTTTATACCCTCTAGCTAGAAAACGCATTTCGTTAAGCGATGCTTTCACTAAGGCTGCCTTATTCCCCCATTTTCCTATTCTGGTAGAATCGTCCTCAAACGGCAAGCGAGCTGTATTCATAAGTGGCCAACCTGTATTTTTGTATTGCCACGACAATATGTTTTCTGCAACGTATAACCCTTCATCAGAAGCATACCAACTATAAGGCTTTTTACTAACCGCTGTTTGCCACCAGTAAAAATTATCCAGATAATTAGTTTCACCACTTGTCTTTTTTTGCTCTTGGGAATAGCTGATGTTCATAAAAACCATCCAAAAAAGAATGATGAATTTAGTTGTTAATTGTTTATTCATGAATTTCTAATTTTTGAATGTCCCTCTAATTCTTGATAATCTCTATGCCTTCAGGAGCGTCTATTTCTGATTTAATTTGACCATTTTCAAGTTTAACATGTTTGACTTTCACAATGCCAAAAGGAGTCGGAAAAGTGCCTTCAACCCAATCCAAATCAACTAAATGAGGGTCTATTTTTAAGGTTTTACAACCTGCCTCCAGAACCTTTATTCCCAATACATTTTCCGTTAACCAGGCGGTGACTCCCGAAGACCAACCATGACATAAACTGTGCCTATAGCTTGGGTAACAATAGGCCCCAAAATCACCATGTATATCATTCATGCCTTCTGGAGTAATTTTATCAAGTCTTGCCGAGTTTTCCATCCACTCAATATTAAAGTCTTCCCAAAACGTGGTGGCCCCCATGTCTAACATCCCACCCCAATAATCATCAATAATATCCAAGGCTATATCCTGCTTACCGGCTAAAGACAAAGCATCTAGCATATATAGCCCATAAAAGGTTGAAAATCGTGCAGCTCCATCCACGGCAATAACTTCGTCACTTGCCTTTTTTGCATCCAGAATCCCGGCAACGGCCATCAGCGCCGCGGCCTGTTTTAAATTATTATGACTTTTAATATCCCGATTTAATTTTTCTATAGATTCATCACATTTGGACATGGCTTCATTTTCATTTAGAATGCCACATAACTTACGGGCATCTTTTAAAGCCCAAATTAAAAGCGCCCTAAAACCAGCTTCAACGCCCTCTTTATTGGGTGTTGATGGCCAATCCAGAAAACGGAATTTCCCTAAATTTTCCGAGCCATCTTCTTCAATTCCTGAATTTATTTGATCTATTAATCCTAAGATATAGGCTCTATGTTTGTCGAGAAACTCTGTATCCGCATTTTGCATAAACCATTCATAATGTATAATCAAATACCAAAAGGAATAGGATGCCATACCATTCATCCAATTTGGCAGTGGATATTGCTCGCAAGCCAAATCAAGACTTTTCGGAACCACCTCGTTGTAGCCGAAAACTTTGGTAATAGTTGCCAATTCGGGATGAAAATCTCCAAGCCAAACCAATCGGTCGCGCTTAATACCATCCCATAAATATTCCTGCATATTTAAATGCGTAGTGTAGGCTCCCGTTAACCAAATGGAATCCAGTCTGGAATTACTGCTATTGAATGACCCCAAATAAGGAATATCCCGATATCTAAGAATGGCCCTAGCCTCTTTCAAATTTATTAATGTGCTTGGTTGCAATAAATCTATTCTAACAAAACGAAATCCTGTATTTCCTATTTCTATTAAGCCGGTTCTAGGTATTTCCATGACGATATCACGCTTGGCATGGTCATCAGTAGAGAAGCCCATTAACCAATCTGAATTATAAGTATCACTATTGGCTTCACCAACAGATTCCCCAAACCGAATCCTAACCAATGAAGGTTCTCTGCGCGAAGAACCTCCCATAACCAGTTGAAGTCCACCATGCAATTCTTTACCATAATCCAATAAAATAGAAGCTGTATCTTTTTCGGTCGTTTTTATGGAACAAAATTGGGTTTGCCTGCTCATATCAGATTGACTATTCCCCCTTTTCAATAAAACTTGTGTGTTTTTAATAAATCCACCTGCTTTATCAGACGTCCACATAACACGAATTGGAGAAATAAATGTTCTTGTTAATTCGTCCTTTTGAGCAATGGAATCATATTCTAGACCAAATACTGGTGGTAATTGTGCGTATGCTGTTGTAGTGATTAAAAAGAATAAAAGCCAATAGGGAAGTTTTATTTTCATTTTTTGGTGGAAGTTTTGATCATATAAAACTTAAGTTAGTTTTGCTTTAAGGTTATTCTCAAATATAACACTTCTTTTAATTAATTATTAGAAAACATCACACTAGCAATTTGACTTATAAAAGTTTATAAACTAATGACTTTAATGCTTCCTAAGAACTAAAGCCCAATCAGTTTCTGTGCTTGGCGGCCGAAATAACGTTGGGGCATTTTGAGTAGCTGTAATAGAATTATAGATTTAAGGTTTTGGCTGATACCCGTTTTATCATCAATTCATTTTACTTGATTATAGGGGCCTTCAGCTAATTGTATTGAAAAGGTATTTCCTAAAGATGAAAACGCTTAATACTGTTAAAAAAAGAAGGGCTAAATAGATGCTGATGTTTTTCATTAATCATTTTCATTTTTTTTATAAATCCATTCGGCCAAGAAGCATACCAAAACTATAACTGCCGAAACCACGACTCCTATAAAATTTGAGGTATACTGTTGGTTTATTAAAACAACAGAAGCCACCATACACAGCACAAAACCAATTAAAGGAATGGCTTTATTGCTTTGTGTTTCCTTTGATAATCTATAGTTAGCCAAATTAACAATGCTAAAAATGATTAAAAAACCAACACTTCCCGCTGTTGAAATGCTTTCCAAATCTAGCGTATTCACCAAAATTAAGGTCGCTACAGAGGTAACCAACAAGCCAATGGGCTGGTTCCATAATTTAAAGGTGAAATGTTCGGGTAGTTCGTCATCTTCAGCAATTTCATAGTTCACTCGACTTCCTCCATAAAGCGATGCGTTAATGGCTGAAAACGTTGAAATTAATGCGGCGATGGTGATGATGGAAAAGCCAATACTTCCTAACATCGGTTTTGCTGCTTCGGCCAAAACGTAATCCTCGGCTGTCTTAATTTTATCAAAAGATAGAGAACCTACCGTTACCAAGGCAATAACAACATACAGAACAATGACGAAGATTACCGAATAATAATAGGCTTTCGGAATGTTTTTATCCGGATTTATAAGATTTCCGGCAACATTGGCAATGAGTTCAAAACCTTCATAAGCAACAAAAATAACCATCCCACCAGCAAACAATTTTACAGGCGTTTGCCAATTAGAAAGTGCCAACTGCGTTAAGTTAGGATTGCCAAACAGGCCATAAGCACCAATAGCTACAAAAGCCAAAAGAATTATAAGTTTAATGATTACAGCAAAGGATTCTATTTTGCCAACAACAGCAATACTGTAATAGTTGATGGCCGTGGCAAAAATGATGATGAAGCTGCTGTAGATATGAAAATCGAGGGTTTTGTCGGGAGTGATTTCCCATAAATTGGGCGCATAAGAGCCAAATGCCGATGCATACAACGATAACATGATAATATAACTGACCCAAAGTAGATTGTTAATTCCTCCACTAAAAACAGATTTTCCAAATCCTTGGTTTATAAATTTAACCGTACCACCACTTTCAGGATATTTTTTGGATAAATGAACATAGCTGTACGATGTAATCAATGCCAAAAGACCCGCCAATAAAAAAGCGACTGGTGTACCACCCTGCGCCAATGAAACGGCAAGCCCCAATACCGCGAAAATACCGCCACCAACCATGCCACCAACACCTATGGAAATAGCGTCTTTTAATTTTATTTTATCACTCATTTGTACCTTTTATTTAGCTTAAATCAATCCCCCCCCCACAAATATATTGGTGTGCTTGGGTTTTATAAGTAATCACTTAGTTGGTATGACGGGTTGAATTGTGCCATCTTTATTGTAATAAAGCTTATCAAAGCAAATTGATCTTCTATATGGATGCGGACTATCTTTATGCCCCCAACCAAATTTGGGTATTGCACTAGGATTATTTCTAAAATATAAATCGGAATTGTGATAAAACATATACCATTGCCCCTTATATTCTACAATTGAATGATGGTTGGTACCACTGTTCATTTTGGGCAAAATAACACCTTTATATTTAAATGGCCCTAAAGGATTATTGCTCATACCATATTTTATTTCACCACTTTCACCTACATAAGACAAATAATAATTACCTGCGTATTTATGCATCCATACAGCTTCAAAAAAATCATCTGCCCCTTCTAGTAAGTATACCTTTCCATCATATGAAATCATGTCTTCATTAAGCTTAATAGCATTAACTATTAGTTGTCCCATGTACAAATAGGCTTGTCCGTCATCATCAATAAAAACAGCAGGATCTATAAAATCGCGATTACAAACAACGCCTTCCGAATTCGTATGAATCAGCGGTTCATTCAATGGATCTTTAAATGGACCATAAGGTTTATCTCCAACAGCAACGCCAATTTTACTATGTTCTACAGGATAATAAAAATAATACTTACCATTTCTATATATACAATCTGGCGCCCAAGCCTGAAACGTTGCCCAATTTAAATCATTTAAAGAAAAAGCAACCCCGTGGTCCGTCCAAGTTTTCATGTCGGTTGTAGAAAAAACATGCCAATCTTCCATAGTGAATTTAACGGCATCATCTTTATCGTGAGAAGGAAAAACGTATAGCGTGTCATTAAATACTCTGGCTGAAGGGTCTGCAGTGTACATATGTGTAATAAATGGGTTTTGAGCAAACCCTTGAATTACCATTAAAACCAATAAAACGGTAAGACTAAATATTTTCATTTTTCAAATTATTGAATTATTAATACCCACCACGTATGTGTTGGTGAACATGGTTTTTATAAAATTCCTTTAATTGTTCATGTGTTTGGGGTGATAAATGCTCTAAATTTGAAACTGCGGCATTACCAATAACTTGTTTTGGTGAGCTTGCCCCAGGAATGATGGTACTCACCGCATCATGGTCCAATATCCAACGCAAGGACAATTGCACCATGGTTAAATCATCAGAAAGAATATCTTTTTTAATGGTTTCAACAAGTTCTACACCTTTTTTAAAAGGCAATCCGGCAAACGTTTCACCCACATTAAAAGACTCACCATCTTTATTGAAATTTCTATGGTCATTTTCTGGAAACGTCGTTTGGGTGTTGAATTTTCCAGTCAATAAACCACTGGCTAATGGTAGTCGAACAATAATACCAACGCCCTTTTCTTTAGCCACTGGGAATAATTCCGAAACCAATTTCTGCCTAAAAATGTTAAAAATAACCTGCAGAGACAGCAAGCCTTCTTGCTTCATACAAATTAGTCCTTCTTCAACCGTTTCAACACTGGCACCAAAATGTTTGATGAGTCCTTCAGCTTGCAAATCTCGCAGCCAATTAAAAACTTCACCGTCTTTTAAATATTGGGATGGAATGCAATGCAATTGCAACAAATCCAAAGTATCTACCTGTAAGCGCTTCAAAGAGCCTTCAACGGTTTTTCGTAAAACATCTTTTGAATATTTATCGGGATAAGCATTTCCTGCCCTTCCGAATTTGGTAGCCACACGAATCGGGACGTCGCATGTTTTTAAAAATTCTCCAATAAGGGTTTCACTTTTACCATTGCCATAAACATCGGCCGTATCAAAAAAAGTGATGCCATTTTTAACAGCTTCATTTAAAATTTCAAATGCATTATCTTTCGAAATGGCTTCGCCCCAATCTGCTCCCAATTGCCAGCAACCTAAACCGACTTCACTAACTTCAAAACCCTTTTTACCTAATATTCTGTCTTTCATCTATTTAATTTTTTGCAGTAACTTATTTTTCAGATATTCTAAATCGTATTGATAAAGATTCATTAAAATTACATTTATTAAATTGAAAACATCGTTTAAAATAAAAATGTTTGCCTTAATAATGGCCTTGTCTTTTTGCGGTTATTGTCAAGCCCAGTTTATATCCGTGGACGATGAATTGCATTTTGGGGCAGGCGTTTTAATATCGGGTGCCACTTACGGTGTAGTGTACACAGCAACAAAGGACAAGAAAAAAGCGTTTTGGTATAGTTTGGGCGCTTCGGTACTTGCCGGTGTTGCCAAGGAAGCTGTGGATAGCCAAGAAAAAAATGATAAATTCGATACTGGTGAAGCCATTGCCACAGGAATTGGTGGACTAGTAGTTAGCACAACTTTAAACCTATTTGTTGGGAAACGAAAAGCCAAAAAACGCAAGGAAATGGTTTTGGTTAACTGACCAAACGTTTGATGATTTCTTTAGTTGGTAGAATTTTTTTGGTGTGCTGAATACTTGGGCCAGCTACCCAAACTGTTTTATAGGTAGCCTGTTTTGCAGCCTTTTCGGTAGCCCGCATACCAATTGAAAACCGAATCATTTTCACCCACTTTTTAAGCTTTTTGTTTTTATTCAAAATGGATTCCAGCCACGTTTGTTTCGTGCCTATTTTCTGAACGTATGGTGTGTTTATAACGGTGCAAGGTGTACCTGAAATGCGCTCTGTCATTACAATATCATCGGCACCATAATCCACACAGGCTTGTTTGTATTCCTCAGTTACATTGGCTTCCTCTGAGGCAATAAATGGACTTCCCACAGAAACCCCGGCTGCACCATAGCCCAACATTTTATCAACATCAGCCTTGCATCCTACACCACCAGCAGAAATAATGGGAATCTTGCAATGGGCAGTTAATTCCTTGATTAGTTTTTCAGGAGCAATGTTTCCACGATGTCCTCCAGCCTCATTGTTTACGGCAATTATGGCATCTGCACCCAAATCTTCCACCTTTTTGGCAAACTTTAAATCTACCACATCACAAAACACCTTGATACCAACTTCATGTGCGCGATTAATGGTTTCGGCAGGACTGCCCAATGACGTAATGATAAAATCACAGCCTTCTTCACAAATCACATCCAACTGCCCTTTATATTTTACGTTGGATATGTTTACAATGAGGTTAAACCCAAACGCCCCTCCTATTGGCTTGGCAGCTTTTAACTCACGTAAAGCTATTTTCAATTCATCGAGTGTTCGGTAATTCAGTGCAGGAATACAACCCGCAATACCATTATTCATGGCTTCCTTTACCATGGCCACATTTGAAACCAAAAACATGGGTGCTTGAATTATAGGATGCTTAATTTGGAGCAATTTGGTAAGTTCAGTTTCCATGGTTAAATTGATTTCAACAAATATATAAAATATTATGCATGCATAGTATTTGATAATCAATTAGTTGCAAAATAATACTTCGATAATTTATAAATATCTGATTACATGATATTTATCATATTTTTATTATGCATGCATAATTATTTTTGACAATCAAATTTATTAATTCCTTTACCATGAAAAATATATTTTTAGCTGTAATGACTTTAGTTTTTGTCGTTAAAGCCTACCCACAAACCGTTAACTTACCCGAAACAATCATTACTATTAATTCAGATTATTTAAACGCTGTCAACACAAACCATTCCAACGATTATGTAGCCAAACTAGAACAAGCTATATTGAATTATAATCATTCGGACATTTCGCAACTTTATGATGATAAAAATGATATATACAATGTATCATTTAAACTACCTGATGGTGAAATAGTTGTATCTTTCAATAAAGATGGAAAAATAATTAAAACCTTTGAAAAATATAAAAATATGCGTTTACCGCTAGGTGTTATGAAAACCATTGCCGAAAAATATCCGGGTCATGGTATTATAGAGGGTGTTTATCTTATTAAATACCACAGCCAAAAAGAGATGCTACAACAAGAATATAAAATTAAACTCAAAAACAACGATAGTATTCTTACCGTTAAAATAAACGAAAAGGGAGAGTTTCTCTAGTTGATAAAACGGTAATATCCACATTTTAAGTAGGTGCCTTCAGGAAAACCGATGGGGTGATCAATATCATGAAAGGTTTGCAGAATGAGGTCAAATCTCCTGTTCGATCTATTTAAAACTTGATGATTAATATCGAAAAATGCTTGTGAAACCACACGGGATGAACAAGACGCCAAAACCAGTAAACCATTCTTTGCTGTTAGTTTTTCGCCCAATTCAGCCAATTGGGCATACTTTTTTTTTGCCAATTCTATTTCCGAAGCTTGTTTGGCAAAACTAGGGGGATCAATCACAACCACATCAAAAGTAGTTTTCGTTTCAATAAGCTTATTGAGTTCTTCAAAAGCGTCGCCAGCAATGGTTTTATGGATTCCCGAGTAATCATTTAATTTTCCGTTTTCAATAGCGATTTCCAAAGCTTGTTTGCTGATATCTAAACTGGTTACTTCCTTTGCCCCATTTGCCAATGCATGCACCGAAAAACCTCCTGCATAACTAAACACATCCAAAACTGTTTTGTTTTTGCTCCACTCACCCACTTGCTTTCTGTTGGCACGATGATCTAAAAAATAACCTGTTTTATGCCCCTTAATTACATTTGCTGAAAAGTTCACCCCATGTTCCACAAACTCCACCACTTCATTTTCAAGTATTCCATAAACAACCTCGTCGTCTTTTAATTGATGTGATTTTGAATTTTCCAAACTTCGGCTTAACCGAATAACTACAGTTTGGGCGTTGGATGTTTCCTGTAAACTAGGAAGAACCATTTCTAAATAAGGCAACCAAATTTCAGAATATAGCTTTACCACCAAAACAGATGCATATACATCGGCTATCAATCCGGGAAAACCATCATTTTCACCAAATATTAAGCGATAACTGTTGGTATTTGTTTTTAATAATGGTGTCCTTTTTTGGAAAGCCTCTTTAATTTTCCTTTGAAAAAACGTGGCATTGATTTCAACTTTTTCAGTTCCACTGTGCAGCATCTTTATTTGGATTGGCGAATCTCTATCATATAAACCCAAACCAATTACCCGATTTTTGTTTTTACTAAATATAATGGCCAAATCGCCAGTTTTGGCATCATCATTTATTTTGGCAATGCTATTTGAAAACACCCATGGATGCCCTTTTAAAACAAACTGTTCGCCTTTTGCATTAAGCTTAATCGCCAGTCGTTTTGGGGTGTATTTAGATTTTATTTTATCGGAAAAAAGCATTTCAAGATTTTGCTTGCAAAGAAACTAATTTATTTGTCCATTTCTTTATCTCGCTGATATATATCATTGCGGGCGTAGTATTTAACAAATAAATTTAGCCTATTAACCTTAAAATCTTTGTATCATGAAAAAATTAATTTTTAGTCTGATTGGTTTTGGCCTTTCTCTAGGAATGTATGCGCAAATACAATTACCTGAGGTAGAAATTACGGCCGTAAACTATAAATACCTGAACAGTGTAGACAGCGGAGACAATGATTTGTCCGTTCAGATGTTAGAAGAACAAGTAGCTATGTATGATTTGAAAAATTCTGATCTTTATAGTGATGAATATGACACTTATACCGTGTCGTTCTATATTCCACAAGGAAAGATATTGGCTGCTTACGATAAAAATGGAAAAGTAATTCGAACTATTGAAAGATTTAAAAATATTAAACTTCCAAAAGATGTACGCGATGCGCTTGCTACCAGATTCCCAAATTGGGATTTAGACAAGGATGTATATTCAGTTACTTACCATACCGTAGGTCCTAATGTGAAAAAACAATACAAGGTGAAACTTACCAACGGCGATGAAGTTGTTAGAGTAAAAATAAATGAAGAAGGTGATTTTCTTTAATTAATTAACACCTTGAAAACAAAAAGCGCAATCAAAAATGGTTGCGCTTTTTGTGATTATTGCCCATACTAATAACTTGTATCGTCCAATTTAACTTTACCGTGAAAGGTTTTATATAAAAACAGGAAATAGGCGGTTAAAAGCGGTGCGCCAATAACCACGATGGTTAACATAATCCCTAATGATTTTTGTGATGAAGCAGCATTGTATATGGTTACACTAAACTTTGGGTCGATGGTTGATGGCAACAAAACTGGATACAACTGAAAAGCGACCAACATTAATAAAAATGCCATAATTAATGAGGAAAACACCATGGCAAAAGCATACTTTTTCTTTGAAACCAGTCTTGGCACGTTAGCAACGGCCAAAAACGCCAATAAGGGTAAAATGAAAAACACGGGTTGCTCTTTAAACTTATCGGTTACCCCGTGAATAAAAACTAATGTGTATAATGAAGTCACCGCAAAGCTGACGATGAAAAATATCATCCCTTTCTTCAACAAAAACGAAAGCCTGGCATATAAACGCCCTTCTGTCTTTAAAAGAAGAAATATAGCGCCCTGCGTCATAAAAATGGACAAGGTTGTAAACCCAACTATAACGGCATAAGGGTTTAAAAACGAAAAGAATATACCGCCTTTATAAGTGAAATTCTCATGAATTTCAAAACCTTGTAAAACGTTGCCCAGTACTACACCCAATAAAAAAGCGATAAGCGTATTTGATGAAAAATAAATAATATCCCATGTTTTTCGCCACCAAAGCATTTCTTCCGCACTTCTAAATTTTATGGCTGCAGACCGTAATACCAACAACATCAAAAATATCATAAATGGAATATACATCGCAGACAACATTGTGGCGTACATAACAGGAAAACCCGCAAATAATGAACCACCACCAATAATTAACCAAACTTGGTTGGCATCCCAAAGTGGGCCTATAGCATTAATGGCTATTCTTCGGCTCAAATCCTTGCGCAAAAATAAATGCCAAGCACCTGCACCGTAATCAAAGCCCTCCAAAATGGCATATCCGGAAAACAAAAGCCCAACCACCAAATACCAAAGCGTTGGATAATCTATACCTAAAAACGTTTCCATAATCAATGCCTTTTAAATAATTTCATATTGGTGTTCTGCCTCGTCATACGGCCCATGCTTTATCTTTTTATTCAAGGAATATAGAAATAATAATAACAAGAGTGCATAAACCACAGTGAACAGAACAAGTGAAAATACAATTTGATTGGCGGTCACTTCTTGCGAAAACCCTTCACTTGTTCTTAAATGACCATAAACAATCCATGGCTGTCTGCCCATTTCAGCGGTAAACCAACCTACCTGATTGGCTATTTGAGGTAAAATCACCGAAAATGCAAATATTTTAAGCAGCCATTTCTTTTCAAACAATATTCCTCGCCACCATAAAAAACTGGCATAAAAGGTTAATGCGATTAAGAATAGCCCAATAAAAATCATAATATGATAAAACTGAAACACAGCATTTATCTGCCCTGGCCTATCTTCTTTTGGGAAAGCATTTAAACCAGTAATTGGCGCATCAAAATTTTGATGTACCAAAAATGACAATCCGCCAGGTATGCTTAATCCTGTAACTTTTTGCGATTCGTTGTCAACCCAGCCGAACAAATATAAATCGGCAGGGGCAGATTTATCGTAGTGTCCTTCCATGGCTGCCAATTTTGCTGGTTGGTTTTCTGCCACACCATCAGCTGAACTATGACCTGAAATTAATTGGGTAAAGGACACAATCGTAGCCACCAACAGGGCTATTTTAAAGGCTTTTTTTGAGATTTCAATATACTTTCCTTTTAAAAGATAATATGCATGAACGCTTAACACCAAAAAAGCGCCTGCTAAAAAGGCCCCTTGCCAAACATGAATAATTCTGTCTACACTCGAAGGATTAAAGACCATAGCCCAAAAATCAGTGACTTCTGCCCTAGCATTAAAACCTTCACCAACAATATGGTATCCGGCAGGTGTTTGTTGCCAACTGTTGGCCACCACTATCCAAATAGCAGAAAACATAGAGCCTAAAAATACGCCAATGGCCGAAATAAAATGGACTTTAGGAGATACACGATTCCATCCAAAAATTAAAATACCCAAAAACGTACTTTCCAAACCGAACGCGAACAAACCTTCTGCCGCCAATGCGCTACCAAAAATATCTCCGACATATCTTGAATAAACCGCCCAATTTGTGCCAAATTCAAATTCCATAATGATTCCCGTGGCCACGCCAATACCAAAGGTTATTGCAAATATCTTTAACCAAAAACGCGTGAGAACTTCGTATTCCTTTTTACCTGTTTTAAGATACAGGCCTTCCATAATAACCATGATTAGACCAATACCAATACTTAACGGAGGATATATATAGTGAAACGCAACAGTGAAGGCAAATTGAATTCTTGCTAAAATCTCTACATCCATAGCTTCTTTGTTTCGAGCAAAAATACGTTACAGCAAGGCAAGTATTGTAATAATTATCACAAAAAAGGCGCAACCAAAATGGTTGCGCCTTTTTCATTTAATTTTTTATAAAGATTATTGTCTTTCGAAAAATAGAACAGCATCTATATCCGCAATAATGCTAACGCCAGATTGCGATAAATCTTGTTTTTCTGCTATAGATAAAACCAAAGAAGATTCCGTAAGTTCTTCAATTTTCATTTTCCCTTGATCCCCATTGGCATTGGTTATTATTTCTCCATTGACCATTTCCCATGTGCCTGTTACTAAGCCCTCAATATTGTCAATGTTTTGTGTTGATGTTTGTCCTAATGTTGTTGTAGTTAGTTTAAGACTAAATGAGCCCATGGATATTAAGTTATTTGGGTTTTCTTCAAAAGTAATGGTATAATTCATATTGTAAGCCTCTCCTGTAAAGTCACTTTTTAAAGTTTGACCTTGGGCAGTAGTAACGGTCTGGCCAGTATAAGTATAATCTACCATATCCCATATACCAACAATATCTCCAGATATTTGTGGAATAGGATCACCGTCCTCAGTACAAGAAGTAATTATTAAAGCTAGTGCTACAAAAAATAAGTTTAGTTTTTTCATGATTTTTGACTTGGTTTGTTAAAGGCACAATAATAGTAAGAATTATTTTATAAAAAAAGTGCAATCAAAAATTGATTGCACTTTTTTTCTAGCTTCTTCTTCCGACTTGAAGCTTACTTGACTTCTTCGAAATCTACATCTTCTACATCACTGCTCTCCCCTTGACCATTTTGACTGGCATCAGGTCCTGGTTGAGCTTCACCACTAGCTTGTTGTGCTTCGGCTTGTGCTTTGTACATTTCTTCAGAAGCTACTTTCCAAGCTTCGTTTATTTTATTTAAAGCAGGCTCAATTACTGCAATATCTTTACTTTCGTAAGCTTTTTTCAATTCTTCCAAAGCATCTTCGATTGGTTTCTTTTTATCATCTGATAATTTATCACCAAACTCTTCCAATTGTTTTTCAGTTTGGAAAATCATAGAATCTGCTTCGTTCAATTTTTGAGCTTTTTCAGCTGCAGCTTTATCTGCTTCGGCATTTGCTTCAGCATCTGCTTTCATTTTTTGGATTTCTTCCTCAGTCAATCCAGAAGAAGCTTCAATTCTGATATCTTGTTTTTTACCAGTTGCTTTATCTTCGGCTGACACTTTAATGATACCATTGGCATCAATATCAAAGGTTACTTCAATTTGAGGTGTACCACGTCTTGCTGGTGGAATACCATCTAAGTGGAAACGTCCAATTGTTTTATTATCAGCAGCCATAGCTCTTTCACCTTGTAACACATGGATTTCTACAGAAGGCTGATTATCAGCCGCAGTTGAGAAAACCTGTGATTTTTTAGTTGGGATGGTTGTATTTGCCTCAATTAATTTGGTAAATACGTTACCCATAGTTTCAATACCAAGAGATAATGGAGTGACGTCCAATAACAATACATCTTTTACATCTCCGGTTAATACACCACCTTGGATACCAGCACCTAAAGAAACAACTTCGTCTGGGTTAACACCTTTGCTTGGTGCTTTTCCGAAGAATTTCTCAACCGCTGCTTGCACTGCAGGAATACGTGTTGAACCACCTACCAAGATGATTTCATCAATATCACTTTTGCTTAAACCAGCCGCTTTGAGTGCAGATTGGCAAGGCTCAATAGTACGTTTTACTAAATCGTCAATTAATTGCTCGAATTTTGAACGTGTTAATGTACGCACCAAGTGTTTTGGTCCACTGGCTGTAGCCGTGATATATGGTAAGTTGATTTCTGTTTGAGAAGAAGAAGATAATTCAATCTTGGCTTTTTCAGCAGCTTCTTTTAAACGTTGAAGAGACATTGGGTCTTTTCTTAAATCCATACCTTCTTCAGCGTTGAACTCATCTGCCAACCAGTTGATGATTTTTTCATCTACATCATCACCACCTAAGTGTGTATCACCATCGGTAGATAATACTTCAAATACGCCATCTCCCAATTCAAGGATAGAAACGTCGTGCGTACCACCACCAAAGTCAAATACCACTATTTTTTGGTCTTTTCCTTTTTTGTCCAATCCATAAGCCAATGCAGCAGCAGTAGGCTCATTGATAATACGTTCTACTTTTAAACCAGCAATTTCACCAGCTTCTTTAGTAGCTTGACGTTGACTGTCGTTAAAATAAGCAGGCACTGTAATAACAGCTCTAGTTACATCTGCTCCTAAGTAATCCTCAGCCGTTTTCTTCATTTTTTGAAGAATCATAGCTGACAATTCTTGAGGCGTATATAAACGTCCGTCTATATCCACACGAGGTGTGTCGTTGTCACCTTTTACTACTTTATAAGGAACACGTTCTGCCTCTTTTTTAGATTCAGAATATTTATTACCCATAAAACGTTTAATAGAATAAACGGTTTTTAATGGGTTGGTCACTGCTTGACGTTTTGCTGGGTCACCAACTTTAATTTCGCCACCTTCCACGAAAGCGATTACAGATGGTGTTGTTCTTTTACCTTCAGCATTAGGAATAACTACAGGCTCGTTACCTTCCATTACCGAAACGCAAGAGTTGGTTGTTCCTAAATCGATTCCAATAATTTTACTCATAATATTTTTATTAATTGTGTTGAATGTTCGTTTTAATTGTCGGTTAGTATAAGTCAATCATTATGCCAACAAAAAAATGCTGACACAGTGTCAGCATTTTTAAATAAATATATTATTGTTCTTTATTTTTCGCAGGTTGAACGCCGCCGTGTGTCAATTAGATAAATGATTTTCCATTGTTCACCATCTTTAAAAAGTTGAAATGAGTTTACCCCGCAATGACTGAAGGTGTCATTAAACCAAAACTCGTACGGTGTCCAAGCGTTGGCCATATTACCATCTACTTGAATGCTGTAATCCAATAAGCGTTCGTCCCATTTTTGGTCTTCTGGTCTATTTGCAATGGCATTAATAAGTTTTTCAGGTTCGTCCGTAACTAAAATATCTTTGCCTTCTTTACTTTTATAGGCTGTTTGTAATAGAACTTTATCCATCATAACCGATTTCATTAACGTTGTATCGCCCTTATGAAAGCCTTCAAAAAATGTATCAACGGCTGCCTTAACTTCAAATTCCTGGCTGGTCTGGCCAAAAATTGCGGAAGTGATTAAAAGGGCCAAATAAAATATTGCTCTCGTCATATTATATAAGTTTCAGGCTAAATTAACTGATACATAACGATATAGAACACCTTTAAAGAAAAGTTTAACAGTATCTTCTTTATTTAGTACTTTTACGGGCAACTGAAGACTAAACATATTGCAAAAAATGAAAAACATCCTTTTAATGGCAATTGCCATATTAACTTCTTGCCAACAGCAAGCCAATAAACAAGATACTATCAATAATAACAAGGATCTTTTTCCTGATGGAACTGAAATTCCGGAATGGTTTAAAGATGATTCAAAAATAGACCCAACTTCCTTAGGAAAACAATATGTCATTACAGACTATAATGTAAGTACCGATAGTACTGTAGTTCAAACAAAAGCAATTCAAAATGTCATAGATGAGGCCTATAGAAATGGTGGTGGCGTTGTGGTTATTCCAGAAGGTACTTTTTTAAGTGGTGCTTTGTTTTTTAAACCCAATACGCATTTACATGTGGTAAAAGGAGGAACTTTAAAAGGCTCGGACAATATTGCAGATTATCCTTTTTTACCATCGAGAATTGAAGGGCAGAGTATCGAATATTTTTCTGCTTTGGTAAATGCCAAGGCGGTTGATGGGTTCACTATTACTGGGAACGGTGTTATTGATGGTAATGGTCTAAATTATTGGAAAGCCTTCTGGCAAAGGCGTGAAGAAAACCCAAAATGCACCAATCTTGAGGTATCAAGACCACGTTTGGTGTTCATTTGGAAATGCAATAATGTTCAAGTAGAGGACGTGCACCTAAGGAATTCCGGGTTTTGGTCCAGTCACTACTACCAATGTAATAATGTAAAAGTTCTTGATTTACGTATCACATCCCCACATGAGCCCATAAAGGCGCCAAGCACCGATGCCATTGATATTGATGTGTGCTCTAATTTTTTGGTTAAAGGTTGTTATATGGCTGTTAATGATGATGCTATTGCACTTAAAGGCGGTAAAGGCCCTTGGTCTGACAAAAATGCCAGCAATGGGGAAAATACAAATATCATCATTGAGGATTGTGAGTTTGGTTTCTGCCATTCTGCCCTAACCAACGGTAGTGAATCTTTGCACAATAAAAATATCATTATGCGCAATTGCAAAGTCAGTGAAGCAAAGCGTTTGTTGTGGCTAAAAATGCGTCCAGATACACCCCAACACTATGAATATATTACTGTTGAAAACATTACGGGACAAGCCCACAGCTTTATTTATATTAAACCTTGGACGCAGTTTTTCGACTTGAAAGGACGTGAAGATGTGCCACTATCTTATTCCGACCATATCACCATGAGAAATATTGATTTAAAATGTGATATTTTCTACGATATGAAAATTACGGAATACGACAAACTTTCCGATTTTACATTTGAAAACATAAATGTTGAAGCCGAAGATGGCACCTACGATAAAAGCATTATTGAAGGCTTGACCTTTAATAATGTTAAGGTAAATGGAAAGCTACTTGAATAAAATTGCAATCATTCAAAATCACAAAAATCAAGACAGATGTCCGCAGCAAATAAAGATTACAAACGCATTACCGTAAAAACATTGGTTGACATGAAAGCCAATGGCGAAAAGATTTCTATGCTTACGGCATACGACTATAGCATGGCCAAAATTGTTGATGGAGCAGGCATTGATGTGATTTTGGTGGGTGACTCTGCGAGTAATGTTATGGCTGGGCATGAAACCACATTGCCCATTACGCTAGACCAAATGATTTACCATGCCTCCTCGGTAATTAGGGGCATTGAAAGATGTTTGGTTGTAGTCGATTTACCTTTTGGCAGCTATCAAAGTGACCCCAAGGAAGCACTTCGTTCTGCCATTAGAATTATGAAAGAAAGTGGTGCGCATTCGGTAAAAATGGAAGGTGGTAAAGAAGTTAAAGATTCTATAAAGCGTATTTTGAACGCAGGTATTCCCGTAATGGGTCATTTGGGTTTAACACCGCAATCCATTTATAAATTTGGGACATATTCTGTGCGTGCCAAAGAGGAAGAGGAAGCGGAACGTTTATTGGAAGACGCCAAAATGCTTGAAAAAATTGGCTGCTTTGCCATTGTACTTGAAAAAATTCCAGCCGCCCTTGCTAAACAGGTGGCCGAAAGCGTCAGCATTCCAATCATAGGCATTGGTGCAGGCCCTGATGTAGATGGTCAGGTTTTGGTGTTGCACGATATGCTTGGGATGACCCACGAATTCAATCCAAGGTTTTTAAGAAGATATTTGCACTTGTATGAAGATATGACCAAAGCGATCTCTCAATATGTAGACGACGTAAAGTCTAGGGATTTTCCTAATGATAGCGAACAATATTAGTCTAGATTTAGTTAGACCTTTTAGATTTTAGACTTCTTAGAAAAATAAATTCAGGACATATCAAAATCTAAAAAAAATCTAATTTGTCTAACCTTCTAAAAATCTGTTTAGAGATGCATCGATTTAAAGAATTGGAAATTTGGAAAAGAAGCAGATTGTTTTGTTCAGAAATATATCTTATTTCTTCAAAATTTCCTGAATCCGAAAAATTTGGACTAACCAATCAATTACGAAGGGCATCAGTTTCCATTCCGTCCAATATTGCTGAAGGTTCTTCCAGAGCATCAAATAAAGATTTTTCTCGGTTTTTAGAAATAACTTTAGGCTCGGCTTACGAAATTGAAACTCAATTAATGATAGCTTATGATTTAAAATTCATTTCAAAAGAAGAGTTAGATAAATGTCTTTCAGAACTTGAAGAAATTATTAAAATGATTTCAAAATTCAAATCAAACTTAAAAATCTAAAACTTCTAAAATTCTAACCAGTCTAACAAGTCTTGCATGTCTAATCATTCTAACAAGTCTAACCTACAAGTTTTATATGAAGATAATCACATCGTCATCATAAACAAACGTGCCGGTGATATTGTTCAAGGTGATAAAACTGGTGATAAACCATTGAGCGATGTAGTTAAAGCCTACATAAAAGAAAAATACAATAAACCTGGAAATGTCTATTTGGGCACTGTTCACCGTTTGGACAGACCAACCACAGGTCTTGTTATATTTGCCAAAACAAGTAAAGTCCTACCTCGATTAAACAAATTATTTTTATCAAAAGATATAAAAAAAACCTATTGGGCCGTTGTAAAAAATGCACCACCAAAAACTAAAGACACGCTCATTAATTGGCTAAAAAAGAATCCAAAAAACAATAAATCTTATGCATATCCAAACGAAGTTGAAGGCAGTAAAAAAGCCATTCTTCATTACAAGCTTTTGAAGAAGTTGGATAATTATTTTTTACTTGAAATTAACTTGGAAACGGGTAGGCATCATCAAATTCGTTCACAACTATCAAACATTGGATGCCCCATAAAAGGTGATTTAAAGTATGGTTTTGATAGGAGCAACAAAGATGCCAGCATTCATTTGCACGCCAGACATATTGAATTTATTCATCCTGTAAAAAATGAACCCGTGACAGTTACGGCCCCGTTACCAGAGGACGCAATTTGGAATGCTTGTTTGGTTTAAATCCTTATATTTATAAAAAACTCTCCTTTGAATTCTATTCCCGAAATCATTGCTGCCCAAAAAGCATTATTTGCATCCCAAAAAACCAAGGATGTTAATTATCGACTTCAGTTTTTAAAGGCATTAAAAGCTGAAATCCTTAACAAGGAGCAAGCTGTTTATGACGCGCTTAAACGGGATTTTAATAAGTCGGAATTTGAAGCCTATTTAAGTGAATTCGGATTGGTTATTTTAGAATTGGATTTGGCTATAAAAAACCTCAAAAAATGGTCAAAACCTGAACGGGTAAAATCGTCCATGCTCACCTTTCCTTCTTCAGATTTTATTTATAAAGAACCTTACGGAAATGTGCTAGTGATTGCTCCTTGGAACTATCCTTTTCTTTTGGCAATGGCACCATTTATTATGGCTGTTGCAGCAGGAAATACAGTAGTTCTAAAACCGAGTGAACTTACCCAAAATACCTCAAAGTTACTCGTAAAAATTATAGAAAATGTTTTCCCAGAAGATTTAGCAAAAACAGTAGAGGGTGATGCTGAAATTGGAGCTGAATTGCTCGACCAAAAATGGGATTATATTTTTTTTACTGGCAGTGTTGAAGTTGGTAAAATAGTGGCAAAAGCTGCAGCACAGAATTTAACCCCTGTTACGCTTGAACTAGGTGGAAAATCACCCTGCATTATAGATGATTCCGTTGATTTAAAACTCACAGCGCGCCGAGTAGTTTGGGGCAAATATTTAAACGGTGGGCAAACCTGTATTGCACCAGATTACTTATTGGTTAAAAGCAATATTAAAAATGACCTTATTGACGCTTTGAAAGCTGAAATTATTGCTCAATACGGCCAAATCATTCGGAATTCAGAAGATTTTCCTCAGATTATAGACAATAAAAATTTCGAACGTTTAAAAAATCTTTTAAAGAATGAAACGATTGTTTTTGGTGGTGAAATTGATGCGAATGAAAAATTCATTGGCCCAACCATTATGGACCAGCCCGATTTGGATAACCCAGTTATGAATGAAGAAATATTTGGGCCTCTCCTACCTATTTTAACTTTTGAAAATGAAAGCGACATTGAAAAAGTCATTTGGCATTTTGAAAAACCGCTTTCGCTCTATGTATTCTCGAAAAACTCAAATTTCACAGAACACATCCTTAAAAAATACAGTTTCGGTGGTGGCGTTGTTAACGATGTTTTGATTCACTTTGGAAATCAGAATTTGCCTTTTGGCGGTGTTGGTGCCAGTGGGATGGGCAAATATCATGGCAAATATGGTTTCGATACCTTTTCACATCAAAAAGCCATTATAAAGCGGGGAACTTGGTTTGATCCTCAATTGCGGTATGCACCACACAAAAATAGACTGGGCATCATCAAAAAAATGTTCAAGTATTTCGGTTAAATTTAAACCAGCCCATTTCTTTAAAATTACGTAGATCTACGCATTGTTTTTCATTGATTCAAGTTGTAACTTTCTGGTATTCAAAATTATAAATTATGCCAAATACCATTAAATATCTAAAATCCGAAAAAGCAAAAGTTTATACCTCAGGTACTGGAAACAAAGTTTTGCTGGAAGCACTCTGGGGCGATTATGTTGAATTAGTCTCTAACACTGTCACAAACGGAAGATACAAAGTCAATGTCCGCTGGGCCAAAAATGTTTACATCAAGGCCGATGATTTAGGCGATGAATCTCTTTTGGAGCTTTACTTCATAGACGTAGGGCAAGGCGATGGTGTTTTAATAGTTACTCCAGACCGTAAACATATTTTGATAGATGGCGGCTATAAACGTTCCAAACAACCCCACGGCAAAAGTGCGGCCGACTTTGTAGATTGGAAATTCAAAAAGGAATACAAAAAGGACATCATTGAACTCGATGCCATGATATGTTCGCATTGTGATGCCGATCATTACGGGGGGTTATGGGATTTGGTAAGTAAAGAAGAAAGCGCCAGAAAAGAACTGGATACTTCTGAAACAAAAGTCGAAGCTTTTTATCATGCAGGCATCTCCTGGTGGAAAAGTGCTCAAAAATCTAGATTTTTAGGTGATGAAACAGGTGGTGTGATGCATGATTTGTTAACAGGAAAAACATCCATTAAAAATGGTTTGAAACAAAATGCCGATTTAAAATTACAAGGTGAATGGGCCGATTTTTTAGAGTGTATTATTGACAATAACCCAGATGTAAAGCGCCTTTCATACAATCCAGAAAAAGGATTCAAATATTTAGAAGGTTTTGAAGAAGGCAAAGAAACGTCAATCAAAATATTGGGACCCATTGAAACCACAGTAAACGGGAAACCAACCTTAAAAGATTTGGGTTCTTACAGCAAAAACACCAATGGTAATTCCATTTTATTACGTATTGACTATGGCAGAAGCCGAATGTTACTAACGGGCGATTTAAACAAAAAAAGTCAACAACACATCATAGATTCCTTATCGGGCAACCTTATAGAATTGGCTGCAGATGTTGTAAAATCTTGTCACCATGGCAGTGATGATTGCTCCTATGAGTTTTTGCAGTATGTGAATGCCGCAGCAACCGTAATTTCTTCTGGCGATGATGAAACCCACGCCCACCCTAGACCTAATATTGTGGCAGCATCGGGCGCAACAGGGTTTAAAAAAATTGAAAACGATGAAATGGTTACCCCGCTTATTTACAGCACTGAAATTTCCAGAAGTCTCCGTATGGGAGACCCCTATGAAGTCAACTCAAAAAACTACGAAACACTCATTGGCACAATTGACGTTGTTTTGAAAAATGAAGCCAAAACCAACATCCGTTATAAACACACAGCTTCAGGTGCTTTAAATCCAACCGACAAGGTTAAAACCATGAGCCGACTAAAAGTGGTTGACGGTATCGTTTACGGCTTGGTAAACGTAAGAACAGACGGTGAAAAAATACTTTGTGCCACGCTAAATGAAGGCAAAAGCAAATGGGAGATTAAAACGTTTACATCTCGCTTTTAACCGCATTAATAATTTAAATCCTTTTTTTAACCCTTCCTTAATTTTTGTTGAAATATGTGCTGTTTTTATATGGCACATATTTTAATAAAACCTACTTTCGCATGAGTTAAAAATAAAATACTTTGTATATTAACCTTGATTTTAAATAAACAGAATGCCAAGTAAAACATACAAAATTTGCGTTATTCAATTAAACCTGAATAACACCCCAGAAAACAACTTAGAAAAATGCATTAAATGGGTAAAAGACGCTGCAAAACAAGGTGCTGAAGTTATTTTATTGCCCGAACTATATAGCAGTCATTACTTCTGCCAAAGTGAAGATGTTGACAATTTTGCTTATGCAGAACCACTTTACAGCACATCCTTCAAGGCATTTAGTGCTTTGGCCAAAGAATTGGGCGTGGTAATTATCGTTCCGTTTTTTGAAAAACGTATGGCCGGTGTGTACCACAACAGTGCGTACATTATTGATACCAATGGTTCGGAAGCTGGATTATACCGTAAAATGCACATTCCGGACGACCCCCATTTTTATGAAAAATTTTATTTCACCCCTGGTGATATCGGTTTTAAGTCCTTCCCCACAAAAAAAGGAAATATTGGTACGTTGATTTGTTGGGACCAATGGTATCCAGAAGCAGCACGATTAACGGCCCTACAAGGTGCCGAAGTATTGTTTTACCCAACGGCCATTGGATGGCATCCACAGGAAAAAGCAGAATTTGGTAAAAACCAACAAGGCGCTTGGATGAACGTGATGCGCGGGCATGCCGTAGCCAATGGCATTTATGTCGCCGCTGCCAACCGTATTGGTTTGGAAAAATATGTACCCAATACTCATGGCATTGAGTTTTGGGGTTCCTCGTTTATTGCTGGCCCACAGGGTGAAATTTTAGCGCAAGCCTCAGAAGATAAAGAGGAAATTTTAATCGCTGAAGTCGATTTAAACCTTCAAGAAAACGTACGCCAGAATTGGCCATTTTTACGGGACAGACGTATCGATAAATATGGAGAAATTACTAAACGCGTTATCGATTAATGAAGAGCGAAAACTGGATATTTCCTGCTGAATGGGAAAAACAACAGGGCATTTTATTGTGTTTTCCGCATAACGGTAAAGACTGGCCTGGGAAATACGAAGCCATTCAATGGGCCTTTATTGAGTTTATTAAAAAAGTGGCTACCGTTGAAGCCGTTTTTTTAGTCGTTGCCAATAAGAAACTTCAAGATAAGGTTTCGGGCATGTTAGAAACAGCCCATGTCAATACGAAAAATGTAATCTTTATTATCCATAAAACCAACCGCAGTTGGATGCGCGATTCGGGACCAATTATTGTTAAAAATGGGAAACAACGAAAAGCCATGAATTTTAACTTTAATGGTTGGGCAAAATATAGTAATCACCGTTTGGATAAAGGCGTTCCCGAAAAAGTGGCCGAAACATTAAACATCTCTGTTGAACAAGCCATGATTAACGGCAAACCCTTTGTTTTGGAAGGTGGCGCCATAGACGTTAACGGAAAAGGAACGCTCATTACCTCTGAAGAATGCCTGCTCCACCCTACTATTCAAGTTAGAAATGCAGGCTTTACCAAAGCCAATTATGAAGCCGCTTTTAAAACCTTTTTGGGCGTAACCAACGTTATTTGGTTGGGAAATGGCATTATTGGTGATGACACCCACGGGCATATTGATGATTTGGCCCGTTTTGTAAACGCAGATACCATCATTACGGTTATTGAAACCAACACCAAAGACCCAAACTACAAACCACTTCAAGACAATTTAAAACGCTTGCAAAACGCTGTATTGGAAAATGGCAAATCGCCCAATATAGTTACTTTACCCATGCCCAAACCGTTATGGTTTGATGGCATTACACTTCCGGCCAGTTATGCTAACTTTTTAATTTTAAACAAAACGGTTTTGGTGCCAACCTTTAACGATGCTAACGACCGTGTAGCTTTAAACACCATTGCTGATTGTTTTCCAGATAGAGAAATAATTGGTATTTCTGCCATAGATTTTATTTGGGGTTTTGGCTCGCTGCATTGTTTGAGCCAGCAGATTCCAGAGTAAATTTAGATTTGTGTTATTTCTAGTAGTAACACGTTATGAGAAATTACGAAAACTATTAAACTTTCAATTTTTGAATTAATGATTTTTGAACGTTAAAATTTTGCCATAATACCATTTTACCTCAACATTTGAACTCAATTTGTTAATAATTACTTGTAATTACCCAGTAAAAATAAGTAAGAAAATACTAACTTTACCAAACTGATTTTATACACATTTACTAAGAAAGAAAGATGAAATATATAATGTTTTCAATCTTAATTGGGTGTTTTAGTTGGAATATTAGTAACTCTCAAAACAAGAATACTGCAAGTAATTTAGATGACAGGGTCCACGGATTAACAACTTTAATAACTACTCAAGGTAACGGAGAAAACCGAATAGGGACTGGATTCTTTTTTCAAGAATTATCACCTAAAGACACATTGAAAAATGGACAATGGAGAACTATAGAAAATATGTGGCTTGTCACCAATAGGCATGTTTCTTTATTAAGAGATAAAAAAGGAAATGAAACTCTACCAGATTCTTTTACATTTCATTTAAGAAGAATTAATGGTTTAAATATTGTTTGGGAGCCAATAACAATTAAAAAAGATGAATTAAAAACCCGACTAAAATTACATTCAGATAAAAATATAGATATTGCATTAGTCAAAGTTTTCGATTTAGTCATGGACAAAATAAAATCAGGTCAAACCTATATGCAATTTTATGCTGTATCCGAAGATGATTTACCTGGTAAAAACAAAATTAATGTTGAAGTTACTGATGACGTTGTTACGATTGGTTATCCAAAAAATTTTTATGATCAAAAAAATGTCTTTCCAATAGTCAAACAAGGAATAATATCTTCAAGATGGGGTAGTTTTTTTAACGGTAGTCCATATTTTTTGATTGATAGCAAGTTATTTCCAGGGTCTTCAGGTAGTATTGTTATTTCAAAACCGCAAAACATAGTTTTAGACAAAGGGCAAATATTTCATAATGAAAATAAGCAATTTGCATTTTTGGGAGTTTATTCAGGCGAACCTTTTAAAATACAACCCAATTCAGTTGAATTTGATGATATGGTTATTTTTAGAAGAGATAAGTTCGACGTTGGAATAGTTTGGTATTCTAATTTGGTTGTTGATATAATAAACAATGGAGTTCAAATCAAGTAGCTCTAATTAGTCTAATAAAACTCCAGATATTGTGGTTTTTCCAGTTAACATTCCTATCCATTGTAATTGTTATCACAGTGAGACAGTCTGTTTAATTCTAGTTAATTCAAGAGATAGCTTCGTACCTCGCTATGACGCTTCTATAGATAAGATTACTTCGGTCATTCTTCCCTTGTAATGAAGTTAGTTGTTAAACTTCGCCTTTTTACTCCCCTCATACATCACATACTTTACCAATCGCGACTCCAATTTGGCATTATATAATGGTATTTTTCTTGAGGGGCGCAAACCCACATGTTTTAGGGCATCTAAATTACTGGTAATAAACCAAGCATCAGTACCGGGATAGTTTTGCTTTAAGGTATCGCCAATATTTTTGTAAAACTGTTCCATATCAATATTTAAACGCTCACCGTATGGTGGGTTAAACACCATATGCAATTTGGCTTCACCTGCTTTTTGGGTTTTAAAAAAGTCCTCGTGCTTTACTTCAATAAAATCTTCCAATTGGGCATTTTTAACATTGTCTTTGGCCTTGAATACGGCACTCGGCGCTTTATCGTAGCCTATAATTTTATAATGAAAATCGCGTGTTTTTTTAAGTAATGATTCTTCAATTTTTTCAAACAAATCCACATCCCAATCTGGCCAGCGTTCAAAGGCAAATTCTTTACGCATCAGGTTTGGTGGTATGTTACAGGCTATCATGGCGGCTTCAATAAGAATGGTCCCCGAACCACACATGGGGTCCATAAAATCGCATTGTCCGTCCCAACCCGATAGCATAATCATACCTGCAGCCAATACTTCATTTATGGGTGCAATATTGGTAGCCATTTTATACCCACGTTTATGCAAGGAATCACCCGAAGAATCTAAAGAAATGGTACAATGTCGTCTATCGATATGCACATTGATTTTCACATCGGGAAATTTTAAATCCACATCGGGGCGTTGCCCTGTGGTATCGCGAAACTTATCTACAATGGCGTCCTTGGTTTTTTGGGCAATAAATAGCGAATGCGAAAACAAATCGGAATGAATGGTAGCATCTATAGCCAAAGAACCTGAAGGCTTTAGGTATTTACTCCAATCCATGGCATAAATTTTATTGTACAGGTCTTTTTCGTTGTTCACATTAAAACTATGGATGGGCTTTAAAATCTTAATGGCCGTACGCAAGCCCAAATTGGCCTTGTACATAAAGCCTTTGTCGCCCACAAATGAAACATTGCGCACACCCTTGGTTACCTTTTGTGCGCCGAGTTGCGTAAGTTCGTTTGCCAATAAATCTTCAAAGCCAAATAAGGTTTTGGCTACCATGCTAAAATTTTCTTCCATAAAATCGCTCCAATAGATTGCAAAAATAACGTAATTTTACGGCATACATTAAGTATATTGATATTTAGGTTAAGGATTGAGCGATTTGTTTGAGTTCTTTATGTTTTGTCTCCTTGAGCATTGGTTGAGATAAAATATATTTTATTGAAACCACGCTGCATGGCAAGCAGAAAGGTTGTCAAAACATAAAAACGAGTAGTGAAAGCCTGACCACGCCCAAGCGTGGTAACCTCCAAAAACATCTATGACAAAACATACTACAACTTGGTTTACTTCTTGGTTTGATACACCATTTTACCACATTTTATATAAGGAAAGGGATGAATCTGAAGCGCATGCCTTTATGGATACTTTAACGGATTATTTGAATGTTCCGGAACACGGCACTATACTGGATTTGGCCTGCGGTAGAGGGCGACATGCCCGCTATTTGAATAAAATGGGCTATGATGTAACGGGTGTGGATTTGAGTGAAAACAGCATTAATTTTGCGAAAAAGTTTGAAAACCACCGACTGCATTTTGAAGTGCACGATATGTGCAAACCCTACCGCAAACAGTTTGATGCCGTTTTTAATTTATTTACCAGTTTTGGGTATTTTGAAGATGATGCCGATAATTTGAACACCATTAAAGCGATTAAATCCAATTTAAATGAAGATGGTTTTGCTGTTATTGATTTTATGAACAGTGAATTTGTAATCGATACTTTAGTACCAGAGGAAGTAAAGACCGTTGATGACATCGAGTTCAACATAAAACGCTATGCGGAAGGTGAATACATAATTAAAGACATTAGGTTTTCTGCTGATGGTAAAGATTATTATTTTCAGGAGCGTGTGCGAGCGTTTACTTTAAAGGACTTTCAGGAACTTTTTGAACAAGCTGGTGTATATTTATTGGATGTTTTTGGCGACCACAAATTGCGTAAATTTAGCCCGAAAACTTCCGAACGTTTAGTCATGATTTTCAAATAGGTGAATAATCCACATTTAATTATTATTACTGTTGCGGAATAGTTTTCAAAATATATTAGATTGGGTTACTTTCATTCTTTGAATACCCTAATTACCATTAAAAACATAAATGAACAAATTTTTATTTCCCATTCTTGCCGTTGTTTTAGGTTTTGTATTAGCCTTCTGGACCAAAAAACATAAATCTTGGAACACCAAGCTCCTACTCTCCTTTAGTGGGGCTTTTTTATTGGCACTAACACTTTTTGAACTGCTTCCTGAGGTTTACAGCCATTTAAAAACAAAACAAACTGGACTGCTCATTATGTGCGGTATCTTGCTCCAAATTGTTTTAGAGCTGTTTTCAAAAGGTGCCGAACACGGGCATGTACACATACACAAGCATGATATGAAGTTTCCGTGGTTACTGTTCATCAGTTTGTGCATCCATAGTTTATTGGAAGGCTTTTCAATTCACGACCATAACGATATGGTTTACGGGGTTTTGGTGCATAAAATTCCCATAGCATTGATTATTACTTTATTCCTGATGCAATCCAATTACAGCAAATTACAAATGGCCAGTTTTTTAATTGTCTTTGCTTTAATGACGCCCTTGGGCACTTTTATTTCGCATGAATCGGTCATGATAGGCCATTACGGTCATGCCATAAACGCTGTGGTTATTGGTATATTTTTTCATATTTCAACCACCATTTTGTTTGAAAGTGGTGAAGGACACAAGTTTAATCTATCTAAGTTCATCGCCATTATTTTAGGGGTTGGTATAGCTTATTTAATATAATTGCTAAAAGACTTAAACTTTTACACAATCAGTGTTTAGCAAAGAAGAATCACGCATATTACGACAAGAATTTTGGACCAGTTTTGGAAAATCATTTCCACGCAAATGGATTTTGTATGATACTAAACTGAAGGGTTTCAGTTTTAAATTTCATTTTGACACCAAAACAGCTTTAGTGGCTATAGATTTGGAAGATGACTTGGAAAATCGCATTAAATACTGGGAAAAACTACTGGCTCTAAAATCTATTTTACTTGACGATTATCTTCCTGAGGCCATTTTTGAAGAAGAATATTATTTGGACAACCAAAAGGAAATTTCAAGAATCTATGTACCCTTGGAAAATAAGGTTTCCATTCATAACAAAAATTCATGGCAGGAAGTTATGGTGTTCTTTAATGAAAAGATGGGTCTATTTGAAGCTTTTTTTGAAGAATATAAAGATATTATTGAGGGTTAATATACAACCGCTCTTACCATCACAAAATCATCCATCAAAAAACCATTACCAATATCAATGACTATTGCTCCATCTTTGATAAAACCAAGTTTCTCATAGGCTTTAATGGTTTTTGAATTGTTTTTGTTGACGGTCAATCTAATAGATTTTAAACTGTAGTCTTTGGCTTTTTCTTCAACATACCTCATTGCCGTCTTTCCAATGTTTTTTCCTCTAAAACCACTTAAAACATAGATTTTGCTCAAAAACAAAGCAGTCACTTCAGGTTTTATGGAAATATAGCCCACAGGAGTCCCGTCGAAATATAATAGAAAATATTCAAATCCGTCCAAAATTTGATTTTCAACAGCCATAGCCGATTGAAATTTTCCGAGCATGTAATCTACTTGGGGCTTCCCTATAATTGAAATATAGTGTTCACGCCAAATGGCATCTGCCAAATGTTCTATGAGCAAGTAATCCGTTTTTGTTTTCGCTTGGCGTATTTCTATCATAATTAAATCACGAATAAATAAATCATAAAAAAGTGAAAAACAGCCCCGGCCAAAACGAACAAGTGCCAAATAACATGGTTATAGGGTATTTTGTGAATAGCATAAAAAACAATGCCAACCGTGTAAGCCAAACCACCAGCAAACAATAATAAAACGCCATTGGTACCCAATGCATCTGAAAGATTTGAAAAATCAAACACAATCAGCCATCCCATAATCAGATATAAAAGCGTTGAAAAAACCTCAAACTGTCCCGTAAAGAATAGTTTTAAAATAACGCCAAAAGCAGCTATACCCCAAACAATATAAAACAGAAGCCAACCATTACTCTCTTCCAGCGAAATAAGCAAAACGGGCGTATATGTTCCAGCAATCAAAAGGTAAATGCTAATGTGGTCTATAACCCTAAAAAAATGTTTGCGTTTCTCCCCTTTTACGGCATGGTAAAATGCTGAGGTGGTAAAAAGCACAATAATTGAAATACCATAAATAATGACACTAAATAAGCTCCAGTCCGTTTTATGTGTATCTCCAATAATTAAAAGAATAAGTGCCGCGATACCAAACAAAGCACCTAAGGCATGAGATATGCTATTAAGTTTTTCTTCAAATACCGACTGAATACGCATTAATTAGGGTTTTGATTTTCAGAATAAACCCATTTATTGGTCAGTTCGTAAAAATCAAATTCTACGGCTGGCTTTTGCTCTTCCAACCTACCACTTTGAAAATTACGTTGTAAAATATCTTCGATTAAGTAATCTTCCTTTTCATTCATTGGGTCAAACTCCCGTTTTAATGAAATATCAAACATACTGGCTGTAGTATTGTACCAAAAGGCACGCCAACCACTACGGAGTTCCTTAACCAAATCAAAAGCAGTGGTTCCCGTTTGTCGGTGTATCAATTTTACTAATATTTGACCTTCTGTTCGGGTCATTTTTTTTAATTCTTCAGAGAATTCACCTTCAATATATTTCTGCACCTGTTTGGTGTAGCGTTTTTTATCTCGAGTTCTGGTTAGTTTGGCCATACGTTGATTCATCGAATCCAACCGTTCCGCAGCCAGTTTTGCATACGGATATACCTTAATGGTTTTTCTTCTTAAAATTAAATATCTAATCCTGTCCTCTTTACTGTTGAACTTTAATTTATGCAACAGCATCACTTCATCTAGATTGATGGCCGTTCTTGGCACCGAATCCCCTTCAATAATAAGGTACTCCACATTGGTAGAATCCTGCTCAAAATCATTCACTTGGGCAAACAGAAATACAGGAAAAAGAAGGATTGTAAATCTTAAATAGTTCATCTATAAAACATTGGAGCATTTAGTATGCCAAAATTAAGAATTTACAAGGTTTAAAACATTTTTTTCTATAGATATTATTATTTTAGTGCAAAACTTTTACACATGGCGAAAAAGAGCATTCTCAACAAAAAGTCGATGGACTTTTTAGAAAAATATTTAAACAATGCCGCCCCAACGGGATATGAATGGACAGGGCAAAAATTATGGATGGATTACCTAAAACCCTATGTAGATGAGTTTATTACAGACACTTACGGCACTGCTGTTGGCGTAATAAACCCAAAAGCAAAATACAAAGTGGTTATCGAGGGTCATGCCGATGAAATTTCGTGGTACGTAAATTATATTTCAGATAACGGGTTGATTTACGTGATTAGAAATGGTGGTAGCGACCATCAAATAGCACCGAGCAAGATTGTAAATATCCACACCAAAAAAGGTATTGTTAAGGGTGTTTTTGGATGGCCTGCAATCCACACAAGAGATAGAGCAAAAGAAGAGGCTCCAAAACCAGATAACATCACCATTGATATTGGTGCAAAGGACAAAGCCGAAGTTGAAAAAATGGGTGTTCATGTGGGCTGTGTGATAACTTATCCGGATGAATTCCACATTCTAAACGGCGATAAATTTGTTTGTCGCGCTTTAGACAACCGTATGGGTGGATTTATGATTGCTGAAGTAGCTAGATTACTTAAAGAGAACAAAAAATCATTGCCATTTGGGCTTTACATCACCAACTCCGTACAAGAGGAAATCGGATTACGTGGTGCTGAAATGATTACCCAAACCATAAAACCTAATGTGGCCATTGTTACCGATGTAACGCACGATACCACTACTCCAATGATAGAACAGAAAAAGGAAGGTCATTTAGAAATTGGTAAAGGTCCTGTTGTGGCCTATGCTCCTGCCGTACAACAAAAATTACGTGATTTAATTACAGATACGGCTGAAAGCAAAAAAATACCTTTTCAACGTTCAGCATTATCAAGAGCCACAGGAACCGATACCGATGCTTTTGCTTATAGCAACGGTGGCGTAGCTTCAGCATTAATTTCTCTGCCTCTACGTTACATGCATACCACAGTAGAAATGGTGCATAAAGATGATGTTGAAAACGTCATCAAACTGATTTATGAAACATTATTGAGCATAAAAGACGGCGAGTCTTTTAGCTATTTCGATTAAATTTTGATTCCCGCTTGTCGGGAATCTTTTTTTAAATTAAAATATGGACGAATATATAGATGTAGTAGATAAAAACGGTAATCCAACTGGAGTTTCAGAATTGAAATCCGTTATCCACCAAAAAGGTCTCTTTCACCATACGGCGCATCTTTGGCTTTACACCAAAAACGGTGAAATTCTATTGTCCCAACGTTCAGCAAAAAAAACCATTTGCCCATTAATGTGGGATGTATCGGTTGCTGGGCATATTGATGCTGGTGAAACCGCAAAAAAAGCCGTATTAAGAGAAACCAGCGAAGAAATTGGTTTAAAACTTTCTGAAAAAGATTTAAAAAAAATCGGCGTTTTTGAATGCTTTCAAAGTTATAATAACGGAATTCAAGACAATGAATTCCATAATACTTTTATTGCAAGATTGAACGTTTCCGTTTCCGAATTAGTGTCACAAGAAGAAGAAGTTGAAGCTTTAAAGTTGGTAACACTTCAGCAATTTCAAAAACTTATAGATACTATTGGCGACAACGAAAATCACTTTGTACCTTCAAACAAACCTTATTATGAGTTTGTATTACAAGAAATAAAAAGCCAACTCTCCGAATAATTTTCAACTATTCAAAACAATTAAAAAGTAAAGTCAGCATTGGTATGTAATAATTGAAAATGCTGTTTAAAATTCCTATATTTACTTCTACCAATAGTTTTGTAAATGAGTGAAAAATTTAAGGTAAAAGTCAACAGTTCTTTTGATTTTGACATTTCTGAAAGCGAGATTTCAAATCTAGACGCACTTCAAGTTTCAAAAAACAACTTTCATATACTTCAAGAGAGTAAATCGTACAAAGCTGAAATTGTTGCTTCTAATTTCAACAGTAAATCCTATCAAATAAAAATCAATAATAACACCTATGTGGTGGATATTATGGACGACTTGGATTTATTGATTAAGAAAATGGGATTAGGCTCTAAATCTTCAAAATTAGTAGATTCCATAAAAGCACCTATGCCCGGATTGATTCTGGAAATGCACGTGGAAGTTGACCAGGAAGTAAAAGAAAATGATTCGCTGTTTATTCTTGAAGCTATGAAAATGGAAAACAGTATTTTATCACCAAGAGATGGCGTTATTAAATCTATTTCTGCAAAAAAAGGTGATGCCGTTGAAAAAAACCAATTGTTAATTGAATTCGAAAATTAAAATTTGTGAAAAAAATATTAGTTGCAAACCGTGGCGAGATTGCCATTCGCGTCATGAAAACAGCCAAAAAAATGGGCATTAAAACCGTCGCTGTTTTTTCCACTGTTGATAGAAATGCACCGCATGTTAAATTTGCTGATGAAGCTGTATGTATTGGTGAACCACCTTCCAATCAATCCTATTTGCGGGGTGACAAGATTATTGAAGTCGCTAAAAATTTAAGCGCTGATGCCATTCATCCAGGTTATGGTTTTTTAAGTGAAAATGCAGCTTTCGCAGAATTATGTGAAGCAAATAACATTATTTTTATTGGCCCACGTTCCAAAGCCATAAAAATTATGGGAAGTAAATTGGCTGCCAAAGAAGCAGTTAAAAAATATAATATCCCCATGGTTCCGGGCATTGATGAAGCCATAACCGATGTAAACAAAGCAAAATCCATTGCCAAGGAAATTGGTTTTCCTATTCTTATAAAAGCGTCTGCGGGTGGTGGCGGAAAAGGTATGCGCATTGTTGAAAAAGAAAAAGATTTAGAATCGCAAATGAACCGTGCCATAAGTGAAGCCACTTCAGCCTTTGGCGATGGCTCCGTTTTTATCGAAAAATATGTGACCTCACCACGTCATATCGAAATCCAGATTATGGCGGACAGCCATGGCAATGTTCTCCATTTTTTTGAGCGTGAATGCAGTATCCAGCGGCGTCACCAAAAAGTAGTTGAAGAAGCACCTTCTTCCGTTTTAAGCCCAGAACTTAGAGCAAAAATGGGAGAAGCAGCCATCAAAGTGGCCAAATCTTGCGATTATTTAGGAGCAGGAACTGTGGAGTTTTTATTGGATGCCAACCATAATTTCTATTTTTTGGAAATGAACACACGCCTCCAAGTAGAACATCCAGTAACCGAACTTATTTCGGGCGTCGATTTGGTAGAACTGCAAATAAAAGTAGCTCGCGGAGAAGCGTTGAGCATAAAACAAAACGATTTAAGAATCAATGGTCACGCCCTGGAACTTCGTGTTTATGCTGAAGACGCTTTGAATGATTTTCTACCAAGCGTTGGCCATCTAGAAACATATAAACTGCCCGTTGGCACAAATATCAGGGTTGATAATGGTTTTGAACAGGGTATGGATATTCCTATTTATTACGACCCCATGCTTTCAAAATTAATTACCTATGGAAAAACGCGTGAAGAGGCTATTCAGCTAATGATTAAAGCAATTGACAATTACATTGTAGAAGGTGTAGAAACCACGCTTACATTCGGTAAATATGTATGTGAACATGAAGCATTCCGCTCTGGAAATTTCGATACGCATTTCGTTAAAAATTTCTATACACCAGAGACATTAAAATCAGAGATGGAAAACGAAGCAAAAATTGCTGCGCTTATAGCTATGAAGCAATATTTAGCAGACCAAAAACTTTTACGCTTACCCAATTAACAGATATGGATTCAAAACAGGAAAAAATAAATAAACTGAATGAGCGTATTGCACTTGCCAAATTGGGCGGAGGGCAAAAACGTATAAACAAGCAACATGCCAACAAAAAGCTTACGGCACGAGAACGCATTGAATACCTTTTGGACGAAGGGTCCTTCGAAGAGATAGGAGCTCTCGTAACGCATCGAACCAAAGATTTCGGTATGGAAGACCAAATATTTTTTGGCGATGGCGTAGTTACTGGATACGGCACAATCAACAACAGATTGGTATATGTTTATGCTCAAGATTTTACGGTTTTTGGCGGTTCACTTTCTGAAACACATGCCGAAAAAATTTGCAAAATCATGGATTTGGCTGTTAAGGTAGGCGCACCCATTGTAGGCCTCAATGATTCAGGTGGCGCAAGAATCCAAGAAGGCGTGCGCTCCCTTGGCGGATATGCTGATATTTTTTACAGAAACGTTCTAGCCTCTGGAGTCATACCGCAAATTTCGGCTATCATGGGTCCGTGTGCTGGTGGCGCGGTGTATTCTCCAGCAATGACCGATTTTACCATAATGGTTGAACACACGAGTTATATGTTTGTTACAGGCCCTAACGTTGTAAAAACCGTTACCAACGAAGAAGTTACCAGCGAAGAATTAGGTGGAGCCTCAACACATGCCACAAAGTCCGGCGTGGCTCATAAAACATCCATCAATGACGTAGCTTGTTTGGATGACGTAAAAAAACTGCTGAGTTACTTACCACAAAACAACACCGAAAAACCAAAGAAACTGGAAATTGATTTACAAGATGAAGTTCGGGATGTTTTATCTGATATTGTTCCAGATAACCCCAACAAACCATACGATATGCACGATGTAATCAAGGGCATTATTGATGATGATTCATTCTATGAGATACATAAGGATTTTGCCGGTAGTATTATTGTAGGTTTTGCACGCCTCGGTGGTCAAAGTATTGGCGTAATTGCCAATCAGCCCATGGCATTTGCGGGTGTTTTAGGTGTTAATAGTTCCAGAAAGGCTGCTCGCTTTACGAGGTTTTGCGATTGTTTTAATATACCACTTTTGGTATTGGTTGATGTGCCTGGATTTTTACCTGGAACAGACCAAGAATGGAACGGTATCATCGTGCACGGCGCAAAATTGTTGTATGCCTTAAGTGAGGCCACCGTGCCAAGGATTACTGTCATAACAAGAAAAGCATATGGTGGCGCTTATGATGTAATGAACTCCAAACATATTGGAGCTGACTACAATTTTGCTTGGCCGGGAGCAGAAATAGCGGTTATGGGAGCCAAAGGTGCCAGTGAAATTATTTTTAGAAAAGAAATTGCCGATTCTGAAAACCCAACTGAAAAATTAGCTGAAAAAGAAGCTGAATACGCCGCAAAATTTGCCAATCCCTACAGAGCTGCAAGACGTGGATTTATAGATGAAGTAATCCTTCCAAAAAACACCAGAAGAAAATTAATCAAGGCATTTTCAACTTTAGAAAATAAGAAAGTAGATAGCCCAAAAAGGAAGCATGGCAATATTCCTCTTTAACTTAAAAACACCAAAATAAAAAGGAGTCTGAATAAGACTCCTTTTTTACCCTTTAATCGAACTATTACGTATTAATAGCGGATTGTTTATCAATTAATCCTGTCATTTCTTTTGTGATAGATTATTGCTTTGATTACAACCAACCCAGTCATCAAAACAATATCAGCTTAAACATCACAAGAGCTTAACACAATCAATTGTTGATAATAGCATATAACAAATATCATAAACTAGAGTGATTTTTTGCAATAATCAACTACGCATCTACTACGCACTTTGGTAATTGTTTTTACATCAACGAGTTATCTAATCGTTAAAAAACAAAAAGAAATTTAGTTTTGCGCTTAAATACTGCCAAATGTTTCTTGAAGATGATTCACCAAAGTAGTTTCATCTTTATTGAAATCCATTTTCTTTGAAATTCTGTAGCGCCTACTTTCTACCGACCTGACTGATACATTTAAAAACACTGCAATTTCTTTGTTGCTAAATCCCATAAACAAGTAGTAACAAATAATGACCTCTGATTTATTTAAACTTGGATAACGCTCTTCAATTTGTTTGAAGAATTCAATATTAAGGTCATTTACTAACTCTAAATGATTTTCAGTTTTGTCAAGTAAAGTGGAAGAATCAATATGTAAATTTTTGTAAAGCGACTTTATTCTTTCTTTTTGGGTTTCAGTGTTTTTTGTAGATGAAATTTCCCTAATCTCACTCTTCAAATTTTTGATATATTCTTCCAACCCATGGACTTTAACCGCTAACCTTTCATTATTGGATTTTAAATAAGAAAAGTTACTCGACTCTTTGCCTTGTTCAATAATTCTCACTTTTCGATTTTTATAAAAAGAAAAATAGAACAGACTCAAAACAACCAAAACACCAGAAAAAATTATTATCAAGCCTATGCTGAACATATTGTTTTGCTTTGTTTCGGCCAATTCAGTTTCCGCTTTTAATAATGAATCATTTATCAATATACTGGCTTCAACATTACTTTTGTAACTTTTTTTGCCAATTTGCATTAACGTATCTATATAAGCTTTTGAATTATTAATGTCTCCTGATACCTTGTAAATATCAGCATACAATCGGTAGTAGTCTTTTAATATATTCTCTGGCATATAAGACGTAAACTTTTTAGACGCCTTTAGGTAGTATAATGTTGAATCCAAAGTATTTGACTTAAAATGTAATTTGGCCAATTGCATTTTTAAGGTAGATTCGAATGAATAATAGTTGTAATCTGTTACGCCCAGTGCATTTTGCAAATCTTTAAGTTTATTAAAGTAAATGTGTGCCTTATCATATTTGCCTAACCTAAAATAGCTGGAACTCAAAAGGTAATTGGCAAACAAATTGAAGTATTGGTTATCCTCTACTTTTGAAAATTTATCAAGGTTGCCCAAAAGCAAGTTTATACATGAGAGGTAATCGTGATCTAAAAACTCGGCATATGCCCTCATTTGTTGCACTTCCAAAAGTCCATTTACATAGTTACATTTTTCATAATATTCAATTGCTTTGTTTAAATAACTGTGGGCAGTAGTGTCCTTTGAGACAAAATATAAATTGCTGAATAAGTTTAAGCAAGCGTCTCCGGCAATCTGATAGTTTTCTTCTTTGTCAGCATATTTTAAGGCAAAAATGATACTTTGCTGCATTTTAGAATACTCGTTGTATTCATCAAAAATTAATGTTTTTATGGAATAATATTCTGATAGTCTTCCTTCAATATTCCTTTCTAAAGGTTTAGGAATAGAATCTAAAAATGATAAGGCTTTCTCTGTGTTATGGTCAATGTGTATATCGGCAGAGTCAATAAAACGGTAGTAATTTTCATTTGCTTGGCCCAAAGCCATCAAATTAAAAAAAAGAAAAAAAATGCAACCTATTTTGAGAGAGAGGATGTTCCTAAACATTGTTGAGCGTCAATAGCATTTACTTATTTGATATCCAAAATATAAAATTTAATTCAGTATTTCAATTTTTTAACGTAAACATTCCTACAATGTTTGTTTCATCCCAATATAATAGCAAACTTTAAGGAATCAACTAGTTAATTGTAATCTTAAAATTTAACAATTTTAAAAAATCCAAACATCAAATAATTCTCGTATTTAATTAAATTTTAACAAACTATCAATCAAATAATTAAATACCTTTGTGGTCATTAACGACACCACGTTTTTAAATGAAAATAAAACTGTTTTTTGCATTTATTTTTTTGAGTCTCACTATCAATGTAGGAGATGACGAAATAGGTTTACCTATTAAAATAGCTGATTCCAAAATTAAGCCACTGAGCGAACTGCACAATATCTCTTTACAGAAAAAATTAGAAAAGGAGCTAATGGCCAACCCACAATGGAGAAGCCTTATCAATAATAAAAAAATGGCTGTTGGCATAATGGATTTGAGCAACCCCAATCAAGCTAAATATGCAAGTGTGAACGGCAATTACATGATGTATGCTGCTAGTTTACCAAAAATTGCCATTTTATTGGCCGCCATGGATGCTATTGAAAAAGGGGAGTTAAAAGAAACCCCAGAAGTCAAAGCCGACATGAAAATTATGATTAGCAAGTCGGATAACCATGCAGCCACTAGAATGATTGACAGGGTTGGTTATAAAAAAATTGAATCTGTTATGACCGATCCCAACTACATGTTTTATGATGAAAGTAACGGTGGTGGATTATGGGTTGGCAAACGTTATGGAGGTGCTGGCGATACAAATAGAGAACCACTTAAAAATTTAAGCCATGCAGCAACTGTCAACAAGGTTTGTAGGTATTATTATCTGCTAGCACATGGTAAACTTGTAAACGAAAAACGCTCCAAACAAATGTTAGACATTATGGGTAATCCAGATTTGCACCATAAATTTGTTAGCGTATTGGAAAAAATAGCACCTCAAGCAAGTTTATTTAGAAAGTCTGGATCTTGGCAAACTTATCATTCTGACTCCATTTTAGTTTGGGGGAACGACCCCAATAGGCGATATATTCTTGTAGCCCTAGTTGATGATTCAGGCGGAGAGCAAATTATACGAGACTTGGTTAAACCCATAGAAAAAGTGCTGAAGAAATGATTTTTCAGCACTTTTTTTTTAATGCATAATAAAACATCAAATAATTTAATTTCCCTTAAAAATTAATAAGTTATGTATTAGATTTGTTTGAAGATATCTTTTCAACAAAGTGGTACCTAACATAGTGGTTTAGAAAGAATGGAAGTATTAAAACCCATTAAATTATACATCCTGAAAATTTTTGATTTAAAGGAAGATGAACTGAAAAAAACGCTTTTGCTTCAGTTAAATATTTTTATCATCATTTCTGTTCTCTTGATCATAAAACCAACGGTCAATTCATTATTCCTTTCTGAATTATCGTCCGATGCAATACCATTAGGCTATGTACTAACTGCACTTGTTGCTGTTTTTGGTTCTTTTTTCTATAATAAGGGATTAGAAAAAAATACCATTAACATTATTATTGACAGAACTTTGATGGCGTCCATATTATCCCTTATAATTTTTGCTATTGTTTTTAAGTTTGATCTGGCTTCAGGTTATGTGCTTTACATACCTTATACTTGGGTAGCGATTTTTGGTTTGTTAACGGCATCTCAATTCTGGATTTTAGCAAACCTAGCTTATAATGCCCGAGAAGCTAAAAGGGTTTTTGGTTTTATTGGAGCTGGTGCTATTGCTGGCGCTATTTTTGGGGGATATTTAACCTCTGTATTAACGACGTTTTTGGCGTCAGAGGATTTATTTTTTGTTGCTGCTCTACTCTTGGTTGGGTGTATCCCTATCACAAGATATATTTGGGAAAATGAAGTGGAAAAACTTAATCCGTTTCAGATATCAATACGGTCTAATCCTAGCGGAAAATCTTCTTTTAAACTGATAAAGCAATCCCGATTGTTAACATTAATTGCTGTTGTGGTTGGCATCAGTGTTTTGGTAGCCAAGCTTGTGGATTACCAATACAGCGATTATGCTTCAAGAATCATACAAGACCAAGATAATTTAACCGCCTTTTTCGGATTTTGGTTTTCTACGCTAAGTGTTATTTCGCTATTGATTCAATTGTTTTTAACCAAACATTTAGTTGGCACATTTGGTGTAGGTAAATCGTTGCTATGGTTGCCCAGTGGCATTTTAATTGGCTCAACATTATTGCTTTTTGTGCCAGAACTCTGGGTTGTGGTATTCATTAAAATAATTGATGGAAGTTTAAAGCAATCGGTAAATAAAGCAGCAACCGAATTACTTTCTATACCCATACCCATAGATATAAAAAAGAAGACAAAAACGTTTACTGACGTGGTTGTTGATAGTATAGCCACTGGCCTAGCAGGTTTTATCCTCATCTTTTTCATCAACGGACTCAATATTTCATCAACCTATGTAAGTTTAATTATTTTGGGATTAATCGTGGTTTGGCTGTATTTTATTTATCATCTTAGATTGGAATATATCACCGCATTCAAAGGTCTCCTTGAAGTTTCTCCTGTTAAATCAAAAAACACAGAAAAAAAACCTATTGAAATAACTTCAATCATTTCCTCGGTCATACGTGTATTAAAAACTGGGAATGAAAATCAAATTCTTCATATGCTCAATAAAACTTTGGAGAACAAGGACGAACGGTTTTTCTACCCAATTAAAGATTTACTCAATCACCCTTCAAAAAACGTAAGGACTTTGGCTATAGAAAACCTTTATTTTTTAAAAACGGAGAATTTATCTTCTAGAATGGAGCAGATGATTTACGATGAAGACCAAATGGTAACCACCGCAGCTTTTAAATATTTGCTCAAGCATACCCATCAAAATTCTGTTACACTTTTTGACCGGTATTTAAATGACAATGATAAAACCATAAAAAACGCAGCTCTTATTGGATTAGCCTCAGAGCTACGAAACTACGAAGTGCTTCAAAACAGGTTTAATTTGGAACAAAAAATTAGCAATGCGCTTACTGAATACGAAATGCTTCCTGAAGATGATGATAAAAACTTTAAAATCCAGGCTATTCTGGAAGCCATTGGCAAAGCAAGAGTAAATTCCTTTTACAGCATTTTAGAAAAGCAGCTAAGCTCTGAAAACACCGAGGTTGTGAACACGGCTATTTTAAGCGCTTCACAAACTTTAGACATAAGGTTCATAAAACCCATAATCTCTTTCCTGTCCATAAAAGAACACAGAAAATATGCCATGGAGGCCTTAAATTTCTATAATGAACCGGTTATAAAAATTTTATATGAACTCATTAAAAATGAAGATATTTCTATTGAGGATGCCATCCATACCATTGATGTTATAGAAAGCTTTTCTTCACAAAAGGCCATTAATACGCTAAGTAAACTTACTGATGAAACAGAGCATTCTATCAAAATAAAAGCGATTGAAGCCATAAAAAGGTTGAAATGGAAACACCCACATCTTATTGTGAAAGACCGTTTTATAGTCGATAAAATTGTAGATGAATGCCATTTATATGAAAGCACATTATCCGTTATTCATTCCCAAATAGTTATCAAGTATAAAAAGAAAGAAAATAGCCCAAATGATGTCGAAGAAAATGACGCCAGAAATGCTCTAATAGCATTATTGGAGCTTCGATTGGATAGACAGTTAGAGCGAATGTTCAGCTTTTTGGGCATAAAATATCCACCCAATGATGTTGAGCCTATATTCAATACAATAATTAATGGCAAAGAGGAACAACGCATACATGCCATTGAATTTTTAGATAACATATTAGACAAAGACCTTAAAAAGGACCTAATTCCCGTTGCAGAATCCGTTTTATATGACATCAATTCAGAAGAACGAATAAAACTTCTTAACCTGAAAATATTGAGCGAAATTGAATGCTACCATGCGCTTTTGCAACGAAAAGACCAAAAGCTTAAAATGGCGGTTATTTATTTGATTGAAAAAACCAACAACAAAAAATTTATACCCTTATTGGAGTTTGTTGTACAAAACGATAAGAATGATAAAATCAGAAAACGGGCTGAAGAAATTCTCTTAAAACTCTAAATCATTGCTGTTTTATTATCTTATCTATACTCGCTGCCAGCATCATATGGTCTGTTGCGGAGTTTTTACGCAAAACGTTGGTCATTAAAACCACCATGTAATTACAATTATCTGGATGTTCTAAAATTGCAACCGAATTCATGAAATTTTGAACGTTACCCATATATTTTCCACATGGCTCGCCGGTACTCCTATCACACTTATACAAACTTCCTGATTTAAAATATACCGCAGCTTCCTTTAATGCCGGTGATTGGGCATAACGTATACGTCTATCGGTCATGTACATCAAGCGTTTCATCTCCAAACTACTGTTTATATCTATAACATTGCCCTGCTCCAATTGAACTAAAAATTTCATCAACCCTAAAGTCGTCCCAATACTACCTCCCTTATCGCCAACATAAGTGTTTGCCCCACGTGTAAAAAAACTACCCAACCGCCATTCATCCGAGGTAATGCCAAGGTCTCTAAGCGGTAAATTTACAATGTCATTGGCCATATCGGTCAATTCTTTTTTAGGTGTATCTTTAAAATAAGCATTGGCTTCTTCCTCAGTAAGTTCAGGGTATTTTTCACCAAAAGCCTGCATCAACAGAGCTTCCCGCCATACTATACTTGCGGCTCCGTTGTTACTCACTGAGAGCATGTGATCGGCCCATTCAAACAATGTAAAAACATCACTGGCTATAACTTGCCTTTTGACTAATTTTTGGGTTTCAATGTTGTAAATGGGTACGGTATGCTCGTCCGTCAGGCCCCAAACGCCTGCTTTTACCGATTTACTTCTCAATAATTCCAAACGCTTTTCAAAATCATCTGGATATATTTTTGACAATTGATTGAACAGACCTGTTAAAACCGCTAATTTACCTACGCTACCGGGTTGATAGCCTGCTGTTTCATTTCGTTGGGCATAACGCACATGATCTATGTCTGAAATATCCAAAACGGCCAATGAATAGCTTTTATCCAGTCCTCTAAACAAGGCGTTGATTTCTTTCTGAAAAACATCATCTACTTTTAAAAAGCACTTAACGCTGTCATTCCTTTTTGGTAGAAGGTTTAGTTTTATGTCCATGTAGGATTTCATGGCACCCTCCGGAAGTTTTGATACTTCTTTGATTTCGCCACTTTTAATCAGTTCCAATCGCTTTAACCGTTTAATTCCAGTGCGCTCATAGCCATCTATTGGGTAATAATCAAATGGAATAAATGCTGCACAAAACACAAAAATTAGCAATAGGTATAGTATCTTTTTCATTTTAATGAAGTTTTTGTGAAAGTTGTATTTCTTTGTCATAATCTATTTTTGGCGTAATGGAAGCCAAGTATTCTGAACTTAAGGCTTTTTTGTTTTCAACGAATGGCCTAATTTGGAATAGCCATAATTTGTTATCCTTAAACCCAAGTTCAACATCATAAGCCCCAGCATAGTCTGAATTTGTTTCTTTTGGAATAGTTTTGCGGATTGTATTTGCTAAATCCCGTATTTCATTAATGTTTTGGGTATTTAGAATTGGAGTTTCAAACGAGGCTGATTTTTTTTCTGTTCCACCAGTAACCGGTAAACTATTATATAAGGTTTCCCTAGCTGGAGCTAAAAGCTTATAACTACCTTCATTTCTTATTAAATAAGTTTCGGCGGACTGCCCATCAACGGCCCCTCCTGCTCCACGGCTAAACGCAACGGTTAAATCATTTTCGATACCATTACTGATACCTTTGGTGATTAATACTCCCGAATAATCAACATCTACACTAGGAATCACCAAGATGGAAGGAAAAACATTTTCTGGATTCAACAAGTATTTTTGTCTCCATTTAAAGCTGCGTTCGGTATATGGCGATGCCCAAACATCTTTTATCCCTTCCAAAATTTTATTTTTTTCCGCTACATTAAAAAGGGTTAAGTTTAATCCTGCCCCAGTAAAATCCTTAAGATCTTCCATATTCGTATCACTCCTTAAAAAAACCGGAATCTCCCCCATTGGTTTTCCTAATATAGTTTCAAAATTTGTTTCAAGCTCATCTAAAAAACTTTCTTTTAAGGTCATGTTTTTTATAGCATGTCTTAATATTTCCAATTGCTTAAGCTGAAAACTTTCAACCTCTGCCTCCTCCAAATTTTGAGCACGCATACTTTCAGCCTTTTTAAAAACGTCATTTAAATACACCCAGTAACTTTTATCCTGACCGGGCATTTGCTCATCCATATGCGCCTTGAAAATACCGAATGGAATAACCAAGCCTTCAACAACTTTATTTGGGAACATTTTTTTTAATTGTCCTAAATTAGCTGCTTTTGGACCACAAAGTTTTCCTGAATCATGGGCATCAACAGACCTCATATTTAAAACATTGGAAACATCCAAACGAATGTTCTCTGCCGGAACTTCAATTTTATCATTGGCTCGTTCTTTTACCACGAAAAGTTCATGTTCTTCGGGAGACATTTCGCTTTCAAGTTTTAAAATAACATTGCCTTTATTGGAAACGGCATAAAAAACGTTTTGTCCATTGTATTTTAATAAATCCTTTAAATTACCATCTGACAACGCCGAATTTGGAATACCCAAATTTCTTGCCAATAATTGTACATGGGAAACCATATTACCCTCAGAAACTGTTGCAATTCCCGCCACAGGTTTAAGATCGGCTGGAGGCCGTTGAAAAATATATATTTTATCTGAAGACACCTCAATATCGTCTGGGGAACCATCAACAACTACCAGTTCGCCGTAGGCATAACCGGGGTTTAACCCCCTAAATGCACTTTGATTGGGTATGCTCAAGACTTTGTTGGTCAACAATGATTCTTTGGCTATAAAATCGCCCAGTTCAGCTACACTTTGCCCTAAATACAAAACAATTGAGCCTCTAATTTTATCATCTATAAAACCATAAGCCAGAGGCTCAAAAGCAGTATACACATCAACTTCTTTTTGGTAGTTTGCTTTTACCATTGAAGAACTCCATTCCACCAAGTGCCTGGAACTCTCCCAAGTACTCGTCAATTCGCCAAGTGTCATGGTTTGCTCCATATCGAAAGACGATTTCAAACTAATTTGATTCCATTCCGATAATTCAATAAAACCAGCTCCAGTTGTAGCCATGCCTAGATAGCAGGTTTTGTTCAGTAGCTCTTGTAAACTTTCTGGTTTCCAATTTGGTGCATACTTAAAAATAACCTCTTCAAGTCTTAAGGATACATCCAGCAATTGTAATCTGGCCATTGGCCTTTGTTCCTCCAAAACTGCCCCTCTCATTTCAAAAAGCAATTCCGATGTTTCTGAAACCAATTTTGGCACATCATCTAAATTGGAATTACTTGAAATATATGCAGATAGTTTGTCGCCAATGGAGGTACCTTTTAGCTTTGAAGCATTCTTTAAAAGCGACGAAATATCCAAAGGCTTGTAAAACTTGGTCATTGATGCCATGAGTTCATCCAATCTTTGTTTTTGCAAATTGGATAATTGGTCATTAAATTTTTGCTTAAAATTCTTTACTTTTTCAATGTCCTCATATTCGGGTTGACTATGGATTTTTACCCGCAAGTCCATAAACTGCACAAACTCATCTGATATTACCTTAGATTGACTGCGAATTAGTTGGGATAAATTATCATCGCCTTTATGCGGTATGTCTTTCAGCGACTGGCGTATTAAAAAATAATACTTTTCAATGTTTTTATCATCGGCCAGCAACCATTTGTAAAAATCAATTCCCCATGCTTGTTCATCTTCAGACTGAATAGAACCTCTGTAATATTGTCCTTTTTTATTAAGCCAGCCATCATCTACTGTTCTTAAATACTTATCAAGTTGATATTGTTTTAAGCGGGAATGGTTGTTTTTATCATCCCAAAAATCTTCTTTATCTGTATAAGCTAAAATTTGCCCTAAAAAAATATGGTTTGATTTTCCTAAAGCAACCACATCATCTTTATAACGGGCATGTTGCACCCCAGGCCCTATGTTATCGGGACAAGGGTCTTTAGGTTGCCTGATGCTACCATCTGTGCAAAACCAACGAATATCTTTATAGGGTCCTCTAGCATCAGCCTTATATTGTCTTATGTATTCTGAAATTTGCTTCCTATCTATTTTTTGGGAAAATCCTTTAATGATAAAGCATATAATAAAAATGAAAGCTAACTTTTTCATGAAGAAACATTTGTTCACTAAGTTAAATAAAAGCGACGATTTAATTTAATACATAATATATTAAATTATTGGTCTTTAGTCAACAAAAAGTAAAAGTCTACTCTGGCCGAAGGAGCATTAAAAAAATTATAATCTTTCAGACAAATGATGTTTACGCTAAAGTTGATAGAGAATGGAAAATTCGATATTTGTGGTATTATGCCCACTATTTGGTGGTCTTAGTTCCAAATTAGAGGTATGGCGTACCGAATATCTAAAATCAAACCGAAAGGGTTTTATATCATATGAAAGACCTAACCCAAACACATCTGAAAAAGCATAACCTTTGGAAAGTCTTTCTGTGGCCTTGTTTGATATCATTGGCCCTACGCCTCCTATGGCATAGACACTTAAATCTCCATTAACAGAATATCTAATAATGAAACCAAGATTAAGTACGTACTCTTTTATGGTTCTTTTTTGGGTGTATAACTCTCGTTTTTCTAAATAGTCCGTATAATCCGATTCCTTTACAAACCATTTGTTCAAAAGTTGGTGTTCTGCGATATTGTAACTCGGTTCTATACTAATTTCATAGGCCCATTTTCGCTTTTTAGAAATACTATAATTAAGCAACAGCTTATAAAAATTGACCTTGTGCGTATAGTCATTTAAATCGAATGGCCATTTATTTTGTGAACCTGTACCATAGCTTAAACCTAGTTTCAGGTTTTCCTTTTTTATTTGAGAGTAAGCGGAAAAATTATTGACAAACAACGTTGATACAGAAAATACAATAAAGAAAATATTCTTTCTCATTTAAAATAAATAGGTTAACTATATAAATGTTGGTTGAATAAATTATGTATAAAACTCAATTTTTGAAAAACAGGTTCTGGCACTACAAAAGGGTAAATATCTGGCAAACCCATTGAGCGATTTAAGCTATTTACCGCGGATGTTAACGCGATACTGGTCTCAAAAATAGTTTTAAAATCTCTGGTTTGGTATGGGTTAGAGCAACGTGTTATATGAATTTCCTGATTTTGTGTTTGATTGGACGAAAATGAAATGCCAATGGCATTTCCGGTTTCCAAGGTATCCATTATATGAAGGTAGTGTGCCCAAGTTTCAGCCCAATCTTCCCAAGGGTGCGATGTGGCATACTTACTAATAAAATTAAGGTTCCAATTTAGGGGAGCACCATAGCAATAATAATGATTAATTGCTTGGTTGTAATCTTGCCTTTCATCACCAAAAAGGTTTCTAAAATTGAAAATATTGTCACTGTAATCAAAAAAGAAGCCCCAATAATAATGACCCATTTCGTGCCTAAAATGTCCCAGCAATGTTCTGTAAGGCTCATCCATTTGCATTCTTATCTGTTCTCGGTGAACGGAATCTGCTTCTGAAAGCAAAATGGTTATTACCCCGCCAGCATGACCTGTTACCATATTGTCACTGTTATTTTCTGAAAGAAAATCGAACGCAATCCCTTGGTTGTTTTTAATTTTCGACTCTAAAGGAAGATTCAATTTTAAAAGTTGATATACCAACCTATGTTTGGCTACTTCAAGTTTTTTCCATTTTTGAAAATTTTCAGTGTCCGATTCAGCTGGTACTTTTCTGTTAAGTTCGCAAGCTTTGCAAAATATGTGGTTACCATCATCCTCAATTAGCCAATTGCAAATGCCATATTTATGGTTGTCGCAAAACTTAAAGTTATTGTTGTAATACGAATTGTAACTATTGGGGATTATAAATCCGTCAGAAACCGCATCATAGCCCAAAACATTACCACAGTTAACGCATCGAGAGTTTTCGAAAAAAATAGTGGAAGCACAATTTGGACACTTAAAAATCTTCATAAGGTTCAAAGATAAATCTTTAAGGTAGGTTTTGATTAATTTATAGCATAAAAAAAGCACTCATCGCTGAGTGCTTAATTTGCTATTACTGTTCTTACATTTTTCTTTTTCGGGCAATATCTTTATTACTAAAACTGTAAATCTGCTACTAAGTCAAATTCGTCGTAAATGGCTTTGTCTTTTAAATCATTGAAAAAGCTCGGCGAACCATAACGCACGTCGTAGTTACTTCTATCAACTTTAAGTGAAGCAGTTGCTTTACTACCATAAATTGAAATTTTAAATGATACGGGGTGTTTAATCCCTTTAATGGTTAAATCACCAGTTACATCATAAGCGTTTTTTCCAGAGGCAGTCACTGATTTAAAAACTAAACTAGCTGTTGGGTGATTTGCTACACCAAAAAAATCATCAGATTTCAAATGACCATCTAATTTTCCTTTGTATTCACCTTCTAAATCAGTTGAACCAATAGTCGTCATGTCTATTACAAACTCCCCTCCTACTAATTTGTCATTTTCAAAAGCCAATGAACCAGATTTAATTTCAACAGTTCCCTCATGAGAACCAGTTACTTTATAACCTTTCCATACCACTTTACTTTCAGTAATTTTCACTTCTTTCTTTTCAATTTCTGTGAATGAAAATGATGTTACTGCTGCTAAAGTTATTACCGCTAAATTTTTAATTGTGTTTTTCATGTTTATTCTTTTTTTGTTTTTGATTTATTTATGATCCGTAATAAAATTTTTCTTTTATAATTTTTCCGTCTTTCCATTCTTGAACGGCAACTTGGTTGTATTTTCTAACACCCCAGTCTTTGTGGGTATAATCAAAATGCCATTCTACCATAGTGGTGTTTTCTCCAACACTAACTTTTAAAGGTTTTGCTCCCCTAAATTCAGTGATGCAATTGAAGAACTCTTCTTCTCTTTTTCTATTCAACTCCTTTCCAACAAATTCTGGACTGTCATTTTCTTGCATCACCACGTCTTCATGATAAAACTCATCAAAAGCTTCTAAAGCTTTACCTTGAAGAATCATATCATTTACTGTACTAATTTTTTCTATTAATGTATTCATAATTATATGTTTCAAATATTATGATACAAAGATCTGAAAGAAGTAAAAGTTGGGAAATAAAGTAGTTTATTAAATGATGTTAATCTAGTTTAACATTTATTGTTCTTGGATGATTTGGCTCTTTATTTTACTGAGAAACTCTTTAGTAATACCCAAATATGAAGCAATCATATATTGCGGAATGCGTTGGTCTATTTCGGGATATTGGTTTTTAAAGTAGAGATACCTATCCTTGGCCGTGAGGCTAAAATTTCTGATGATTCGTTTTTGGGCCGCAACAAAGGCACGTTCAATTATTTTTCTAAAGAACCGCTCCAGCTTTGGTATTTTGGCATATAGTTCTTCAATAGAATCATAATGGAACATAATCAATTCTGTGTTTTCAAGACACTGCACGTTAAAATCCGTTGGTGTTTGTGTTATAAAGCTTCCCATGTCAGACGTCCACCAATCTTCAATGGAAAACATGATGATATGTTCTTGGCCGTCGTCATCAACATAAAACATCTTGGTACATCCCGAAACCACAAAGCACTCATGTTTGCAAATATCACCTTGTTGAACAATATACTGCCCTTTTAAATACCTTCTGTAACTTACCTTTGATGCCAAAAAAGCCTCTTCTTCCTCGGTTAAGCTAACAAACTTATTTATATAATCTAAAAGGGGTTGAATCTTCATTTTAACACAAATTTCACGTATCAAATTTAACAATAATAACATTGTATTATTAAATGGTTAATGGGTTTTTGGAGAAATTAATTGCCGTACTTTTGCAACATGGAAAAACCCCAACATTTTAAATTTGAGTTTGTGGCCCTAATGGCCTCATTAATGTCTATTGTGGCGCTATCAATTGATGCTTTGCTACCAGCCTTGCCAGAAATTGGGGCGTCTTTGGGTGTTACCAATCCTGAGAACAATCAATTTTTAATCACGATGATATTTTTGGGCATTGGTTTTGGGCAGGTGATTTTAGGACCATTATCTGATAGTTTTGGAAGAAAGCCTCTTGTTTATGTAGGTTTTTTGATATTCATTTTCGCAAGTATAATTTGTGTTACTACCAAAAGTTTTGAAGTCATGATTGTGGGCAGAACAATGCAAGGTTTTGGTTTGGCATCGGCAAGAACAATAAGTATTTCTATGGTTCGCGATGAATTTAGTGGCGATTACATGGCCAAAATCATTTCAATAATCGTTATGTTTTTCTTATTGGTTCCAGTGATTGCACCAACATTGGGTCAATTTTTAATTAATTTTTTCAATTGGGAATCCATCTTCTATTTCAATTTAGTTTTTGGCGTATTGATTATATTATGGTTTTGGTTAAGACAACCTGAAACGCTTGCCAAAGAAAAACGAATTAAATTCTCATCACACTTATTTATTGATGGCACAAGGGAGTTTTTTAAAAGTACCGATGCCATTGCTTTTACGCTAATCTCAGGTTTTATAACGGGATCGTTTATGGTGTATTTGAGCACATCGCAACAAATATTTCAAGAACAATATAATTTGGCTGACATGTTTCCATATATATTTGCCAGTTTAGCTATCTCAATTGGCTTGGCTACCTTTTTGAATAGTAGATTGGTGGTTAAATACGGTATGTTACGCATCGCATTTGTAGCTTGTACTGCCTATGCGTTTATTTCGGTTTTATATGTGCTTTTATTTTGGTCAGGACATAATCCGAGCATATACATTCTATTGAGCTTTTTCGCATTGCAATTTTTTGCAGTAGGTTTTCTTTTTGGAAATTTACGAGCCCTTGCTATGCAACCACTCGGCCATATTGCTGGAATAGGTGCAGCCATAAATGGTTTCCTATCTACGGTTCTTGCGGTACCAATTGCTAATTATATAGGTAGTTTTGTTAAATCTTCTGTTTTACCTCTTTTTGTTGGCTTTTCTGTTTTTGGTATTTTAGCACTTTTAGTATTCCTTGTAATGAAAAGGAAAGCGAAGCTTTTAACGGCTTAGTTTAAATTTTAGCCTGATAGGTATATAAATCGAAATACCTTCCTTTTTTGGCTATCAAATCATCATGAGTGCCACGCTCTACAATATGGCCTGCTTCGATAACCAAAATTTGGTCTGCCTTTCTAATAGTGCTTAAACGATGCGCAATGACGATGGTTGTTCTATCCTTAACCAATTCACCTAAACTTTTTTGAATCAGGGCCTCGCTTTCGGTATCCAAATTTGAGGTGGCCTCGTCCAAAATAATAATTTTTGGATTTGCCAAAATAGCGCGGGCAATGGCCAAGCGCTGACGTTGCCCCCCAGAAAGTTTAACGCCCCTTTCGCCAATCAATGTTTCTAGACCATCTTCAAATCTATCCGTAAATTCGTTTACGTAAGCTGCCTTTACAGCATATTGCAATTCGCTTTCTGAAGCATTCGGCCTCGGGAACATAATATTTTCTCTTATCGTGCCCTCAAATAAAAATTCATCCTGCAGAACCACGCCCAAATATTTTCTATAGCTTGTCAGTTTAATTTTTGATAAGTCTTTATCGTCAATGGTTATTTTACCCGATTTTGGATTTAAAAACGTTGCCGACAATCCAGCAATAGTTGACTTACCCGAACCAGAACTACCTACTAAAGCCGTTACAGAACCAGCAGGTGCCTTGAAACTAATGTTGTGAAGCACTTCCTTTCCTTCCTCATAAGCAAAAGACACATCACCAAATTCAATATCACCTTTTAATGCATCGAGTTCAATGTCGCGCTCCGTGTCATCGGCTTCAGCTGCCATATTCATCAACTCTTCTGTCCTGTCCAGTCCAGCTAAAGCTTCAGTAAGTTGGCTTCCAATATTGCTCATTTGTACTATTGGGGCAATCATAAAACCAAGTATCAGAGTAAAGAACAAGAAATCTCCTGTTGTCATTTCGCTTTGCATCATGTAGTATCCACCAATGCCCATAATTCCGGTTGTGGCAACACCTATCAAAAAAGTTGAAGAACTGGTCATAAAAGCAGTAGCCGTTAAACTTTTTTTCACATTCTGATAGAGTTTATTTACTCCTTTTTCGAACACTTCATTTTCCTGGGCTTCCGCGTTAAAGGCTTTAATCACCCTAACACCGGCAAGGGTTTCGGTTAACCTACCTGTAACTTCAGCATTGATTTTTCCACGTGTACGGAAAATTGGCCGAATATACTTAAAAGCACGAAGGGCAATGTAGCCAAAAATGGAAAGCGGCACGAACACAAAAAGGGTCATCCATGGGTTAAGTTTAATTAAAATGATTAACGAAATAATAGCCGTAAATGAACCCCCAACAAGCTGAACAAGACCTGTGCCAATAAGATTACGCACACCCTCAACATCCGTCATAATTCGTGAAACCAAAGCACCAGATTTAGTGTTGTCAAAAAAACTTATAGGCAATGACAGTACCTTTTTTTGGACTTGTGCCCGTAATTCACTAATTAAATATTGTGCCTGAACACTTAAAATTCGGGTGAGCGAAAATGACGTAACAGCTTGTATTAAAATAGCTGAAAGAACAATAGCTACCAACGTATAAACTTGGGTCATGTCTTTGCTTGGCACTACCTGATCTAATAACACTTTGCTTTGCCAAGGAAGCACCAAACCTGCCAAACTCCTAATAACAATAAGAATTAACCCAATGAAAACTAAGTTTCGTCTTGGCCAAATAATGGTCTTGAACGCTTGCGCCATAGTTACTTTAGATTTATCTTTTTTTTCGTTTTCTGAATATTTTGGTAAATGTCGCATCTATAATGTTTTAGTCATTCTTGGCTAAATTAGACATTCTAACCAACCATTCATACAATTAATTTTGAAAAGTAAATTTGTCATACTTTTGCATGCAAATTCATAATCAAAAACAAAAATTCGTGATTGATTTATCAGAAAAATATTGGGATAACCGCTATAAAACTCATAATATAGGCTGGGATATTGGCTCTGTGTCAAATCCATTAAAAGCGTATATTGACCAGCTTACAAATACAGATTTAAAAATTTTAATTCCTGGTGGAGGAAATTCATATGAAGCTGAATATCTTTTCAACAAAGGTTTTAAGAATGTTTTTGTGGCAGACGTTTCAAAAACAGCTTTAAACAACATTCAAAAAAGGTTACCTGAATTTCCAGAAAGCCAATTGATTCATGACGATTTTTTTAACCTTGAAATGACCTTCGATTTAATCATTGAACAAACATTTTTTTGTGCCATAAACCCAGATTTAAGAAGAGATTATGTTGTGAAAATGTCTCAAATAATAAAAGATGAAGGCAAAATAATTGGGGTTCTATTTCAGGTTCCTCTAAACGAGGGTCATCCCCCTTTTGGAGGAAATAAAACCGAATACGAAAAATTGTTTCGTCCATTTTTCAATATTGAAATCTTAGAAGTGTGCTACAACTCTATAGAACCTAGAAAAAATAACGAGCTGTTTTTCAAATTCGTTAAAAAATAAAAGGCATAGTAAAACTTCATTTTATAATAAAATAATAATCGGGAATATCTTTTCGGCAATCTATAAATCCTTAATTTTTCAATACATTTGCTTTCAAAATTATGGAAGGTCTACTTGTTGGAATAATTAAATTCTTTGGTAATTTTATCGAGGATATAATGCTTTCTTTTAAAGTAAAGAAGGCTTTAATTATCGGTTTTACTATAGTAATGATATGTTTCATAATACTTTACATTTTAACTAAAGATTTTAAATGAAAAACACAGCCTTAACAGAAACACACAAAGCCCTTGGCGCCAAAATGGTTCCCTTTGCTGGCTACAATATGCCCGTACAATATGAAGGTGTGAATATAGAACACGAAACCGTTAGAAACGCCGTTGGAGTGTTTGATGTGTCACACATGGGTGAGTTTTTGATTGAAGGTGAACACGCTTTGGCATTGATTCAAAAAGTATCCAGTAATGATGCATCAAAATTAAATATTGGCAAAGCCCAATACAGCTGTATGCCCAATGATGATGGCGGTATTGTTGATGATTTAATCATTTATAAAATTAAGGAAGAGCAATATTTGCTCGTTGTAAATGCCAGTAATATTGAAAAAGATTGGAATTGGATTCAATCTAAAAATGATGTTGGCGCCACTATACGCGATTTAAGTGAAGACTATTCCCTTTTGGCCATTCAAGGGCCTAAAGCTGTTGAGGCTATGCAAAGCCTAACCAGTCATGATTTATCGGCTATTAATTTTTACAATTTTGTTGTGGGTGATTTTGCGGGTATAGAGTATGTCATTATTTCAGCAACTGGTTATACAGGAAGTGGTGGATTCGAAATTTACTGTAAAAACAGTGAAGTAAAACAGGTTTGGGACAAAGTTTTAGAAGCCGGAGCCAATTTTGGTATTAAACCCATAGGCCTAGCAGCTCGGGACACTTTGCGTTTGGAAATGGGTTACTGCCTTTACGGAAATGACATTGATGATACCACCTCGCCTATTGAAGCTGGTTTAGGCTGGATTACAAAATTTACTAAAGACTTTACAAATTCTGAAGCTTTGAAAGCTGAAAAAGAAAAAGGACCAAAACGCAAACTCATTGCTTTTGAATTGGATGAACGTGGTATTCCCCGTCACGGTTATGATATCGTGGATGGCAGCGGTAATAAAATTGGAGAAGTTACATCTGGTACCATGTCACCTAGTCTTGGAAAGGGTATTGGTTTGGGTTATGTACCAACAATTTTTTCGGAAGTAAATAGTAAAATCAATATCCAAATTAGAAAAAATGCCATACCCGCTACGGTTGTAAAATTACCATTCTACAAAGGGTAAGCTACTTTTAAGTGTTAAGATGAAACGGCTGGAGAAAGAGAACAAACATAGAATTCTAATATTAGGTGCGAGCGGCTTTTTGGGCAGTGCTATTTACAAAGAACTCTGCTCCTTTTTCAATACGTATGGCACGTATAACATCAGCAATAAAGCACTGGAAAAAAACAAACATTTTTTTCAGTACAACATTGAAGAAGATTATATTTACGAAATTCTCGAGCTGGTAAGACCTACTGTCATTATTTCAGCGCTTCGGGGAGATTTTTCAAAGCAAGTTTTGGTGCACCAACACCTTGCTGAATATGTATTTTCAAATAAAATAAGATTACTTTTTTTGTCATCTGCCAATGTTTTTGATGCCTACAGCAAATACCCCAGTTATGAGGACGAAAAAACATACAGCAATAGCATATATGGGCATTTCAAAATAAAAATTGAAAATATGTTATTACGCTTACCCAAAAAGCAAGTGGCCATTTTAAGATTACCCATGGTATTTGGGGCTCAATCACCGAGGGTTCAAGAGATAGTTAATAAAATTAAAGTAAAAGAACCTGTTGAGGTTTTTCCAAACCTAATCATTAATGTTACTACCGATTCCAAAGTAACCCAACAAATACACTATATTATAAACAGGAATAAATGGGGTATATTCCATTTAGGAAGTACTGACCTAGTGCATCATGATGATTTTATAAAGGAAATTATTGAAACACTTCAATGCAAAAACCAACCCTTATTAAAGCGTGTTTACACCACAAATGACGACAGATACCTTGCTGTTTTGCCCAAAGCCAATGCTTTACCAAAGCATCTTCAGCTTCTAAGCCAAGATATCCTTTCCGAACTAAAATTACCTTGACTTTAAGTGTTTAAATCACTAAATTGTAACAAACTATTTCATTATGGAAAGACTTTCAGAACAAGACATAGAAACAAAATTGTTGCGCTACCCTGATTGGGAATATTTTGACGATGCCCTTCATGCCGAATTTGAATTTGAAAATTTTAAAGATTGCTTTAGTGCCATGAGCCGAATTGCTTTTGAATGCGAAGCACAAAACCATCACCCAAACTGGACTAATGTTTATAATGTATTGACCATTTCGTTAAGCACACATGATGCCAATGGTGTTACCAATAAAGATTTCAAATTGATTGAAGCCATTGAAAATATTGTTGAGCCGGAAGAACAATAGTTTGTTTTTGATTGACAGATTTTTAAATTTGTGCCACGAAAAACATCCTCATTTTTGAGGAAGTGATAAAAACATATTTTAATTATGGGAAGAGCTTTTGAGTTTAGAAAAGCAAGAAAAATGAAGCGTTGGTCTGCCATGAGCAAAGCCTTTACTCGTATTGGCAAAGACATAGTTATGGCGGTGAAAGAAGGCGGGCCAGACCCAGACAGCAATTCACGTTTAAGGGCGGTAATACAGAATGCAAAATCTGTAAACATGCCAAAAGACAACATAGAAAGGGCCATAAAACGTGCAAGCGATAAAAGCCAAGGAGATTACAAAGAAGTTATTTTTGAAGGTTATGCACCACATGGTATTGCCATTTTGGTTGAAACAGCAACCGATAACAACACCAGAACGGTTGCCAACGTACGTAGTTATTTTAATAAATGTGATGGCAGTTTGGGCACATCCGGGTCTGTTGTTTTTATGTTCGACCATACCTGCAATTTTAGAATAAATGCTGAAGGTCTAGACCCAGAAGAAATAGAATTGGAGTTTATAGATTATGGTGCAGAGGAAGTTTTTGCTGATGAGGATGGCATTTTAATTTATGCGCCATTTGAAAGTTTTGGGGCTATTCAGGCAGAATTGGAAAAAAGAGGTATTGAAATATTGTCTTCTGGTTTTGAGCGCATTCCACAGGTAACAAAACCACTTACCCCAGAACAGGTTGAAGATGTTGAAAAGCTTCTTGAAAAATTGGAAGAAGATGACGACGTTCAGAACGTGTATCACACCATGGAAGAAACATCAGATTAAACTATAAGTTTCAATGGGGCGCTAAATGGCGTCCTTTTTTATTCTTAAAACAAAAATTACATCTGTGGAAAACAAAAAAAATATAAACTGGGGCATTATTGGTTGTGGAAATGTTACCGAAGTTAAAAGTGGTCCCCCATATCAATTAACTGAGGGGTTTGCTCTTTATGCCGTTATGCGTAGAGATGAAGTAAAACTAAAAGATTACGCAAAGCGCCACAACGTAAAAACTTTTTACACTAATGCCGATGACCTTATAAACGACAAAAATGTTGATGCTGTTTATGTTGCCACACCACCTGATTCTCATAAAACGTTTGCCTTAAAAGTAGCGGCAGCAGGAAAACCCTGTTGTATAGAAAAGCCTTTATCATCTAACTATCTTGATAGTTTAGAGATATACAATGCCTTTAAAGAAAAGAACCTTTCTTTATTTGTGGCCTATTATAGGCGTTCATTACCTAGATTTTTAAAGGTAAAAGAATGGCTAGACAATAATTTTATTGGGGAAATACGACATATAAGTTCGCATTTAAGTAAACCTGCCTCTGAAACTGATTTATCTAAAGATTATAATTGGCGAACCGATAGTGAAATTGCTCCAGCTGGCTATTTTGATGATTTGGCTAGTCACTCGCTAGATTTATTTGCCTACTTACTGGGCAATTTTAAAGACGTCAAAGGTATAAGCTTAAACCAACAAAACCTTTATTCAGCAAAAGATGCAATAACCGCGGTATGGCTTCATGATTGTGGCATAACCGGTTCTGGGGTTTGGAATTTTGGATGCAACGAACATGTAGATGAAACCATCATTTACGGAAGTAAGGGAACAATTCAGTTTTCAGTCTTCCATGAAAATCCAATCATTATAAAAAGTGTTTCAAAAACTGAAGAACTTTTTATTGAAAACCCAAAACATATTCAAACACCCCATGTTGAAAACATGCGTAACCACTTGATTGATGGAATTCCCCACCCTTCAACAGGTGAAACGGCACTTCATACTAGTTGGGTAATGGATAAGATTTTAGGAAACATTTAAAAGCTACTATTGACGCTTATTTCTAACGTAGATTAACTTGAAGCGTGCATTGGCTTGATTTCTTTCTTCCATTTCAAATTGCGGAAGTGATTTGAAAAGTGGTGTTAACTTTTGAAATCCAAAATTACGGGAATCAAAATTTGGTTGCTTTTTGATAATAAGCGTACCAACATCGCCAAGAAATGCCCATCCGTCGTCATCGGCTGCATCATCCACTGAATTTTTCAACAATCTAATTACTTTTGGTGTAATGTTATATAAATTGGGCTTTTGCTTGGGTGTTCCTTTTTCATCTTTATCGCTGTCATCACTGGCCAAAATTTCTAAATAAATAAATTTATCACAAGCCACTATAAACGGATCAGGCGTTTTTTTCTCGCCCATGCCATAAACGATAATGCCCGCCTCCCGTAAGCGGGTTGCCAACTTGGTAAAATCACTATCAGAAGAGACCAAGCAAAAAGCGTTTACTTTTCCTGAGTATAAAATATCCATGGCATCTATAATCATAGCAGAATCGGTAGCGTTCTTACCCAGTGTATAGCTGTATTGTTGTATGGGTGTTATGGCATTTTCAAGAAGTACTTTTTTCCATTTGGACAAATGCGGTTTAGTCCAATCTCCATATATCCTTTTTATTGTTGGAGTTCCGTATTTGGTTATTTCTTCCATCATTTCTGAAATATACTTTGATGGAATATTGTCACCATCTATCAATACGGCAATTTTTATGTCTTTTATCATATGGATAAATATACTGAAATATAGTCACCATTGCCAAAAAGTGAATGCTTTAATAGCTAAAAAAGCAAAAAGCTACCGTTTTAAAGTAGCTTTTATTTCGAGGGAGTTAATGTTTCTTTTTAGTGACAATTAATTGTTTACTTTATGTTTCATTCGCTCTATCATGTAAGTTGCAAACTTTATGCCAAAATATAGGCAAGACATTAAGAAAACTCAGGGATTTTGCCTTTTACGCCTTCAAAGAAACGATGCATAAATTCAAAATCAGCTTCTTGATTGTCAGTTGGATAAAAAGGCTGCGAAACCTTATTTTGCTTATTCTCAAAATCTAAAGTGAACATAATTATAGGAACATTCGCTTGTTTCGCTATAAAATAAAATCCCGTACGCCAAGTTGAAACTTGTTTTCTGGTTCCCTCTGGGGCCAAAGCGATCCTAAACTCATCATTATCCTGAAAAAGTTTAACCAAAGCTTCAACTTTATTTTCTTTAAGTTTTCTGTTAACAGGACTACCTCCCAATTTTCTTAAAAACCAACCAATTGGGAAAACAAAAAGGCTTTTTTTACCAATAAAATTTGTTTTAATGCCAACAACAGCACGCAATAAAATGCCAATATAAAAATCGTGCCAACTGGTATGCGGAACAGCGATGATTACTGCTTTTTTAATTGAATCTTTAGAAAAATTGGTATTACCAACAATGCGCCAGCCTAATAATTTGAAGTAAATAAATTTGGCCAGCCATCTCATATCAGATTTTTTGGTAGAGAGCTTTTAGTTTCTCCTTAGTAATGATTTTTTGCCAGTTTTTACCAAGTGCATTTTCCCATAAAGGAGTTAACCCCAATGCTATATTTATCATAACATCGAAGTCATTATCATTCAAATTGGCGCAAATCCCTTTAGGCAGGATAATGTTATGTTTTTCTTTCATCTGCTTGAAAAGTTTTACGCCTTCAGGATAAAACTCCTCTAAATGATCAAAAACAAGACAATTGCCTATACCATGTTTTGTCCCCAATAAATAGGCCAAACCATAACTCATAGCATGTGCAACCCCAACTTGGGAATAAGCGATACTCATTCCACCATGCCAAGAGGCCATCATTAATTTTTCGCGAGATTCCATTTCGGATAAATTATTATCTAAAAATACTTCTTGGCACAATTCAAATGCCATATCACCATAACTTTGGCTAAATGTATTTAAATAAGATCCACTTAACGACTCAATACAGTGAATATAACAATCCATACCGGTATAAAACCATTGTTCATGGGGAACACCAATGGTTAGATCCGAATCCAATATAACTTGATCAAATGGTGTGTAATCAGAGTTTATGCCTAATTTTCTGTCTGGTCCAGTAAGTACGGTAGTTCTTGAAACTTCCGCCCCAGTACCTGATATAGTTGGAATGCCTACATGATAAACAGCTGGGTTTTTCACCAAATCCCAACCTTGGTAGCTTTTAGAATCTCCATCATTTGTTAGCATAATAGAAACTGCCTTAGCCAAATCCAATAATGTTCCTCCACCAATACCAATAATTCCTGATGGGCGCTCTTTTGTATTTAGAATTATATCTTCAACAAGCTTATCGACTTGTGATGTTTTTGGTTCTTCATCCGCTGATATAAAAATTATCCTATCATCATAGGACAAAGAAATTCTTGAAGTTAAGTCGGTATTTCCCTTAAATACATCGTCAATTAAAAATATAAATGGTGCATCTATATTTAAGCGTTTTGGTGCTAAAATTTCATTTAGTTGATTGAAACTACCTCTGCCAAAAATAACCCTTGGCACCATTGGAAAGTTTTTATGACTCATTTAATATGTTTTCTTTTTTTGGCAAAGCGCAAAAGTACTATTATTTTAAATTCTGCTCGATTAAAAATGACTTAAATCTTTTCGGGATATTTTCTAATTATTCCAACAAATCTAAGAGGTTTTTTAATGAATTTATCGTTTTATAGGCTTTTCCATTTTTTTCTTCTTCCGTAACCTCTTCATGTGCCCATGTTGTATGGAAAGGCACATGTATGGCATTAGCTCTAATGTTTACCAAAGGCAAAACATCAGATTTTAACGAATTCCCTATCATTAAAAACTCTGATGGTTTAATATCCAAATGGTTCAATAATTTTGAGTAATTGACTTCCTTTTTATCGCTTAAAACTTCTATATGATGAAAGTACTTTATTAGCCCTGATTTTTCCAGTTTACGTTCCTGATCTAACAAATCGCCTTTAGTGGCCAATATTAATCTATACTTTTTTGATAAGTTTTCCAATACATCTTCAACACCATCAAGCAATTCAACCGGTTTGTTTAACATGTCTTTACCAATATTTAAAATATCATTGATGGTTTCAGAGGAAATTTGGTAGTTTGACAACTCTAAAGCCGACTCAACCATCGAAAGCGTAAACGCCTTAACTCCATAGCCATATAAGCCTAAATTGTCTATTTCCTTTTTAAAAAGCTCTTGGTCTATTTTATTTGGTGTTTCATATTTTGACAACAATTGAGCAAATGCCATTTCGGCTTCACGAAAATAGGTCTCGTTCACCCATAAGGTATCATCGGCGTCAAAGCCAATAACTTTAATGTTTTTAAAATTTATTTCCATAGTTTATTGGCTCGCTCTAGATCTTCAGGTGTATCAATTTCCACGCCTTCAATATCTGTTTCAACCATTTTAATTCGTTTGCCATATTCCAAGTACCGCAATTGTTCCAATTTTTCTGAAGATTCCAAAGGAGTCATCGGCAAATTATAAAAATCTAAAATGGCCTGCTTTCTAAACGCATAAACCCCCTTGTGTTTGTAATATTTAGCACCCACATTTTTTGCTCTGGCGAATGGAATGGGACTTCTTGAAAAGTAAAGTGCAAAGTTTGTTTGGTCTAAAACAACTTTAACGGTATTTGGGTTATTAATTTCTTCTTCATCGGTAATATGTACCATCAACGAGGCCAAATCTACTTCCTTTTTGGGGTCATTTTTAAAAACTTCAATAAGTTTTGACAACGATTCTTTATCAGTGAAAGGCTCATCACCCTGAACGTTGATTACAACATCAATATCCATAAATTCAACGGCCTCAGCAATTCTGTCGCTCCCACATTCATGCTCCTTTTTACTCATTATGGCCTTACCTCCGTGGTTTACAATTTCATTATAAATAACCTCATTATCAGTTACAACAAAAACATCATCAAACAAATTGGTGGCTATTGTAGCCTCATAAGTGCGTCTAATAACAGGTTTTCCTCCCAAGTCTTGCATAAGTTTTCCGGGGAAGCGTGATGCACTATAACGTGCAGGAATCATTGAAATTATCTTCATCAAGTGACTTTCAGTTTCGTGAAGAGCAAATAGCCTAATTGCAAGCGTTACTCTTGTTTAGTTGTGTATTCTTTTTCAAAAATACTATAAATATTAGATGTTTTATGTTTTGGCCGGTTTAAACTTTTTATACAATTTAAAAATGATAATAAAAATACCAAGAACCAAAACCGCGGCCAAAATAGGCAAAAATATGGATAGGACAGACATAACTATGGAAGTTCCCGTTTCTACTGCTGAAACCAATGGATTACCTAATCCACCTGTCGTTGCCGTTGACGTTAAACGTGTTGCACTTGATGTTCCAGCTACAGCAGCTGCAGTGCCTCCACCAGCAATTATGGCCAAAGACCAGGTTATAACCGGACTTAAATCTGCCACCGTAGAAAGCATTACTGCAGTACCCGCCAATGCCGCCAATGGCACAGCAATACTGTCCAATAAATTATCAATATAAGGAATAAAGTAGGCGAAAATTTCTACTAAGGTTGCTACTCCAAGAGTAATTAATGCAGGAGTACTACCAATCCACAGCCAAGATTCATTGAGTTGCCAAACATCAAAATAGGATGCCAAGCTCAAAGCAAATAAAGGCAAAAACACTCTAAAACCAACTGAAGCCGCAAGGCCGATGCCAAGGCAAATACTAATTATTGTTTCAACTGTCATATAAAATAATTATCAAAAACTATTCCTCAAAAAAATCATCTTTAAAACCAATAAGATACAATTTTTCCTTGGCACGTGTAACGGCTGTATATAGCCAACGCAGATATTCTTTATCAATGCCATTTGGTAAATAAGGTTGTTCTACAAAAACAGTTTGCCACTGCCCTCCTTGCGATTTATGACAGGTAATGGCATAAGAAAACTTAACCTGTAAAGCGTTAAAATGTTTGCTACCCTTTACCTTTAAAAACTTTCTATAATTGCTAGTTTCATTTTCAAAATCCTTCATCACTTCTTGATACAATCTGTTGGAATCATCATAAGAGAGTGACGGAGTTTCAGCTTCAATGGTATCTAAAAGCAAAACTGTTTCAAAAGGTCGCATTCTGGGATAATCAACCATTCGAATTTTAACCTCTGCAAAACGGAAACCATAAAGTTCTTCAATCTTAAATATTTCAAGAACTTCAATAATATCACCGTTGGCAATAAACCCTGCTTCGGTGGTTGGCTTTATCCAAAAATAATTATTCTTAACAACCATGAGATAATCACCGGAAGTAAGTTCATTTTCATTGAATAAAATCCTGCTTCTAATTTGCTGGTTGTATAAATTAGCTCTTTTATTGCTCCTAACGATAATGGTAGTTTCTTCCTTGCCCAATTCGCTATAAGCTTCATTAATGGCATCCATGATTTCATAGCCGTCCACCAATCTAACTATATCCGTGTAATTGTTAAGATTAAACTTAAAATGGTCAAAAACCTCATTTGAAAGAGCCTCACGTAAAACGGTTGCATTGGCCAAAATACCCGAATCTTGTTCTTGGCGCACTACTTCATCCAGTTCCATTTTGGTGACTTCCTTGTTATAATTAAGGCTTAAATTATCCTCATTTAATGCAGGACTCAAATCCAATTGCACCGGTGGCAGCTGGGCTGTGTCTCCAATTAAAAGCAATTTGCATTGATGCCCAGAGTACACGTATTGCATCAAATCATCCAATAAAGACCCATTTTCAAAAAGTTTTGATTCTCCGGGTGTGTCTGGAATCATGGAGGCTTCATCTACAATAAAAAGAGTATTTCTATGTTTGTTTGGTTGCAAAACAAATTTCACCCCTCCTCCTTTTTCTTTTTTTGGAAAATATATCTTTTTGTGAATGGTATAGGCTTCCTTTCCAGAATAATTGGAAATCACTTTAGCTGCCCTTCCCGTTGGCGCCATTAAAACAGCACTTTTTTTGGCTTTCCATAAATTGGTCACAATAGAGCCTACAATTGTAGTTTTTCCCGTACCTGCATAACCCTTTAAAACGTATAGGGCATTTGGTTTTTTTGTAAAAATAAATTCAGACAATTGTTGTAGTACAATATTTTGTTTTAGCGTAGGTTGAAACGGAAACTGTTGTTTTAAAAGTGAATAGAATTCAGCGGGCGTCATTTAAGGCTTTGTCTGTTTATATTTTATTCAAATATAAAAATGATTTTCGGGCACATTGTTTTTACGATTAAAAAAAAATTGTAGATTTGCTAAATACCGTAAATAAACTTTTAATTAAATAACAGACTATGTTAAAAATAATTCTTGTAGCCGTTGGCGTAATTTTAGTGACCATTGGCTTGGTAAAGCTTGTTGACAAATTTATACCCGCCAAATTTAAGCCTGTACTAAACATATTGCTTTGGGTGCTTATTGCCTTTTTGGGTTACCAAACGTACATGTCAATTTATGAGCCAATCCAATTTAACAAAGAAAAAAACAAGCGTTATCTAAAAGTTATTGAAAGCTTAAAGGATATTAGAGACTCTCAGTTGGCTTACAAACAAGTTACAGGTAAGTTTGCAAGAGACTTTGATGGCTTAATAAAATTTATTGATACGGCAGAATTTACCATTACCCAACGCCGTGACTCAAGTGTTATTGACGAAGTATTGACTAAACGATATGGCGTAGACACCTTTAAGGACATTGTAATCACTGATACTTTAGGTTATGTATCTGTTAAAGATTCATTATTTAAAAAATCTGACAGGTATAAAAATATGATGAATGTTCCTGTGGGAGAGCCCGGAGCAAAATTTAAAATGGAATCTGGTGTTATAGAACAAAACAAGATTTTTATCCCTGTGTTTGAGGCCTCTGTAAAAAAGAATGTTATTTTATTTGACCAAAACAAAGACCTTTTGGTACAAGAAAACCAAGTAATATCGGTAGATGGTGTTAACGGAGATGCCTTAAAAGTAGGTTCTTTGGAAGAAGTTAACACAACAGGTAACTGGCCAAAAACTTATGGCGCAAACGAATAAAAGCAATAAAAATTTATTAAATACAGAATTGTCCATTCAAATAAGTTTGAGTGGACTTTCTTTTTGTGTCTTAGATAGAACTACCCAAACCATAAACTATTTAAAAACTGTTGAGTTTGATAAACAGCTTATCCCCTTTGAAGTTTTAGATCAACTTAAATATTATTTCAATAGTGAGGAAGCATTGCAGCAGGCATTTGATGAAGTTAAAGTTATTCATGACAATAATCTCTCAACCCTTGTTCCGGAATCACTTTTTGATGAGCGTTATCTAGCGGATTATTTAAAGTTTAATTCAAAAATACTTCGTACCGACTTTATTACATACGATTCCATTTTAATAAATGAAAGTGTTAACGTTTATGTGCCTTACATAAACATCAATAACTTTATTTTTGAAAAATTCGGGGATTTTACCTTTAAGCACATCTCAACGGTTTTAATAGAAGAGGTATTAAAAACTGAAAAGAATTTAGGAACTTCAAAAGCTTATGTGAACGTAAGTAAAGACCATTTTGAGATTTTAATTGTAAAGAACAGTAAACTACTTCTATATAACTCTTTTGCCTATCATACAAAAGAAGACTTTATTTACTATATTTTATTTACGCTGGAGCAGTTGGAACTTGACCCAGAAACGATAAGTCTGATATTCTTGGGGGAAATTGACACTGACGACGAATTATACATCATAACCTATAAATACATTAGACTCATTTTTTTAGGAAACCGTGAGGATAATTTTAAGTATAGTATTAATGCCCAACCAGCGAGCAACCAATACAATTACGCAATTATAAAGAGCTTTTAATGCGCATTATTTCAGGTTTATACAAAAGCAGGAAAATCAACCCTCCAAAAAACTTGCCTGTTCGGCCAACAACAGATATGGCCAAGGAATCGTTGTTCAACATTATAAATAACCTGTATTATTTTGATGAAATAACGGTTTTAGATCTTTTTGCCGGAACGGGCAATATAAGCTATGAGTTTGCCTCAAGAGGAGTTGAGCAAATTACCTGTGTAGACCAAGACTTTGGCTGTATTAAATTTATTAATGAAACTTCTAAGGCTTTTGAAATGCCAATTGAAACCATTAAAAGCGATGTATTTAAGTTCTTGGAGAAAAAATCGATAAAGGCGAATATTGTTTTTGCTGACCCACCTTATAATTTTACCCTCGAGCAATTTGCAAAAATACCAGAGTTGATATTTCAAAACGATTTTTTAATAGAGGACGGCCTTTTAGTCGTTGAACATTCAAAGCACACAAACCTTTCCGAACTTGGAAATTTCAGCTATTCAAAAAGCTATGGGGGCAGTGTCTTTAGTTTTTTTGAAAAAGATTAGCTGCCATATTCATTTATATCCTTTTTTTTCAGTATTTTAGGTATCTCTCTCAAAGGGTCCCAGACTCTAAAGTTAACAAACACTTGCTCTCCGAAAATTATTTTTGGTTTCTGTTTATGGTTTACAACTAGTATCAACCTTTAAAACCATTAATAATATGAAAAAACTTTTTCTTCTTGGGCTGGTTATCTCACTATTTATTGCCTGCCAAAACAAGCCGCAACGCTATTTTGATGAATCTCCAGAAATTGAGACAACAAAAGCTGGCATCAAAGCTTATGAAACCCAGGACTGGGATGCTTGGAAAGCTAATTTTGCCGACACAGCCAAAATATACCATAATACTAACAAAGCATCTACTCCAGATGAATCCATGGAAGGTATGAAGCAAATGCTTTCTAATATGGAATCTTATGGCTTTGGAAAAGAAGGCGCTGAGGTTGAAATGATAGTTGATAAAAAAGGCAGAACTTGGGTTAATTATTGGAACACTTGGATGGGAAAAACAAAAGTGACCAATAAAACGCTTTCTATTCCCGTGCATCTTACAATTCAATATGTTGACGGTAAAATTGTGCAAGAATATGGGTATTATGATACTGCTCCCATTCAGGCAGCATTTGCTGAAATTGAGGCATATAATGCAATGTCAACTGATGAAAAAGCCATTTTAAAAATGATAGATGGTGTCGTTGATGGATGGAATGCTCACGACATATCAAATCTTAAATCTCTGTCTGAAGCAAATTTGATAAGGACAACAAATGGTAATGTTGAAATAAACAACATTGATGAATATGAAGGTTTTATGAAAACTTTTGTGGCAGCCTTCCCAGACTTTACAGTTAAAGTTGATAAATCAGATATAAATGGTAATAAAGTTTATATAAACTGGACCGTAACTGGAACCAACAATGGCGAATTTTTAGGTAATGCCCCAACAGGAAAAAAAATAAAAACATATGGATTCAGCGTGTGGACCTTAAATAATGCAGGTAAATTTATTCAAGAAGACGCATATTATGATAACCAAACGCTTTTTGACCAACTTGGAATAGCCCCTCCAAAATCCTAAATTATTAATCAACTAAAATCAAATATTATGAAAATCCTTAAAAAAATCTTTGTTTCAGCAGTTTTGCTGTGCTTTAGTATTAATCTGTCTCTTGCGCAAAAAATGTACAACATACATCAAGACAATGTAAAACCTTCAAAACTCATGGATTATGAAAAAATAGCCAAAGAATTTAACGAAGCTTGTAAAGAACACAATGTTCAAATGGGTTGGCTTGCTGCCACTACAGATGATCTTAAATATTTATATATTTCACCCATTGAGAAAATGGCGGATTTAGATAAACAGCCCTTTGTAGATATGGCCAAAGCCATGGGCGACAAGTTTGGTGAAATGTTTGAACGTTTTGATGAATGCTATGATTCCCATGGAAATTACATCATTGTTTTAGACGAGGAACTCTCTTATATGCCCGATGGCATTACACAAATGCAAGAGGGACAAAACCACCGCAAATGGGTTTACATGTATTACAAACCAAAAAACGCACAAAAAGTACGCGATGGTTTTAAAGCGGTAAAGAAACTATTCGAAACTAAAAACTCTCCGGAACACTACCGGGTTTACAGAAGTGGTTTCGGTACAATGGAAAGCTTTTATATGGTGGCTATATCCTCAAAAGATGAGGTTGATGCGGCTCAACGAGCTAAAGCCAATCAAGATGTTTTAGGCTCTTGGGAAGAACGTTGGGAGGTTTTCAGCCAAGTAATGAACAACACCAGCAGAATGGAAGAATACAACGGCGATATGCGTCCAGATTTATCTTATACCCCAAAATAAATCTACCATAAAACCAACCATTTTTAACCACAAACCCTTCTTATATTCCATAAGAAGGGTTTGGTATTTTTTAGCAAATCTGTAAGCCGAATTCTGTATCACGCCTAGACGCGACCCCTATCATTTATCTGAATGCATTGTTGCCAATACACTTTAGCTGCCTACCCTCCAGCATCAAACGTGCAGCCTTCAAACGCTGGTATACATGACATTGCACCACATAGAGTTTACCTGATTTCACTACAGCATTACCTGTACATACTTTCTGTTGCACTTTTCCTAACCTCACGGCTGGTGGCCATTAACCACTATGTTGCACTATGGTGTTCGGACTTTCCTCCCACAGTGCTGAACTTGTTTCAGTACCTTTTTCAATAAAGCAGAAGACTAAATTGATTAGATGCTGAAATAAAATCAGCACTTGAGCGATAAGGCGATTTACTAAAGGCAAAAATACAACAATGAAATTCCAAATTACCTAACTTTAAATATTTTTTCATCGAGGCAGTTATTATTCCATTATGTTAATAACTCCTTTTAAAATCTCAACGCTTAATTTTAAATTTTGAATTGAATTTTTAACTTTGTTACAAGAAGATTTCCCCATGGAGCATTTTATTGTATCGGCCAGAAAATATAGACCCCAAACGTTTAAGGACGTTGTTGGGCAACAGGCTATCACCAACACCCTATTGAATGCTATTGAAAACAACCATTTAGCACAAGCCTTGTTATTTACTGGTCCACGAGGAGTAGGCAAAACAACCTGTGCGCGTATTTTGGCCAAAATGATAAACAGTGATGGCTCTGAATCTGCAGATGAGGATTTTGCTTTTAATATTTTTGAGCTTGATGCCGCGTCAAACAACTCAGTAGATGACATTAGGAATCTGACCGATCAGGTTAGAATACCTCCACAAGTCGGAAAATATAAAGTATACATCATTGACGAGGTGCACATGCTTTCGCAAGCGGCTTTTAATGCTTTTCTAAAAACATTGGAAGAGCCGCCAAAGCACTGTATATTTATTCTGGCCACTACGGAAAAACACAAAATCATTCCCACCATATTATCACGTTGCCAAATTTTTGATTTTAAACGTATTACAGTAACTGATGCAAAAGAATACTTAAAATATATAGCTGAAGAGCAAGGTATAAATGCTGAAGATGATGCGTTGCACATTATTGCCCAAAAAGCCGATGGTGCCATGCGAGATGCCCTCTCAATTTTTGACCGCGTAGTGAGCTATTCCGGTAAAGATTTAACCAGACAAGCGGTAACCGAGAATTTAAATGTACTTGATTACGAAACCTATTTTACAAGTACAGACCTTATTTTAGAAAACAAAATTCCCGAGTTATTGCTTCAGTTCAACAGTACCCTTTCAAAAGGATTTGATGGACACCATTATATTGCCGGTCTGGCATCGCATTTTAGGGATTTATTGGTCAGTAAAAATGAAGAAACCATTCCTCTTCTTGAAGTTGGAGAGCATACAAAAACCAAATATTTAGAGCAATCTAGAAAAGCTTCAAGCCAATTTTTAATGCAGAGCATTAACTTGGCCAACGATTGTGACCTTAAATACAAAACCAGTAAAAATCAACGCTTGCTAGTTGAATTATGCCTCATGCAATTAGCCTCTATCACTTTTGATGGAGAAAAAAAAAACAATAAGCACTTCATAATTCCAGCTTCCTATTTTGCAAATAAAGGCATAAAGCCCATTCCTGTTAGCATTCCGAAGCAAAAAAACAACAATAATCATTCTGAAACAGAGCTAGACAGTAAACCAACGTCAGAATCCATTTCAGAAACTGTTCAATCATTTCAGGTTAAAGAACCTCCAATAATTGAACTAAAAAAGGAAGGCAAACGCACTTCGGGTCTTTCTTTGAGCAGTATCCGTACAAAAAAGGAGCATCAAATCAAACAAATGGAAGTTATTGTAAATGAAGATGATTTACCCAAAGACCCCTTTACAGAGGATGAGTTCATTAAAGTTTGGAATACCTATATTGAAGAACTGACCAACGAAGGCAAGCATAATTTGGCCTCTATTCTGTCCATTGACACGCCAAAAGTAAAAGATACCGTTGCCCATTTGGAATTTCCTAATGCAACCAATAAATTGGAAATTGAGCGCCACCAATATGACCTTTTGAGCTACATTAGAAAAGCGTTGAATAATTTTGACATAAGCCTGTCTGTAACGGTAAACGAAGTTATGGAAAAGCAATATGCCTACACGCCTTTCGAAAAATTTGAAAAACTAAAGGAGAAAAATCCCAATATTGATGTTTTAAGAAAAACATTTGATTTGGATGTATAATCTAAAAAACTATCATGCTAGGACTAAAATTACCAACAGACCCAAGATGGGTTAACATTGTTGAAAAAAATATTGAGGAAATTTTAACTGACCATGCTTTTTGTGAACAAAAGGCAACTAGTACGGCTGTTTCCCTGATAGTAAGCTTCCCCGAATATACTGAATTGGTACAGGAAATGACCGCCTTGGTTAAAGAAGAGATAAGCCACTTTAAAATGGTGCACGATAAAATTCTTGAGCGGGGTTGGACTTTAGGGCGAGACAGAAAAGATGATTATGTAATACAACTTGTAAAGTTCTTTCCAAAAGGGGGCAGCAGAACTACCCAATTAGTACATAGATTATTGTATGCTGCATTAATTGAGGCCAGAAGTTGCGAGCGTTTTAGATTATTATCGGAAGAGCTTCAAGATAATGAATTAGCAGATTTTTACAGAAAGCTTATGGTTAGTGAAGCCAATCACTATACCATGTTTTTAGGTTTTGCTCGAAAATATGGCAATAAAAAAGAAGTTGACGCCAAATGGCAACAACTTCTTGAATATGAAGCAGAAATCATGAAAGGCTTAGGTAAAAAGGAAACCGTGCACGGTTAAAACTTATATCCAACACCTATTTGTATGTTTCGGTTTTTTGCTGAAATTCCAGTGGCATCGTTAAAAACATTCTGGATACCATAAATATATCTGGCATCAACAAAAATGGCATAATTAATTTTGTACTCAACGCCTGCAACGCCCGAAAAACCTAAATCCCTTAAATTATCACCAACTTTATGAACCTTCCATCCTATTTGGGGTCCCAAACCTGCGTGGAATTTTTCACTAAACCTAAATCTAAAAAATATTGGCATTTGAATATAATCCAAATTAAGAGGCTCTGCACTGGCCCCTTCTGCCGAAAATTGTAGTTCAGGAACAATTGATAATGTTTTTGACATTCCAAGGTTGGCAAAAAAACCAATATACATGCTGTTTCTGTGCTTGTTAGCCATAAAAGGGTTGCCATCAAAATCTAAATGTGAAATTGTATAACCTCCACGTACACCGTACTTTACACCTTGAAAAGTAGAGCCATTTGTTTTGGGCTCGATGGTATTAAGATTAAGAGAGTCTTGGTCTTGCGAAAACCCGTAAAGAGAAAAACTAAGTATTGTTAAGAGTAAAATTTTTTTCATCTGTTCATTTATTTATTAAATCTATCAGATGTTATTAGCCAAACTTAGCTCGGTTTTGAAGTGAACCACTAGGTAGGCTTATTTCATGATTAATAGATTTGGGTTATAATCAATAATAAATATTTCGTCACGAATATATATTATAATTATAATAAACTACAATAATTAAAGTCAAAGTGCACAATTTTACTGTGTATTGCTCGAAACGGTATCATAATAGATGCTTTTTATTATACCGTCTGCAAGTCCAATCTTTGGCACATAGATGTTCTTTGCACCGCTCCATTTCATGGCAGAAAGATAAATCCGCATAGCTGGAATAATCACATCGGCCCTGTCTTGGTTCAAATCTAATTCCGTTATACGTTCTTCATATGAATACGTTTGAAGCGTGTTATAATAAGATGTCATGTAAAAATAGGAAAGCGGTTTCCCTAAATTTTTCCCAGATATTTTGAATATTTTATTAATGTTTCCTCCTGATCCCAAAACATCTATTTTATCATATCCTTTGACATGTTCTCCAATCCATTTTTCCAATTCTTGCCAAGTTTCTTTTAACACCATGTCGTTTAACAACCTAACGGTACCTATTTTAAAGGAACGGGACACTACTTGGTTGCCCCTATCAATTATCGTAAACTCGGTACTTCCCCCTCCTACATCAACATATAAATAGGTTTTGTCTGGGTCTATATATTTGTTCAAATCTGTGGCAGCAATTATAGAAGCTTCTTCTTCTCCATCAATTATATCAATACTTATGCCTGAATTTTTCAGAATCAAATCAACCACTTTCCTTCCATTTTCAGACTCTCTCATAGCTGAAGTAGCACAGGCTTTATATTTAACAACTTTGTGCGATTTCATTAGTAAGTTAAAGGCAAGCATGGTATCGACCATACGTTGTGTGTTTTCTTTTGAAATCCTTTTCTTAATAAAAACATCAGCCCCTAAACGGATTGGTACACGAACCAGTGAGTTTTTTTTGAATTGAACTGGTTTCCCTTTCTGTTCAATAATGTTTGAAATTAAAAGCCTTACAGCATTAGAACCAATATCTATGGCCGCATATTTCTTGATTGAAAGCATTTAGTTTTCTAATTTTTTTAGATAATAATCATAAGTTGCAAACTGAGACCTAACCCTTGGTTTATTATCAACTTTATATTCATTTTCCTGTTCGTCATTCAACAATCTAGCCTTAACATTATCGCTCCAACTTATATTAAAGGTGTCAATGATTTCTTTTTTAATGCCCTCGTCGTAAATTGGGCAACTTACTTCCACCCTATTTTCAATGTTTCTTGTCATCCAATCGGCGGAGGAAATGTATAATTTACATTCAGAATCTTTACCAAAAATGTAAATTCTGGAATGCTCTAAAAATTTATCGACTACACTGATGACTTCAATATTTTCGCTCATTCCTTTTATCCCCGGTATCAAACAACATATACCTCGAACAATCATTTGTATCTTTACCCCAGCCCTGCTAGCTTCATATAGCTTATCGACCATCATATAACTAGATATACTGTTCATTTTCAACCGAATAAGACCTTCTTCGCCGCTTTTAACCTTTTCAATTTCCTTGTCTATTAATTTAAAAACCTCTTTTTTAGTGTAATGTGGAGATACGATTAAGTGCTTATAACGGTTAATTCTGTAATTGGCTTCAAAAAAGGCAAATATTTTATCGACATCCTTAAGGATTTTTTGATTAGATGTAAAAAGTGTGAAATCCGTATAAATCTTGGCAGTAGATTCATTAAAGTTACCCGTGCTTATAAAACCATAGCGTTTTATTTTTTTACCCTGTTCCCGTTCGATAACGCACATTTTACTATGTACTTTTAAGCCAGCAACACCAAAAATCAAATTTATCCCTTCCCCTTTCATTTGTTGGGCATAAGCAATATTTGCTTGTTCATCGAACCTAGCGCGAAGCTCAATAGAAACGGTTACCAATTTTCCGTTAATGGCAGCGTTAATCAATGAGCTTGCTATATGAGATATTTCAGCCAAACGGTAAATAGTGATTTTAATAGTTCTAACTGAAGGATCTAAAGCTGCTTCTCGAAGAAACTTAACCACGTAAGAGAAGGTTTGATAGGGTGCGTGAAGTAAATAATCTTTTTTGGCAATAGCTTCAAAAATACTGTCTTGTAAACTTAGATTTTTAATGGGAAGTGCCTCAATCCTATCATACATTAAATCGGTTCTACCCAAGCTAGGGAAACCCATGTAATCCCTTCTATTGTGGTATCTACCTCCAGGAATTATACTATCGGTACTGTCAATACCCATTTTATTCATGAGATACTGCAAGGTTTCTTTATTAATGGTTTTATCATAAACAAACCTTACGGGTTCACCAATTTGCCTGTGCTTTACACTATCGGAAATTTTTTCAATGAAGCTTTTACTAAGATCGCTTTCAAAATCCAACTCACCATCTCTGGTAATCTTTATCATATGGGCACAGATGTTCTTATAATCAAAAATATTGAAGATGTCACTCAAACAATAACGAAGCAAATCATCAACCATTATTATGTAATCCTTATTACCTCTTTTTGGCAAAACCACAAACCTATCAACAGTTTTGGGTATTTCAATGAGCGCAAACTGCTTTTTATCTCCTGGCATTAACATTTTTACAGCCAAGTATGCTGCACTATCTTTTAAATTTGGTAGAACCACCGAATCATTTAAAATTATGGTTACTAATGCTGGGCTAATAGTTTTAAAAAAGTATTCTTTTACAAAATCATGTTGTTCAGCAGTTATCTTGGTTTCATCAATAATATAAATGTTTTCTTCCTTCAGATTTTCTTCAATGGCACTTAAAATCTCCAAACTTTCTGTTTGTTGTTTGATTACAATTTGGGTAATGATTTCTAGTAGCTCTTTAGCCCTTATGCCTCCTAATTCACTTTTACCTCCTTTACCGGCTTCAACTATACGTTTTACAGTGGCATATCGAACTTTAAAAAACTCATCTAAATTATTGGAAAAAATACCTAAAAACCTTAATCGTTCAATTAATGGCACTGTAGCATCGTCAGCCTCTTGTAAAACTCTTGCGTTGAATTGTAACCAACTTATCTCTCTATTTATATAACTATTGTCATTTGGGATTTCTACTTCAGACATCAAAAAAGCGTTCTTTATCGTTAAAAACAAATATATTCTATTTAGGCTAAAAATAACCCTTTGGAACAAATATACTATCTATAAAATTGAAAATATTACTAGGAAAACTGAAGTAATCTAAAAAAGTTGCTCCTGGTCACTTTAAATCTCTTGGAAACAATAACATAAGGGTTTTCCCAGTCTTGAGGTCTGCCCAATTATCAATATCGAACTCTAGAATTACTACCCCCGAAGTTGGCACATTTGCCACATATTCATTGCCGAATGTGTTTGCAACAGCAGTTATGGCATGATTATGCCCAAAAACCATTAAAGTATTTATTGTATTATCTGCGCTCTTTATTACATCAATTACATTTTGACCTGAAAAATCATAAAGTTCATGAACCAGATGAACAATACTTTTATCTATTTTTAAATTATCAATAAAAATATTTGCGGTTGTCTTGGCTCGTGTAGCATCGCTTGAGAACACTTGGTCAACTTTAATATTTTTTTCAACTAAGTAGTTGGAAACCAAATTGGCATCTTCATACCCTCGCTCTTTTAAAGGCCTTTCATGATCAATCACATTGTGTTCCCATGATGATTTTGCATGCCTAACCAAAATTAATTTCTTCATAAGTCTCGATAAAACGCATTTTTTATCGATAAAAAGTTGTTTTTGTCGATAAAATTCAATTTATTTGCTCTATAAATTTAGTTAATTTAAGATAATCGAAAATTTAAAAGTAATAAAACAAATACAATATAAACTTAAATATTTAATTATCAGTAGCTTATATCGTTCTTAACATACTATCGTTAAAAAACTCAATTAATCGGCAAAAAGCTTTTTGCAAACCTTTAATCGGTTTTATTTGTGATTTAACATTAAATTTTGAACAACTACTAATAAAAATGTTCTTTTGTTGAACCTACTTAAAACTTAAAATTATGACCCCAAATCTAATTTCACGATTTAATGTAGCATTGACAGCCAATGTTGCATCACCTCCATTTTTCCAAATAAAGACTTTTTTTTATAACTTGTTAGGTTACAGGTTCAGGTGCTCTTTGTGACATTCTCACTTCTGTGCGTCTAAACAATAAACTTAAATCCGCAAACACCATTTTATTGCTTACACCATGAAAAATCCATTAACTTTCAAATTTTTGGTTTCTTTAATGTTCATAGTTATTTTCTTTCCAATGAACAACCAAATTCTAGCACAAGGCTATGAAATATATGAATTGACAAATAAGCCTTCTAAAGATAATTCTTCTTCTGATAAAAATAACAATTCAAGATTAGAGTTTTATGATTTATCTCAAAGGCTATATAATACATCGTACTTCAAAAATGGTGAATTAAAGAGCAAATATGGTGATGGAACTCCAATAAAAATCACCTTGGATGATTTAAATTCATTAGAAACATTAAATATAAGCGATGTTAACTATAAAGAAGTAAAATTAATAACACTAAGTTTAGAAAATGAATCGGATTTAAACTCCGATGTTGATTTGTCTGGGTTGTCTGAATTGTCAAAATTAAAATATGTTTTTATCAAATGCTATTTTAATGCTGATAAACAGCAGGTTGAACAAGCCATAATAAGCCCAAAAAATAAAATTAGAGTGTTTTACACATTTGTAAATCCATCGTAAATAATGCTCAGGTATTAAAAGAATATAGCATGAAAAAATTATACGCTTCTCTAAATTTTCCACTATCAAATAAAAATGGTTATACATTTTTGGTGATAGCATTTTTGTTTTTATCGAATATGTTTAGTGGATATAGCCAGGTAAGAGTTCCTTTTACACCCAGAACTTCAACCGTTACACCAGCCCAAACAATTTATAATGTTAAGGGAGACTTTACCATGATTGGTAATACCAATATGACCATGGTAAATTACAATGTTTCTAATGCAAATGATAGGGATATGCGTTATGTTGATGTCGATGGTGTAGCTGTTCCAGGAAATAATACATTTAATTCCTCATCAGCTACCTTAAATTTTTCAACAGAAAATGGAGCAATCCCAGAATGTTCAAATATTATCTATGCAGGGCTTTACTGGACAGGAAGACCCTTTGGCAATGGTGAAACAGATGCCCATACTTTTCAAGTTACTAAAAATGGTATTACAAAAACACTTGATAAACGTAAAGTATTATTGAAAGGCCCAGCTGAGTCAAATTATATTGAAGTAACAGCCAATGTATCTGATATTTACTACCCTTTGGGTACTGATGGAAACATGTATTCGGCTTATGCTGAAATTACGGATCGAGTAATCGCAAATGGTATTGGAGAATATTTTGTTGCTGATATAGCGTGCCGTGAAGGCTTTATAGATGCCACTGGTTATTATGGTGGTTGGGGCATTGTAGTTGTGTATGAAAATTCAAAAATGAAATGGAGAGACATTACCGTTTTTGATGGGCATGCTTTCGTAGGAGCTGGAATAGTAGCTAATTATACTATTGGCGTTAATGGTTTTAATGCTGTTCAAAGCGGTGATGTTAATGTAAAATTAGGCTTAATGGCCGGTGAAGGAGACAGACCCTGGAATGGTGATTATTTTGAAATAGAAAGGCTTAATTCTGGAACTTTTCAAAGGTTGGCTCATAGCGGAAACACTACGGGTAACTTTTTTAATTCTTCCATTAATACTGGTGGAAATGCAAGAAACCCTAATTTAGTTAACAATACGGGAGTAGACATTGTCATGTTTGATATTGACAATACAGGAAATACCATTATTGCTAATAATCAAACATCAACCAGATTACGCTACGGGTCAACACAAGACACCTATGTTATATTTAATGCGACGTTTGCGGTTGATGCCTATATACCTGAATCAGAAGGTATTATAACAAACACTTCTATTAACGGCAATCCTCCAGGAATTAATCCTTCATTAGAACCAAGTGAAAATGCGGACTTTACCATTGATATAAAAAACACAGGAACAGAAGGCATTGATAATACAGTTATCACCCTACCCCTTTCAGAGCCTGTAGATCCGGCTAACTTAAATATAAATTATAATTTATATCCACCTTTAACGATTTTATCAAATCCTAATGCACCATTTTATGACCCAGGATTAGGTGCATATGGTTCTATTGTATGGAATCTAGGTGATTTACCTGTACCTGGAGATCCGGATACGATTTTGGCTGATTTAAGCTTTACTTTAACAGTAACAACTAATTGTGCTATATTAAGTGACCCAGATTTTGACCCAAACGTTTCTGTTACAGGAACCATAAGTGGTGAAGGTGATATTTCTGGGATACCTTTCAACACCAATTTAATTTTAGGTCATCAGACCAGTGGTACTTGTGCAGGTGAACCAATAACAGGCCCATTGTTAATCCCAATAGATTACCTTGATTATATTAGTCAGCCTCCAACGGCTAGTGACCCTACTCCAATTAACCTATCATGTAATGATTCGGTGCCTAGCCCAGATATTGAAGTTGTAACTGATGAAGCTGACAATTCTGGTATTCCTCCTATTGTAGCTTTTGTATCTGATGTTTCAAATAATGAAACATGTCCAGAAATTATCACTAGAACGTATAGTGTTACGGATGATTGTGGAAATTCTATAAATGTGGAGCAAACCATTACAATTTCCCCAATACCTTTATCTTCAGATCCGTTAACAAATCTTGATGTTCAATCATGCGACTTTGCCGACCAGGCGGAAGTGGACACCGCATTCGGCAACTGGGTGACGAACCAAACATCTTTAATAAACATTACCGGTGGATGTTCCCCTGTCCTGTCCAACGACAGTGCAACGGTTTCCATCCCCGAGCTTTGTACCGGTGGAACGGCGACCGTGACCTGGACCATAACCGACCTTTGCGAGACCATAAACGTGTCGGCGGACTTCAACCTGACAGCGCCTACGGCAGTGTCCTATAACGACCCATCAAATCTTGATGTACAGTCATGCGACTTTGCAGACCAAACGGAAGTGGACACCGCGTTCAACAACTGGGTAAACGCCCAATCGACCGCCATTGCGCAGGCCGGTGGATGTTCCCCTGTCCTGTCTAACGACAGTGCAACGGTTTCCATCCCCGAGCTTTGTACCGGTGGAACGGCGACCGTGACTTGGACCATAACCGACCTTTGCGAGACAATCAACGTGTCGGCGGACTTCAACCTGACAGCCCCTACGGCAGTGTCCTATAACGACCCATCAAATCTTGACGCACAGTCATGCGACTTTGCAGACCAGGCGGAAGTGGACAACGCGTTCAGCAACTGGGTAGCGGCACAATCAACTGCCATTGCGCAGGTCGGTGGTTGTTCCCCTGTCCTGTCTAACGACAGTGCATCGGTTTCCATCCCCGAGCTTTGTACAGGTGGTACGGCGACCGTGACTTGGACCATAACCGACCTTTGTGAGACCATAAACCTATCGGCGGACTTTAACCTGGCCGCTCCTACGGCAGTGACCTATGATGCTCCTGTAGATGATGCCTCAACAGCTGCGGAATTTGACGACCCTGATGCCAATGTGGCACAGGCCAACCTGGATGCCGATATAGTCGCTTGGGTCGCTGCCCAAACAGATGTTATCACAAATAGCATCGCAGGTGGGTGTAGCCCAACAATAACCAATGATTTTGTTGGCCAGTCCATATCTTTCTGTGCTACTGGAAGTATAACAATAACGTGGACCGTTCAGGACCTATGTGAGACCACAAACCCTACGGCCACTTACGCCTTTACACAACCTGATGGCATTAATTTTAACAACCCATCCGATAAAGACGTAAATTCTTGTGATTTTGACAATGATAATCCTGTTGTGGCTCAAAATGACTTAGATGCTGATATTGTGGCATGGGTTTCTGCGCAAACAGATATTATTACAAACAGTCTTACAGGTGGTTCACCTGAGGTTACCCATGATTTTGTGGGACAGTCCATTGATTTGTGTAATGGTGGCAATGTAACTGTTACTTGGTTTATCGATGATATTTGTGAAAATATTAATACAAGTGCAACCTATACAGTTACTCCTCCTGCATCAATAACATACAACAACCCTGCGGACCTTGACGCACAGTCATGCGACTTTGCAGACCAAACGGAAGTGGACACCGCGTTCAACAACTGGGTAGCGGCCCAATCGACCGCCATTGCGCAGGCCGGTGGATGTTCCCCTGTCCTGTCCAACGACAGTGCATCGGTTTCCATCCCCGAACTTTGTACCGGTGGAACGGCGACCGTGACCTGGACCATAACCGACCTTTGTGAGACAATCAACGTGTCGGCGGACTTCAACCTGACAGCCCCTACGGCAGTGTCCTATAACGACCCATCAAATCTTGACGCACAGTCATGCGACTTTGCAGACCAGGCGGAAGTGGACAACGCGTTCAGCAACTGGGTAGCGGCACAATCAACTGCCATTGCGCAGGCCGGTGGTTGTTCCCCTGTCCTGTCCAACGACAGTGCATCGGTTTCCATCCCCGAGCTTTGTACAGGTGGTACGGCGACCGTGACCTGGACCATAACCGACCTTTGCGAGACCATAAACCTATCGGCGGACTTTAACCTGACCGCCCC
>NZ_JBBVGQ010000002.1:0-555516 GCF_038148895.1 Tamlana sedimenti | reverse complement strand
GGAACGGCGACCGTGACCTGGACCATAACCGACCTTTGCGAGACCATAAACGTGTCGGCGGACTTTAACCTGACCGCTCCTACGGCAGTGACCTATGATGCACCCGTGAATGATGCCTCGACAGCTGCAGAATTTGACGACCCTGATGCCAATGTGGCACAGGCCAACCTAGATGCCGATATTGCTGCTTGGGTTGCTGCCCAAACGGATGCCATTACAAATAGCATCGCAGGTGGATGTAGCCCAAAAATAACCAATGATTTTGTGGGACAGTCCATTTCATTCTGTACCACTGCAAGCCTAACGATAACATGGACCGTTCAGGACCTGTGCGAGACCACAAATCCTACGGCCACCTATACCTTTACACAGCCTGACGGCATAAGCTTTACAAACCCAACGGGAAAGGTCGTGAACTCCTGTGATTTCAGCGTAAACGACCCGATTGCAGGCCAAAACGCCCTGGATGCTGACATTGCTGCTTGGGTTGCCGCACAAACGGACGTTATCACAAACAGTCTTACAGGTGGCTCCCCTGACGTGGCCCATGATTTTGTGGGACAGTCCATTGACCTGTGTGCCGGTGGAAACATAACCGTTACATGGACCATTGACGACATCTGCGAGACCATAAACACGACAGCGACATATACCGTTACGCCTTCTGACCCGATTGCATACATAGCTCCTACAAACCTGGACGCACAGTCATGCGACTTTGCAGACCAAGCGGAAGTGGACACCGCGTTCAACAACTGGGTAGCGGCCCAATCGACCGCCATTGGGCAGACCGGTGGATGTTCCCCTGTCCTGTCTAACGACAGTGCATCGGTTTCCATCCCCGAGCTTTGTACAGGTGGTACGGCAACGGTGACATGGACCATAACCGACCTTTGTGAGACCATAAACCTATCGGCGGACTTCAACCTGACAGCGCCTGTTACAACAACATTCACAAACCCTGTGAATGATACATCAGAAGCATGTGAGTTTGGAACCGATGATTTAGTTTCAGCACAGCAGAATTTGGACGCTGATATCTCAGCTTGGGTAAATGCCCAAACTACAAACATTAGTTCTAGTTTTGCTGATGGTTGTAATCCAGTGGTAAGTAACGACTTCACGAACCAAACGATTGATTTTTGTACTGGAGGTTCAATTACTGTTACATGGACAGTTACAGATTTATGTGATACAATTAATGTAAGTGCAACTTATACCTTCACACAACCTGATGCTGCAGTTTTTGACCAAAACACTTTGCCAGCGGACATAACTGTTGAATGTGATGCCATACCAGATGCAGCTGCATTAACAGCATCCAATTCTTGTGGAAACATAAGTGTAAGTTATAATGAAACCAGAACAGATGGTGATTGCTTAAGTACTTATATTTTAGAAAGAACTTGGAGTGCAACTAATATTTGTGGAGTTACAACAGTGCATGTTCAAACTATAAATGTTCAAGATACTACACCACCTGTATTAGATTTACCAGCAAATGTTACTGCTGAATGTAGTGATGACTTAACACCTATTGCTTTTGGCGAAGCTACAGCTACAGATAATTGTGATGCCAATCCTGTTATAACATTTGTAGACGTTATTACCAATGGCGCATGTCCTGGAGACAATACAATAACCAGAACTTGGACTGCAACAGACGCCTGTGGAAATGTGGCATCGGCAGACCAAACCATTTCAACTTCTGATACAACAGCTCCTGTATTTGACCAAACAAATCTGCCTGCTGATGTGGTAGTTGAATGTACAACAATTCCAGATGCAGTAGTCTTAACAGCTACAGATAACTGTGGCTCAGCAGTAGTAACTGTAGAAGATGTTAGAACTAATGGCAATTGTCCTGGAAATTACGTGGTTACTAGAACCTATACCGCTACAGATGAATGTGGTCTTACAAATACCCATGTTCAAACCATAACGGTTCAAGACACTACACCCCCTGTTTTTGTTGAGGATTTGCCTATTGCAAGATTGGTTGTAGAATGCGACGCTATTCCAGTACCAGAAACACTAACGGCTACAGATAGCTGTGGGTCTGCAACGGTTTCAGTAAGTGATACCAGAACTAATGGAGATTGCCCGAACAACTATACTTTGGCGCGTACTTGGACTGCAACAGATGAATGTGGATTAACAACAACCTTCACGCAGATTATAACCGTTCAGGATACAACACCTCCTGTTTTTGTGGAATCATTGCCAGTAGATATAACAGTGGAATGTGATGCTATACCTGATGTAATTACGTTAACAGCCACCGATAATTGTGGCACCGCCGATGTTACTGTAAGTGACAATAGAACTGATGGAAGCTGCCCAAATAGTTATTTCATTGCCCGTACTTGGACAGCAACTGATGAATGTGGTTTAAACACAACCCACACCCAAATAATAACTGTTGAAGACACAACAGCTCCTGTTCCTGTTACAAACTATGACCAAGTGATTAACGTAAGTTGTCTTGATTTAGAAGATGCTCCAGAATTGGAATTCACTGATAATTGCTCGTCAAATGTTATTGTTGAGTTTGAAGAAACGAATACTTATGAGGTAGATGTGTTTGAAGATTATCAAATCATAAGAACTTGGACGGTGCGTGATGCTTGTAACAACGAGGCAGCATATACCCAAACGGTAAATGTAACATTGGATGAGAATTATTATCAAATTAATGAAAATGACAGATGTTTTGATGATGGCCTTGTGAACTTGAGAAACTTCCTTTCTGATGATGCTTCTACCGGAAGTTGGGAAATTATTGAGGGTAATCCACTTGCAACCATTACTGGTGATATTTTTGACCCAACAGATCTTGAATCTGCATATACAGAGGAATTTAACCCGAATACGGAAGGAATTACCTATGTGTTAAGATATAGAGGTTTTGAAAATGGATGTATCAACATCACAGATGTAACTATGGTTGTTGATGCTAAATGTAAGGTATTGCCTTGTGGTGAAAGTGATATTATAATTTCGAAAGCCATTACACCAAATGGAGACGGATATAATGATACTTTTGACATTGCAGGAATTGACCTTTGTGGATTTACAGCCGAAATAAAGATATTTAACAGATGGGGTGCATTAGTGTACGAATCTGATAACTATACTTTAGGCAGTATCAAAACTTCTGGGTCTAAAGGTGACTGGGATGGAACATCCCCTAAATCATCCGTAGGAAGCGCAGGTAAATTACCGAACGGAACATATTATTATATTATTAATTTACGAGATAGTGGATTGAGTCCTTTAACAGGCCCCATATACCTAGGAACCAAATAAACTTTAACCTATGAAATTTATAAAAAGTAATATAATCGCTATTGCATTGTTTAGCTGTACGGTTGGAGTTGCGCAACAGTTACCGCAATTCACCCAGTACATGTACAATACAATTTCAATCAACCCTGCTTATGCAGGTAGCCGAGAAGCATTGAGCATTGTTGCACTGCATAGAAGTCAATGGGTTGGTTTTAAAGGTGGACCAATAACTCAAACCCTTTCCATTCACACGCCACTGCGTAACGATAGGGTTGGATTAGGATTGTCTTTTATTGAAGATGATTTGGGCCCTCAAAACTTTTCATACCTATACGCTGATTTTTCATATAGTATTCCAACAGGAGATACAGGAAAACTCGCATTTGGTTTAAAAGGTGGATTCACCCAATTTAGTTTTGATACCGATTTTCGTTTGGATCAAGCCAATCAATCAGATCCATTAATTTATGGAACTGAGGATAGGTGGACGCCAAATGTTGGAGCTGGTATTTATTGGAGTACCAATCGCGTTTATGCTGGTTTGTCTGCCCCAAGAATATTGAACAATGATTTTACTAACAAAAACAATGATTTTGAAGCTTTAGAGCGTATTAGTTACTATTTTACAGTAGGCGGTGTTATTGATTTAAGCAAAACGATCAAATTTAAACCTGCTGGATTAATAAAAGCAACAAATGGTGCCCCTGTATCCTACGACCTAACTGCAAATTTCTTATTTAATGAAAAGTTTTGGTTAGGCGGTTCATACAGAATAAACGAACAAACCGCAGCTATTGGTGGTATTGCTGATTTTCAAGTTTCAAGACAATTGCGTGTTGGTTATGCATATGAAAAACCTATTTCAGATATAGCGGATTATACCACAGGCACCCACGAGATTTTACTTATTTATGAATTTAAGTTCATAAGTTCTAAATTAAAGTCCCCAAGATATTTCTAATACTAATTTTTCTATGAATACCAAAAATTACATATTAGTTTGTATTACATTAATGCTGAGTTTTTCTGTGTTCCCTCAACAAGGAAAACAAAAAAGGGCTGATACATTATTCAATAAATTTTCATTTGTCAAGGCCGCAGAGGTCTACAAAGAACTCGTTCAAAACAATTACAACAGAGATTATGCTACACGGCAGCTGGCAGATTGCTATGCACTTTTAAGAGATCCTATAAATGCATCGAGATATTATAAAAGTGTTGTGAAGCAAAAAAATGTGCCTGTTGATTATTACTATAAATATGCACAGTCGTTGCGTGGCATGAAAAAATACGATGAATCCCAAATATGGCTTCAACGATTTAAAGACTCTGGAGGTGTTGTAAATGCTGATGATTTTTCAAAAGACATTAACTTCATCACAAGTGTTTTTGGTGCCAAACAACAGTATTTCCTTGACCGTGTAAGGTTCAATTCAAAATATAGCGATTTTGGTGCTTTTGAGCATGACGGTAAAGTGTACTTTGCCTCTGCCCGAGACGAAGGTGTTGCCATTAAGCGGCTTTATGGTTGGAACGAACAACCCTTTTTGGATGTTTACGTAACAGATGCCAATAGCCGAAGAAATGTTGACCATACTGCAAAATTAAAGGGTGATGTTAACTCCATTTATCATGATGGCCCGGTAACTATTACCAAAGATGGTAAAACCATGTATTTCTCCCGAAACAATTTTAACGAGGATATTGAAATTAAGGACAATAAAGGGTTGACCAATATGAAAATATATAGGGCAACTTTAGTTGATAGTATTTGGACAAGTATTGAAGATTTACCCATTAATGGAGATAATTTTTCAACACAACATGCGGCTTTAAATATTGATGACACAAAGTTGTATTTTTCTTCGGACAGACCTGGCACAAAAGGAGGATCTGATATTTGGGTTGTGGATATTTATCCAGATGGAACGTTAAGAAATTTACAGAATGTTGGAGATATCGTTAATACAGCTGGTGCTGAAGGTTTTCCTTTTATCAATAATGAAGGGGTTTTGTTCTTTTCATCAGACGGACATACAGGGTTAGGAATGCTTGACATTTTTGCAACCATAAAAGATGAGGATAATGGTTCTATTGCCGATGTCATCAATTTGGGGATTCCCGTCAACTCCAATAACGATGATTTTGCCTTCACCATGAATGCAGATGGCATTACCGGTTATTTTGCTTCCAACAGAAGAGGTGGTCGTGGCAGTGACGATATTTATGCCTTTCATAGAGAACCTGTTTTACATGTTGAAGGCGTAGTGACCGATGCCATTAACTCCAACCCTGTTCAAGATGCAAAAATTACGCTTTATGATGAAAATGGTGAAGAAGTAGCCTATATGCTAACGGACGAAAACGGGTATTATCAAATTAACATAGATAGAAATAGAGACTATAAAATTGTGGCAAGTCAGGAGAAATATATTGACGATTACCGCAATTTTACGTCCAAAAATATTCAAACAGAGCTTATTACCATTAATGCCAATTTACTTTTAAATCCGGTTCAAAATGTGGTTAAGTTGGCTAAATTGGATTTGAACACCATTTATTTCGATTTCAATAAATTCAACATTAGGGAAGATGCCAAAGTAGAGTTGAATAAAATCGTGAATTTGATGCAAAATGATTACCCAGAAATGGTCATTCGTATTGAATCACATACAGACTCCAGAGGTAATCTTTCATATAATGATAAATTATCCATCGATAGAGCCAATGCCACTTACGACTATTTAATATCAAAAGGCATTGATCCAGCCAGAATTACCGAACATCAAGGTTTTGGTGAACGAAGATTGACAAACGGCTGTGAAGACGGTGTAAATTGTGAAGAAGAACAACATCAACTTAATAGACGTACACAATTTATAGTGGTTCAAATGGAATAAGTTAATCATTGCCCTCTTTAAAGACACAGTGTCTAAACAAGATTTTTTAATTAATAAAGACCCCATGAAATTAAAAAACCACATACTAGCCTGCCTCTTATCAATCATTGCCTTTATTGGCCATGCACAAGATGGTACTTTAAAAAAGGCCGATAACCTTTTCAATAAATATGCCTTTGTAGATGCGGCAGAAGCATATAAAGAACTTATTGCAAAAGGAAACTATGCAGATTATGCTACACGAAGGCTGGCAGATTGTTATGCCTATATGCGGAAACCAGAAAGTGCTGTGGTATACTATGAAAAAGTAGTTCAGCAAGAAAACGTGCCTATTGAATATTACTATAATTATGCACAGGCATTAAGAGGAGTCAAAAACTATAAAGAATCCAGAGTTTGGCTAGAAAAATTCTACAACGCTGGTGGCAAAATTGAAGAAACCAAATTTAGCAAAGATGGTGAGTTTCTAAATTCAATTTTTAATGCAAGGCATCAGTATTTCCTTAAGGATATTAAATTCAATTCTAAGTTTAGTGATTTTGGGGCCTACGAAAAAGATGGGAAATTATATTTCGTTTCCTCAAGAGATGAGGGTGTCGCCATTAAACGTCTATACGGTTGGGACAAAGAGCCTTTTCTGGATGTTTACGTTTCAGATGAAAAGGCTTTAGATACTGTTAACGCCGATTATAGTTTTAAGCTAGAGGGTCAAGTAAATTCTGTTTACCATGATGGTCCTATAACCATAAGTAATGATGGCAAAACCATGTATTTTTCGAGAACAAACTTCATTAAAAATACATTGAGTAGAGATGACTCTGGCGTTTCAAACCTAAAAATTTATAAGGCTTCATTAATTGATAATGAATGGACCAATATTGAAGAGCTGCCATTTAACAGCAATACCTATTCAAATGGTCATCCAGCTTTAAATGAAGACAGCGGCAAATTATATTTTGCCTCCAATATGCCAGGCGGAATTGGTGGAACTGACCTTTATTATGTTGAAATTAATGAAGATGGTTCCTACGGAAAACCACAAAATCTTGGAATGCCCATAAACACCAGAAAAAATGAGCGTTTCCCGTTTATAAATAACGAAGGAACCCTTTTCTTTTCTTCAGACGGCCATCAAGGTTTAGGTTTGTTGGACGTTTTTGCAGCAGTTCGAGATGAAAGCAATAATATGATTAATGTTGTAAATCTTGGTGTGCCCATAAATTCAAGTAAAGATGATTTCTCATTCTTTATGAATGATGATGGCTTAAATGGATATTTTGCTTCAAACCGAGCAGGTGGCTTAGGTAGTGATGATATTTATGGCTTCAGCAGAATTTCACGAATAAAACTTGAAGGAACAATTTATGACGCCATAAAGAATATTCCGGTGCCAAATGCCATTGTAACTTTAATAGACGTCGATGGAAATGAAGTAGCTTCGTTTGAAGCCGATGAAAACGGAAGGTATGAGATGAATATAGACAGGGATACGGATTACAGTGTTCAGGTTAAAAAAGATGGCTTTTTAAACACAAATACACCTGTAACCTCAAAAGGCATTGACGCAACTGTTTCTAGCATTAGCGTTGATTTCTCGTTAGAACCCATTGCTCCTATCGAAGAAGAGGTAGTCATTACCGATCTTGGGCCAATATATTTCAATTTTGATAGTGCGGCTATTCGCAATCAAGAAACTTCAGAACTGGTTAGAATTGTGGACCTGATGCAAAACACTTACCCAAGTATGACGATTGAAATACAATCGCATTCTGATTCCAGAGGTCCGGCTTCCTATAATCTAATATTGTCTGAAAAACGAGCTAAATCGACTTACAATTACCTTATTTCAAAAGGAATTAATCCAGATAGAATTGTCGCGCAAAAAGGTTTTGGCGAACAAAACTTGGTAAATGGATGTGATGGCACGATTCGTTGCTCTGAGGCCGACCATGCCCTAAACAGAAGAACAAATTTTATAGTTGTTAAGGTAAAATAATACAGAAAGGAAGCATAACACCTTAACCAACTATAGCACAAGACACTTGGCTAAAGTGTCTTCATAAATAGCTTCGTATTGTGGTACAATTTTGTGTAAATCAAATTTCAAAGCTTCTTTCCTAGCGTTAGCTTTGAATTGGTTTAATCTATTTTTATCACTTAAAATATATAATGCATTCTTGGTCATGTCAGCAACATCACCAACATTGCTTAAAAACCCGGAAACACCTTGAACATTCACCTCAGGAATACCACCAGTGTTGCTCGAAATAACAGGAACACCTGATGCCATGGCTTCTAAGGCAGCTAAACCAAAACTTTCAGTTTCCGATGGCAACAAAAACAAATCACTGAAGCGAAGTATTTTATCTATCTCGTTACTTTTACCGAAGAACACCACTTGGTCTAAAATTCCAAGTTCTTGGCAACGCATTTCTACACGTTCTTTTTCGGGGCCTTCACCAATAAACATGAGTTTGGCTGGCATTTCCTTTTGGATATTGTAAAAGACACTAATAACGTCTTGAACCCGTTTTACTGGTCTTAAATTACTGATGTGCGCAATAATTTTTTCATCATCTTTTGCCATTATGGCTCTTTGGCAATCTGTATAGCTTTCATGATTGTATTTTTCCAAATCAATAAAATTAGGGACGACATGAATCTCATTTTTTACATCAAATAACCTAAGCGTGTCCTCTTTTAAACTTTTTGAGACTGCCGTAACCGCATCGGATTTATTAATGCTGAACGTCACCGCTGGTTTGTAAAAAGGATGGTTGCCTACAAGGGTTATATCTGTGCCATGCAAAGTTGTTACAATGGGCAAATAAATGCCTTCTTCATTAAGCATTTTCTTAGCCATATAAGCCGCATACGCATGTGGAATCGCATAATGTACATGAACAATTTCTATTTTATGAAGTTTAACCATATCCACCAATTTGCTCGACAATGCCAATTCATATGGCTGGTAGTGAAACAACGGATATTCTGGAACAGTTACCTCATGATAGTGCACATTATTACTTAAAAGCTCCAATCTTACGGGCTGATTGTAGGTAATAAAATGTATTTCGTGTCCACGTTTAGATAGCTCTAAACCTAGTTCTGTAGCCACTACGCCACTACCTCCAAATGTTGGGTAACAAACAATTCCTATTTTCATAAATTTCAATTTTTCTGATTATTTCATTGCAAAGTTATAATTCCAAAATCGCAATCAAGTTAATCAATTATCGCTTCATAAATCAAGCGCTGTATTTCTGTTCTAATATTTTTTCGAAGCAACAAGTTTTTTCCAGCTTTCGGATAGGTTCTGTTGGCCAAAAATACGTAAACAATTTCTTCATCTGGATCTGCCCACGCATAGGTTCCAGTAAATCCTGAATGCCCAAAACTAGTCATGGAAATACAGCCGCATGTTGGACCTTCATCACCCAATTGGGGTTTATCAAAACCCACTCCTCTCCTATTGTTCTTACTGCAATAGTAACATTGGTTAAACTTGTCGATGGTTTCGGGCTTCAAATAACGCTTTCCGCCGTAAAAACCCCTTTGCAAATACATCTGCATAATTTTTGCCACATCATTGGCATTACTGAAAACTCCCGCGTGCCCTCCAATTCCATTTTGCATGGCAGCACCCATGTCATGAACATAGCCATGAACTTCTTGATACCGATAATAATCATCAACTTCTGTCGGCACAATTCTTTTGTCACTTATTTTATGATATGGATTATACATGGTATAATTTGCACCCAAAGGCTCATAAAAATGACTTTGGGCTAATTGCTCCAATGTTCTGTCGTAATGATGCTCAATAAATTTCTTCAGAATGTAATATGGAAAATCGCTGTACCTGTAGCGCAAAGTTTCCAACAGTTCTGAATCTTTTATAATCTTTGGGATAGAATCTTGATAATCCGTTCTTAAATACAGGTTTTTGGCCACTTCAATATTGAACTCATCACTTCTCTCAGTTCTGTAGTATTTTGGACTTGGGTGTTTGGTAACTGAATCTAAAGTATGGTAATAAAAAGGTTCCCATGGCCGTAACCGAGCATAATGGGACAACATGCTTTTTAATGTGATGTCTTCCTTGTTAGACCCGATATATTCAGGCAAAATCTCCGAAAGTTTCGTATCAAGGGAAACAATGCCTTGTTCTTCAAGTTCCATAAGCAAAGGTAATGTGGCCAAAATTTTCGTAAGTGAAGCTACATCATATATATCATCGAAAATCACTTCCTCTTTTCCTTTGTACGTGTGTTTTCCAAAATTCTTATTGTAAATTACCTTCCCCTTTCTAGCAACCAATAATTGAATTCCGGGGGTCATCATTGAATCTACCGCAATTTGAGCCACAGAATCTACACGTTTTAACTTTTCGGAACTCATACCCACACGCTCAGGCAATGTATAACCAAGTCTTTCAATGGCATTGAGCCTAATACCCTTTCCAACCTCAAAATAAGGTTCTATGGAAACGGGCAATTCTCCTTTGGCTTCAATTGCTCCAAAAATGAGCTGAGCAGATTTTTTTTGGGCTATCACACTGTTTTGATAGCTAACAATAATGCTAGCAATGTTATCAACACTCTTTAAATCTGAAAGTGCATAGGGTTTTACAAAAGCATCTAAAATGACCGTGTTGGTTTTTGCAATTTCTTCAATCCAAGCTACATCCTGATTGGAAAATTCATAACCCTTCCAAGGATTTTCATTAGAACGATGAAACCCAATTATAACCGTGTTATAAGATTTTAATTTTCCTATTAAACTGAAAAGGTTATCTGCCTCGATTAAATGAATCTTTCCGTATTTTTTAAGCTCATCATAAAATAGAGAACCATCGTCATCGCCAAGCTTAACATAGGCTATCGATTTGGTTTCCAATCTTCTCAAAGGAATTAAATCCCGCTCATTCTTTACAACCGTTATGGCGTTTTCAAGAAGCTCTTCATAAAGAACGTCGTCTTTAATCCTATTTAAATCTTTAGACAAATTATAAAGTCCAACAGGTTTGTACTTATTCAACCCCACTTTATATTTTGCCATCAATATTTTTTTAACCGAGTGCGCCAAACGTGCTTCGGAAATGCCTCCGCTGTTAATGGCTTCCACTATTTTTGAAATGCCAACCCCAACGTCTTCAGACATAAGCATAACATCATTTCCTGCCGCAAAAGCAGCTAAATCAATATCTCCCGTTTCACTGAAATCGGCCGCACCTTTCATGGTCAATGCATCGGTAAAAACGAGTCCTTGAAACCCTAATCTTTCTTTTAAAATATCTGTTACAATATGTTTTGACAGTGATGACGGATACCCCTCCCGAGATTCTAAACTTGGCACATTTAAGTGGGCAACCATAACGCTTGAAAGCCCTTCCTTGATTAACGTTTTATAGGGATATAATTCTATGGAATCTATGCGTTTTTCATTGAAACTGATGGTTGGAAGGGTTTTATGTGAATCTTGGTCGGTATCGCCATGACCTGGAAAATGCTTGGCATTGGCCAAAACTCCGCCTCTTTGCATCCCTTTCATGAAAGCCAATGCCTTTTCGGTAACATTATCTCTATCTTCGCCAAAAGAACGGTTGCCAATAATTGGGTTTTGAGGATTGGTATTTATATCCACAACAGGAGCAAAATTAAAATGCACACCTAAACGCTTGCAATGCTCCCCTATCTGTCGGCCAGCTTGTTCGACAAGTTTGTTATCTTTTATGGCTCCCAAAGTCATATTCCAAGGAAAAGCATAGGTAGAATCTAAACGCATGCTCAAACCCCATTCGGCATCCATGCCAATGAGCAAGGGTGTTTTTGAACTTGCCTGCAATTCATTATTTAATTTTGCTTGCCTATATGGCCCACCATTGGAATAAATAATGCCGCCAATATGATCTTCCTTTATAAGATTTATGACCTTATTCTTCGTTTCCTCATCTTGATTGGACATGACTTGTAACATATACAATTGGCCTACTTTCTCTTTAAGTGAAAGGGAAGAGTAAACACTATCAACCCACTTTTTTTGCGCTACACTATCTGAAGTCAATAATGGGTTTTCTGCACTTTGCCCGTAAGTTATGGATACTAAAAAAAGAGAGAGAAATATAAACGAGATTTGACGCATAAAATATTGATTAAGGGGACATTATCAGTATCACTAATAATCGTGCCAAAATAATACTTTTAAAAGGAAGATAAAAAGACTTTAAGATAGATTTATAAAGAAACTATCAACCGTAACTACTTTAAAAAACGGCTGTGCCAACTATCACTTGCGGGTACTTCCCAATTTTCATTGAACTCGGCAATATTGGTCACTAAATTATTGAAAACAATAGTATTTTTGGACACCGCCTTTTCCTTGGCCATTTTTTTGAAGTCAGTAAGTGGCTTATATGCAATAAACTCACCTTGTTTGTAAGAGACATTCATTTTATCCATTAAATCTACATTGTAATCTTTTTCCAATTGTTGAATAAAATGCACCGAGGAATCTATAGAACAACCTGTCGCTTTATTTAAGTTTTGATTTAAACCTATAACTATAAATCGCTTATATTTAATTAAGTAACCAGATTCTAAACCACTCCCATGTGCTGTCCAATTTTCTATAAACACATCCAGCTTCGACTGAATTTCACCAATCTCTTCTTCGGCAAAAGAGCGATTGGCTTGGTATATCCAAACACGCGATTCTTCTGGCAATGTATTAAAATCTACTAGCATTAAACTGATTTATAAATTACGGATAACGATTTTAAATTTTTATAGGGATTATAGATCTTGGGCATTAGCAATTAACTCTGCGACATCCATAACAGAAACATCTCCTTCCTTTTCCTTGGCTTTAACGCCATCGGTCATCATGGTATTACAAAACGGACAACCTGCTGCAATTATTTCTGGTTTTGTATCCAAAGCTTGTTCAGTACGCTCTACGTTTATATCCTTATCGCCTTTTTCAGGCTCTTTAAACATTTGCGCCCCTCCTGCTCCACAACACAAACCAGTACGTCGACAGTTTTTCATCTCTACCAATTCGGCCTCTAGTTTTTCAATTAAATCACGTGGAGCTTCGTAAACATTATTGGCTCGCCCTAAATAACAAGGATCGTGAAATGTAATACGCTTACCTTTAAATTTCCCGCTTTCTACGGTCAATCTGCCATCATCCAATAAAGTTTTTAAAAATTGGGTGTGGTGCATTACCTCATAATTTCCACCCAATCCTGGATACTCGTTTTTAATAGTGTTAAAACAATGTGGGCAAGCAGTTACTATCTTTTTTACTTCATAAGTGTTAAGTACCTCAATATTGGTTACTGCTTGCATTTGAAACAAAAACTCATTACCGGCACGTTTTGCGGGGTCACCAGTGCAACTTTCTTCAGTGCCCAAAACCGCGAATTCCACATTTGCCTTGTTCAACAATTTAACAAAGGCCTTGGTTATTTTTTTGGCTCTATCATCAAAACTACCTGCACAGCCTACCCAAAACAAAACCTCGGGTTGCTTACCTTGTTCCATGAATTCTGCCATGGTTGGTACTTTGATTGTTTCGCTCATATTACATTAATTTTATTCATTCTTCCAATTCAATCGATCCATTTGGTTATAAGGCCAAGGCGCACCGTTGTTTTCAATATTGGTCATCATGTTGTTCAATTCCATAGGCGCAGCAGATTGTTCCATAACCAAATAACGGCGCATATCCATAATGATTGAAAGTGGATCAATACTTACAGGACAAGCCTCAACGCAGGCATTACAAGACGTACAGGCCCATAATTCTTCACGGGTAATGTAATCGTCCAACAACTGCTTACCGTCATCTTTGAATTCGCCATTATTTGCATCAATGTTTTTACCCACTTCCTCCAAACGATCACGAGTATCCATCATAATTTTTCTGGGCGACAGTTTTTTTCCTGTTTGATTTGCTGGGCACTCGCTGGTACAACGTCCGCATTCGGTGCACGTGTAAGCATTGAGTAACTGAACCCAACTTAAGTCCTGAACATCGCTTGCGCCAAATTTTGCTGGAACGTCGGTTTCCGAACCGTCTGCTGGTGCAGCAAATGGATCAAGGTTTGGATCCATCATCATTTTAACCTCCTTTGTTACGGCTTCCAAATTATTGAATTGACCTTTTGGGGTCAATTTCCCAAAATAGGTATTCGGAAATGCCAACAAAATGTGCAGGTGCTTTGAAAAATATAGATAATTCAAGAAAATGAAAATTCCAACGATATGTAACCACCAAGCAGCACGTTCTATAGTATGCAAAGCGGATTCTGACGTTCCTTCAAACCATCCTGCTATATGCTGACTAACAACATTTCCTGAATTTAAGCTTTGAAAATGGACGTCGGTGGCATTCATAACCAAAAAAAACAGCATCAAAATCATTTCAAAATATAAAATGAAATTAGCATCGTTTTTAGGCCAACTAGTCATTTCACTTTTCCAGAAACGAGCCAACTTAATCACATTTCTTCTAATCCAAAAAACAATCACAGCAATAAAAACCAAGACTGCCAATAGTTCAAAAATTCCAATAAAAACACCATAAACAGAAGGCGGAAATACACTAAGGCCTATTCTGTGTGTGCCAAAAAGACCGTCAATGATAATTTCTAAAACCTCTAAGTTTATAACAATAAAGCCTATATAAACAACAACATGAAGCAAGCCAGCTATTGGGCGACGCACCATTTTGCTTTGCCCAAAGGCAATAAGTGTCATGTTGCGCAAACGTTCGGATTTATTATCGCTAACGTTAACATCATGACCAAGCTTAATGTTACGGATGAGCTTTTTTACATTTTTTGCAAAGTAGCCTATGCCAATAAGCAGTATGACCGCAAAAAGTATATTCGGCAAGTATTCCATAGATTAGTTGCTAGGTTCTTCTTGGTAAGGTATTTCTTTTTTTGATAAAATCCTAAAGTAGCGTTTTGGGTGCAATTTTATATCCCGAAGCAGCTCTTCCAGTTCTTTGGTAGCACCTTCAATATTATTGTAAAGCGTTTCATCTTTTAGAAGTTTTCCGATTGAGCCATCACCTTTTTCAACTTTGTCCAGTACCCCGTTTAAACTTGCTAAGGTCTTTTTCAAAGTTTCAATAGTAGCTCCGATATCGGCATCTTTTAAATCCGCCGCTAGGGTTGATAAATCCTCGCTAGTTTTCTTAAAACTCTTTAAGGTTGTGGTAATATTTTCTTCATTCTTGGCAATGAGTCCGTTGACGCTGCTTGAAGTAATTTCAAACGACTTTAAGGTTTCGTTTAATTGCTCCACCGTTCGTTTTAAACCTTTTTCAGACTGGTCGTTTATTACTTTATTCAAACTTACAATAAGCGAATCTGCCGATTTTAATGTTGAATTTAAATCAGTACTTAACCCTGAAAAATTCTTGGAAAGACTGGTAACCAGACCTACTTCAACTTCTGATTTTAAAACATCACCCGGTTTGGCCAATTCGCCATCTTCCCTAACCACAATGGCCAATCCATTACCACCCATCAAACCGGTTTCATAAAGACGAACCACGGAGTTTTTTGAAAATTTAAGCTTTTCATCCACCGAGAATGCCACTCGTGTTTTACCTGTATTAAAATCGTAGATAATGTCTTGAACCTTACCAACGCTATTACCTTTAATAGTAACCGGTGAAGATTTGGTAAGCGCGTTATAATCGAACTCAGTAAAATAAACATTATTGGATTCCAGTAAGTTTATGCCTTTTAAATAGTTGAATCCAAAAATAAAAAGTATAATTCCTAATATTACTAATACGCCTGTTTTTACTTCTTTGTTTATTTTCATCTGGTTGTGTTCGTTATTTTAAATGAACATAAATCATGTAATATATGGCTCATTTCAAAATACATATTCGAAAAACAAATTTAATATAAATTTAAAAAGAACGGCTTTAATTTGAAGTTGATTTTAAAGCATCGGCCAAGGCTATCTTTTCACCATTTTTAAAAGCCACAATAAAACTTGAAGCATATCCTTTTTTTCTAGCCTCAGCCTCAAACGCTTGTGCCTGACAATAGCTTGAAGAAACACCGTAAAAATATTTATAAAGGCTTCCTTCCTTTAACTTTGAAATAGAATTCAGCCCCTTAAAGTTGTAAGGTTTTGGATCAAGAGATTTTGAGCTGGCAGCAATTTGCACCTTAAACACAACATCTTCTGAAGCCGCTTCCTGAATATTCTCCGTGTTTTTAACCAACTCAAAATCACCGACATTTTCATCCAAACTGGATTTATATTCCAAAACTGCATCAGCAATAGCTGTTGACATTTGGGTTTGCCCCCTTTTTGAATTGAGATAACTTCCTTCGCTTTTATAGGTTAAAAAACCTGTTTCAACCAAAACACTTGGCATTACGGTTTGATGCAAAACAATAAAACCAGCTTGCTTAACCCCTCTATTGTTACGTTTTAATATGTTTGTGAATTTGTTTTGAATCAACGAAGCCAACATGATGCTCTGATCTAAATACTCCTCTTGACTCAAAAGGATACTCATAACAGATTCTGGGGAATTTGGATCAAAACCACCGTAGTTTTTTTCATAATCATCCTCTAGAAAAATAACTGAGTTCTCCTTTTTTGCCACTTCAAAATTAGTTTGGTTTCTATGGGTACCCAACACAAAAGTCTCCGTGCCATGGGCTTGTGAATGATGGGAATTGCAATGTACAGAGACAAATAAATCGGCATTAGCCTTGTTCGCAATTTGCCCACGAACAAACAAGTCGATAAACTTGTCTTTCTTACGCGTATAAACCACTTCTATATTGGGATTTTTCTCAAGCTGCTCACCTACTTCCAAAACAATTTTCAATGCAATATCCTTTTCTTTAAAACCATTTCCAATATTACCTGGATCATGCCCTCCATGACCGGCATCCAAAACCACAACAAATTTTTTGGAACCCTTATTTTGATTAACAGGTATAAAAGAAGAAAGTGTTAATACAAATATAAAAGATACGAAAAGTAATACTCTATGCGTTTTCATGTGGTGTATTATAATTTTTTCTATCAGCCTAAAAACCATAACGAATCTTTAATTATGTGCTTAAAACGACCAACAAACTCGGTTTATTACCCAACCCATTTGGGCAGGGTTTTAATTTGAAATTTTTAATTGAATATTAAATCAATCCCAGAAAAATATATGTAATTTTGGCATTTCAAAAACCGAGCCATACTTTTACAAAAATACATTTAAAAGCGTTGCGTACAAACAACTTTAAAATACTTTTTGCATTAAGTTTTACAGTGTTTATCAACATGTTAAGCTTCGCCCAAGACATCAAAAAACCACAGGATTCTATCAAGCCTGTAGTTCGGGACAGAGCCATAGTAAAAGTAGACAGCTTAATTAATCCAACTCCGCTAGAAAAAGAACAAGACTCTACACTAACCGACTCCATAAAACCTAAAAAAAAGGAACTGCTTGAGCATACGGTAGTATATCACGCTGAAGATTACACTCGATTCAACCAAAAACAACAAAAGCTTTATTTGTACAATCAAGCCAGAATTGACTATGGCGACATGAACATAACGGCCGGCGACATCACCATAGATTACAACAAAAACATCGTTTATGCCAAAGGTATCAAAGATAGTATTGGCAACTACGACCAAAAACCCGTTTTAACCGAGGGCAGCGATGTTGTTGAACCAGATTCTTTGGTTTTTAATACCAAGACCAAAAAGGCACTTATATACAATTCTAAAACGGAACAAGGTGAAGGCACAGTAATAGCGTCGGTTACGAAAAAGGAAAATGATTCGGTGTACTTTTTAAAGAATGCCAAGTACACAACTTCGGAAAATATTGACGACCCTGAATATTACATTAAACTTTACAAAGCCAAAATTGTTCCGGGGAAAAAAATTGTAACCGGGGTGGCAAACTTGTTTATTTATGACGTACCAACTCCATTGGGCTTGCCTTTTGGATTTTTCCCTCAAAGCGAAAAACACACCTCGGGAGTCATTATACCCTCTTTTGGTGAGCAAAACGACCGAGGCTATTTTTTACAAAATGGTGGTTATTATTTTGCCATAAGTGATTATGTTGATTTGGCCGTTTTAGGTGATTATTATACCAATGGAAGTTATGGAACGCGATGGGAAAGCTCCTATAAAAAACGTTACAAATTTAATGGAAATGTTAGCTTTAGGTATGAAAGTTTAATTAGAAGTGAGCGCGGTTTTCCTGATTATGCTAAAAGCACCATCTACAACTTAAGGTGGTCGCATAGTCAAGATTCTAAATCCAACCCAAGTTCCCGCTTTTCTGCCTCCGTTAACTTGGGTAGTAGCAACTATTATCAGTCATCAAACAACCAGGTTAACGTTGCAAACCGATTAAACAATACTTTGGCGTCCTCCGTTTCATATTCAAAAACATTTCAAGGGGAACCCCAAGTGAACCTCAGTTTAACGGCCACACACTCGCAAAACACCCAAACACAGTCCATCAACATGACATTACCGACACTTCAAGGCAGTGTAGGTAGAATGTATCCGTTTGCCTCCAGTACAGGCTCTAAAAAAGGCATTTTTCAAAATATAAACTTTCAGTATAATTTAAGAGGGGAAAATAGAATTGCAACAACAGATTCATTGTTCTTCAAAAAAGAAATGTTTGATGATGCTAAAACAGGACTTCAACACACCATACCACTTAACACCAACTTCAAAATATTCAAATATTTCAGCGTGAGTGCCAGCACAAATTTTAATGAGGTTTGGACCTTTAAAACCATCAATAAATCATATGATTTAGATGAAAATAGAACGGTAACTGAAACCGTTAACGGGTTTGATTCCTATAGAACATACAATTTTAGCACAAGTTTGGGGACCACTATTTACGGTACCAAAAATTTTGAAAAGGAAGGAGAGGATAGGAAATTCAAGGCTATTCGTCATATCATTAGGCCCTCTGTAAGTTACAATATAAACCCAGCTTTCGACCAATATTACGACACCTATGAAGGCGATGAAGTTATTGATGCGGACGGTACTACAAGAAGAGAACTCTTAGAATATACACGGTTTGAACAAGGTGTTTTTGGCACGCCCGGAAAGAATTTTTCAAGTTCCATGGGAATCTCCGTTTCCAACAACCTTGAAGCCAAGGTTCGGGACAAGGACAGTACAGCAACCGAACCCAAAAAGATCATCATTCTTAACAACCTCAATTTTAGCACATCCTATAATTTTGCAGGCGACTCATTGCAATGGAGCCCCGTACGAATGAATGGTGGCACCTCATTGTTCAAAAATAAATTGAGCATCAATTTCAGCGCGACACTAGATCCTTATGCCTTAGATAACAACAATAACAAAATAGATAAATTTAATATTGATAATGGAGGTAGCTTGTTTCGATTAACCGGTGGAAACATTAACGCCAGTTGGTCATTTTCAAGTAAAGGTGGTGGTGCAAAAGACAAAGACAAAAATATTGAAGAAAATCTGAGAGGTGGTGGCCGTGATGATGACATGTTTGGTGTATCAGAAGATTTTTCCGATCAGCAATATAATGAGGATGACAGAAATAGTGGAAATGATGAGACGCCAAGTGAATTTTACAACTTCAGCATACCATGGAGTTTAAGGTTGGCCTATGCCGTAAATTACTCTAACCAAAGGCGCCAAAATGAAATATCATCACATTCGCTTATGTTTTCTGGAGATATCCAATTGTCTACAAAATGGTCGGTTGGTGCATCTTCAGGTTATGACCTCAAAAACCTTGGATTTACGACAACCCAGCTCCGTTTTGAACGTGATTTGTTGAGTTGGCGTATGAATTTTAGCTGGACACCGTTTGGTGCCTACAAATCTTGGAATTTCTTTATTGGCATTAAATCCAACTTGCTTAAAGATCTTAAATACGAAAAACGTCGACAACCAGATATTAGACTTTAGGCAAAACAAATAAAAATAATCAGATGAAAACCATTATCAATACAACCAATGCCCCCGCTCCCATTGGCCCATATAACCAGGCTGTTCTAGTGGGTAATACGCTTTACACCTCTGGGCAAATTGCAATAAACCCTGAAACTGGAAATCTTGTTTTAGATGACATTAAAAAAGAAACCTCCCAAGTGATGCACAACTTAAAAGCCGTTTTGGAGGCTGCCCAAATGACTTTTGAAAACGTTGTTAAGTCTTCCATTTTCATTAGTAATATGGATGATTTTGCATCAATCAACGAAGTTTATGGTAGTTTTTTTAATGAGGCTACCGCACCAGCAAGAGAAACCGTTCAGGTAGCTAAATTGCCTAAAAACGTTAATGTTGAGATTAGCATGATTGCGGTTAAGTAATTGAGGTTACTTCCCTATACAAAAAGTAACTTAAATTGATAATCAATGAGTTATGAGGTTTGGGCAACAAATAGGCAACGAAAACTGTAAAATTGGTGGCAAATAAGAGAAAATGCCTTTGTTTTATTAGAACCTATCTACGAGCAAATATAATCCTTTTTTCCTTGTTTTAGCTCTCAAATTGAGTTCTTGATACTTTGGTAGTTCGGAGCAATAAAGTTTGTCATAAGGCTTTGCAAAGCCGTTCTTGACCATTATTTCGTTTAAGGTGTTGCCGTTAGGCAATACCACATAAGCCAAAGTTCTGCCGTATGGGTCTTGCTCGTTGCCTACTTCTTGAATTAATGTAATTCGCTTTCCAATTTTTGCTTTCTTTCTTAAAAACTCATAAGACTGTTGTGCAAGCTCCATCAAAAAACGACCTGATAAATGGGTTTCTTTTTCGTCTTGCTTTAGTTTTTTGCAAGGTGTTAGTTCTGGTGCATCAATGCCATAAAAACGTATTTCTTCCTCTTTATTTGAGATAATATTCTTTGCGATTATGCCGTCTCCATCTACCACTTTTACTATTTCGTAGTTGGTTTTGATTGTGGTCTGACACTTTACATCTAATTGCTTCATATTGCACCATTTAAGTAATTGATTAACAGTTATTTATGTCGTAAATTTACACTAAATTTTTAACGTATAAAAGCATAATATTATGGCTCGACAAACAGGTCTAATGCGATACTCTGGAACAATGGGCGGAGTTCGCCATTTCAAAATTAAAGGACTGCAAGGCGACTTTGCAGGATTATCAGGTGGTCCATCTGCTGAACAAATTGCAACTGATCCAGCTTTCAAAAGAACTCGTGAGAATATGAACGAATTTGGCGGAAGTGCAATTGCAGGTAAATCCCTAAGAACAAGTATTGCAGGTTTAATCCGAAACAATGGCGATAGCCAAGTTACAGGAAGGATAACCGCAATAATGAAAAAAATCAATCTGGAAGATGGTTCAGAGGCAAGAGGGCAAAGAGCCATTTTAGTAACGGTTGCTCCTCAATACTTAGATGGTTTTGAGTTTAACAAGTACACTGCTTTCAATGGTGCTTTTAACGCTCCTTATACCATTACTCCAACTGCTGCGAGGGATAGTTCAACTTTAGATATTTCTTCGTTTAATCCTTTGGATAGAATGTATATTCCTGCTGGTGCTACTCATTTCAAAATCATCAATGCTATTGCTGTATTGTCGGATTTTGAATATAACAGTACTACTGGAGTTTATGAGCCAAAAGACGGTACTACAAACGGCTTAACAGATGTGCAAGATTCAGGGTATCTCCCTGTAAATGCTGTAACTGGTGCGATTAGTGTTGTAAGTACTTTACCGGGTTCTCCTACTATTTCTGCGGATGTGTCGGTTGTTAATGTGTTGGCGGTGGAATTTTATCAGGAAGTAAACTCAAACTACTACTTATTTGCTCAAGGAAACGCAATGAAAGTAGCCAAGATATTCTAATTCTTCATCAGTGGATTAGATGATTTCGGAAAATCGGGAAAGCCTGCTCATATTGAGTGGGCTTTTTTCGTTTGCACCTTTTTTCCTATAATGGTTAAATAAGGTTTAAATAAGTGTACCTAAACCATAAGACAACCATAGGAAAGGTTTTTTACCTTCTTTTGATGTAACGGTAAAAAATAGCCCTTTTGGCATCATTGATAAGTAGCAAAGTTTCTTTGTATTTTTTCTCTTGCTGCTCTAAAATTTCTAATGCCTTTACTGACTTATTGAAGCCTTTTAAATCGTTTTTGGCTTGCTCTAATCCATTATTTATGGCTTGTTTGCAATCGCCAATGGTAATAAATGGAATAACAGAACCTTTTAAGAAATATTCAAAGGATTTTGCCTTCCATAAGCCGAAACAAAGCGAGTAAAAAAACTGCTTTTCTTCTTCGGTTTTGGCTGTTAAAACAAAGCAATTTGGGCAAGGCTCGGAAAGTGGTTTTCCGCTGTTGTTTCCTTTGCATAGGATGTAAAAATGTGGCTCATTTATTAGAGCTTTTGGGCTGTACGTTTTAAGTGAGAATTTTGCCATTTTGAGATGATTTTGTTTGCTCCGAAATCCCCTCTGACAAAAAATTTTTTGACAAAGAAAAAAACGAAAAAAAAAGAAAGCCATCTCATCAGGTGGTGGAGATTGGACAAGCAAGTTTTTTTGAAAAAATACTATCCTGCCAAAGGCGGATGGAGATTTTTTTAAAAACCCGTAGGGCTTGAACTTGAAGGGCCAATTGTAGCCACCTATTTTTGCTTCCTTTTTTATTCTTTTTGTTAAAACATCTCTTATAATTCTAATCTTAGTTGATACTTCTTCTTTTCAATTCCAATGGGGGTATAATGACCAGAAAAAAATAAACTATACCTTATTTGTGCGGTGGCTGGTGTGTGGCAAGTGTGGTGACTGAACGAAATGGAACGATTGCTTGGGTATGGAATGGAGAAATACTGTATGCTTTTGCAGGGTTGCAAACTTTGCAATCTTTACATTTCTGCAAAGTTTTATTGCGTTGGGGAAAGCATACGGATTGCGTAATGGAATAATGCGTTGGGTATCGTGGAATGGAGAGAAGGCACTACTCTTGCTGGCGTATTAGGCTGTAGTGGGTGCTATGTAGAGAAACGGAATAGTACCTACTAAAAGCCGACACTAAATATCATAGTTTATTTTTTTTCTGACCGCTGAAAGGGTGGTGGGGAATTGTGGTTCTTAGGGTGGGTGCGGTTGGTAAAAACACGGCTCTGGACTGACAAGGACAGCTATGGTGCTGGATACTTAACATAATGTTATTATAGGACTGACTGTGCGGTTGGATGCTTGCATAAGCAGGGGAAAAGGCAGTACTATAATGCCACATTATGTTAATGTAGCTTCCGACATTTTTAATACTGGCATAAGCGAAATGGTGGTGGTGGTTGGAATGTAGCGGCTTTTTGTTTGGGCTGTGGAGGGTTGGCAACAGCTCTTTGCTTTTTTAGTTTATACCGCTAAAAAAAATATGCTTTAAACAAAAAAGCAATGTGCTGTATAGCGTGGAGAACAGCCCACACAAAAAGTATGACAGTTTAAAAATGGCGGCAGTACCATAGTATGCACTGAAGCGTTGGCATTACTCACGACAATTTTATTTTTTATAAGGTGTTCGTGAATGCTTACGCATTTGTGCGGTTGGCAGTGCATAAGCCGTGTTTTGTGCGGTGGCTGGGTGGGTCTTTTTTCCGTATAAATATCTAATTTGAGTGTTAAGGAAGCATACAAGAGAGTGAATATTTAAAAATATATCAATATATTTGCGAAGTGAAAAATTAAATAAACATACAAGAGAGCAATTTTTAAATGTTAATAACTGTTTATAAATTGATAAAAAGAAGTTGTATGATAATTAAAAGAAAAGATATATATTTGTAAAATGAAATTGAAGTTTATAAAATCAGAGGATATTGATAAGAATGTAAAATGTGCAATACATAAAACAGGTAAACTTGGTTTTAGTAGTAATGCAATTGACAAATTATCTTTAAGTACAGATAAGACAGTAAGTATAGCAATTAATGAAGAAGATAAAGAGGATGAAAATCTTTATGTAGTCGTTAATGAAAATGCACAAGAGAGTGCATTTAAGCTAAGTAAGGCTGGTAATTATTTTTATATTAATACGAAAGCACTTTTTGATAGCTTCGGTATTGACTATAGGAATGAAAAAATTATCTACGATATTGTAGATTTTGAATACGAAGGAGAAAAAATGTACAAACTAATAAAAAGAGTGATAAAGAAGAAGGAAAGAAAATAACAAAAAAAAAACGAGATTGTTGGTACCAGTCTCGCTTTTCTATGGGAATATTTTATGCTGTGTCGGCAATCAAATCGGGCTACTTCACCCTGATTATTTCCCTTTTATTGTTTAGCAAAGATAAACATATTTTTTTATTTATGCTAAATAATTCGTACCAGGTTAACCTATACCTGAATAGGATTTTAGTAATATAAAATTTTATAAAAAATGAATTATTTTTTTAACAGAAAGTCAAGTGGCGGATCATTTGACGAAAGTACAGTAAATGCCGTATGGCAAAAAGGACAAATTGTAGTGGGTTATGATTCTAATCTATACAGAAAAGATTCTTGCGGAGCTTGGATGACAAGGTCACAGTATGGAAATACAAATTCTGAATATGGATGGGAGATTGACCATATTAAACCTTCCAGTTTAGGAGGTTCTGATGCTTTGTATAATTTGCAACCTTTGCAATGGGAGAATAACAGAAGTAAATCTGATAATTGGCCTCATTGGTCTTGCAAGGTAAAAGCTGCATAAAATTTAAGGGAGTCGAAAGACTCCCTTTTTTATAATCATACTTTACCCTTTAAACTTCGTTGCCAAATAATTCATACTTACTGTTCTGCTTACTTCGTTATGCGGTAATATTAAATACACCCACTTTTTTCCTTCATTGGCTGCTGTGTATTCAGAAGCGTATTTGCAGAAGCGGTCTGCTGCTACTTTTTTGGCTAATACGGTTTCGTCTTCGGTTTGGTCTGAACGCTTTACTTCAAGCATATAAATGGTGCTTTCAGTTTCTACAATGAAGTCAGGCTCATACCTTTTTGAGTTGTTATCCCAATAAATCCTGAATTGGTTGGGTGCTGGTCTTAACCACTTGATAACTGTTGCATCATTTTCTAATACAAAGGCTAAATCTTGTTCGGCTTTACTATCAAACTTGTATTCGAAATGACAGGCTTTTTCAAATCCTCTAAATACATATTTAGGTATCATATTCGTAGGGCTCACAATGTCTCGATAGTCTTTGTAGCCTGCATTTACCAATGAAGAAAAACTCCATTGCTCTATGCGTATAAATGGAAATACTCTTGGGGCAACATAATCTGCTGAATGCAACTGAAAGTGCTGTTTCATTTGATTATAAACCTTTTCCGCTATGGCTGCTTTGAATTGGAAGATTGCCGAAGGCAATTCTTCTTCGTTGCTTATATTGGCTTTGATAGCTTCGTAGGCTTGGGTGGCTAAATGATACAATAAGTCTGCATTTTCATCATAATCAATTTCTGGGTAATCAATCAATTCTGCAATGATGAGTTTGATAGGATTGCCATACGAACCGCTTGATTTTGCTTTGAGTGTTTCTACTTGCTTATCTTTTAAACCCATTCGGATAATCTCTTGCTCTAAGGCTTGGAAATTGAACCCTGTAATGTCTAAATCAAATTGTTTGAACTCGGCTCTTGTTTCGCCTTGCACCAAGTCCATACGTGGTATTTCAATGATATTCTTTTTGTATTCTGTTACCATTGTGTCATAAATCACTTTGGCTTCTTCTACAATTTGAGCTGCAAATAGATTCCCTTGTCCTTCGGATAGGTTTTTTTCTACTTGCCTTATTACTTTACGCTTAACTTCTTCTTTGCTTAAATCTTCTACTCTTCTAACTTCGGGTAAACTTCCAAAATCAGGAAGTACATTGATTATTGCTTTTTTAGCATCTAAGTTGTTTTGTGCCTTTTGTTTATCTTGTGGGTTGACAATGACATTGATTTTCTCTTGCTCCTTTACAAAGGTTTGCTCCATTACGGGTTGAGAAGTAATTACTACGGTTTTGGTAGATAAATCTTCTTCGGCTATTTCTACAAAACTCATTTTGTTAAGTACCGAATTAGGGTCTTGGGCTGCTTCAATAACGGCATTGAAGTTTTCGTGAGCTACTACTGTTAATTTATCAATTTTATCTACTCCCGTTCGTTTGCCCTCATAAGGTAATCTTAACCCTCTACCAATGGTTTGTTCTACTAAAACACCTGCATTGGCGGCACGAAGTGGCACAATGGTATAGAGATTGGTTACATCCCAACCTTCTTTGAGCATATTTACGTGGATAACAATTTCTATTTCATTATCTGGACTTTCTAATGAAATAAACTGTTGCTCTATATCCTCTTCTTTCTTAGTTGATGAATCTATTTGTAACACTTTGCCTTTGTATTGGCCATCATAAAACCCGTCTGTATTGATGAGTTCGTATATTTCTTTGGCGTGGGATATGTCTTTACAAACTACTAAAATGAAAGGTTTTACCAATTTCACTTCGTTGTTTATGGAATAGATTTCCAGTTCGTTTTTCGTGTCTTGGTGTATGCTTATGGCATCTTCTAATTTGATGATTTCAACTTCACGATCACTTAAAGAGCCTTTTTGGAAATTCTTACGAGTGGCAATAGCCGGGTTCTTTACATACTTGCCATCTGACAAGGCTTGGGCTAAGGAATATTCAAACACTATATTTTTAAACTGCTTGCCTTTTTCGTCAAATGGGGTTGCTGTCATTTCTATACCTAAAATGGGCTTTAGCTCATTGATGGCATTTTTAGAAGCATCTGCGTGGTAGCGGTGTGCTTCGTCCATTAGAATGACTAAATCTTCCAAACCTGATAAATATTCCCAATAGGACTGCCCTAAATATTCTGATAGTCTTTTGATTTTTGGAGCTAAAGAAACGCCACCTTTTCGTGTACCTCTATTATCGGAATTGAACTTGGCAATATTGAAAATATTGATGCGAATTTCGGAATCTGAAAATAATGCACCTTGTTGTGCATAGTTGTCGCCTGTAATTACTACGGGTCTGTTGTGTACAAATTCAGATATGCCATTAAACACATATTTGTGACAGGCAGGATTGCCAAAATCTTCTATGAGTTTGTCGTAAATGGTAAGGTTGGGAGCTAAAATAAAAAAGTTCTTAACACCTTTTTGCAAGTATAAATAGGCTACAATAGCACCCATTAATCGGGTTTTACCTACACCTGTGGCAATAGAAAAAGCAATGGAAACAAAGTCCCTTTCAAAATCGGTACAAGTAGGAAAATGAGCTTTTACTTTTTCTAATTCTGCTGCTAAATCAACTTCTTTTTTTAGCTCTAATTCTTGACAAAGTTGAGCCACAATATCGAGTGAATCTTGAAGCGGTTCACGAAGTGATAAGCGTTGTTTTATATTATTGGCAATTGTATTCATATCCTAATTTTAAAATAATGAGGTTTGGTCGTCTGACTTATTTTTATCTCTAATGGCTTGTACGCTGATTTCTTCTATACTATCGTCTGCATCTTCGTTGTTATCTTCTTCAGGCATATTGATAATATTTAAGCTATAATCTTCTTTACCATATTCGCATCTGCCTAAAAGCATTAAAGGAATTTTCTTGATGGTGATGTTGCCAAACTTGCCTTTGCATTCTTTTTGGAAAGACTTACAACAAATGAGCAATGTTTCGCCTGGTTGCATTTCGTCTTTGATGCTGTCTAAGGCTTCTAAGGTTAGAAATTGGGTAGTAGTAAAAATAAAATCTTGCTCACTGCTTTGCCCTTGTTTCCAATAGCTGCTTTCGTGGGGTTGGTATTTAAAACCCTCTTGCTTTGCCATTGCTGCTGCCAACATATCAGCATTGTACTCTTGGCTTATGACCCAATTGCCAAACTTATCTTGCTTTAATAAACTGGGTGCAAGGGTATAGAATTTGAAACCGCCACCACCTTGCCAATTTACATCTTTGGTAATACCCGCCTTGTCTTCGTTTTTGATTATTTTTTTAAATCGTGGATAACAATGTGTTTTGGCGTGTTCTCCTAATTCTACCGTAATCCAATTCCTGTTCATCTTGTGAGCTACTGCCGCTGTTGTTCCAGAACCTGCGAATGAATCTAAAACCAAATCATTTTCATTTGTAGTTAAGTCAAGCACTTTCTTTATTAGCAATTCAGGCTTTTTTCCATTTGGAAATTTTACACCACCCTCTTTAGTTAAGTTGTTTAATGGAAAACCGTCCCAGTAAGTGCCTGCCTTTTCTAATTTTACTAACCTATTTCTCTTTTTTACACAAATATCACTAAGCCAAGCAATTTGGTCTCTGTTATTACCTTTGTAATAGACAGTTGTCATTTTATTCTTATTTCTACCTGAACGAGGCACATAGTCAATTGAAAAGAAATCACCTAACCCTTCTGTAGCTTCCATAACCCTTGTTCTAATTGAACTTTGTGCATTAGTATCTCTGAAAATTTTATCAAAATACTTTACGTAACATTCTTCCTCTGTTAAATTGTCCTTTTTCATTAGTTCAGGAATGGTTTGATAGGTAATGTTATTATGACGGTATATTTTAATTACTTCACCTGAGCCATCAACTGTGTCTTTTAGAAATTCACGTTCATTAATACCATTTAAAACTCTTGTGTATTTCCAGCTTTTACCTGCATCTCGCATTTCATTTATGACTTCAAACAAATCTGTTTCATCATAAACAGGGTTAAAAGATTCGAATTTTGTTATGTTTTTAGCATAGATAAGAATATACTCTATATTCTTTTTTAGTTTTTTATCTTCACCACCACCACTTGCACCAGCAGTCTGTTTCATTTTAACAGATACTTGATTAATGAAATTTTGTCTTCCGAATATTTCATCCATCATTACTCTACAATACGCTATTTCATTGTCATCTAATTGAACTAAAATAGTACCATCATTTGCTAACAACTTTTGAAGATGGGTAAGACGAGAATGCATCAAACTCAACCAAAGCGAATGTTCTACGCCATCATCATAATGCTCAAAGGCGTTGCCAGTATTATAAGGAGGGTCTATATAAATACACTTTACTTTGCCCGCATAGTCTTGTTCAAGGGCTTTTAGTGCAAGTAGGTTGTCTCCGTGTATGAGCATATTGGGGCTATTGGGGTCGCCATAGCTGTACTCTGGGTTTTCTATGAGAATACGAGGTTCGAGCTTTGGTTCTTCGCCTTTGCCTATCCAAGTGAGTTCGAGTTTTTGGAGTTGTTTTTTATTGCTCATTGTCGTTTATATTTTGATTAGCTAAATGATTCATTTTAGCCTGTATTATCTTCATTTTTAATTCTTCTGAATAGTCATACTCATATAAAATAGAAGTAACTATTTCCTTTAATAAATCTCGGTCTATAATATTATCTGCTACATCTACCACAATATTTTCCATTTCTAAAATGAATTTATCTACTAAGCCTTGAAGGTTGTTTACAGTAAGAAAATAAGCTGCTACTGCAATTGATGACCTTTTATTGCCATCATTGAAACAGTGATTTTTATTAAATGAAAAAATGAGATGTGTTACTTTATCTTCCAGTTCAGGGTAATAAAAGTCGTTTTGAACGTGGTCAAGAGTACTATCTATTAAGCCACTATCTCTAATACCCATAAAGCCACCCGATCCACGAATGATATTATCGTGTACCTCAATAGTAAATTCAACTGTAAAGTATTGAAACGCCATCTTTATCTATCTTTTAAGCGTTTAAAAACTTCTAACAATTCAGGGTTTTCAATTACCCTGTCTATTAAAGATTTGCTCTTATCTCCAAGGAAACGGCTGTAATCTTCTTTGCTTAAAGCACCAATATAATTTTCAAGTCTTTTGTGAATGACATTACGCAAACCATAATCACGAGAAGCCATTTTGGTACAAGCATCTTCAATTAGTGGTATCCAATGCCTTTTCTTTGAAAATCGCATTATTAAGACATTCAATTCAGAGGGTGTAAGTTTTCTACCCAGCTGCTCTGATTTTTCCTTCATTTCATCAGCAATACCAACCTCAAAAGAAGCTATTAGCTTTAATACTTCGGCATACATTGTATCTCTTGGATTGTCCTTTTCTTCAAGATTTAATATCGCCTTGTATTCTTTTGCGTTTTCTTTAAAAATGGCTTGGTAAATGGCATCTGTATAAACGGCATATTTATAAGTGCCCATTTCTAAGTAGAGATTAAGAGCACTGGTAAACTCTTTTCTATATATGGGTTCTCGGGTAATGGCTACCAAAAACTCTTCATCACGTTGGTTTATGAATTTTGTTGAACCGCCAATTTTTTGGTTAAGTGTATCAATTACAATATCTAAAATCTTACTTCTTAATCTCTTAGCATTTTCACTTTCTGAAAGCAACATTGCAATATTTAAAAAAGCCCTGAAATTGAATACCGCCAAACTTTTAAGACGCTTAAATGATTGATTATCAGTATCTTGTTTTGACAGAGGGAAATCAGTTTCCTTCTGTGAAAGGTCGTCAGCAGAAGTAAGTAATGGACCGAATAAGTCCTTAAACTCTTTCAATTTTTGACCCTTAATCACTTGATAACCATTATGTTTTACTTCATCTTCGTTTTCGTTAAGAATATTTGTTAAAGTACGAGTAGTAACATCAAAAAAATCAGCAACCATTTTGGATGTAAAAAGATATTCGCCTTCATATAAAAGTCCTACTAATCCGATATGAACTTGTATTTTCTCAATCGCCTCTGTATTGTTGAGAATATTTTGCCTGTCTATTGCAGATTTTGTTAAGTCTTTCATATTATATCATCTTCCATTTAATGGTGAATAATTCTGTGGTATTAACTTCTTGCTTTAAACGCCTTTCAATCTCGTCTAATAGGTTTTCCTTGCGGTCGTCTATGGTATCTTGGGCTTCAAAAAGGTGTTGACGTTTTTCACTTCGTTTCTTCTCTAAATCCTTAATGGCCCTTTGGGCTTTTACTTTGGCTTCCAGATTCAACATTTTTTTAGCTTCTGATTTACGCAGTTTTATTTCTGCATCTAAGTCTTTGATTTCCTTATCCAAACTCAACTTCATATCGTCTGCCCATTGGTCGAGCTTATCCATTTCGGTATCAAAAAAGTCTTTGTTACGGTTGGCATTATCTGAAATAACGCTTTGCGTTTCGCTGTACAATACTTCTTCTAAGGTCTTCTTAATATCATCTGGAGCATAAAGCGTTTGCCCTTCTGTAGCTTGAATAGAAAAGAAGCGTTGGGCTATTTCGTTATCAATGGTTTCGCCATTATCGGTAATGCAAGCCGTGATTAAAAAATCTTCAAACTCAAAAGAATTGATTTCTAAATGACTTACCTGCAACCAACCCGATTGACCTATGTAGTTTTCAAGTGCTGTTACTTTGGTAGGCGTGTTGGAATAATCAAAGGTCAATTCTTTTGGTGCTGTATTGAGTTGCTTACAAGCTCCTAAAATTTCTTTGGCTAACTTATGACCAACTCTATAAATATTGGTATCATCAGGCACATCAATATCTGATTTTCGCTGCCCTTGTTTGGGCTTCAAAATCATATAAGGTCCTTGATGAATAGATACATTAGGAAATGGATTTTTCTTTAAGGTAAACGTGTAGTTGTCATCATCAAACTGGGCTGAGCTGTTTAGATAGAATTTTGTGGTATCCCATAATCGTTCTTCAAAACGGTTCAGGTTTTCGGTACTTTCAAAAAGATTGGTTTTGAGTTTTTCTCTTACTTCTTCATCAAAATTTTCAATAAGCACTTTTCTTGTTTCCTGTACTTTTTCGGAAATGTCAGGCTTTAATTCTTGTTGTAAATCATCAAAAGCCGTTTGTATTTCTTCTGTGGTTCGGCATTGCTGATAGATTGTAGCGATTCTTTTTTCAAAATCTACACCATTACCAATACTTCCTAAAACTTCATCAGAAGCCCCAAAAACGCCATCAAATAAGCGGAATTTTTGGTCTAATAATTCATAAACACGCTGGTCTGCTGCATTGGCTTTGTTGAGGAAATTGATAACTACAACATCATATTTTTGACCGTAACGATGGCATCTACCAATACGTTGCTCAATACGTTGGGGATTCCAAGGCAGGTCGAAGTTTATTACTAAAGAACAAAACTGTAAGTTGATACCTTCTGCAGCTGCTTCGGTTGCCACCATTATTGTAGCTTCATCTTTGAAATAATCAACAATGGCAGCTCTTTTATCGGCAGTTAATGATCCTGTTAAAATATCAGTACCCTTATGCTTTTTTAGGTAAGCTGCATAAATCTCTTTTGATTTTGCGTCTGCATTGCTACCGTTGAATTTAACCACCTTATCGGCATATCCTCTTGCTTCTAAAAGGTTGCAAATAAAATCTTGTGTTCTTCTGGACTCTGTAAAGATTAAGGCTTTTTGATTAGCACCTAATGACTCTAAGGCGGTGAACCCTCTTTCTAAGGCTGTAAAAAGTTGCTCCGCTTTCGAGTTTTTTCTAATGCGTTGAGCTAATGCTCTAAACTTTTCTAAGTCGGCTAATTCACTTTTAACTTCTTCAATTTCTTCTTCTGTATAAACTACTTCCTCAAAATTATCTTCGGCTTCACTTTCATCTTCCTCTTCGCTTTCCCATTCGTCTTGAATTTCATCATAGGTTTCAAAATCAATGGTCATTTCATCTTCTTCCTCAATCGCATTATGGTTGGTAATGATGTTTTCCAAACGCTTGACTAAGGCATCTAAAGTGCCATAAATAGCATAAGTAGAAGATGCTAAAAGTTTACGAAGTATTAAGGTCATTAATTGCCTTTGACTGAAAGGCAAAGCATATAATTTTGGTCTTTGTAAATAGTCCGTTACCCAATTATAAAGGGTTGTTTCATCCTCATTAGGGAAATACTCCTGTACTAAAGGCTTACGCTCGGTGTATTTGATGTATTCTAAAACTTGTCTTCTTAAAGTACGTTTGCAAATAGGCTGTAAACGGTTTCTTAAATCTGTATAGTTTTCTTCATCTATATTCCTACTAAACTGACTTTTGAAGCTTTTTAAGTCGCCAAAAATGTAGGGGTCAATTAGACTAACTAAACCGTACAACTCTAAAATAGAGTTTTGCAAAGGTGTTGCGGTAAGCAATACTTTTTTGCAATGGTCTAAGGCATCTTTGATGCCGTTGCCTATTTTATTTGAGGGTTTATAAACATTGCGTAAGCGATGTGCTTCGTCAATAATTACTAAATCCCAATTGATATGTTTAAGATAAGGTGCTTTGTTTTTAGCAAAATGATAAGAACAAATAATTATGGTATCTTCTTGGTTGAAAGGGTTTAGATTTCCTTCTTTAATTAAGTTGTTAAATGACTTTGCTTCCAGAATAACGGAAGGCAAATAGAATTTATCTGCCAACTCTCTGTTCCATTGCTTACGCAAGTTGGAAGGACCAATAATCAACAATTTCCTTTTTCTTTCAGCCCATTGCTGCGATAGAATGATTCCGGCTTCAATGGTTTTTCCTAAACCTACTTCATCAGCCAAAACAGCACCTTTAGATAATGGTGATTTAAAAGCAAAAAGTGCTGCATCTACTTGATGAGGGTTTAAGTCCACCTGAGCATCCTGTAAGGATGCTGTTAATTTGCCAATATCATTGGCTGGTAATTGCCTTGTTAAATCATAGGCAAAATATTTAGCGTGGTATGCTGATAGTTTATTCACCTATAATATTGTTTAATGCTATTCTTATTGCTTTTTCTGCTTGTGGCTCATTTTCTACTAAATGAGCAACTTGGTCTGCTAACCATAAGGCAATTAATTCTTCTGGGTTGATGTTGAATAATTGAGCAAGAGCCAAAACGTGTTCTCGTTTTGCGGTTTTTTCTCCTCTTTCAATTTTACTTACAAGAGCTGTGTCAACGTCTAATTCAGCCGCAATGTGCCGAAGTAACATTTCCCTTTCTTCTCTTGTACTTCTAATTAAATCCCCGAATTTGTTCATCACTTATGTTTGTTTGAAATCAATTTGTTGATTATTGACAAATGTACAACAAACAAAAGAAAAACGAACCAAAAACTATTGCGGAGTTTTCAACATTAAATAACTTTTCGATAATGCCCTGTCTTTGGTTTCTCCAAAAGCATTGGTACAGAGTTGTTTAGAAAATCATCAACTGACCTTTCTGATAAGCCCAACTTTTTACCAATGGCAACTGCTTCTTTGCGTTGAAATTCTTGTGGTAACTGGTCTAATAGCTGTTTTTTGTTGTTGGGCATCTTGTACAGAATAGGGTCTTTGTTTTCTTCCAGATTGTTGAACATTAAAAGACTGTGTTGCAAATAGACTTCTGAAAGCATTAAAGATGCTTCAAAGTCATCATCAGTACAGGTTACATCTTTTGAGCAATCGCCATTTTCAAACTTCCGTAAGGAAGTGAAAATCATACAAAAGCGGTAAAGGATTAAGCCCAAGCGAAATACCACACTTGCTGCATCTTCGCCTGTAAAAATCACTACGTTTTTGAGCTTGTCGAAAAAAACTTGATTGAGTTTATTCCATTGGTTCTGTGTTAAAAATACTTCGGTTGGGTACTGGTTTAAAAAATCAACAATCTTGAGTACTTCGATTGATAATGCTTCAAAGTGGTCGTTGTAAACTATTCCGCCTGGTCTTGGTGATGGGTCTTGCCAAATGATTTCGTTTTTGAAGGCGTAGAATATAAAGCGACTAAACAAACCATCTTCTGCCGAAGCGATTAGCTTAGGCACTTGGGCAGGTGTGCCTGACAAGGCCACCGCCAATTGAGGGTGTTTTATTTCTAAAAGTTCACGGTTGATTTTTCTTGCTGCTGATATTTTTTCGTGATGAAATGCAGCTCTCATTATATGAGAATAGTTGCCCCAATCTTGTTTGTTCGCTCCACTCATTGCATCTGCTTCTGTTTCGCAAATAATGCCTTTGCCGTCATTGTCTTGTAGTATCTGCATCATCATTGCTTGACTACAATCGGCAGGAATAAAGAGTAGTTTAAAAACTGGTTCTTTTGGTTTTTCAGGTATTGGGTCGTCTTTCTTCCGTTTACTTAATTGGGCTTTGTACTCAATCATTTCATTTTCGTGCTGTTCTTTAGCTTGTTTGCTACTTTCCACCATTCTTTCGTGGATTTTATCGCCTAATCTTTTGGCATTTTTCAAAACCCCTTTACCACTTGCTGCTGGAGCGATGATAAAAGAAAACAAATGCGGATAAACTCTTTCTTGATGATATACGCCTTGAACATCAGGCAAACAACCACTAATAATACACAAGGCACTGGTTAGAAAAACATCTCTTTTACGTGGGTCATTGTCAAATGCTCTTGCACCATCTTGGAATAAATTAGGCATCAAATTGATGGCTTCTATTGGAATGGTAGGCGTAGTTTTGAGGTAGTCTTCTGTGGTGTCGTTTGTGATTTCCTTTTTTTGCGAACCTGCAAGGTTTGCAAACTTGCCAAACTCTGCTGCATTATTTTGATAGGCACTTTCGATTGATTTGCGAATTTCGGTTTGGTTTTCGTGGTTGAAATTTGATGTAATCAAATGTTCTGCCTCTGGGTGTGGAATACCTCTACGATTGCAATTACAAGCCAACTGATATAAATAGTTGTTTCGGTTGCCATTATTGTAGGTCATTATCCTATTAGTGAAACTAACACATTCATCAAATATGGAATTGAACGAATTTTGAGCTGGCTCAAAAAGAGTTTCGCTTAAAGGAGCTTGCTCCTGCAAAGCAATTTCAAAAATGCTTGCACTTTCATTTAAAAAGGCGTTTGGGTCGTCAGACACAAAACAAAGCCTTGTAATGTCTTTACATTTTGGGTCGGCTTCAATACCAATTTCCTTTTCATAAAAGGCTTGTACTTGCTTATATGCTTGCTCGTGGTTGTCTTGGTCGGTGTTTACTTTGATAAAGATTTTTAAGCCATCACCACTTGGGCTTGTGAAACAAGCAAAAGTGAAAGGAATTTTGACCGCAAGGTCAAAAGCCTGTTGCAATTCTTCGGGTGTGAGTTTATCAAAATCAAGATGAACGCAACCGCTGTAAGTGGTGAGTAACTCTTTTTTTCTGCCGTCTTTAAAAGTAGCTGAAGGCGTGAACGCCAAAAGCTCTTTTTTGAGTTGGTCGGCTCTTTCGGGTTTGCCCATACCTTTAGCCATACGAATAGATTTTATGCTATCGTGGTAAGTGCCAGATATGATATTAGAAATGATTGAGGAAAGTGAAACGTCCTCAATAGGTATATTGAAATTTTTATAAGTCGTTATTGTTGTCATCAGTGGAAATTTTAAGGTTATTGATAGTATTTGCAGGAATGGTACTTTTATGGAGTAGATCCATAATGTCGGAAAGACGGTAGTAGATTTTATTGCCTACTTGTGAATAGGCAATTACATTTGCGGTACGCCAATAAGCTGCGGTCCGCTTGCTTATGTTCATAATCTGGAGGAACTCCTGATTGTCGTACCAAATTTGGTCGGGTTCAGTTCTTTGCTTTTGTTTTAAAGTCAAAGAAATTTCATCTAAACGCTGTTTGATGTCTTGTACCTCTTCTTCGGAAAATCTATAAAAGCCCATAATTATTTACGTTTGTTTCTGATTAAATAATTAGCTGCTGCCGTTTCGATGTCTTCCGAAGTTTCCTGCTTATTACGCATTAACCATTCGTCTATTTCTTGTCTGTTGAAATAGAGTTTCTTGCCCTGTGGACAGAAGTGTGGGATTTGCTTTGAAGAGGTTAGCTTGTAGAGATGTGATGCACTGATGTCAAGATACTTGCAGGCATCATTAAAATTGAGTACTTCTTTTTGAAGTCTGTTTTGCTCGTCAATTTTTAGTTCTAATTGACTTAGCTTTTCGAGAATTTGATTTACTTCCATCATTGTATATTTTTATGATTACGGAAGCAAAACAAGGCACTAAATCAGTGCTATGGTAGTTGCATAGGGTTGTGCAACCCTATGTTATTATGTTTATTATCAGTTAGTTAAGGTCTTTATTTTTCTTTATCTTTTTTTGCTCGATGCCCTAAATGATAGAATTTTTCCTGCCAAAAATCTACTGCATTGAAGTCTGGAGATTCAAAAGCGTTTCTCAAAGAGTTGGCACTCACATCTTCTTTTTGTTTGGATGAAAAACTCTCGGCAATGAAATTGCATATATCTGTTTTGTGTTTAGCTTCAATGATGCCTTCCTCATATAAGGCTCTGAATAAATAGGCTATTTCTTTGACAGTTAGATTGGTTTTTAGCTTGTTTTTAGGCTCTTGTTGGGCTTGAATAGAGAAGTCGGCAAATGAACCTAAATAGCCTTTTTTGAAGTCTTGTAGGGCTTGTTCTGTGGCTTCTTGGAATAGGTGGAAATGTTTCTCATACCATTTAAAAACGTGACCGAAATACTTGTTTTCGTACTCTGACATTTTAGAGTAATGATCTGGTTCAGGATTAGGATACCAGTAATCTTTATAATACTGTTCTTTCATAGCTTCAAAGCGTAGCTTTGGGCTATGGGTTTTGAACTGGCTCAATGATACCGTAAGGTATTTATTGATTTCGTTGTTATTGAGGTGTTGCGTTCTTTTGTAAATGGTCTGAACAAATTCACTCAACAAAGGACCTTCCATAAATCGGTTGAAATATTCAGGGTCGAATTTGTACTCTTCCCAAAAGTTGTCAAACTTATGTTTGTACTCAACAGCTTCAATTGAAATTCGCAATTCCAATTCTTCTACTAAAAATATTTGCGGTGCTTCCATACTTATAATTTGATTTTGATTTTGTTGGCAGCTTCCACCTTTTTCTCGTTGATAACCTTTGCGTATATCTCGGTAGTAGAAAGGTTTTTATGCCCTAATAATTTTGAAACGGTGTAAATGTCTGTGCCTAAAGTCAACTGAAGCGTAGCGTAAGTATGACGAGCACAGTGGAATGTGATGTGCTTATTGATGCCTGCATCAATTAACCAATCCTTTAAGTAGGTTTTGTTCCAGTTGCCATATTTAAGCCCTGTAAATACCTTTTCTTTTGGTTCTTTCTGTTCGCCTAATAATTCTCTTGCTTCTTCGGCAATGGGTAAGGTTTCTGCCCCGTTGGTTTTTTGCTGACGAAAACGAATGAAGTAGCCTAAATTATCAGAGTGCTGAATTTCTGACCATTTTAGTTTCTCAATATCCGACCATCTTAAACCAGTCAAACAAGAAAAAATGAACATACGCTTTAGCATTTCATTTCGGCAATGGGTATTGGCTAATTTCTGTAATTCTTCAAGGGTTAAAAATTCACGTTCTACATCATCCTGTGGAAATGGTTCTACTTGCTCCGCAGGATTGAATTTGATTAAGCCTTCTTTTAATGCTTGTTTTAGTGCAGCTCTTAATTTATTAAAATAACTGTACTTGGTATTTAATGAAATGCCGTCACCTGTTTTGGTTTTCGCTTCATAGTCCAGGTAATCTTTAAAGCCTTCAACCCATTCTTTATCTAATCGCTCAAAGGTTACATCTTTAGGATTATAGGCTTTTATCAGAATACGGACTGCATTCCAATTGCCATAATTACCTAAACTGGCTTTCTTTTTTTCGGTGAGTGCATCAAAAAACTCAAAGAAACTACCTTTCAATTTCTCTTTATCTCGGAAACCGTAGATACTGTTTTGAACTTCTAAATGTCTTTTGCTTCGGATGCTCTCCGCCAATTCAAGGATTTTTTTGTTCTCGTCCTTTTGGGCTTTAGTCAAACTTCCTTTGTCGGGTTCGGGTGTGAGGTATAAACCTAAATGCTCATACTCTCGCTTACCTTGGTCGTAGTAATCAAGGTAGAGAGTAATCTTGTTACCCTTTTTGCGTTGTCTTAATGTTATTTTCATTGCTCATCAGTTAAAAAGATTATCAATTTCGGAACGTGGTATAATGGTTCTTCTGCCCAGCTTACCTGCTTTTATGTCTTCTCTTTGAATCATTCGTTGAATTGTCCATCTGCTTGCACCTAATAAAATGGCAGCTTCTTGAATACTTAAAAACTCCTTATCTCTAAGATTGATAAAATTTCCTGTTTGAATTGGCAGGCTTTGCAGACTTTGCAGGCTTTCGGAATTTGCAGAAGTAACGGATTTGATTTGCTCCTTTAGGGTAGCCTGTACTTTTTCCTCTCGCTTAATTTGCTTGTAGTGTCGGGAATTACAAGTTTTTGAGCAATACCGTGTTGTTGTGGTTTGGGCAACAAATGCCTGACCACAATATTGACAGAATTTCGGAATTTTAATATTACTACTCATTTGGTGCTTATTAGTGCCTGATGTTGCTCGGTGGTGCTGATTGGTGCATCATTTCACCAGTACCTACTAATTTGTGCTTTTGGGCAACAAATTTGTTGTTTGAACAACAACTTGGCAACAAAAATAAGCAATAAAGTGCAATTGGGCAACAAATAAGGGAAGAAAGTGAACCTATAAACCTAACAATAGTAGGCAGTTAGCAAATAAGAGAAAGATAACTACTTCCCGATACAAAAATTAGCAAAGATATTTCCCAATAGATCATCATTGGTAATCTCTCCTGTTATTTCCCCAAAATGGTATAATGCCTGACGAATATCAATGGCCAGTAAATCGCCCGACAAACCTGTTTTCAATCCTTCTTTTACTTTTTGTATTTCTTCAAAAGCCTTCAACAGGGCATCGTAATGACGCGTATTGGTTACAATGGTTTCGTTGTTACGAAGTGCTCCTGTATTGATTAAATCCAAAAGTGAATGTGTCAATTCTTCCACACCCTTTCCTGTTTTTGCTGAAAGAAATTGAATGTCTGGTATTTGGGATTTAAGATTTGCAACTTCCGAATCATTAATTTTATCCACCTTGTTTCCTAAAATGATTAAAGGTTTTTGGGGGTATTTGTTTTTTATTTTTTGAATCTCTACCACAACGTTATGTGATTTCTCACTGTTGTTCGAAATGACATCGGAATCAAACAAATAAATGACCACTTGGGCTTGATCTATTTTTTCAAATGTTTTTTTTATGCCTATGCTTTCCACAACATCTTTAGTTTCCCTGATTCCAGCTGTATCTATAAACCGAAAACCAATACCGCCAATGGAAATCTCATCTTCAATAGTATCGCGGGTTGTACCCGCAATTTCAGAAACAATGGCACGTTCCTCATTTAAAAGTGCATTTAAGAGCGTAGATTTCCCAACATTGGGCTCACCCACAATAGCCACTGGAATACCGTTCTTAATAACGTTACCAACAGCAAACGAATCAATCAAACGCTTTAAAACAAAACTGATACGCTCAATCAACGCCTTAAATTCGGTTCTATCAGCAAACTCAACATCTTCCTCTGCAAAATCCAATTCCAATTCAATGAGTGAAGCAAAATTCAGAAGTTGTTCGCGCAGTTTGGCAATTTCAGATGAAAAGCCTCCACGCATTTGCTGCATGGCTATTTTATGCGAGGCCTCGTTATCGCTGGCAATTAAATCGGCCACGGCTTCAGCCTGGCTTAAATCCAATTTGCCTTTTAAAAAGGCCCTCAGGGTAAATTCTCCGGCAGTTGCCATTCTGCAGCCCTTTCTTAAAAACAATTGTATGATTTCCTGTTGGATGTAATTGGAGCCGTGGCACGAAATCTCAACAACATCTTCACCTGTATATGAATTTGGATTTTTAAAAATGGAAACCAAAACTTCATCAATGGTCTTATCTGCATCAATAATATGCCCCAAATGAATGGTATGGGTTTTTTGGGAAGACAATTTTTTAGTGCTCTTGACAGATTTAAAACATGAATCTGCAATGGAGATAGCCTCGCTTCCAGACAAACGAATTACAGCTATGGCACCAGCACCCGATGGTGTTGCCAAAGCTACTATGGTGTCTTGATTTATCATTCGGCTAAAATACTAAATTTGAAAGGTTAACCGTCATAACGTTCTTCACAAAAACTTTATTAATAAATTCCGAAGTTTTACATAGTATACAATAATCCACATATTAACAAATATTTAACTTTAATATACTATGCTTACATAGTATATTTGCACGCTTGTTTCTAAATATTTAAACAGGTAAACACATTGAATATGACTTGAGCGATTGCTGCATCTCTCACATGCTAATTCTACCGCTAAGTCCACATGAATTTAATCCCCTAGTGCAACCGAGGTATAGATTTGCGATAAAATGAAAATAGCAGAATCTGATTATGCAAATCAAATTTTGAAATTTGTTGAAAACCAAATTGGCAACATCTTCTTTTTCAACCATATTGCTGTAGTAGAACTTAATGAAGGCGTGCATTTTGATATGACCAATTCTTCATCCATTATAGATGAAATTGTTTCATTTTTTGGTGATAAAGAGCCTTACGGTGTTATTGCTAACAGAATTAATTCGTACTCCGTAAATTTAATGGATGCTCCATTTTTCAGGACACAAGCAAAAAATATTTGTGCCTATGCTGTTGTTGGTCATGACCTTGCCGGTAAAATGAATGCTGAAATGGAAAATGATTTTTGTACTTCAGAAAAAGTAGATTACGACAATATTTACGAGGCCATTGCAGATGTTTATAAAAAAGTAACAAGCAAGGGGTACTTTTCTTTAAATTAAATAAATACCATCGGGCTTAAGCTCAACTTTACGTTGCTTGTACAAGGTTCCTATGGCCTTTTTAAAGTTCTTTTTGCTCATTTGAAGCTCTTCCTTAATTTCTTCTGGTGAAGATTTATCGGTCAACGCAATTTGTCCGCCATTATCATGAAGCGCTTTCAATATACGTTCAGCATTTGGCTCTATGTTTCTGTAACCAACTTGCCCTATGGAAATATCCAATTTGTTGCCCGGACGAATCTTTTTAACGATGCCCTTTAGTTTGTCGCCCACACTAAGGTCTCTAAAAATATTGTCCTTGTATATTAATCCAGAATGTTTTTTGTTGACTATAACATTCATGCCGATTTCTGATGGATGAGATACAATTAAATCGACTTCCTCAAAAGGTTTAACGGTAAGGTTTTTATTGTCCAAAAAATGGTTTGTTTTGCTCGATGCCACAAGTCTGTTGGTTTTTTCGTCTAGATAGCAATACACCAAATACCAACCACCTGGTTTCATTTTAAAGGCCTGTTCCTTAAATGGGCAAAACAGTTCCTTTACCAAACCCCAATCTAAAAAAGCACCATAATCTGTTACCTGATTACAGCGTAACAATGCAAAATCACCTTTCATAATATAAGGCTGTTCAGTAGTGGCTACTGGGCGTTCTTCGTTATCTAAATAAACAAAAACGTCCATTTTGTCCCAAATTTTAAAACGTTCTGGAACATAGCGATTAGGAAGCAATACTTCTTCATCATCCTTGTCAATTAAATAAACTCCGTGGTCTGTCTCACGAAGAATTTCCATTGTATTTATTTCCCCTAATTTTATCATGCTGCAAAGGTAGCAATAGCTTGTTTTATAATCATAAGAACCTTAAAATAAATCTTGTTGCTACTTCAATAAAAAAAAAGCGTTACAAAAATGCAACGCTTTAATTATTTTATGCGCTAAAGCCTAATAAGCAGACTCTTTTCCAAAGTGCTTGGTTAAAAGATAATAAACGACTGCTCTGTACTTATTTCTATTAGACTTACCGTACTTTTCCATTACTGCATCAATACCTTTATCTAAATCCGGTCCATTCTTTAAGCCCAATTTTTTAATTAAAAAGTTGTTTTTTACCGTTGATAATTCAGATTCATCTGAACCTGATACGGTAGCAGAATCGGCATTATAAATCGATGGCCCACAACCAATAGTTACTTTGGTTAATAAATCCATGTCTGCATTAACACCACATTTTTCTTTTAAATCTTCAGCGTACTTCGCAATTAGTTCGTCTCTTTTACTCATAATGATTTCATTTTTAATTTTAGTATATAATTGATAACCGATTTAAAGGTAACCATTTTTTTAGACACAGAAAATGTTTACAAGTCACTTTTACTTGATGAAATCAAAATAGTTTAACAGTATGTCGTCATTTAAATTTTTTGGCGTGAAAATTTCCAACAATTTTGGATTATTGCTTTTTTGGTAAAAGGATTTTAAAGCTGACTTTAGAGTTTCTTCATCCGAAGCAGATTCATAGTTTAAACCATACATCTCACAAAGCGGTTTGGCTGAATGTTTATGGGTAGTCTCAAAATAGGTGTCAAAATTCTCCGTGTTTTTATGGCCTGGCAAGATTCTGAAAATACCTCCACCTTGATTATTCACCACAATCATTCTAAAATTCTTTGGAATATAATTATTCCATAGCGCATTACTGTCATAAAGAAAGCTTAAATCACCTGTGATGAAAACAACCGGTTTCTCGCTGACCACTGAACAGCCAATTGCGGTAGACGTACTTCCCTCTATCCCACTCGTTCCTCTGTTACAATACACCTCAAGGCTTTTATCAAGTTTGAATAGCTGTGTGTAACGAATCGCCGAACTATTGCCCACTTGCAGTATGGAATTACTAGGAATTGATTTTAGCACTTTACTGAATATGCTAAAGTCTGAAAACGGTATTTGTTCCAAATACTCCTTATGTTTTTTTAATCTATTTTGCTTGACATCGTTCCATTTGCTTTTATAAGCGCTTTTTACGTAATGGGTAACTTTTGGCAAAAACGCTTCGAAAAATTGGTTCGGGGTAGCCTCAATATGGTTCTCTAAACAAAAAAAAGTGTCATAGGCCATTTTTTTATCGATATGCCAGTGGTGTTTTGGTTGAAATCTGCGCAATAACTGTTTTATCTTTTTTGAAACAATCAAGCCACCAAAAGTAACCAATATGTCTGGCTGGAGTTCTTTTTTATCCTCGTCCGTTAAAGGAGCTATCAATTGGTCAATACTAGGGAAAAAACTTGGGTGGTGTAAATTTGAAGTGGTTTCGGTAAGTACAATCACACTATCGTCCTCGGCCAATTCATCCAACCACTTTTTTTCAATTTGGTCTGGATAATTAACGCCTACCAAAATCATTTTTTTTGTTGCAGAATTCCAATCCTCAAAACATGATTGAAGTTGGTAGTCTTCAATCTCGGTTTGTTTTTGCGGACTTTCAATTGCTTTCGGGGAAACGCTTAACTTTTCAACTGTTTCATATAATGGTTCATCCAACGGAATGTTGATATGTACGGGTCCCTTTTGGTTTATCGAAACATTTATAGCATTGTTTATTTCTTCCTCATTATGGGTTTGTATGTCCTTTTGCAGTCCCAAAAGTCGTTCAAATTTATCCTCAAGATTCTTTAAAATAGGCAATTCTTCATGTCCCGGCACATTCTTTTCATCTTTTAAATCGAGCTTTAAATTTGCTGAATATAAAATATGGTTATCAAAAACGTTTTTCTGGTTGATGGTTTGTCCATCTCCAATACCAACTAAATGTTTTGGCCTATCGGCGGAAAGCACAACAAGTGGAATGTTGCTATAATAAGCCTCGGCCACAGCAGGATAATAGTTTAACAGTGCGCTTCCCGATGTACAAACCACAGCGGTTGGCGTTTGCGTTTTTTGGGCTATGCCCAATGCAAAAAATGCTGCACTTCGCTCATCAACAATACTGTAGCACTTAAAAAAATCTTCGTTTGTAAAACCTAAGGTTAAAGGTGCATTTCTGCTTCCTGGAGAAATTACAATATGCTTGATGCCCTTCAATTTGCATAATTGCACAATGGTTTGGGCAAGTGGGATTTTTGGATAAATCATTTAGTTACTTTGATTCATCAAAAATAAGAAATAGGTGGGTAAATGAAAGGCTTATAAAACGTTTTTAATCACCAATGATTTTGCTTCAGTCTCATCCCATTCCTTTTCAGGGTTTGAACTTTTAGTTATGCCTCCCCCGACATAAATTATAGCATGATTGTCTTGAATTTGCATGCAACGCAAATTAACATAAAGCTGGGTACTTTGTTTTGAAAAGGCATAGGCTCTGTTTTCAATATTTCTTCTTCCAGAACGCGGTTTAATTGATTTATCCAGATTAAGTTCGCCCAAATAACCTGTATAAAAACCACGGTGGTAATTTTCGTGCTTTAAAATGAATTGCTTTGCAACATCCTTTGGCAAACCACAAACTGCTGGTGTTGGATGGAGTGCATCAATTACTTCTTTTAGCGGAATGCCTTTTTTCAACTGTGCGCTAATCATTGTGCGCAAATGCACCAGGTTTCCAGCCTTTACGGTCTCAACATCAGAAACCTTAAGACTTTCAACAGAAGGTTTTAGGTTCTCTAAAATAAAATCGGTTACATATTGCTGTTCCTGTTTTTCCTTTTCCTGCCAAAGCACATTCAACGAACCTTCATATTTTTGGGTTCCGGCCAATGCCATGATGGAGAATTGGCTACCTTCAATTTTAATCAATGTTTCTGGTGTTGCGCCCAACCAAATACCTATTTTTGGGTGGTACCAACAATACACAAAAGCCGATTTATAGCTGCTTAAGAGTCTTTTGAAAATTTCAATGGGATTGTTTTCTTTAAGTTGAACGGTTTCTTTTCTTGAAAGCACCACTTTTTTGAATTTGTCTTCAGAAATGGCTTCAATGCCCTTTTTTACAAGGTTGACATGGTTTTCTTTTCCATTTTCTTCAGAAGATGGTTTTAGTTCCCGTGCCTCAACGTCCACTGTTGGGACGGATGAAACAGCAATAATTTCTGAATGTTCTTTCGGGATTAAAATTGAAGGTTCGATATCATCAAAGGGCGAAAAAACAAATCCTCTTTGCGTAAAATCTTCAATCAAATATAAATCATCCGTTTTTTGAAGCATCGCCTTAACGTCTTCCCTGTTGGGCTTTCTGTAAACGACAAATGGCAATTGCTTTTTGTATTGAGTTGAAACAAACTCGAAAAAATCCTTAGAAGTCATCAATGCTTATTTCGATTTTGGAAGGGCTATGGTGGTTAATTTACATAGTGATATTAGGTTATCGGCTTCGTCGGTAACGCGTATATCAAAAATTTGGGTCGTTCTTCCCTTGTGGACAATCTTAGCCTTTGCAAATACAAAACCAGCTTTAACACTTTTTACATGATTGGCGGAAATTTCTATACCACGAACAAAAACATCATTTAAATTAAAAAGTAGTTCGGCGGCAAAACTACCAACAGTTTCTGCTAAGGCAACGGTAGCGCCACCATGAAGCACGCCATCGGGCTGATGCACTCTCGAGTTTACGGGCATTTTAGCAATAAGGAAATCATCACCAAAATCCACAAACTCAATCTGTAAAGTTTCCAATAAGGTATTTTTACTGATGACCTTTGTTCTTGCTAAAAATTCTTCCTTTGTTATTTGCATGAGCTTTGTAAATTAAAAGTGTGTAAAATTACAAAACGCAAATAAAACCAACTTAAAAACCCAAAAGAAAATGGTTTTATGTTTTATTGAAATTATGAATTGAACAAAGGATATCTAAGCAATAGCATTACACCTTCATTGGGTTGTGAAGTTAAGTCCAATTCAGCATTGATCAATGATGACCTGCTTTTCATGTTAATAAGTCCCGAACCTTTTTCTATATCATTAACATCAAAGCCTTTGCCATCATCTTTTGCCTTAATCAACAATAAATTAGGTTGGTAATCTAAAGTGACCTCAATATTTTTTGCTTCGGAATATTTAACCGAATTTGACAAAAACTCCTGAAGAATCCTAAAAAGTATAATTTCATGATTCCTTTGTGAAAAATCAACTTTCTCTCCAATAATCTTAAGTTCGGCTGATTCAAATTTCATCTTTTTAAGCCGATTCAACTCATTTGTTATTGATTTTTCAAAACCATTGTTTAAAACCACTTCATTGTTCAAGGTTTTTGAAAGCGCCCTAACTTCAGCTAAACCTTCCTTTAAGGCGTCTGAGGTATCTTTAAATTTCTCTTTGATATCCTCAGCCATTTGCATTTTTAAAATACTTAATTGCATGTTGGCAAACGACAATAATTGCCCTATGTTATCATGCAACTCCCAACCAATATTTTTTAAGGTTTGTTCTTGGGTTTCGGTTTGTGCGAGAGCAATTTCTGCTTCGAATGCCCTTTGTTGCTCCATTTTTTCTTGTAGTAATTTGTTCTTTCGCTTTAAAAAGACAATAAAAAAAATGACCACCAAAGCTGTTACAATCACCAAAACGGCAATCATATAAATCAACAAATAACGCTCTGAAGCCGTGCTGGCTAATCGTTCTCTGGTCTGCACCATAAAAAGGAAAAAGTATAAGTTAAATACATAAAGATGTTGGCCGATAAATATACCAATCTTCGCAATTTACGAAAGTTTAAATCGTTAGGCGGTTTGCCAACTTCGTAGGTATTATATACATCGTAAAATGTTAATGGTGTAATAATCAACCACCAAATAAAAATTGTGACAGTAATATAAAAATATATTGATTTATAGAATACCAAGATTTTATCACTGGTTAAAATTTCCATAAAATAAAACATAGAACACATAAAAACAATTGCAGCTCCCAACAAATCAAAAACTTCAAAAAATTGAAAAAAGAATTGCTCCCAATTTAACCCAATATATAGCGCAGAGAAAAACAGAAATGAGTAACCCGCTACTTTTACAATGTTTTGGAATAAGACAGTTTTTAAAATTTTATAATAAAAAAAACAAAGGAATACAATTGCCCCAACATCCCAATACAACGTAGACCACCAGTGATTTTTTTCAACCTTGGTGCCAATTAAAAAGTACAGCGCCCTATTAGGGTTTACGAAAAATGTATAGAAACATAGTGTGTCTGAAATGGCAACAAGCAACAGAAACCATATAAAATATTTTGCAACAGAGTTTCTATATTTTTTATAACACAAAAGACCCGTTATAGCAGCTAAAAACTCTAACGTGTAGGTTGAAAATGAATAATGCTTTAAAAGAAACTCTATCACAGAAGACTATTAATCATAACCATTTTCTCCACCTGTTCCCTGGTTTAGTGGTGGTGTTGGAATATTGCCATTGCCTTGCACTAAGTTAAAGTTTAAGCTATTGGCTGTTGAATTGTTTTTCTTGCCTGTAGGCACTATAAACATAGTGGTTAAATCTTTTTTACTCTGTCCAGCATTTTGACCATAAACTCCAAGATAAACCCTTATTCCAGTCATGTCATACCCTATGCTATCTGAATAATGCTTTGCGTAGCCCAAATAATCTTCAACATCTTTTAAGTCCCAATAAACTGAACGATCGTCTTTATCCCTGCCTTGCTTTTGTGCAGCCGAATCAACCGCAGCCTTTCTATATCTTGTCCAATTATCATTTAGTGATTTAGCCTCAGCGACAGATATAACTCCTTTGGGTTTAACAATTTTGGTTTCAAGAGGTGGCAATTCGCAATTTCTTGGACAAAAATAATAGGTCAAAACTGCTCCGATAATAAATCCTAAAATAATGTAACTGAGTTTTTTCATGTTGGTTAGTTTAGTGGTTAATAATAGCTGGTCTAAAATAATAAAAAGATTTCATACTGTACGATTTATATAAACATCATGTTGGAAATCCCAACATAGCACCCATCCCAACCGTAAACAACCAACATCCATATAAAGTGTGCTCAATTGATACTAAAAGCGTTGATTTTGTTCTATAGAACGTAAAGGCGAAAAGCACTCCCCCTAAAAATGTTAAAACAATCACTAAAACATTCCAAAAAAACAGATGTCCTAAAGAAAACATTATGGCATTTATAAAAACCAATACCTTTTCGTTTTTAAAAAAATGACTGTACCGTCTAAAGAAAAATGTTCTGTAAATCAATTCTTGAGGATAAACTGAAAAGATGCTGTAAACAAATAGCAACAAAAACCATAAGAAAGGCTTGTGAACTAGGACAGAAAAAAGAGCATTTGGATGTGTTAGCCAAACAAATAATGTCGTAACAACTCCAACTAAAATTAATTTTGAACATGTTTCTTTCCAAAATCCTGGCCAATCAATGGCTTTTGAAATTTCAAATTTCTCGTTTTCAACTTTCAGCAAAACAAATAAAACATAAAGAAACCCTAAAAACCCAACAGCTAATTTCAAATAATGTGGATAATCAAAAACGAAGCTAACCGGAACTAAAATAAAGGCAACCAGAAACTCTAATATTTTAAAACCGTTTGACTGCATTTAAAAATCAATAACAGTGGTATTTTTAACAGCATTGATTACAAACATGCTGTGGGTACTCCCGATATGATTGATTGTGGTCAATTTTTTTACCATAAATTCCCTAAAAGCAGCCATATCTTTAACCAATACTTTCAATAGGTAATCGTAATCGCCACTAATATGATAACATTCAAGCACTTCCTTTAAGCTTTTTACTTCTTTCTCAAAACTAACTACATATTCTTGGCTGTGTTGCAATAGTTTCACATGGCAAAAAACCATGAAGTTTTTATCGATTTTTTCCTTGTTCAACAAAACGGTATAGCCATCAATATAGCCTTCCTTTTCAAGCTTTTTAATCCTTTCATAAACCGCTGTAACAGAAAGGTCCAATTTATTGGCCAATTCTTTGTTCGTTTGCTTACTATCTGATTGTAAATAATCTAGTAACTTTTTATCTGTTGCATCAAATATCATAGATGAAAAATTTTCATTGCCAAACTGTTTATTTTTATAAATATAGAAAAATATTCTTAATTTATTATTTTATATAGTTTTATATTCTACAATTTTTAATAATGATTGCAAATAATTCTATAAGTGATTAAATTTACTAAAACTTAAAATAAAACAATTATGCCCTTTAAACCTGCAAACAACATTCAAGATTTACAATATTTTGGCGAATTTGGAGGTGTTAATCCTTCTATTTCAGACTCTTCAACATACACATTTTTGTCTGCTAAAACCATGTTCGACACTTTTGAAGGCAATGCAGACGGGTGCTACCTGTACTCCCGTCACTCCTCACCTTCCAACCTATATTTGGGACAAGCCTTAGCGGCCATGGAAAGCACCGAAACAGCTAATGTTTCAGCCTCTGGTATGGGTGCCATTACAGCTGTAATATTGCAATTGTGCGGTGCGAACGACCATATTATTTCTAGCCGAACCATTTATGGTGGTACTTATGCCTTCTTTAAGAATTTCACGCCCCGTTTCAACATTAAAACAACGTTTGTCGATATCACAGATTTAAAACGAGTTGAAGCCGCCATTACAAAAAAGACCAAAATTTTGTATTGTGAATCCGTTAGCAATCCCCTTTTGGAAGTTGCCGATATTAAAGCTTTGGCCAAGATTGCCAAAAAACATCAATTAAAATTGGTAGTTGATAACACGTTTTCACCATTATCTATATCACCAGCTGTGTTAGGGGCTGATATTGTTATCCATAGTCTAACAAAATTCATAAATGGCTCTAGCGACACGGTTGGCGGTGTGGTTTGTGGCAGCCAAGATTTTATTGACGAGTTACGCAATGTAAATGATGGTGCTTCAATGCTTTTAGGCTCAACAATGGACAGCTTGAGAGCGGCATCCATTTTAAAAAACCTGAGAACCTTGCATGTTAGAATGCAGCAGCACAGTAAAAATGCCCTGTTTTTGGCTGAAAAGTTTGAAGCCGATGGTTTGAAAACGGTTTACCCCGGGTTAAAATCACATCCTTCGCACAATCTGTTCAAAAAAATGATGAACCCCGAATACGGCTTTGGTGGCATGCTAACCATTGATGTTGGCTCTTTGGAAAAGGCTAATGAACTCATGGAACTCATGCAAAACAGAAATCTGGGTTATTTGGCCGTTAGCCTTGGGTTTTACAAAACTCTGTTCAGCGCTCCAGGAACATCTACCTCTTCTGAAATCCCAGAAGAAGAGCAAAAGGAAATGGGTTTAAGCGATGGACTGATTCGTTTTTCTATTGGATTGGACGCAGATATTGAACGTACTTACCAAATGATGCATGAATGCATGGTTGAGCTAAACATTTTCGAAAAAGTAATGGCTTAATCTTGTTTTCCTTTTATTCGTCGCCAAAAGACTGACAAATCTTCACTAGATGGTGGTTTTCCTTCAAATGGAAGGATATTCCAGCGGTCTTCATCTTTGTAGATGGTAAAACTAAATATCGAAGAATTAGGGTCCTCAGCATTAAGCAACGGATATCGCAAATCGTTGTACCGAAATTGACCAACTGTATCCAAAGGAATAATATTGTAATACCCATTGCTGAACCAGGACAAAGTTTTTATATCCTTGTTTTCCATCGGTACGAGTTCATGATTTTTTGGTAATTGCTGCCAATCTGAAAATTGATTGCTTTTATCCAATAACGAGTAAAAAGCAACATGATAGGCATCTTCTCCTTCGGCTATGCCATACCATAATATATTGTTGAAAATGGATGGCTGGGTCTGGAATCGACTAAAGGAAATCTTATTTTCTTCCAAAGATTTTTTAAAAACATGATTCACATAAACCTTATTAACCAAGGTTAAAAGCATGTAAATCGAACTTATGGCAATCCCCATTTTATTCCAAAATTTTCGCTTTGCACTTGTTCGTCTAAAAAACATAACAACTACCAAACACAACAAAAAAGGCAAAGTGTAAATAGGGTCTACAACAGCAATATTATTAATGGCAACACGGTAATTGGAAAAAGGCAGAAACAATTGTGTGCCGTAAGGTGTAAAGCTATCTAAAAGTGGATGGGTGAAAATGGACAAAAAGAACAGCCAAATCCAATCTTTCCTAGATGTGCTTCCCTTTCGTTTCCGGGTATTGTATAGCCAATAAACCAAATATCCCAAAACAAAGGCCGCCAAAACCGCAAATACCAACGAATGCATAAACCCTCTATGGAACGCCATAGAATCTATTTCGTTTTGAAACAACCATCTTCCAACAAAAACATCCAAATCAGGGATGGTTCCACCAATGGCGCCAAAAAGCAGAGCTTTATTGCCAATCTTTTTTCCCAAAGCCACTTCACCGCAGGCAGCACCCAAAACTATCTGTGTTAATGAATCCATTTACGAATAAAAATTTGAAATACAAATGTACACAACTCTTTGATCTCAACGCTTGATTGAAATTCGCTGCTTTTAATCAATGAAAAATAAAATCTCTTAAACAAGATTATTGCCATTTGCTTTACAATGTTGTGAAGTCGATAATTTCCGACACAATATTTTGAGCAATTCATAAAATAAAGCATAGTTTTTTCAACCGATATTTAAACGCTATTGCTTCATAAGATTTTATAATTGCGTTCTATTTTCCTAGGTTTTTTATAGTCATAGTTTTGTCTCAGAATTAATTTAATAATCAAACTTTAAAAACAGAATTATATGGCATTAGTAGGAAAAAAATTTCCAGATTTAAATGTTGACGCAATGAACGAAATGGGTGACACCTTTAAAATAAACGTTCTAGAAACAGCAATAGATAACAAGAAAAAAGTGGTATTGTTTTGGTATCCAAAAGATTTCACTTTTGTTTGTCCAACCGAATTACACGCATTTCAAGCGGCTTTACCAGAATTTGAAAGACGTAATACTGTTGTAATTGGCGCTTCTTGTGATACTCCAGAAGTGCATTTTGCATGGCTAAGCACCTCAAAACAAAATGGAGGCATTGAAGGTGTAACCTACCCAATTCTTGCGGATAGCAACAGAAACCTTTCTAAAATTCTTGGCATTTTAGACATCACAAATGAATCTTTTGATGAGGCAACGGGTACCGTATTATTAGAGGGAGATAACGTAACGTACAGAGCTACCTATATTATTGACGAAAAAGGCATTGTACAACACGAAAGCATTAATAACATGCCCTTGGGGAGAAACGTAAACGAGTACCTTCGATTGGTTGACGCTTTAACACATGTTCAAGAAAAAGGTGAAGTTTGTCCAGCCAACTGGGAAGAAGGCAAAGATGCGATGAACGCCAATGCCAAGGAAACTGCCGCTTATTTGGCTACTCACTAATTATAAATTATATTCTGAATGCAGAGAATATTCTTAAATTATTTGCTGTGTTCAGTATCCCAAAAATCAAAAATATGGTTCAAGAATTAGAACAAGATAGCTTGGAAGAAATCATTGCCAACAACAGTAATGTTGTGGTACAATATTCTGCCACATGGTGTGGAAATTGCAGGATAATGAAACCCAAGTTCAAAAAACTAGCTTCTGAAAATGAAGGCATTTCCTTTGTTGTGGCTGATGCTGAAAAATTTCCAAACTCAAGAAAATTGGCTACAGTAGATAATTTGCCAACCTTTGCAACATTTAAAAATGGTGCATTTGTTAACCAAGTTCAGACCAACAAGTTTGACGTTTTAAAGGAATTAGTAGATGAAATTACCAGTAATTAAACACTTAACCCAATTCATTGAAGATAATGATGAAGATTTCTTAATTGAAACTATTGAAACCTTAGAAGCTATTACAGAAATACCATCGCTAAAAGATGAAGAATTGGATATTATTGGCGAACTGATTTCAAATATGTACGGTGCATTAGAGGTCAATAAAATGACCAAAGATGGTACACCAAAAAAGGAAGCTTTGAATAGCTTTATGTCACGGGTTTTAGGCTCTATTGACAGTTAATAGCCTAGCTCCAAAGCAATCAGAAAAAACCTGATGGCATTTAAGGCCAAGAAAACCAATAAAAAAAAACAGATGAAAAATACTTTCATCTGTTTTCTTGGTTGGTTAGCTATCAATCCTTCTACGTGTTTAGTGTGTTAAAGGAAATCAAGTCAAAGATATAGTTTAGCTTATTATAATTAAATAACAAATGTTAATGAACTCCTAATTTTTTTCGTATCCTACTTAATTGCACAGGTGTAATGCCAAGATAAGAAGCAATATGATACTGCGAAATCAAATCATCAATCTCAGGATTTTGCTTCCTCAATTCTAAATAGCGCCCCGTAGCATCCAGAGAAATCAAATCTACCAAGCGCTTTTCATATTCCATATAAACCTTTTCTAAAATTCTACTATACAAGGATTTTAGAGCATTGCTTCTTTTGTGCAATTCCATGAGTCTATAGTAATCTACCTCAAACGCTTCAACATCGGTAATAGATTCAAAAACAAAGGCCGAAGGTGCTCTTTTCACCAAAGCCGTTAACGACCCCATAAAAGAAGTAGGCATATAAAAACTTTTGTTGAACTCCTTGCCTGATTCCGTGCATATATAACACCGAACAACACCAGAAACAATGAGGTATACTTTAGTGGGTACTTCGTGTAATTTAACTATTTGTGAATTTGAGGGAATTCTTTTAAAATCACTGATGTTTTGGAGTTCTTTAAAAAGTTCTTCAGAAACTTCTCCAATGGAATTTAAAAAGTTGAAATTACTATTCATTCACAAAATCGGATTGGATGGATTGATAAAAGCATCACAAAATTATAGAATTGTTGATCATAACAAACTTTTCCAATAAAAATAATAATGGAATACTTTAGGCAATCGAAAATAATATCTTTTTTCTTTCCTTTTACAAATTATCCGCAATTTGCATAAAAAACAGTTTAGTTGTACATACAACAATTATTTCGACATAAAAGTTAATGCAAAAAAAAAGCTCCAAACATCTGTTTGGAGCTTCCGGGCAAAACCCTTATTTTTAAAATTGTTCTTATTTTAAAGTAAACTCTGAAGTAGACACCAGATCTTTTTCATTAAATACGTTTACTACATAACGTCCTTTTTCAAACTCACCATTTCCAGTAACAAATTCGCAAACGTTAAGGCTAGCATTTTCGTAATTGAATTTACTAATGATACTGTAATTCAACATTTTTTCACCAAATTGAATTTGCTCATTTAAACCTAAGGTGTTGTTTTTAGGGTCAATAACTTGAACATAAAGTTCTTCATCGCCAGCTGGAACCAATGGGTTTTTAGCAACAGTAAAGCAAACTCTAATTTTATCTGTTCTGCTTGCTCTTTCAGTTGGGATTAATTTACCTGAAGTTCTTTCAATTACACCAAAACCTTTAAGGCCTACTGCTCCTAAAATTGAAGCGTTTTCAACAACTTCAGCCAAAGCATTGTTTTGAACCAATAATGAATCTGTAAAAATGGTGCGCTCTTCCAAACGTACACGAGTACTATCCAAAGAAGTCGCCAAATAAGAGTTTTCTACTCTTAAAGAATCGTTTTGAGCCAATAGTACGTCCATTTCTTTTTGAAGTGACATGTATTTTTTCTTGTATCTCCACAAACTTTTCACGTTTGTTTCAGAAATTTTTAAAGAATCTATAAGACCTTGTATTCTAGCTCTGGCCTCAACCAAGTTTGAGTTAGCAATTTCATTTTCACCTATAGCTTCATCATATTGTTTTGCCATAGCGTTCAAATCGTTCATAACCAACTGCTTTTCTTCAGTTAGCTCTTGTTGTGTCTCATTACTTTTTTTGTACAAATTCATGGTATAAAAACCAGTACCTAAAAATAAAACCAGTGCAATACCCAATGCAACTTTAAGCCCAGTGTTACTTTTGTTATTTTCCATAATTGTTGTTTTAATGTGTGTTAAGGTTAAATTTCTTAATTTTTGTTTAATCTATTATTTTATAATGCTACAAACAAATAATGATGTATTTTTAATTATCAAAACTCATTTGCTTTCTAATGGATAAACTAGTTTTATTTAACAATAATACGCGTAACAAATTATTAAACAAACGCTCAGGTGAATCCAAATTTGGTCAACACGTTCAAATATTAACCAGCATTTCACATATATACGAACAACTTAATAATTTGGATGTTACACATGTAATTTTAGGTTTGCCAGAAGATGTTGGCGTATTTGCAAACCATGGAAATATTGGCACCTCAAAAGCTTGGGAGGCCACCATTAAATTGTTGTTAAACATCCAAAGTAATGAATTTACCCATCCTGAAAAAGTACTGATATTAGGGCACTTAGATTTTTCAGAAGAACTATCTGAAATGTCAAAATTAAAACCAACCAGAAAAAAAGATATTTTGAAGGCCAGAAAATTGGTCGAAAATATTGATGCCTATGTGTCACATATTATTTACCAAATTGTAGCGGCTGGTAAAAAACCCATTGTTATTGGTGGCGGGCACAACAACGCCTACGGAAACATTAAAGGCAGTAGTTTAGCGCTTAATTCACCGATAAATGTTGTGAATTTTGATGCACATTCCGATTTTAGGGCTGAAGAAGGTCGACATAGCGGAAATGGATTCAGTTACGCTTTCGCGGAAGGTTTTTTGGAAAATTATTTTATTTTTGGTCTTCACGAAAATTATACTTCCGACAAGATTTTTAAAATCCTAGATAAATCAAAGAATACAAGCTATAACACCTTTGAAGCGCTTGAAATTAGAAACGAATTGAAATTCAAGAACGAATTAAAAGTAGCATTGGAGCATGTTTGTGATAATTATTTTGGTATTGAAATAGACTGTGATGCCATTGAAAATACACCTAGCAGTGCCATGACACCAAGTGGCTTTTCTGCTAGCCAAGCACGGACATTTGTCCATCATTTCGGCCTACATAAAAATGCCATTTATTTACACATTTGTGAAGCGGCACCAACAAAAAAAACAGCAAACAAAGTTGGAAAGCTTATTACTTATCTAATTACTGATTTTATGAGGGCACAAAGTGAATAAAAATTGAACACTATTCTGTTTTAATTACCAACAGCCTTTAAAGAATCAATCTGCTTTTGTAGTTTTTCAATAGCTAGGGCTTTTTCATCAACAACAGGCACGATATTTATTGTGTCCTTTGCCGAATCTGCTAAATCAATGTTTTTAGTTTCTTCAACAAAATAATAACCTATACCCTCACTGGCGCGCCATGCTTCGTTTAATTGGTCGTAAACCGTTTTATCCCATTGGCTCGGGTGTTTTACGTCAATCCAAACCACATCGCGGTATTCGCTGTCAATCAATACCAAATCTGGTGTTGCAGAACCATCAAATTGTTTCGCATTCCTATCGCTAATTGACGATACGGTACCCATAAAAAACATGCGTTTTTTACCTGCAATATTTTTAATGTACGGTCTAAACTCCACCGGCGTGTTAGCCGACCAATCGTATTCTTTTCGTGATTCCTTCACTTTTAAAGGCATGGCCGAAACACCAGCATATCCTTGTTTTTTGGCAGCGTGGTTGTAGTAATATAACTTGTCAGTACCGTCAGCAGGAATAAATACGCTAAAACTTAAACTGGTTCGCTCATCGCCTACGGGTTCTAAACCAAACCAATGGTAAAGTCCGCTGTAGGCATCCACATCGGTATCTGAAAAATCAAAATCCGTGACATACGGCTGTTGGTTTTGGTCTTTTGGCATTTGTGGAATTTTCACTGCAGTTTCCATATTCCATGGCAATGGGTCATTAAATCCGCCCAAAAATTTTAATGATTCTGCCTGTAGCTGAGATACTTTTTCAGCAAGCGTATTTTGGCGTGTTAAATACGGATGGTTTTTCATCTCTTCAGGACTTATGTAAGTACCTTTTCCTATTAAAATACGCTCCATGTAATCTTTAAAATCGTGTTCACCATTGTCAATAACCATAACGCCCCCAAAAGTTGGATAAGGGAACAAGAAGCCTTTCCATTTGATCAAACTCACGACTTCTACCCATTGACCTGAATCATTTTTCATATAATAGGTATCGCTCGGTTCAAGCATAAACAACTGAAAAAAATTGAAACGTTGCACCACAGCATTGTAGGTGTTTCTGCTAAATTTTAAAGATTCACCGATGGAGAACGTTACTGGAATTCTATTCTCACTTGAAAACCTCGGGAAAGGCGTTGTGCTAGACACGGCGAAAACTTCTTCGGTATTATCGGTCATACCCTGCCAAACATATTTTTCGGTGGGTTGAATAGCCATGGTCCATTTGTTTTCATTGTCAATTCTAACCAAATGAGGCAATGAAACGTCTTTGGTTTCTCCAACACTTTCATTGGCCATTGAGAAAATATTTCGAAGTGGTTGAATGCGCTCGTTTTGGGTTAAGGGCAATTCGTTGATTTCAATTTTATTTAAATGGTTGAAAACGTTGTATGTTTTCATGTAATCATACATTTTAAAATGCCAACCGACAACATATAATATTCCGAAAAAAACAACCAAAAGTGCCAAAATACCAAGTCTGCCACCTGTACTCGCAGAACGTCTAAACTTTCGTAAACCAAAAAATAAAACGATACCGCTTAACAGGATAACAAAAATATACTTGCGTAGAAAAAGCAATGCTGGCTGATAATCATCGCGCAGTACAAACAATGCAATAAGTAAAATTATGGAAACAATAATGGTTATTGTTTTTTGTTTCTTGCCTTTGTTCCAATAGTTTTTTATCATAACAATCCTTTATCTTTTAAACGCTCTCGAGCACTTTTCTCTTCGGCTTTTGGCTTATCTGGCTTTACTTCCTCAATTTCCTTTGCATCTTTTGTTTTTAAATCTTCAATAAAATCTTTTCCCTTTTCAATGGTGTCGTGAACTACATCTTCCAACGAATGACTTTTTTGTTCAATAACCTCGCTAGATTTAAATATGACATTTGCTAAATAGGTACCCAATAAAGTTCCCACAATCATGGAGGCAAAAATTGAAATAGTTGCCAAATCAATGGGAATCAAAAAGCGCGTAACTACAATACCTATTAAAAATAAGAATCCAATAAAAACCAAACGGACAATGAATTTTTGCTGGTACACAAAACCTGTTTTGTCGGTTGCTTTCATTTGCAATTCTTTGGAGTACATAAGTTTATTGAAAAAACGGTATAGTTTGTTTCCGTGGGACTCTCTCCAATACAACAATGCTCCGAATAAAATTGAGCCGATGAAAATAATGAGTTCTAGTGTCATGTTTTTTGAGTTTGAAGTTGTCTCTTATAAAATTAGTCTATAATTTTTAAATATTGTTACTAATGGTTTCAATGGCCCAGTCTTTAAGTGATTCATCCCAAGTCTGAAAACTTTTGTAAAACCCTTTTTTATCGTACCAATACCAAAACAACACGTCTTTAGGTGAAATATTAACCAACAGTTTCCAAATTAAGTCTTGATGCTGTGCACTTAAAGAGGAATGTGGCTGATGCAACGCTTTAAACAAATCTTCATCAACTATATCAGCAATTTTAAATTCGTTGCTCACTTCAAGTTTTTCCAAATACCGCTCTACACTCATCACTTTTTTACGGGATGCCATATCAAGTTTGTTCAAGTAGCTTTTATAAAGCATAGGATCCGTTAAAATGTCTTTTATAGGATGCTGTGTTTTTTCTAAGCACTTTGCCAGTTCAAACTTTTTGATTCGCTCGTAGCGTTCTGTTTTCACAACCTTTTCCAAATCACATTCAATAATAATGTGATCACGTAATTTGTCCATAAGTTCGGGCTGTTCTATATGGTAAATCAATACCTCATAATTGGTGTCTTTTATGGCTTCTTTATACCATTTTTCATCCTCAAAAATTACTATAGGCGTAATAAAATCACGCAACACATAAACACCTCCAAATGACTCTGTATAAAAAGAATCTGTAGTGTATTGCAATTCATGTAATTCTAAATCGCGGTATCGTAAATCACCATATTGTTTGGCGGATTCCAACAATTGTTCGTGGATGGCTTCATCAATAAAGTTATTACCCTGACTAAAAGTATCAACCAATTCCAATTGCTGTTTTTGGATTTTATCCAAGTCATTTATTAAATGAAAGTGGACGTTAACTTTGTCGTACTTTAAAACATCTAAAGGTTCGTAAAAGGCATCTATACCTTGGTCGAAATCCAAACAAATGGCACAATCTCTGGTGACATCTTTTATTTTTTCACCATGGACTTTAAACACAAACTTCATGATATCTCTATCAAAAGTATGCGTAGGCATATAAACCGGTTTTCCTTTTTGCAAAGGCGTGATAAGAATGCCACATGGATTAGCCTCACCATTGTTTAAATAGTGGTTGTTTTTTTTTTCATCAGCAACTTCAGGACTCCAACCTACACCGTCAATATGAAAACTATCAAGTTTTGTTTCGCTAAAACCAAGTTTTGTCAAGCATTTGTTGTACCGCTCAACAAGTTTTCCACTAACGGGAATGAGTTCACTTCTATATAAATTGGCTGTTTTAAGTTTGTCCATTATTACAACAACTTATGAATTTGTGCATACTGCAACAGCACAATAGTTCGGGTATCTTCAATTTGTCCGGCATTTAGCATTTCAATCGCTTTTTCAAATGGCAGTTCTAAAACTTCAATATCCTCATGTTCGCTATCCAATCCGCCACCCTCATTAACTTTCATGTCATCAGTGTATTCTCCAACAAAAAAGTGCATTTTTTCCGTCATCACTCCAGGTGACGAATAGGCTTCATAAACCTTTCTAACTTCTTTTAATCGGTAGCCTACTTCTTCTTCGGTTTCACGAATAATGCAGGCTTCAGGATTATCTTTGTCTAGCATTCCTGCGGCAATTTCAACCAATACACCATCTTTATTATCATTCATAAAGGTTGGCATCCTAAATTGCTTTGTTAAAATAACCGTTTTCTTTTTCTTGTTATAGAGCAAAATACCCGCGCCATCACCCCTATCGTACACCTCACGCATTTGGTTTACCCATTTTCCATTGGGCATCAAATAATCGAAAGTTACCCGGTTTAGAATATAGTAATTATCCGAAAGTAACTTCTTCTTAATATTTTTAATTTGTTTACTGCTCATTTTCGAATTGCTTTCTGGCTTCAGTCTCTATGTTTAATTGATTCATCCGAGCATCTACTTTTCGTTTAAAATCGGTATCGGCAATGGTGGCCACATTGTCTAAATAACGCACCACTTCTTGACGACGAATTTCTGAAAAATCCAATCCTTTCATATTGGCGCGCATCAGTTCCTGAAGCATGTTGAATTTGGTATCGTAATCTTTCTTGAAATAGATTTCAGGGTTTTCAAACCAGTCTTCTTCCAAGTCAAAATCGGTTAAGCGCAAAGAAATCGCCGATTGAATATTACGAACATCTCGCGACGAGAAAAACGGAAATGTCTTTTGCATGTCCTTATACAAATTAGCATAAAACAAATGCTGATTCGCCTTAAATTGCTTTTCCACCCTATCGTAAATCTCATTAACACGTTCTTCAGTTGGCTTTTCAACGGTATTCAAAATTTCCCCCATATTTTTTGCCAAACCTTGGTCTTGCAGATAACTGTAGTTTTCTGGACCTTGCATGTTTACAAAATCGGGCATGGTATCTTCCAGTTTCCGCCACCATAAATGGTCTTGATCTAAAAAGTCGTGTTCCGTTCTGGCCCCATCAATTTTAAATCGACCTTGCACACGCGAAATCACTGCTTTATCCAACATTTCAGGCAAATTGGTGAATAAGCCTATGGAACTGTTGCCATAATTAACCGCATAAGCACCTTCGGTATAACGCAAAAACACCCCAATAACTTCCTTTACACCTGCTGAAACACCCTGTGCAGTTCGCTCTTGCAAGTTATTTTCAGCATCATCAATGGGCGCGAAAATAAGTTTGGTTGGGTCTTGCATGGGTTTCATCCACTCCACCATTTTTTCGGCAGAACCACCTTGAAAGGTTGAAATCAGGGTATCAGGCATAGGGTGAAACAAAAACGGTATCTCCAAAGTATCGCAATGCTCTTTTAAACGAGTGGCAATAGCAGCAATAAGCATACTTTTTCCGGTTCCCGGAATACCATAACCCATGAAAACGGGCATAAAACCTCCCAATTCTTGAAACGGATTTTTCTTCGCAATAAAATCGTAACTCAATAAACGCTCGGTCAATCGCCGGGCAAAATGTTTCGCATCGCGATTACCAACAATTTGCTCGAACTGCACTTTATTGAACTCCACGCTTTTGGCTGTTCCTTCAAAAACATTGTTCCATCCAGAAATAGCAAACTCAGAATTTTCCAGTTTATACGTTCTGTCTTCAATGGTTTCGGTATATTCTAAAGAACTTTTTCGAAGTTGAATTTCATCAATCAATGATTCAAAATATACCACCGTAAAATTAATAACATCCTTATCGGACTTAATAATTTCAGGATGTCCCAAATACTTGTCGTAATAAAATAAAGCACATGAAATTCCTTTAATGGGCGACATTAAGGATACCTCAGGAATGCCAGCAAACTTTTGCTTCATAACGCTTAAATCATCTGAAGCATGCGGTTTTAAATCACTTAAAATTTTATAGGCCAAGGAAAATAACATAAACGCCGTGGCAGTATGCATTTTACTTTCGTATTCCCTTTTTCCATTGGTATCTAACGCAGATTTGTTTTCGTTTAAACCGGATAACCCAGAGGCATCGTAGTAACTGTCTTTAATCCAAATGCCCAACGTAATGCCTTCCTGAACGGCAAAAAGGGTTTGGTTTAAATAAATGGGAATGGCAACAGAATCTGGCAATAAACGCTTTTTTAAAGCCAAAATAGTTTTTGAAACCGATGTTATTTCGGCTGCGTTAGTACCGTTATTGGCACGTGACAAATACAATAAAATTGACTCATCCTTGCCATCTTTATCCCTGTTTTTTGCTCGAGCACCCTGCTCCCATTGTACGCTTTTTAAGTATGATGTTGCCTCATCTCGAAGCATATCGAGCTCGGTTAGTTTTATTGGGAATGTTGAGTTGTGTTCCATGTTTGTTTTTAAAGTCTTTTATTGTAATAGTTATCAGTTCCAAAAACTAATTAATCCATCAATGTCAATATCGTTTCCAACATAGATGTTACTCCAAAATAAAGCTCCATCGGCTTTAACAAAAACCCTGTAATATCCAAAACTTAGGTTTTCGATATTGATGTTCGTATTGTTTCCAGATATATCAGAAATTTTTAATTCTGCACTTGAGGATATATCAGATTCGGTGTATAAATCGCTTGATAATATTTTAGAAAAATCCGTGCCCTTATATTTTTTATCTGTCTTTGCCTTCACAAACCAAATATCGGTTATTACATAATTAGATTTAATTGACAATAAATTAATTGCCGGATTTGGAAAAAACACCATTTGACTTTTAAAAACATTAGGGTTCCCTAAAATAATTGGCGAGTCATACTCAGACGCCTGGGCTTCCATGCCCGTTACGAGGTTTATATCTGTACTTCCTTTTGGTGTAAAAGTTTTAGGCTCCTCATCAACATTACCATCGCAAGATATCATAGCAAATACCGATAACAATAAAAAGAAATTTAACCTCATATTTTTTTAATTTTTAATTCAGCAATTTCAATTGGTGGTTTTGCTAAACTGTTCATAATCTCAGGCGTTTTGTTGTATAACAATTGGATGACCCGATGCGGTGCTAAAACATAGTTCTGTTTAAAAACATCATCCCAATGCTGTAAAATCTGCTTATTGAAAAACCCTCCTTCCTTAAATTCACTTTTTGACAATACTTCTTCGGTTTTTAATGATAAGGCGTAAGCCTCTAAAGGCACTTCTTTCTTAGCTATGCTTTTTAAAATGGCGTGGGTGACCATATTTTCATCTTTTGCAAAAACATTATGTAACGGGCCTAAATCAATACGTTTTATAAGCTTTGGAAATACTTTTGGTAATTTTCTATCAATGGCATGTGCCATCATATCTAAAGCCATATCCCTATCCGCAACTGTTTTTAAAACATCATAAATTTCTTCTTTATGGTCTTCAATTCGGTTACCATCATAATTGAAATACATGAAGCAGATAAATGGCCGATTGTGTGACACATCATAAAAACTCCAACTAGTCATTAAATCACTTTTTGAATCCTTTGGAGCTTCCAAAATTTTCCCTTGAACAAACCGATTAAAAATGTACTGCTTATTAACCGAGGTATAATAAACAATCGATGCCGCCTGAAAGAGTTTACTTTTCTTAATAGGTTCTTTCTTTCGTAAAAGCGTATCTAAAAATTCTTCTTTTAGCGCAGTAATAGGCGTTAATTTGCTTACATATTCGTCGCGCAATTCTAAATCATTGAACAAATACCGAAATTCCAAATAGTTTGGAAAACCAGACTCGGTTAAATCCACCTTCATATTATCCTCCTCGTCATACATATATTTTATTCGCATGGCTTCAACGGAGTACAACAACAAATCGCAGTATTGTTTAAAAAGCAACACTTCTTGTTCGTTACAAATCTTTTGCCTTTGTACTGCGACAATCAATTCCTTTAAAGCAAAATCTACCATTTGATGGTAAAACACATATTGCTCTTTAGAATCAAGAATTGCAGAATCTAAGGGTGTTACTATGTGATTTATGGACATGTCTTTTTAAACTAATAGTTCAATTAGAAATTGATTTAGAAAAGAAGCGCTTCTTGTCCAGAAGCGCTTTTGATACAAAATTTTAAGATAACAAATCGTCTTCTGAAGCTTTTGGTTTTCCGGCGGGCTCACCATCTTCACCTGAAGGTTTGTTGGCATCAGCTTTATAATAATCCTCAAAAATCTCTTTCATATCAATGCCATAGCGTTCAGCAAAATTCTTTTGTATTTCACCATCTTTGGCACGGATTTCCTGTAAAGCCTCCGCGTAACTGCTGTAAACACCTTGCATCACTTTTTCATGAACAGGGATGTTATCCATCATATCTTGACGGGCTTTGGCACTGGCCGTATGCATGGATGCTAAAGTTTCTCCAATATGCTCATCGGTTTTTACACCTAAATGCTCTAAAATAGCGGCGAATTCCTGGTCAGTTCTCGCCTTTAATGCCACCACGTAACCATCATAATATTTTAAACGCTCTTCGGTATCACTCTTTAATTTAGCACGATGCGTTTGCAAATTGCTACGAAGCGATGTCAATACCTTTATGGTTAAGTTGTGCTTGTGCACAAAACTATCTTTACTTGCAGCAAGTGTTGTGTACGCATTTTTAAGGCCTTCCAACTCTTCAACTTTTTGTTCAAGTTCAGTAACTTTACCAACTGCTTGGGCATATTCAGCCGATTGTTTATCCACAATATCCTCAAGCTCTTGTCTAGCTTGCTTTAACAAAGCATATTGCTCTTCAAGTTTAGCTTCGACTTCTTTTTTCTTTTCTAAAGCCTTGGTATGGTTTTTTGTGGCTTCAACAATGGCGTCTTGTAACTTGTCTTCTACCTCTTTAATTTCAACCTCACGATTTTTTAAGCGTCCAACTGCAGCTTGAGACTTGTATGAAAGCTCACTTAACAAAGTTTGAACATCAGCGCTCTCTATACGTTCTTGAAACATAGCTTTTGCTTTATTATCGGCAGCAGCTCTTGTTTTTTCAGCAGCTTTAAGTTCTTCTTGTGCTTTTTTAATTTTGCTTTTACGCCCCCAAAGGTTGTTCCACCAAGTATCTGGTTTGGCTTCTGCATCTTCCAACTCAATTCTGGCGCGCTCTAAAGCTTTTTGGGCATCGTCGATTACTTTTTGCTCGGTAGCATTTAGCGAGGAGAATTTTTCGAAAATAATTCCAACTTCGTCTTGATAATCAGTTAAGTCTTTAATGGCATCCAAAAGCGTTGTACGGTCCTTTTCGGCCATATGCACTACATCATCTAAAGTGGCATTTAGTATTTTTTGTCGAACTTCAGGGTCGTCTTCTTGCGACAATTTAGATTTCATAGTGTCAATGGCTTTTCCCCAGTTAACATCTACTTTTTCGCTTTTTTCGTTTGAAGAGGTTTCTAATAAATCAAAATCGTCTGACATGTTATGGTTTGTATTTAAAGTTGAACAATTTTACGGACAAGCAATTTCGTTAAAAAATATTTAAATCAAAATTTTAACCGCTCTAAATATTGGTATCTTTTCACATTTAATTGTTACATCGATGTTTGACTTTTTTGATAACACTGTGAATAACATTTCTCACAACAGAAATGTATAGCTGAGAAATTATACTATATTTGATAAGTAAATTAATCAACTTTAAACCTCAATGTTTGCCAACCAAATCTTTTCTGTTTTTTCATTAAGCCTAGCTTTAGTGGATGAGTCTAACATTTTAACAATGCTTGTTGTTGTTGTCGTATTTTTTGCGGTTTTGCTGCTACTAGGTGTTAGAAAATCATACAAGCTTAAAAAGGAAAATGAAAAATTAGACGCCCTAAACAAAAAATTTGAAGAAGAAGAAAAAAAGGAAAAGCCATACCGAGATTTTACTGAAGGCCACATGTATGGCGATAACTAAAAAACTTAACCTCCATGACCGCATTACTACTTATTATTGCTCCTATTTTTATACTGCTATTTTTTATTGCTCGTACTATTAAAGAAAGAAAAAAGCTGTTAAGAGAGTTCAATTCCAACATAGAAAGAATTAACCAATTAGAACGTTCTGAAATTGAAATAGGCTCAGGGCATATTTACAACAAGAAATAATACCTTCAAATAAATCATAAAAAAAGCCTGCAATGCAGGCTTTTTATTTTTTTTAACTAACGCACCAATTTTTTATACTTAATGCGTTTTGGCATCAAATCGCCGCCCAAACGTTTTTTCTTATTCTCCTCATAATCAGAAAAACTGCCTTCAAAGAAATAAACTTGGCTATTGCCTTCAAAAGCCAAGATATGGGTACAAATTCTATCTAAAAACCACCTATCGTGCGATATCACCACTGCACAGCCCGCAAAGTTTTCCAAACCTTCCTCTAATGCACGTAACGTGTTTACATCAAGGTCGTTAGTAGGCTCATCTAAGAGCAGCACGTTACCTTCTTCTTTTAGCGTCATGGCCAAATGGAGTCGGTTACGCTCACCGCCTGAAAGTAAATTTACTTTTTTGTTTTGTTCGCTTCCGCTGAAATTAAAACGACTTAAATAAGCTCTGGAATTCACTTGTTTACCACCCATCAAAATAAGTTCTTGCCCATCGCTAAAGTTTTGCCAAATGGTTTTTTCTGAATCTATGTTGGAATGGCTTTGGTCCACATAGGCAATTTTGGCTGTCTCACCAACAATGAATTCACCTTTATCAGGTATTTCCTCACCCATAATCATCCTGAAAATTGTAGTTTTACCGGCACCATTAGGTCCAATAACACCAACTATTCCAGCTTGCGGTAAGTTGAAGTTTAAATCTTCATACAACAACTTATCGCCATAACCTTTGCTAACACCTTTGGCTTCAATCACATTGGTTCCCAACCGTGGGCCATTAGGAATGTATATCTCCAATTTTTCATCAAGCTGCCTTTGGTCTTGGCTCAATAGTTTGTCGTAGTTTTTCAAACGTGCTTTTTGTTTAGTTTGCCGTCCTTTGGCACCTTGGCGAACCCATTCCAACTCACGTTCCAATGTTTTTTGACGTTTTGAAGCAGCTTTACCTTCTTGAGCCATACGTTTGGATTTTTGGTCCAACCAAGATGAATAATTACCTTTCCATGGAATGCCTTCACCTCTATCCAATTCTAGAATCCAGCCTGCCACATTGTCCAAGAAATACCTATCGTGGGTAACGGCTATTACTGTTCCTTTGTACTGCGCCAAATGATGTTCCAACCAATGTACAGATTCGGCATCTAAATGGTTGGTCGGCTCATCCAACAATAATACATCTGGCTCTTGCAACAATAATCTACACAAGGCCACACGACGACGTTCTCCTCCAGAAAGCACACCAATTTTTTTATCACCTTCAGGGGTGCGCAAGGCATCCATGGCAATTTCCAATTTGGTATCAAGTTCCCAGGCGTTGGCAGCATCAATTTGATCTTGAAGCTCTGCCTGACGGTTCATCAACTTTTCCATTTTATCTGGATTGGAATACACTTCTTCCAACCCAAACATATCGTTGATTTTGTTGTATTCGTCAAGAATGGTAACTGTTTCAGCAGCACCTTCGCGAACAACTTCTATCACGGTTTTTTCATCGTCCAACTTCGGTTCTTGCTCTAAATACCCCACACTGTAACCTGGTTGAAAAATCACATCGCCTTGATAATTTTTATCAACGCCAGCAATAATTTTTAATAGCGTGGATTTACCCGAACCATTAAGCCCCAAAATACCAATTTTGGCTCCATAGAAAAAGCTTAGATATATATTTTTTAAAACTGGTGTATTGGCGCTTTGAAATGTCTTGGTAACACCAGACATTGAGAAAATTATTTTCTTGTCGTCACTCATTTATCAGATAATTAGCGAATTAGATTTTTAGATTAACAGAGATTTTAAGGCAATAAAAGGGTAAGTTATCATGATTAAATTCAGATGGCTAAACCCTTCCCTTTAGGGCATTAAACACCCATGCAATGGCGAAAAAACCTATACCAACTGTAGCAAAACCCCATCCGGCAACATCGTCATATCTATACGCCCCCATAAGAATCAATACAACACCCATGATTATCATTAAGACTGTTGCCCAAGCCAATATTGTGTTTTTATTCATTGCCATATTCTCTTTTATTTTTGGTTAGTGTAAAAGCAAATATCGTGTTTTTGCCAATAAATTTAAGAGTATAATAATATATTTTTGAAAGCCAATGGAGTTAAAAATTAGAACACCAGCCTTCAGAGAATTAGAAAATCTCCAAGCTACCTTTACCCTCTCTAACAATAATGGGCTCATTTTCAGATAAATCAATAATTGTTGAAGGCTCGTTGCCCCCGTAACCACCATCTATGACCAAATCGACCAAATTATCCCATTTTTCAAGAATCAACTCTGGGTCTGTGGTATATTCCAAAACTTCATCCTCATCATAAATTGAAGTAGATATTATGGGGTTTCCCAACTGCTTTACAATTTCTAAAGCAATGTTGTTTGCCGGGATGCGAATACCAACAGTCTTTTTTTTCTTAAATGGGTTTGGCAGAGAATTAGACCCCGGAAGAATAAACGTATAAGGACCAGGAAGCGCCCGTTTTAATATTTTAAAAACTGACGTGTCAATCTGCTTCACATAATCACTTAAATTGCTTAAATCGTGGCATACGAATGAAAAATTGGATTTCTCAAGTTTAACACCCTTAATTCTGGCCACACGCTCCAAGGCTTTAATATTGGTAATATCGCAACCCAAACCATAAACCGTGTCGGTTGGGTATATGACCAATCCACCCCGTTTTAAAACACGAACTACCTTTTCAATTTCCTTCGGGTTTGGATTTTCTTCGTAAATCCTGATAAATTCAGACATACAGCATAACTTCTTTTCAGCTTACAAAGTAAATACATTTTAATTAATAATGTTTTAATTCCCAGTTATAACAATCCCCTGCATACATTTTTTATAACTCAATTTTAACAAATTGACCTGTAACAATTTGTCTTCTAGCTAGTCTTTAATTTATGCTAAGACAACTGACCTTTATATTTTTTCTTTTCCTTGGATTTCAATGTTCCTGGGCTTTTAATGGAGTCAATCCACCCATTCATTTTTCAAATGCTGAGGTTTTAAATCCCTATACCACCCGTATTCCGTTTAAGTTGGTAGACCACCTGATTGTTGTAAAAGCTGAAATTTTTGACCAAGAAGGTAATTTTATCATCGATACCGGTTCGGAAACCATGATACTCAACAAAGTCCATTTTTCCAATTTATACGAACATCAAAAAAAGAATGCCTCATCATCTGGAATTATGCATTCCGTTGAGGATTCCTATGAAAAACACATCAAGGAATTTGTTTTACAGAATTTCAAATTGGAAAATAAGAATTCGGATGTCATTGATTTGTCACATATAGAAAAAAGTAAAAAAATAAAACTTTTAGGTGTTATTGGCTATAACATCCTGAAAGATTACGAAGTCTTTATAGATATGCACCTCAACCAAATTACGCTTAACAAAGTTGATAAAGCAGGCAACAAATTCAATAATCATGTATATTTGGAACGGATAGTTGACAGTGTGGATTTTAAGTTGGTTAACCATACCATTGTGGTGAACGGGCAAATCAACAACCAAAACGTTAGATTGGGTATCGACTCGGCAGCCGAGTTTAACCAAATAAACAAAAGTGTGCCCAAAACGGTATTGAAGTATTTTATTCCAAAAAAACGTATGCGGCTTTCTGGAATAAACAACAGAAAAGTTGAAGTTTTGGCAGGAAAATTGCACCGAGTAAAACTAAACAAAAAAATATATTTTGGCCCAATGCTAACCGTTTTGACCAATTTAAACAGAATGAACGAAGCTTTCGGCACCAATTTGGACGGCATTTTAGGCTATGAATTTTTTGCCCAAAAACGAACCATCATAAATTATCAAAAAGAAAAATTGTACTTTATAGATTATCCGTTAAACCATCAGTGAAAAAGCTTATTTTATATACGGCCACTATAATCCTCACCTTTATTGGTTTTTATGCTTTCGGGCAAAACGACGAGCTAAAAGGCTATAAAATTGAAGGCGATACCGTGGTGTTTACTTTTGATGCTCTCGAATATTCAAAATTCACCCAAGAATACACAGGGCAAGTGGTAGATTTTAATGATTTGGATATTGAAAACGTTGTGGTTTCGGGTGAGTTCAATTTATGGTCTAGAGACAATTGGAGAATGAAAAAGATAGGCAACCACACCTATCAACTACGAAAAAGCATACATGATTTCACCGATGAATTCTCATGGGAATTCAAGTACGTCATCAACAATGCCTATTGGGCAGAGCCTTCAAAAAAAGACCCTAATATTGCCAAGGCCACCAAAAATGGCATGCGCATGCATGGGGTTTACAACCTGAAAATGTACACGGCCTACCCTAGCGAAAATGGTAACGCCAGTTTTAAACTTAAGGGCTTTAAAAATGCCAAAAAGGTAATCTTGGCCGGTTCATTTAATAAATGGGATGAAAACCTGTTTAAAATGAACAAAACAGAATATGGCTGGGAACTGACCTTACAAATGAAACCCGACATTTACCAATACCGCTATATTGTTGATGGGCAATGGATGGAAGACCCCGACAACCCCTACAAAACAAGAAACGAGTTTGATGAATTCAACTCTGTTATAAACATCAAGGAATACACCACCTTTAAGTTAAGAGGTTATACAAATGCCCAAAAAGTGGTACTTGCAGGCTCGTTTAACAATTGGGATGAACACGAGCTAGTGATGCGCAAAATGGATTACGGCTGGAAATATGTCATCCCGCTTTCTGGTGGTAAACACCATTACAAATTTATTGTAGATGGTGAATGGATGGTAGATCCTAACAATAGCGTAAAGGAATATGATGGTGAGGGGCATATCAATTCGGTTTGTATGGTGAAGTAGATTGCTATAAAAGTATAATTAAATTTTATTGTTAACTTAGAATTATTCTTATCCTTCGGTTGCCTGTAATTATGAAAAATCTGCTTCCTTTAATACTTTGTCTTTTAATTTTAGTTTCGTGCAAGCAAAAAGGCGAAATTGAAAAAGAAAAGGATTTAACTTCCACGAACAAATTAATAGAAGAACCTATAATTGAAATAACGGAATCTGACTATTACAATTTTTTGAACGATGTTTTAGAAGACAAGACAATTATCGAAAGTAAAATATTAGAATACCCAGATTTAAAAAATAATTCGGATTATTGGATAGAAATCCTAACACCTCTTACTGAACAAAGTACAGACGAAAAGATGTCTGAAATTTTAACCAAATCTGATATAGATTATATTTTTAGTCAACATTCAACGAAAAAAAAATTGATTTTAGATTTTAATAAACTAAAACTTGACAATGTTTCCGATAATATAATAAAAGATGTCTCTGACTATCTTCAAAGCGACATTAGAACAAATGAAAAAAAGTACGACTATTACGGAATTTATGATTTGACAATTCCATTGTTTTCGAGAAATAAAAAATATGCTTTTTTCGACACAAGTTTTTATTGTGGTTTGCTATGTGCTTACGACGGAATTGATGTTTATGAATTTAAAAATGGAAAATGGGAATCTATTGGTTCCATTGGAATTATAACTATAAGTTGAGTAAAACAACTACAGTCAATAACAGCTATAGCTTATTGCTTCTAACTTTCCTTTCGGAAAGTCCTCGCAAATTTGCTATCTTCGGTTTACAGCGGAAAATCCTTGCAGATTTTCACGTAACGAAACCAAAGTTAAACCGTTAGCTAAAATTTATGAAAAAGATCGGAGATATTATTTTGATTTGCGTTCTATTATTTTTGATTGGAATGTTTTTTCGTCCTGAAAAAGTCATATATGTACCCAAAATAACTGGACAGGTAGTTGACCAAAATGGAAAACCGATTCAAAATGCGACAGTCTCTCGAATTGAAGAAAATGAGATAAAAAACGAAGAATATGGACATAATGAATATGTCCAATATAAATCACAAACTGTCATGACTGACTTAAATGGGAATTTCGAACTTACCGAAAAATCTAAAATTGACTGGTTTCTCACACCTCTTGATTTACCATTTGTTTACTGTTATGCAAATTTTGAGGTTTCAAAAAAAGGATTCGAAACCTATAAAACCGATTTTAATGCTGAGGAAAATAGTAAATTCAATGAAAGTCTGAATGCTTGCAAGGGGATCATATTCAAACCGAAAATAACATTAAAAAAACTATAGCTACATCACATAAAAATAATTTGTAGTTTATTGCAAAACTCAAAGTTAGTGCGTATTTGGTCGCTCTGATTTTGTTGTATCATTTAAAAAATGACTGAAACCATTTCTAATAACGAAAAATCATTTCACATTCTAAACAAATTAATTCTTAACGGATTTTACCACGGGAATATCAGTCCGAATAGAATTGAATTATATAGAAAGCGGGGCATCTTCAATTCAGGAGGAAATTATAGAATAATCGGAATTTTGAATAATGACAACAAATTTGAATTATTTTTTGACTTTAAGTTTCCAATGAACATATTAATAAAAATTGCAATCGGAATTGGAATAGTTTGCTCTCTTATTTCATTGGCTTATGAAAATTGGATTTTACCTATTCCATTTTTCATTGTACCATTTCTAATTACATATACTGACTTTAAATTAAAAAAGAAAAAGGAAATCAGTCTTCTAACTTCAAAGTATTTGGAATTATACAAATCGGAATTTAAAGAAGAATAAAACACTATAACAACATTATGTAACCACAATTACAGCTAATTTTATTTTCTTCTAAATTATCAACTCATCACCCAACAACTTCCAACTTCGCAAAACGCAACAACAGTTTTTTAACCCCACCATGCTGAAATTTAATTTCGGCTTTCGTGTCGGCACCAGTGCCTTCTATTTTTAAGACTTCGCCCGTGCCAAACCTAATGTGCTTTACGGTATTGCCCACGGCCAATTTACTGTCAAACAAATTGGTGTTTCCGTTGGTTTGGGTCAAAGGTTTTAGTTTTTTAGGGGTAGAAACCTGAAATTTTTCGGGCTCACTTTTTGTTTTGCCTTTATTAAAAACCGGTTGTTTTGCTGGCTTGTATCTAATCTTGTTTGGCTCTACATCACCAAAAATATCGGCATCCAACATTGGGTTAAATCGACGTTCTTCAATGGGCGTTACAATGTCTAAATATTCATCATCAATTTCTTCAATAAAACGGCTAGGCTCAGAATCCACCAATTTTCCCCAACGGTAACGCGACAAAGCATATGTTAAATAGGCCTGTTTTTCGGCGCGAGTTAAAGCCACATAAAACAGCCTTCGCTCCTCCTCTAATTCACTGCGCGTGTTCATACTCATGGCACTGGGGAACAAATCTTCCTCCAACCCAACAATGTACACATATGGAAATTCCAACCCTTTTGCCAAATGAATGGTCATTAACGCTACCCTATCAATATCGTCTTTATCATTGTCCAAATCGGTTGCTAGCGCCACATCCTCTAAAAATTCAGCCAAAGAACCCGTGGCATCGGCCACTTCTTTTTGTCCTTCAACAAAATCCTTCATACCATTTAAAAGTTCCTCGATATTTTCCATTCGGGTTACGCCCTCTGGCGTTCCATCTTTATTGAATTCCCGAATTAAACCACTGGTTCGTGCAACGTGTTCAGCCAGTTCAAAAACATCGGCAGTTTGGTTTAAAACCTGATAACTTTCAATAAGCGTGACGAAATTCTGAAGCTTGGTTTTTGTACCAGAATTAACATTAACTTCGGTTTTGTCAATGCTTTTCATCACCTCAAAAATGGTTTTTTTATAGCCATTTGCGGCAACAATCAGTTTGTCAACAGTGGTCTGACCAATACCACGTGGTGGAAAATTAATGACACGCTTTAAAGCTTCCTCATCGGCAGGATTGATGACCAATCGCAAATACGACAGTACATCTTTTATTTCTTTTCGTTGGTAAAATGATAAGCCACCATAAATTCTATATGGAATATCACGTTTACGCAAGGCATCTTCTATGGAACGCGACTGCGCATTGGTTCGATATAAAATGGCAAAATCGCTATTTTTTAGCTGATGATTCATTTTATTATCAAAAATGGTACTGGCCACGTAGCGCCCTTCATCAGCATCGGTTAAAGAACGGTTTACCTTTATTTTCGAGCCTTCATCATTGGCGGTCCAAACTATTTTTTCAAGTTTGGTTTGGTTTTTATCGATGATTGAATTTGCGGCATTTACAATGTTTTTGGTGGAACGGTAATTCTGTTCCAATCTAAATACCTTCACATCATCATAATCCTTTTGAAAATTCAAAATGTTATTAATGTTTGCCCCACGAAACGCATAGATACTTTGGGCATCATCACCTACCACACATATGTTTTGAAACCTATCGGAAAGCGCCCTAACGATTAAATATTGTGAATGGTTGGTGTCTTGGTACTCATCAACCAAAATGTACTTAAATCGATTTTGGTATTTCATTAAAACATCAGGAAAACGGGTAAGCAGTTCATTGGTTTTCAATAATAAATCATCAAAATCCATGGCTCCAGCCTTAAAGCAACGCTCTACATATTCCTTGTAAATATCACCCATTCGGGGTCGGCGTGCCATGGCATCGGCTTCAATTAGTTCCGGATTTTGAAAATAAGCACGAACAGTTATTAAACTGTTTTTATAAGATGAAATTCTCGAACGAATTTGCTTGTATTTGTAAACATCCTTGTCAAGATTCATTTCTTTAATGATTGAGGCAATCAATCTATCAGAATCTTGGGTGTCATAAATGGTAAAATTACTCGGATAGCCCAACTTGTCGGCTTCACTACGCAAAATTCTGGCGAACACGGAGTGAAATGTACCCATCCACAAATTTTTGGCTTCGCTAGCGCCTACAATGGTTGCAATACGCTCTTTCATTTCTCGGGCAGCCTTGTTGGTAAAGGTTAACGCCAAAATGTTAAAAGGGTCTATGCCTTTGCTCATCATATAAGCAATTCTATAAGTAAGCACGCGCGTTTTTCCCGAACCAGCACCTGCAATTACAATCATTGGGCCATCAATTTGGGTAGTAGGCTCCAATTGTGCATCATTTAACTGGCTTAAATATTTTTCCAAGGTCTTTGCAATTTTAAAAGCATAAAAATAACCATTGTTGCACGTTTAGCTTGGCAGATTTATTAATAATTATAAACAATTAACCGATGGCTTTGGCTTTGTTAATTTTTGAATATCTTTAAACATCCAATTTCAAATACAAGCATGAGATTTCTACTAATATTTTCAATTTTCCTAGGAACATTTAACTTTCACGGACAAAACAGCTTAGAAAATCAATTTAAAGACATTGAGCCTAAAATCATTGAATGGCGACGCCATTTCCATCAAAACCCCGAACTGTCCAACAGAGAGTTTAAAACTGCTGAAAAAATTGCAAAACATTTAGAATCTTTAGGGCTTGAAGTGCAAACGGGAGTAGCACACACAGGAGTAGTTGGAATTTTAAAAGGAAACCGACCCGGTAAGGTTATCGCGCTTCGAGCGGATATTGATGCCCTGCCTGTTTCAGAAAGAAACGATTTGCCTTTTAAAAGTGAAGTTAAAACCACATTTTTAAATACGGAAACCGGCGTGATGCATGCCTGCGGACATGACGCACATACGGCTATTTTGATGGGTGTTGCAGAAATCCTCTCAAAAAACAAGGATAAGATTAATGGAACGGTTAAATTTATCTTTCAACCTGCCGAGGAAAGTCCGCCACCGGGAGAAGAAGGAGGCTCTCGATTAATGATTAAAGAAGGTGTTTTAGAAAACCCTAAAGTGGATGCCATTTTTGGGCTACACATACGTTCGGGTGTTCCTGTTGGTGAAATCCACTTTAAGCCAGGCGGTGCCATGGCCGCAGTGGAACGCTTTGTTATTAACGTTAAGGGCAAGCAAACCCATGGCTCAGAGCCTTGGAATGGTGTTGACCCCATTTTGATTTCCGCGAAAATAATAGATGGTTTGCAAACTATCATTAGTCGCGAAAGTGAATTAACCAATGAGGCGGCAGTAATTAGTGTTGGCAAAATCACCAGTGGTGTGCGATTTAATATCATTCCTGAATCAGCCGAAATGATTGGCACTATTAGAACCTTAGACCCTAACATGAAAGCTCATATTTTAAAACGTATGGCCGAAATGACGGAAACCATAGCCAAAGCTTATGGTGGAAGTGCCACCTTTTCATCCACAAACGAAACAGCTATTACATATAATGACCATAAATTGGTGTCAAAAATGTTGCCGTCACTTAAAAAAGTAGCCGGCGATGACCATGTGAAACAAATAAAGGCAGAAACTATTGGGGAAGACTTCTCATATTTTCAAGAACTGGTACCTGGATTTTATTTTTATTTAGGTGGAATGACCAAAGGAAATACAGAATCATTCCCACACCACACACCAGATTTTAAAATTGATGAAAGTGGGATGCTTTTGGGCGTAAAAGCCTTCACCCAAATAACTTTTGACTATTTAAACAATTAAAATGGATACAATTTTAAATTTCCTTTCAAATATTCCTTGGTGGGGCTGGGTTTTGATTGCCTTGGCTCTAGTTGCCATTCGCGATATATTTTTCCAAAGGGCACATACCATAAGTCACAACTACCCTATTGTTGGTCATTTACGCTATTGGTTGGAAAGCATTGGCCCAGAAATGCGCCAATATTTTGTGGCCAATAACAGAGAGGAACTACCTTTTAATCGCATTGAACGCAGCTGGATTTATGCTTCGGCAAAAAAGGAAAACAATTATGAGGGATTCGGCACGGACAGGGACATTTATGCCCATCAGCATATATTCATTAATAATGCCATGATGCCTTTCAAAATTCCTGAAAACCATCCCAATCACCTCGATAAAACCTTTTTGCCCTGCGCGAAAATAATGGGTGAATTCAACAAAAGAAAGAAACCATATCGCCCAGCATCTGTGATTAACGTTTCGGCCATGAGCTTTGGCTCGCTTTCAGCAAAAGCCATCGAATCTTTAAATAAAGGTGTGAAAATGGCGAATGCTTACCATAATACCGGAGAAGGAGGCTTATCGCCATACCATTGTAACGGCGGTGATGTCATCTTCCATTTTGGAACAGGTTATTTTGGTGTTCGCGATAAAAATGGAAAATTTTCTATGGAGAAATTGGTAAAGTTGGTTGAAGACAATCCTTTTGTTCGTGCCATTGAAGTTAAATTATCACAAGGTGCCAAACCTGGTAAAGGTGGTGTACTCCCAGGAGCCAAAATAACTAAAGAAATCGCCGAAATCAGACATGTAGAGCTTGGCAAAGATGTGTTATCACCACCAAACCATTCGGCCTTTTCGAATGTAGCTGAAATGGTTGATTTTATTGAAGATATAGCCAAAGCCACTGGATTGCCCGTTGGTATAAAAGCGGCTATTGGAAAACTAGATCAGTGGGAAGAATTAGCAGAGATTATGAAAAAATCAGGCAAAGGCCCAGATTTTATAACGGTTGATGGTGGAGAAGGAGGAACAGGTGCAGCGCCTCCAAGCTTTGCAGACCATGTTTCCTTACCTTGGGTTTATGGATTCAGTGATTTGTACAAACTTTTCCAAGACCATGGCCTGACAGAGCGCATTGTTTTCATAGGTAGCGGAAAACTAGGTTTCCCAGCGAAAGCTGCCATGGCCTTTGCCATGGGTGCAGATTGCATTAATGTAGCAAGGGAAGCCATGATGAGCATTGGCTGTATACAGGCGCAGGTTTGTCATACCAATCGCTGCCCCAGTGGTGTAGCTACACAGAGCAAATGGCTCCAAAACGGCATCGACCCAACCTTAAAATCTGCACGATTGGCACAATATTTCAAAACATTCAGGAAAGAATTCATCGAGATAACCCATGCAGCCGGTTATGAACACCCTTGCCAATTTAAAATGAGTGATGTGGATATAAATGTTGACGACCATAACCTCTCAAAAGAACTTAGCCGCACCTACAGATATGAGAAAACGCCCGTTCCATTTAACGGCATGCAAAATTTAAAAGAATGTGTATATTTGGGGGGCAAACCAAATACAACCTAACTGAAACACATATTTGCTTATGGAAATTGATAGAATATTAGATCTTTTTTTATTCGCTGTTCCTTCAATAATTGTTGGCGTAATTGCTTACTATTTTTTTCGGGAACATACAAAAAATGAAGATGGCAGAAGACGATTTTTACTGAAGAAAGACCTACAAGTAAATGCTATGCCTTTGCGCCTTCAAGCCTATGAACGCATGGCTCTTTTTCTTGAACGCATATCACCTTCAAAGTTATTAGTGAGAATAACACCAGTATCTTCAAATAAAGAAGATTACGAATCCTTACTTATACAAAATATTGAACAAGAATTTGAACATAATTTATCGCAGCAAATTTACATCAGCGATAAATGCTGGAACATTGTTACTACCGCTAAAAACGCCACAATCCAACTCATAAGAAAAGCAAGCATGCTTGAAAAAACAGATACAGCCAACAAACTTAGGGAAGTGGTTTTAACCGAAATGATGGAACGCCGTTCACCTAGTGATGCTGCATTGTCTTTTATAAAGGAAGAGGTTTCAGAATTGTGGTAGTTTTACTCCATACGAAGTTCATTGGAGCGCGCTTCTTGACATTTTTTCTTCGCATTGAAATATCCTTGCTGCCACCAAGAAGTCATTAGTTTTTTATTAAAAATAAGCGAGTTCTCTGTTAGTTTGGAAGGTGTATAATAGAGATTTAAATTAACATTGTTGTTCTTCGCGGCAAGTTTACCAATAATAATATCACTACGCTCCACTTGATCCAATAAATGTCCAAACAGATTAATCATTAAAGAATACGGGTTTTTGCCTAAAACTTTGTTATATTCCATATTTTCAGATTCCAGAACAATGGCGTCAACTTCTGTGGCACCACGCAAAATAGCCTCTCGTATGGGCACCACACAACCCAAACCGCCATCGGCATACTCATAACCATCTCTCTTTACCAAAGACATAAACGGAATATAATTGCACGAAATCCAAATCCAATCGCAAAACTCATCATAACTAAAATCTTTGATGGATTTGTATTCCACTCCATTTTTGGATAAATTGGAAACGGTTACCACAACATCTTCCTTTGTTTCTTTGATGAATTGGTATTCATCATAGGTAAAATGCCTTCTGATGTAGCGTCTCAAAGCCCTACTTTCGCCAAAGGTTCGTTTCATTTTGATAAATTGCCAAAGTGAATTCAAAAAATCTATGGAAACGAATTCCCTATTCCCTTTTTTTCGTACTATAAAAGGATTGACACTAAAAATATTGCTTTGGTTGACATTGGTAAAAACGCTGTGGATTTTATCTATTTTTCCAGCAGCCAAATGCGGCACAAGCAAGCTTCCTGTTGAAGTCCCCAAAAACAAATCGTAATCCCTACCTTCTTCCTGTATTAAATATTGGGCAACACCTCCTGCATAAGCCCCTTTGCTTCCCCCTCCGGAAATTACCAATGCCCTCATATTAATTTTCTAACTGACTTAGTCCTTTGTTTTTAAATTTTGCAAAATTATAACCATCCTGCCACCATTCCGTCATTTGCTGCTCATCAAATATCAGGGAATTTGTTGTTAAAATGGTAGGTGCGTAATAGAAATTAATAATCGCATCATTATGGGAAGCAACAAATTTCCCAATTTTTATGTTTTGTGATTCTATACGATCCAACATAAAACCGAACATATTGGTAATTAAAGAAAAGGGATTTTTAGAGGGCATTCTATTTAATTGAGTGACTTCAGTTTGCAAAATAATGGCGTCAACTTCCTTAGCTCCACGATTAATGGCCTCTTCAATGGGCACCATATTCCCCATACCTCCATCTGCATATTCGCACCCATCTTTTTTCACCAAAGTCATAAATGGTGTATAGTTGCAAGATACCCAGATCCAATCACAAAATTCATGATAACTAAAATCTTTAATGGATTTATATTCCACATGGTTGAGCGATAAGTTCGAAACTGTTACAACAATATCCAATGGTGAGGCTTTCAACTTAAGAAACTCTTCTTCAAGCAAAGTGCTTTCAATTAGATGCCGTAAACTGAAACTTTCGCCAAATGTTTTGCTTCCTCTTAAAAAATTCCGGATTACATTTAAATGATTGATAGCAATATTTTGGGTGCCGTGCCTTTTTTTAACAATAAATGGACAAACATTAAAAATACTGTCGTTATTAACGCTAGTGTAAATCGATTTAATTTTCTCGATTTTATTCAGAGCAAGGTGGGATACAAGCAAACTACCTGTGGAAGTCCCAATAAACAATTGATATTCCCGTTTTAAATCCTGAGTAAGATACTGGGCAACACCACCGGCAAAAGCGCCTTTACTTCCCCCTCCAGATATCACTAATGCTTTCAAATTTAGTTAAGCTCGTTTAATTGTTATATAAATATATTATTTTCTGCCGAATATTAATGAAATTACTCCCAACTTCCTTCAGTCGATAAATTGAATACTCGATACATGGATTTTTTTTGCACTTTTAACTATAAAACATTGAATTTTAGTGCACCATTGAAAAGAATATTTATTTTAGTGTCAGCTATTAACACCTAATTTTTTGCATGGGAAAACCTACCTTTCTTACAGTTTTATTGTTTTCCATTTTAAGTGTTTCTATTTTTGCCTGGAACAAAATTGAAACATACAACAATTTCAATAACAATTTCAATAGCAGAAAACTTCCACCCACCGCCACAATTTCTGGAACTACAAAAGTTTGCCGAAACGATGCTGAACCCAATATAACCTTTACAGGATCTGGAGGAAATGCACCCTACACGTTTACATACACCATCAATGGAGGAGCAAATTTAACCGTCAGTACAAATGGAAATAATGATAGCGTTACGGTTAGTGTCGGCACAAATAATGCAGGAACTTATACCTATCAGTTGATTTCCGTTGAAGATAGTTCTGAAACATCTAATGCAAGCGGCTCCGCAACGGTTACCGTAAGCGAACCTTCTGTTGATTTCACTTTTAACAATGACGGAGCATGTTCTGGAACACCTGTTAATTTCACACCGAATGTTAGTGGAGACGCACCCTTTACGTATAATTGGACATTTTTTGATGACGGCAGCACGAGTACTGCCATTAGCCCAACACACACTTTTACGTCATTGGGTTGCGGTTTTCAAAATGTAAATGTTACCCTAACAGTGACTGATGCCAATGGATGCTCTAATTCGGTTACAAAAGCTGTCTCAGTGCAACAGAAACCCCGTTTAGAGTTTACAGATTTAGATCAACCTTTTAATGCCTTTAATAACTGTGGGAACAACACAACCGATCCTACTTATACTATTAACGTTGGCCTTGGCAATGTTTCGGCAACATGCATAAACTCTTATAATGTAAACTGGGGTGATGGAAGCCCAATAGAAACCAATGTATCCTTTCCGGCTACCCATACTTATACACAGTTGGGCTCGTTTAGCATGGTTATAACTGGTAATGGAACCAATTGTGATAATACTGTTACTTATTTGATAAAAAACTCGAGCAACCCTACAGGCGCCATAGTTAACCCCGGAAATACTGTTAATTTATGTACTCCAGTAAACCCTATTGAATTTGCCATAGGCTCGTGGGCTACAAATCCGCCTGACACCCAATACACAGTAGACTTTGGAGATGGCACTTTGATTAATTATACCCAAGGCCAATTGGAAGCCTCAACCTATTATAACTCGGCCGACCCCATAAATTCCCAAGATTTTCCAATACCACACACTTATACAGAAACCAGCTGCCCCTTTAGTTATACTGTTTTTCTATACATCTATACCTCTTGCGGACAAACCAATTTAACGGCTGGACCAATTGTTATTTTAAGAAAACCTGAAGTTGATTTTGACGACCCTGAAACCAGTTGCGTTAATACTGCCATTTCATTTGTTAACACCTCTTTAGATGGTTACAGCAATAACTGCAGTATTAACGACGGTTATTTTTGGGATTTTGGAGACGGAAACACCTCAACCATTAGAAATCCGGTACACAGTTACACATCACCCGGCACATATACCATTTCATTATATGCTCAAAATTCATGTGGCATTACGGACACCATTACGAAAGACATATGCATTGAGAGCCCTTTATTGGCAGCCTTCAACACAAATACCAATAATGACTGTTCTCCACTTTCGGTAGAAACCACGAACACGGTTAACTTAAGCAATAGCTGCGGAAACGAACAATATCTCTGGGAAGTTAGTTATACCCCTGAGTTTTGCGGAACAGCGCCTGCACAATGGAACTTCACCAATGGAACTGACGAAAATTCAGCCAACCCAAGTTTTAATTTTGTTACAGCAGGAACGTATACCATCACCCAAACCGTTTCCAATTCATGCGGAAGCAACAGTATTTCTGAAACCATTGAGGTAAAACAGCCGCCAACTATTTCTTTGGCCAGCATTTCAAATGGTTGTGGTTATGCAACCATAACACATTCCGCAAATGTAAATATTTGTGCGCCAAGCAGTGAAATACCTATTTATTTATGGAGTTTTCCTGGAGGAGTACCTTCCTCAGCCAGCACTTTGGATCCCGGAACCATAACTTATGCCACTCCCGGAGATTACCAAATTTCCCTAAGTATTACAACAAGCTGTGGTACAACAACCGAAACAGGAGATTTTACTATTTTTCCAATACCTGCAATTACCAATACCGATTTAACCCAAACTATTTGTTCGGGCACGAGTACAGCCGAAATTAATTTAAGCGCAGATATTTCCGGAACAACATTTACTTGGACAGCCTCTGCTCCTGTAGGTGTTACAGGTTTTATAGCATCTGGAACTACAGATGTTATCCCCATTCAAACGATTTTCAACGCTAACTCTGTTTCACAAGATGTTGTTTTTACGGTAACCCCAACATTAAATGGATGTGATGGAACTGCCGAAAACTTTATAATTACCGTTGACCCCGCACCCGAATTCACCAGTCAACCACAATCTGAAACCGTCTGCCTAAATGGCCCATTAACACCCCTTTCGGTTACTGTAAATGGCCCCGGAGCCCCAACTTATCAATGGTACAGCAACACGACAAACTCCACCACTGGTGGCACTTTACTAACTGGTGAGACAAATGCAACGTTTACGCCACCAAACAATCCTGTTGGTATAATCTATTATTATTGCGTTGTATCATTTAGTGCCGGTTCAGGTTGCAATGAAATAACATCGAGCGTTGCACAAATTGAAATTGTTGAAGGCATCAAAACAGATACAAATCCAACGCCATCGCAAAGCATTTGTGTTGGAGGCGATTTAGAAAACCCATTATCTGTTGTTCATTCGGGAGGCACAGGAACCGTTTCTTATCAATGGTTTATCAATACAACGAATACTAATTCAGGTGGCACAGCAATTTCAGGTGCTAATAGTATAACTTACATACCTCCAACCTTTACAACATCTGGAACGTACTATTACTATGTGGAAATTTCATCAGATGGTAGTGGATGCGCCCCTATTACTAGTGAAACGGCCGAAGTCATAGTAGTAGACGACCCCATTATAACCAGTCAGCCCTTACCAAGTCAAACGCTATGTCAAAACACCGCACCTCTAGATCTAGAAGTTGACGTATCTGGTGGAATTGGAAGTAGCTACACCTACCAGTGGTATAGCAACACGACAAATAGCAATACAGGCGGAAACTTAATTTCTGGAGAAACAACCAACACATTTACACCACCTACAAATACTATTGGAAGCTTTTACTATTATGTCGAAATTGCGCAACCTAGTGCTGGATGTAGCGTCACCAGCAACGTAGCCGAAGTGAATATTAATGCTGCGCCAAATTTTACGTCGCAGCCCATTTCCCAAACTTATTGCCTTGGTGATATGTTAAATCCGCTATCAATTGCTTATGCTAATGGTGTTGGCATACCAAACATCCAATGGTTTTCAAATACGGTAAACGACACAAACACTGGCACAGCCATTTCAGGAGAAACTTCTTCAACGTTCAATCCGCTATCGGGCACCGTTGACACGGTTTACTATTATGCTGTAGTAACTTTTTCTTCTGGAGGATGTACAGAAATTATCTCAAACGTTGCCGCCATAACGATTAACGAAACGCCAAATATCAGTGCAAAATCCGAAACTATTTGCAGTGGAAACGCTTTCACCATATCGCCTGATGGCACTGGAGGAGACACGGCACCTGTTGGAACAACCTATACATGGGCAAACCCCATCGTTTCACCCGCAGGCACAATAAATGGTGCCTCGGCACAGAGCTCACCCCAAAATAATATCAGCCAAACGTTAGCAAACACCACAACAAGTCCTTCAACAGTTGTTTATACCGTTACACCAACCACAGGAAATTGTGTTGGCAACGATTTTGAAGTTACGATAACCGTTAACCCATCCATTAGCATAATGTCTTCCCAAACCAATAGTGATTGTTATTTAGCAAGTACGGGCTCCCTAGAAATCGAAATTACTGGAGGAGTTCCCTTTATAGGAATTCCGTATCAAATTTATTGGAATGGGCCAAACGGCTATTTAAGTACTAGTGAAGATATTTTCAATTTGGCGCCTGGAAATTATACATTAGACATTTTTGATAACGGTGGTTGTCCGTACAGAGAAACCTTCACTATTACCGAACCCGATGAACTTATTTTTAGCAACATCATTTTTGATGCTGAAACCATTTCTTGCTTTGGCGCTAATGACGGTTCAATAGGGATAGATGTTTCAGGCGGAACCACACCATATACTTACAATTGGACGAGAAACGGTAGCGCCTTTTCAACTTTCGAAGACTTACAAAATCTAGAACCTGGAATCTATGAAATTACAGTAACCGACGCCAATAACTGTACCCCTATTACGGAAAGTTTTTCCATTGTTGAACCACCAGAATTAAATGTTAGCTTAAGCAGTCAAGTGGATATCATTTGTTTTGGAGAATCTACTGGAGAAATCAACATAACCGCATCTGGCGGAAGATTAATTGAAACCAGCCCCGGTAATTTCGACTATTCATATGCATGGACAGGGCCAAATGGTTTTATTAGCAACCTTCAAAATTTAACAGGTCTGTTTGCAGGAGCTTATAATTTGACCGTAACCGACAAATCTGGTTGTATAGCCACGTTGGAGGTTATTTTAAATCAAACACCAGAAATTATTATTGATTACACCACAACTGAAATTGAATGCTATGGAGACAACAATGCTTCTATTACCATAAACAATATTTCTGGTGGAAATCCACCTTACCAAGTATCATGGAGCAACCTTGGTTCTGGCATGTCTCAAACCAATTTATCAGCAGGCACTTACACTATTACGGTTACCGATAATACAAATTGTGAAAAACAAGCCATTATAACCATTGATGAAGCCCCTGTTTTTAGAATAAATCCAATCATTGAAAATGTATCGTGCTTTGGTGCCAACGACGGACGAATTATTCTAAATTTAGAAGGAGGAATTGAACCGGTTTCTTTAACATGGGATGATGACACTTCTGCTGGCGTTGAGCGTAACAATATTGGTCCAGGAACTTACACAGTTACGATAACCGACGCAAAACCCTGTATTATCTCTGAAACATTTACAATAACGGAGCCAGCGGAATTGTCGCTTTCAGCAAATACTGTTGATGCCTTAAATTGCGATGATGCCAACTCCGGAAGTATCAATTTAATTGTTACTGGTGGCACACTACCACTCACCTATTATTGGAGCAATGGTGCTACAACCGAAGATTTGAACAATATTCCGCCAGGTGATTATACGGTTACCGTAATAGACGCCAACGATTGCCAGTCCGTTGAAAGCTATACCATCAATCGTTTTGCTCCATTGGCCTTGGATGTAAACACACAAACCGATTTTAACTGCGAAACCCGCGAAGTCAGCCAGTCCTTTATCGCTCAAGTTTCGGGTGGCGTTCCTCCTTATACGATTGGCTGGTCAAGCGGCACTGTTAGTGGCCCAAACAATGAAATTATGACTACCACTATAAACGGCTTAGTATCTATTACGGTTGATGACAGCATTGGCTGTACTTCCAATTTCTCATATAATGTAGACATTCCAGAACTCGGTGATGCCAATTTCAATATCACCTCAAGTGCGTTGAGCACATACGGATTTTATTCTATTGAGGATCCGATTGAATTCAACAATCTAGCTGAAGGAGATTATATTTCGGTCACTTGGGATTTTGGCGACGGAACTTTTTCAAGCGACGAAAATGCCACACACACCTACATAAAAGAAGGAAGTTATGTAATCATCCAAACCGTTACCTATCCTTTTGGATGTCTGTACACAAAGCAAAGCACCATTATTGTTGAAAAAGGATACAACCTAATTATGCCCAATGCCTTTACGCCGAATAACGATAATTTTAACGCTTATTTTGCACCAGAATCCATCGCCTTATCCAACATGGAATTCAATATTTATGATACATGGGGAAGTTTAATCTATTCTGAAAAGGGCGACAGCATAAAAGGATGGGATGGCAAAATAAACGACAATGAAGCCGAAAACGGAAATTATTATTTCACCTTCAGTGGACAAACATTTTACGGAAAAACCATTACCCAAAAAGGGGCATTTGTAGCCATTAAATAACCCAAATAACTATGAAATTTAAACTGACCCTTTTTGCTATAGTTTTTTGTTTTTTTATCAAGGCAAAGGCCCAAGACCCTATTTTTTCGCAATATTTTTTGGTGCCGGAAACACTAAACCCGGGCTTTTCGGGATTTGAGGAAGCATCGTACTTTGGCTTAATTCACCGCACACAATGGCCAAGCTTAGATTTAAGGGTAGATACAGAATATGCATTTTTCAATACATGGGTTGAAAACCTTGGTGGACTTGGCGTAAGCATCTTAAACCAGCACGAAAACAATACCAACTACAACCACCTGCAAGGAAATGTGAATTTTGCCTACCACGTAAAGCTGGCCAACGAATGGTACTTTAGGCCCGCCATAGAAGTTGGTTTTGGGGCAAAATCATTTAACTTCAGTAATTTGGTTTTGGCAGATCAAATTAACATCAATTCGGGCACCATTAGTGGGTCAACTTCAGACCCGTATGCTATGAATGCAAACCGAAAGGTTAATTTTATAGATTTTTCAACAGGATTTGTATTCGACAAAAAAAACATCAATAACGATACCGAGATATGGTTGGGCGCCAGCATAAAACATTTAAACAAACCCAACATCTCATTTGTAGAAAATGGAAATGTTCCATTGGATATTTTTTATTCATTTCATGCCAACTACAAGTTTCCTTACTATGATTACAATGATATTCTACTTTCTGCCAACTATATGCAACAAGGCCCATACAACCGATTCGATTTTGGCGCCACAATGCAACTGGAAAAATTATTGTTGGGCGCTATGGCTGTTACAAATCCAGCCAAAAACGATGAAAACAGTCATTTGTTGACATCAGTTAATGCCTTTGTTGGACTGGAATTTGAGCAATTACGTTTTGGGTTTTCATACGACCTCAATACCACCGAAATAGGTAGAACTGATGGTGTTTACGAACTATCTATAACTTATTTAGCAGGTTGTTTGGTCTGTAGAAATCCGGCGAGGTTGGAGCGTAGAAAATAGTTTAATTTTCTTCTAAATTTTTCAATGCACTTTTAGCAAACTTAACCATTTGCCAATTATGGTGCTTGGTGGCCTGTTTTAAATTTTCTTTGCAAGCATCATTGCAGGCTTGAATTTGTGTTAGGTACTGAAAAGCACCCATCCTGATTTCAAAACCATATTTGGGACTTGTGTAATCCACAAGTTCGTTGTAGTAAATCGATTTGTTTTCAGGCTCAAAATCGTCTGTAAGCAAGGCCAGAGTTAACCAAAGCATCCTAACATTTTTGTCATTAAACCCAACGATGCCCTTTGTTTTATTTAAATATCTTTGTCGCTCTTGCGGAAAGTTTTTCCACAGATTGAACAGTGCTGCTTCAACGGTTATATAAGATCCATCATCCAAAAGGGTTTCGTAATCTGTTTTTAATTCGGAAGGGGTTTCGGTTAAATTTTGGGCTATGGTTTGACGAAGTTTAATGTCTTTTGATTCAAACGCTTTTTTATATATTTTTTCTATATTCATGAGTGAGTCATTCAACAAATCATTCAAAAACTCAACTTTTGTCCGACTATTGATTTCTGCTGAAAATTTACTAAGTTTTACCCTGTCTCGCTTTTGTTTACATGCATCGAAATAATATTCAATCCCATCTGGGCAATCTAAGTTTTCAACATTAATATATTTACGAGTTATATCAAATTTCATAAGTGAGCATATATCTTGAAAGATATCATCATTCGAATCCTTAAGAATATTTTTGAAATACGTTAAATCACCACCACTAACCTTCTCAACCTCAATTATAAAATCATCCGTTTCCGCATTCTTAAATTGATGCTTTTCCAAATAATTTTTTACCGCCAATTTAAAAGCCTTATCGCCCACTTTTTCACGTAATATATGCAATACCCAAGCACCTTTTTTATAGAATGTCGTACTACTCGATTTTGGGTCTAACAGCGAGGTGCTTCCACCTGCTTTGTCCTGCTCCAACAGTTCTTGGGCGTATTCGTATAAGCGCCAATAGTAATAATCTTCACCAAAAATGTCTTTTTCTGCCAACAACGCATAATAGGTTGCAAAACCTTCTTGAAGCCAATGGTGCGTTCCTGAAGTTTCGGTTACCAAATTGCCAAACCATTGGTGTGCCAGTTCGTGCGCATTGACGTTTACATAATTTTTATCTACAAATGCAACGGAATCTATCATGTAGCTATCAGAAAAAATGGTGCAACTGGTATTTTCCATACCGGCATACAAAAAGTCTTTTACCGGAACTTGTTTGTAGTTTTGCCAAGGATACGGTACGCCGATTTCTTCTTCAAGGAAATCGAACATTTGTTTGGTGTAACGATACGTGGGCTCCACTTTGAGCGAATCTTCGGGATAATAATACATTTCCAGAGGAATGCCGCTTTTTGAATATTCAGCCTTTTTATGGTATTTACCAATCACCAAAGCTACTAAATAGCTGCTCATGGGCTGGATCATATCGTAAATCCAAGTTGTGAAATATTCTGGCTCAAGCTTCTTTTTTAGTTTTCCATTGGAAATGACTTCGTAGCCTTTATCAAAAGTAATGGATAAATCGAATTCAATTTTATCGTTCATATCGTCAATAGACGGCAACCAATTGCTGGTGTATTTGCCTTGACCTTGGGTCCAGATTTGCTTATTGCCATCTTCGTAATCCCAATCGATAAAATAAAGTGCTTTTTTCGGCTTTGCACTAAAATTAAAACTGAGCTCATAAGTTGTATTGGCTTCAAAATGATTTTTAACCCAAATTTTCTTTTGGCTATTTCTATAATCAACAACTTTCTCGTTAATTAACACATTGTCAAATTCCATCGAAACGGCATCTAAATACAAGGAATCTATAGGCTTTAAAACATCAAACTTATAGATGGCTACACCAAAAACATATGAGGAATCTGGCTTAAAAGCAACCATTATTTTAGCTGTTTTAAAATCGACATAATCAGTTTGTTGCCCCCAAGAAATGGCCACAAAAAAGCATAGAAGAAATGTGAAACGTTTCATGCGTTTCAAGATAGCAAAGATTAGTCCAAAAACGAAAACAATAAATTAGAAACTATGGAACTCAATTAAATTGGCTTCATAATATTGGTCGCCTAATTTAGTCAACAAGTTTCTAATCACATTACTATCGCCATCCACAGCCAATGCTGAATAGCCGACTTCGTTTAATTTACCAAGACGTAAATCTATGATGTTGATTTGTTTAGAGGCCAAAGCCGACAACAAAATCAACAATACCCCAGGCGCATTATTGTGTTTGGTAAGAATCACTTTTTCGCTTAAACCCAAGTTTAAGCGCACACCATCCATTTCAAGCAAATGCACGCCTTCATGGGTGTAATTGGGCAGTTCGGCATTTTCCTTATAAGTTAAATTGGTAAACGTACCTGTATCTGTGCCATTGATAAAGTCTATAGCGCTTTGCACATTTCCATTTTTATTGTCGATGGACAAAAATGCAACGGCAGTACCATCGTTGTTTGATTTTAGCCGAGCCGTTTCCACATTGATGCCCTCGGAAGCCAAAGTGTTAAACAATGAAGAAATCACCCCTGGTTTATCCAAATGCTCTGAAAACAACCCGTTGACCTTTCTGCCAGATGGTTTAGGGTTTTCGTTTGTAACAGTGATGGATTTGCCCCATTTACGGATTCTTATGGCGTTATAATCGCCCATTCCCGTGGAGTTTTTGTAAATATCAACAAACTCTAAAAAAGAACCGCCAAACGAAAAATCTGGAATTATTCTTCTGTGGGCACTATCCAATCGTTGATTTAACAATTCGATACCTTTATTTAAGACCGTGTATTTTACCTTGAGTTCATGGTCATCAAAAATGGTACGGTTTTCAGGAATTAGCTTTGAATAACTGACATAGCTTTCATAACCTGCCTCCTGAATATATTCCAAGCTTTCCCTGTAATTTAAACCATAATAACGCACATGGTGGGTATCTGTACCCACACAAACAGGGATTTGAAGCTCGTTGGCACGACGCAATATGTTTTGTGTTGGATACACGCCAACGCCTTTAAATTTTCCAGCCATATTAACATCCAAGGCCAAATTACGGTCGGCGATGAGTTCTAAAAGCGTTCTAAATTTATTGGCCAAAGGATGCGCACTGGTCTCAAAATTCACCAAAGACTCTGGCATATCAACATTCAACTTTGGCAAATCAATATGCCCTATAATTTGAATCATGTCGCCAAAACATTCAATCATTTGAATCATCTCGTTGAAATACCCATCCCAGTAAGCTTCTAAACTTCCTCGAATTTTCAATAGTTCCAAGGCCTCTTCTTTAGAGCCATCATAAGGTAATCCTTCAGGAGCAAAATGAACAGAACCAATCACATAATCGGCATCTTCAGCTTGAAAAATCTTTGAACGGCTCCATTGCAATCCTAAATCGGGCCCCATCCATTCCAACTCAACTCCGTATTTTATATTGATTTGTCCTTCATATTTTTCACGAAGATTGGCAATACGCTTTGGGTAATTTAAATAGGACCTGTTGCCACGAATAAATTTCACATTCGTATCGCGCTCGGCGATATACCTAAAATTGGTCAATCGCGGCGAATGAATGATGAAGGTAATACTAGGGTTGCCGGCTTCAATGGCCTTATCAATAATGTCCTCCAACTTATCAATTCCATGCTTCACATGATCTTGTTCCGTTCCTGCATGAATACCGTGTGTTTCCCAAATAAAATCGTTCAGCTTTCTCATCAATCTAATAATGCTTTATCCTTTAAATGTGCCAAATTTAACCATTGGAGGAGAATTTTCAATTAAAAAATGATTGTTTTCAATAATTTTCAACATGAAATAAGCTATTCAAGAAAAAAGCTTTTAAAGCGAACCCATTTTTATGAATTTAATAAGTCATTATTTTTTTAACTGAATTGCTTAAATTCGCCTTCATGTCCGTAAACCTTCAAACTCCCATAGACTACTTAAAAGGCGTTGGCCCAAACCGAGCCGATTTACTTCGTAAGGAATTGGGCATACACACCTACCAAGATTTAATCAATTTATTTCCCAACAGATATATAGACCGCACGGACTATTACACCATTAACACCTTGCAACGAAACAATGCAGATGTGCAGGTTATTGGCAAAATCATTGAGTTCAAAGAAATAGCCCAAAAGCGAGGCAAACGTTTGGTGGCCACCTTTCAAGATGAAACGGGAACGATGGAACTGGTTTGGTTTCGCGGGCAAAAGTGGATTAGGGAAAGCCTGAAAATAAACAAACCTTATGTGGCATTTGGCAAAACCAACTGGTTTAACGGCAAGTTTTCAATGGCACATCCTGAATTGGAATTGTTGGAAGAGCATCAAAAAAACTTGCGCTCGGCCATGCAACCTATTTACCCTTCCACAGAAAAACTTTCGAATAAAGGCATCACGAATCGTGTGCTATGTAAGATTGTTGAGCAATTATTTATCGAAACCAAAGGAAGGTTTAGCGAATCACTCTCCGCAAATTTACTTTCGGAATTAAAACTATTGTCAAAAAGTGAAGCTCTTTTTAATGTGCATTTCCCCAAGAACCAAGAGCTACTTTCCAGAGCGCAATTTCGATTAAAATTTGAAGAATTCTTCTATATCCAATTGCAACTGATTGTCAAAAACTTGATTCATAAAACCAAAATCAAAGGGTTTGTTTTTGAAAAAGTTGGACACTATTTTAATACCTTCTTCAACGAACATTTATCCTTTGAATTGACCAGTGCACAAAAACGAGTTTTAAAGGAAATTAGAGCCGACTTAGGGAGCAATGCCCAAATGAACCGACTCTTGCAGGGCGATGTGGGTTCTGGAAAGACCATAGTGGCGTTCATGTCAATGTTAATCGCACTTGACAACGGTTTCCAAGCTTGTTTGATGGCTCCGACTGAAATTTTGTCAGTCCAACACTATAACGGTTTATCTGAATTATGTAATAAATTGAATATCAGTATTTCAATATTAACTGGTTCAACTAAAACTTCAGAACGAAAAGAAATTCATGAATCTTTGGAAAATGGCGATTTACAGATCTTAATTGGCACCCATGCCCTACTTGAAGACAAGGTAAAATTTAAAAATTTAGGACTCGCCATTATTGATGAACAACATCGTTTTGGTGTAGCTCAAAGAAGTAAATTGTGGCATAAAAATTTGAATCCACCACACATTTTAGTGATGACCGCAACACCTATTCCACGCACATTGGCTATGTCGGTTTATGGCGATTTGGATATTTCCATTATAGATGAATTACCCGTAGGAAGAAAACCCGTAAAAACGGTTCACCGGTTTGACAAAAACCGTTTGAATGTATTCCGATTCATTAAAGATGAAATAGCCAAAGGGCGACAGGTTTATATCGTTTATCCGTTGATTCAAGAAAGCGAGGCTTTGGACTATAAAGATTTAATGGATGGTTATGAAAGTATTTCAAGGGATTTCCCAATGCCTGACTACCAAATTTCCATTGTTCATGGAAAAATGAAACCTGCTGATAAAGATTACGAAATGCAACGCTTCATAAAGGGAGAAACCCAAATTATGATAGCCACTACGGTTATTGAAGTGGGTGTTAACGTGCCGAACGCGTCGGTAATGATTATTGAAAGCGCCGAACGCTTTGGCCTATCGCAATTGCACCAATTGCGCGGGCGTGTTGGCCGAGGCGCCGAACAAAGCTATTGCATTTTAATGACCGGAAACAAACTCAGTAGTGATAGCAAAACCCGATTGGAAACCATGGTAAAAACCAGTGATGGTTTTGAAATTGCCGAGGTTGATTTAAAACTAAGAGGCCCTGGCGATATTATGGGCACCCAACAAAGTGGGGTTTTAAACTTAAAAATAGCTGATATTGTGAGGGATAAAGACATTCTTCAATCTGCCAGATATTATGCAAAAAAAATCATAAACGAAGACCCTACACTATCCAATACTTACAACAAAGCAATTCTGAATACTTACAGGCAACTTAGCAAGTTTAAGAATATTTGGAATTACATAAGTTAAAGGCCCAACCAAATTATTGATTGAGCCTAAAGTTACTGTTGTAGTTTGATTGATGATATTTTATGTGGCGTTGAGTTCCGCCAAAAGTTTCTCTGAATTAGCCTTAACATTAGCAGACGGATTAAGCGATAACGATTTTCTCAAGTTTTTTATTGCATTTTTCTTATCACCCATCATTTTGTAGCATTCACCTAAACTGTCATAACAATTTGCATCCTTTGGGTTATCGTCCACATTCTTCTTAAAATACTTTAAGGCTCTATCGAAATCCTTAATCCCCAACATTTGATACCCTAAATTATTTAGCTGATTTTTATTTGCCAAGGTTGCTGCCTCATCCATTAAAGCATTGTATTCATTGGTATTTCCTAACTTATTTAAAATATGACCTTTAAGCGCTAAATTATTAAAGGTTTTTTCACTGTAAAAATTCCCTGAGATTGCACCATCAACCCAACCTAAAGCTTCGTTCAAATCGCCTCCATTATTCAATGCATATCGCGCAGCTAGTTCCCAATTTTGCCTTATAAATCCGTTTTGGCCTTTTAATTTTCCCCTTATATCATTCAGCACAATATCGTTCACATCAAATTCTATTTTAAACGGAATTTCCTTTTTTTCCCAAATTAAAGAGACCGTGGTAGATGATGGACCAACATCGTTAAATTCATAAGTCAACAATTCCCTGTGCGGAACCACATTGGTTTTTACATCTGCCCTCAACGCGTCATGGGCTTCATCATAAAAGAAACTACCCCAAGCATCTGCATCTTTTGATAAAATGATTGTGGCATTGTTTTCGTCTTTTACATTGACATGAAGTCCATAAGTGCCAGCTTCTATTGGTTTGCCTTCTAATTTGGCATCATGGGTAAAAGTGATGACCGTGTTTTCATTAGCTCCTGCTCGCCACGGTGCTTCAGTAGCCGTTCCAAAACCTAGATTATTCATGCCATATGGCACAAGTTTGCCCCATATTTCGCGTTCTTTAACGCTTGGCCTGGAATACTTAAGAGAAACATCCGAAATACCAACACGTTGTGAAACAGTTGCCTGTTGGCTTCCACGGGGCGTATTTAATTGAGCGAACGAATTGAAACTGACTACTAGAAATAAGCAAGTAAAAATTGAAGAAAAGTAATTTGTTTTCATAATAACTGAAGTTTGTTGATTGATTTGATTACCAATTTAGAGAGAAATCGAATCGGCAGGTGTTAGTGTTTTGTTAAAGAAACCTGATTCACTGTTAATTAACTATTTTTTAAGAAGCATTGATCTGCTTAAGATATTCTTTTAACTTTGCATGTCTTTTTTAAGATGCGCATCATAAGGAATGATTCATATTCACGAAAAAACATTACAGGATTTAGAGTTTCCAACCGTTTTACAGCAGGTTAGCGAACATTGTATTACCCCCCTTGGGAATGAAAAAGCCTTGGAGATTGGCCCTTTCAAAACCAAGCAAGATTTGCTTTTTTCGTTGAGTTTAACCAATGATTATATATCATCTTTTGATAATGACAACCGAATTCCCAATCATAGCTTCGATTCGATTTCAAAAGAAATAAAACTTTTAAAAATTGAGAATACCTATTTGGATGTTCATGGCTTAATGAAGATTGCGGCCATGTCTTCAACGGTTAATGGCATTTTAACCTTTTTAAATAAGTTTGAGGAATATTACCCCAACCTTCGGCAGTTTGCCGCTCATATTGAAGTGACAAATGTGCTGATTGAAAAAATCGACTCTATTGTTGATCGATTTGGCGATGTTAAAGACCATGCCTCAGATTTACTTTTTCAGCTTCGTCAATCCATAAACAGTATAAAAAGTAAAATAAACGCCAGCTTTACTACAGCATTAAACACCTACCACAATTTGGAGTACCTAGACGATATTCGTGAAACCGTGGTTGAAAATAAAAGGGTTTTGGCCGTAAAAGCCATGTACAGACGTAAAGTTAAAGGAGCCATAATGGGTGGCAGTAAAACGGGCAGCATTGTTTATATTGAACCTGAAACAACTTTACAACATACCCGAGAACTTAATAACCTAGAGTACGAGGAGCACGAAGAAATAATCCGAATTTTAAAAGAAGTAACCAACTTTATCCGTCCTTTTTTGCCTCTTTTAATAGATTACCAATCGTTTTTGATTGATATCGATGTGATTTCCGCTAAGGCAAAATACGCCAAATCCATCAACGCCATTCTCCCCGAGTTTTCAGAAGATAAAAGCATGCATTTTCGTGATGCCTATCACCCACTGCTTTATTTAACCAATTTAAAAAAGGGAGAGAAAACATTCCCACAAACCATAACCCTAAAGCAGGATAGCAGAATCATTGTTATTTCTGGTCCCAATGCCGGCGGAAAAAGTATTACTCTAAAAACTGTTGGTTTGTTACAAGTTATGTTGCAAAGTGGCATGCTAATCCCTGTGCACGAACGCAGCAAGGTTTGTTTATTTGACAGGGTTTTAAGTGATATTGGAGATAACCAATCCATTGAAAACCATTTGAGCACCTACAGTTACCGCTTAAAACAGATGAATTATTTCTTGAAGAAGTGCAACAAAAATACGCTCTTTTTAATTGATGAATTTGGAACAGGAAGCGACCCAGAGCTGGGAGGTGCTTTGGCGGAAACTTTTTTAGAGGAATTCTACTATCGTGAAGCTTTTGGGATTATCACCACACACTATTCCAACTTAAAGATTTTGGCCAACGAAATGCCTTTTATGCTCAATGCCAACATGCTTTTTGACGAACGCACTTTGGAGCCGCTTTTTAAGCTGGTTATCGGGCAAGCCGGTAGTAGTTTCACTTTTGAAGTTGCCCAAAAAAATGGCATTCCGTATGGCTTGATAAACCGTGCCAAAAAGAAAATTGAACACAGTAAAGTCCGTTTTGATGCCACAATTGCCAAACTTCAAAAAGAGCGCTCAAAACTTGAAAAAACAAGTGAGTCGCTAAAAGCCAATGAAAGGAAAAAGAGCGACGAAGCAGATAGACTTCAAGAAATAAACTCTAAAGTCCAAAAGAAACTGGAAAGCTATCAAGAATTGTACGATAGCAACCAACGTTTAATCTATTTAGGACAAAAAGTTAACGATATTGCTGAAAAATACTTTGAAAACAAGCGTAAACGAGAACTTATGGATGAACTTTTCAAGTTGGTTCAAATTGAAAACTCCAAGCGCAAAAAGATTTCAGCAAAACAAAAGCAAGCCGAAAAAGCAAAAGAAAAACAGATAAAACAGGAGGTTGAAAAGAAAGTTGAAGTCATAAGAAAAAAGAAAAAAGCTGAAAAGACAAAAGTCATTGAAACCCCGAAACCAAAACCCGTTTTAAAAATTGGCGATCGTGTACGTATGGAAGACGGACGAGCCATTGGCACTATTGATAAAATTGAAAAAAACAAGGCCGTGGTGAATTACGGTGTCTTTACCACCAATGTTAGCCTTGAGCAACTAGAGCTTGTGGAAGCCATCAAAAAATAACAGCCAACACCAAGTTGTTGAACCCACAACTTGAGGTGCCAGCTGCATTTAAATGATAATACGTTTTAATAAACCCGCCACACATAGAAATAGGCCCGCATATCACTGCCTGGATCATCCTGTAAATTTATGCGGATGTAAGGCTCCTTGGTACTTTGCACATCTTTAAGCAATATCTTTTTGGTTACACTACCAAAATAATCATCGTCAAGTGCATCGTCCTCATAAAATTGAGCCCATAGTTCAACATAATCATTCTCTAAATCTGGTTTATATAATTCTACTTCCATGGCAGATTGGTTTAGGTTGTAAAAAACGCCTTCGTCCACATCAAGCGGTTCTTCTTTAGCCCTGTACCAAAAAACATCGTTTATTCTCGAATTGTTCTGATAAATTTCACCGGTCATACCACCATAAATTTCAAGTTTACCTGATTCACCATCATTATCAACACAATTAAATCCATATAGCTGTACTCCAAATTTTTGATAGGCCTCATAGCAGGTTCTAATATTATATTCGCTGGACAAAACCACATTGGCTATGGGGAAACCTTCTCTAATATATCTCAAGGTATAGCCTAATGGGGCACCTGGTGAATCAGAAGAATACTCACCACCTTCGGTAATATAATTGTAAACACCTTCTGGACCGCTCACAACTTTTGCAGCATCACCTGATGAGCCACCTATTACCAAAGCTTTTACAGTTGAACTGTTCCAAAAAGCTTGGTGCTCCCCTTGCCCATTTACTTCACCACCACTAAACGCCGCATTAAAGGCTGCTTGGGTTTCAGTGAATTCAGAATTGGTTTCAACAGTGTACAGCAACATTCTACCATATTTAACTGAAGAAACAATTACAGGGCTGGTAGAATTTAAGTTTGGTACCGCCGTAAAAAGAACTCCGGGGTTTTCACTATCGGTAATGGATAAATCTATGGTATAATAAACCTGTAAATATTTAATAACGTACCTATACTTTTTTTCTGAGCTACTAAAGTTAAACGACCCAGACACACTATTCTTCCCCTTTGAATAACTCGCCCCCAAAGCAACATTTAGATGTTCTTCAGAATAAACTTCCTCAGTTGTAAAATTAACTGCCGCTGAAGCTGACCCCGAAACACCCTGCTGCAAAAGGTTTTTAACACCTTCCCTAACGGTATCAATACGCGGGTTTTCAATAACAGTAGATGGCTTTCCATTTAAGTTTTCAAGCGAAACCGACAAGGTTATTGGGGCTCTGTTTCCGGTAATGCCTATGTATTCACCTGTCGGAATAGACTCCCCTTTTAACATGGCTCCAGGATAAATGACATCACTTGTTGGATCCAGTAATATCATTTCACTAAAGCCCGGGGACATTTTATATTTTTTAACAACACATTCTTGTGTTTGGCCTTCTCGCTCTTTACTTACTTCTTCAATAAATTCTTCACCCGACACTTCTGGTTGTGTAAAGTTGCTCAAACTTGCCAGAAAATCATTAATCGCTTTTGCAGTCTCATCGGGTACTACATTGTTATCATCGTTTGTTGCACTTTCCGAACTACATCCAGAGAATGAAAATAAAATAGTTAAGAACAGTAATCCTCCAAAAAACTGTCTCATTGTTAATAGCTGTGTTTTCATAATTTCTAATTTTTTGTGATTCAACATGTTAAAATTAGAGACCAACATCGCTGAAAACTAATTTTAAGCATGGACAAAGTCTGGACATCTTGTATATTTTACCAAGAATCAAATCAGGAAAATGCAATTTTAAATAAATTGTAAATAATTAATAATCAGTAAATTAAATACATAAATATTAAGAAAATTCATAGACAAATACTGGACAAATAAAAAATGAAGCATAGACACAGCTTCTTAAAGAAGTGTTTTGATTTTAAAATTTAACTAACTTAGTTTCAGTTAAAAAACACAAAATGAAATATTCCCAAACAATAAGTCTTTTGCTTTTTTTGGTTCCAGTAATGTTGTTTTGTCAAAACAAAACCATAATCGACAGCTTATTAAATGCATACAACAAACAAAAATCAGTTACATTAAAAGTGCAGACTATTAACCATTTGGTTAACTATTACATGTACCGCACTCCGGAAAAGGCAAAGTATTTTGCTAAAGAACAACTTAAACTAGCCGAACAATTAAATTATAAAACCGGAGTTTCATTAGCAAACTACCAGCTTGGGATTTTAAATAACAATAATGATAAGCTTGATTCGGCCAAATACTTTTACAACAAAAGTCTTGAAATTGCAAAAGAACTTCAAAATCACACACATATTTCCCAAGCCTATAGAGGGCTTGCCATTCTAGAGTTTTCGCAAGGTAATTTAAATGAGGCCGATAGTATAAATGAAATAGATCTATTCAATGCAAAAGCACAGAATGATTCCATCGGAATTGCTTTGGCCTATGATTTTAAAAGTACCATAAATCAAAATAAAGGTTATTATTCTATTGCGTTGTCTAATGTTCTAAAAGGACTTCAAATTTTTGAACAACTCGGAGATTCAATTCGCATAGCGGATTGCTACAATCATTTGGCAACTATTGAGCACAACTTGGGCAATTTATTAAAGGCCATTTCATACAATGAAAAAGCACTTGAAATTTATATAAATCAAAACGATATTTATTATCAGGCACAAGTATTGAATGATATAGGAGTGATGTACAATCTTTTGCGTCAACCAAAAAAAGCTTTAGAATATTTTAAAAGAAGCCTAGAAAAGAGCAAATTGGCCGAAGTAACTTCATTACAAGCTGCAACAGAAACAAACATTGGCGAGTCCCATATAGAATTAGGAGCGTTTGATATCGCCATTGAGCATCTCAATAAATCCATAGAAATTTCAAAAAACGTAAATGCGTTAAGACGAATTGCCATATCAGAAAACAAATTGGCAGAAGTCTATAATTTAAAGAACATACCTGATGTTGCTTTAAATTACGCAAAAAGTGCCTTGAATTATGCCGATAAAAATGAAAATATATCTATTAAGCGAACAGCCTTAAAACACCTAAGTGAGGCTTACGAAAAAAGAGCTCAAACAAGTATGGCATTGGAAACCTACAAAGAATTTAAAACATTAAGTGATTCTATACTGAATAAGGAAAAAGTCAAAACAATTGAAGAATTGCGAGCCGCTTTTGATTTAGAAAAAAAAGAAACCGCCATTGTTTTACAAGAAAAAGAGATTGAAACGCTAAACCAAGAGGTAGAAATAAGCAATTTGCGAAAAGGGCTTTATGCTGGAGGCATGTTTACCTTTGTGGCCGTTTCAGGTCTTTTGTTTTTTGGGTTTAAACAACTTATAAAAAAGAACCGAATTGAACGTGAAAAACAAGAGGAAATTTATAAACAGGAAATCGAATTCAAAAAGAAAGAACTGGCCTCGCAGACCCTTCATTTGGTTCAAAAAAACACCTTTATACAAGAGTTGAAAGAAAATTTGGAGAAGATAAAACAATCCCCCGAACTGTTTAAAATTGAATTTAGAAGATTGGTGATGTTACTTAAAAAAGAAAGTGCGGAAGATAAAGATTGGGAGGTTTTCAAATCTTACTTTTCTGAGGTGCACAACAATTTTGACATTAAACTTAAGGATATTTATACCGATATCACCGAAAAGGAAATAAGGCTGGCCTCGTTTTTGCGCATGAACCTCTCAACGAAAGAAATAGCATCAATGCTGAATGTTTTGCCCGATAGCGTTTTAAAAAGTAAATATAGACTTAAAAAGAAACTTGATTTAGATAAAGAAACCGATTTAAACGACTTTTTAAGTGGCCTTTAAAACTGTATATTTGTAACGTCATTGCGAACCATTAAGGCGTGGCAATCTTTTTAGATGAAACAGATTGCTTCGTCCTGCTTTCTTGCAATTACAAACGGCTATGATAAATATCCCCCAAAATAAACAACTTATCCTTTTTGATGGTGTTTGCAACCTTTGTAACAGTAGTGTGCAGTATGTTATAAAACATGACAAAATGAATCAATTTATGTTCACGGCATTGCAAAGCGAAACTGGAAAAGAGATTATTGACGAATTTAATATCGATACTTCAAAAATAGATTCCATTCTGCTTTACAATCCGCAAAAAGGCATTGATTACAAATCTACTGCAGCTCTAAAAATAGGCTCAAAGTTAGGTTTTCCGCGAAATCTTATAGGTGTATTTTTTATTGTTCCTACTTTTATTCGCAATTGGGTTTACGATTTTATAGCCAAAAACCGCTATAAATGGTATGGAAAAAAAGATGCTTGTATGATTCCCACACCCGAACTAAAAAGCAAGTTTTTAGATTAAACCCACACCTCTCTAAACCAAACACCTCATTAACCTTCATTTTAGGTGTGTTTACTCATTGTTCATTTTCATTCATTCAGGGTTTAAATAGTTTTACTGTAAACTAAAATATCCAAAGTCATGAAATATTCCATTTTTCTTTTTTTATTAAGCTGTTCCCTTTCCTTCTCAAACAACGACAAGCCAATAACCTCAACAGTTAAAGCCGTAACGGTATTTGTAAATGGTGCCGAAATTACTAGAACTGCCAATATAACCTTGCCCATTGGCACAACCCAATTCACCTTTGATAAGCTTTCTCCATATATTCAAGAAAACAGCATTCAGGTTTCAGGCTTGAAGAATGCTTCCATTATTTCCATCAATTACGGCATAAACTATATCACTAAACAGGACAAATCTGAGGATATTGAAGCGTTTCAAGATAAAATCAAAGCGCTTAACGACCTCATTCAACTTGAAGATGATTTGATTTCTGGCTATGAAGAAGAGCTGAACATCATTACCGAAAACCGACAACTGGGAAACAACAATCAAGTTGTCAATCTTGAAAAACTAAAAGAATTTACAGCTTATTACAGAAAACGGGTAACCGAAATAAAAAACGCCATCCATAAATCAGTTAAAAAGAAACGCGAACTGGATGCCGAGATTAACGCACTTAAAAGTCAATTGAGAGAACTCAATGCTGATGACAAAGTACAAACTGGCGAAATAAAGCTTAAACTTAACACCACTAATGCAGTTCAACTCAATTTAACCATAAAATATAATGTTACGAACGCAGGCTGGTTTCCCATTTACGACCTTAAGGCCCAAGACATAAACAAACCCTTGAATTTGGCATATAAAGCCCATGTTTACCAAAACACGGGCACCAATTGGGAGGATGTCAAACTCACGCTTTCTACTAACGACCCATACACTAATAACTTAAAACCAGAGCTTAACCCAAAATATTTAAACTTTATAAGTGGTTATTATCAAAGTGAAAATGCTACAAAAAAATACAATTACAAATACAATCCTTTTATACAAACGGTAAGTGGCATTGTTACCGATGGCTCAGGTGTTCCTTTGCCTGGGGCAAATGTTATCGTTAAAGGCACTAGCAATGGCACAGTAACCGATTTTGATGGTGCCTATTCCATACAAGCCAGTGGTGGTAAGGAATTGGTGTTTTCGTATGTGGGATTTAAAAGTGAAAGTTTACCTATACACTCTAGTGTTATAAATTTGAATTTGGAGGAAGATATGCAGATGCTTGAAGAAGTTGCAGTTGTTGGATATGGTAAAAGTGAAAGAAGTGATGTAACCGGAAGTGTTTCTTCTATCAAAATGAATGATTACACCAACAATTACAGCAAGCCAAAGGAAAACCAAACGGCCACTGGCGAAATCATTGTTGAAGGCATAAGCAATACCAATTTTGAAATACAAAAACAACAAACCATTCCTTCAGATGGTGATATTTCGGTCATTGAAATCGACCATTTTGAAGTACCTGCCACATATTCATATTTTGCTGCGCCTATTGTGAATGAAAATGTATTTTTAACAGCCAAAATCGGTGAATGGCAGCAGTATAATCTATTGCCAGGTGAAGCCAACATTTATTTTGAAGGCAGCTATTCTGGAAAAACAAGTGTAAACCCTTATGCCACAACGGATAGCTTAACAGTTTCACTTGGCGTTGACCCGAACATTAATATAAAACGTAAGGCTACCAATAACTTTAAAAAAGTGAATACTATTGGTAGCAATAAAATAATAAGTAAAGCTTATGAAATTGAACTTAAGAACAATAAAAAAACAGCAATAGATTTAATCATTATGGATAGAATTCCCATCAGCCAAAACAAAGACATAAAAGTTGATGATATTGAGTACAACGATTGCGACTACGATTCCAAAAAAGGCCTACTTAAATGGACCATAAACATAAAACCGAGTGAAACAAAGACATATAAGTTCTCGTATGCACTTAAGTATCCAAAATACCAGTCAATAAATTTGTAGGTAATCTTTTTATGGAGTAATAAAACCGTCATTGCGAACGTATTCAAGCAATGTCGGTTTTTAAAAGCTTTCATAAACCTTTATATTTTACCTAAAATCTTGATTTTCCCAGACCTTGAAATTCCTCCGGGATTGCAACCTAATTTGCCTTCAGGAACTTCTATATTTAAATTATTGAAATAGTCTTCCCAAACCTCAAAATAATCATTAGAACCAGGTACTTTATAGGTCATTGGGTATAACTTAAAAACTGGAGTTCCTTTAGCTTCCAAAAAACAATCGTAGATTAACTCAGAGCAATAATACTTGCCATTGTCATACAAATAGGCATCATCATAAGGTTTGCCCAATTGTTTCAACCCAAAAGAAATGGCCACTGGTATTAATTTATTAAAGCGTTTTTTCAATCTACCAACATACATGGGTAGATTGGTTTTTCCTTCAAAGTTTTTATAGGGCGTTAGTTTTACTTCTTTTCCACTGGCCTCTAAAACAAATACGGTATTCTCCTTAATAACCACCATACCCATATGATTGAAATCATGACCTTTGTAACCTTCGGTAACTTGATTTATTGCATCGCAGAGCGGGCCACAATCAATCGACTGAAAAATTAAGTCGCCATTTTTTAATGTTATATTCTGTGAATAGCCCGTTAAGCCAATAAAAATCAGTATGGACAGTATCAAATACTTCATAAACTATAATGCGTTAATCTATTCTTTTACCAAACTGCCCCACTCTGTCCAAGAGCCATCATAGACCGAAATATTTTTGTAACCGGCCATATGTGCACCTAAGCCTAAAACGCAAGCTGTAATACCAGAACCACACGAAAAAACAACGGGTTTTTCCTTTATAAGTTTTGAAAAGGCTTTTTCTAATGCCTCTTTAGATTTAAACGCACCATTTTCCAACAAGTCGGTATAGGGTAAATTAACCGAATTTGGAATGGTTCCCATACGTAATCCTGCTCTTGGTTCGGGTTCAATGCATTTAAATCGGTTTACCGAACGGGCATCAATAATGGTATGCGTGTTGTTTACTGAAGCCTGTTTTACGTCATCAAAAAACATCATAAAATTAGGCTGAAGATTTGCGGTAAAGTTTCCTTTTTCACCATTATAAGATTTCATGTTTTGCGTTGGATAGTTCGCCTTCAACCACGCAGGAAATCCACCATTTAAAACAGCTATATTTTCAAAACCAAAGGCTCTGAACATCCACCAAACCCTTGCGCTGGAGTAAATGCCTTTATCGTCATAAACCACGATAACACTATTATTATTGATTCCAAGGGTTTGCGCTTCTTTTTGAAATTGTTCTGTAGAAGGAAATGCGCTAGGGAATGGATCCGAAGTGTCGCTAAATTTTGCTTTGATATCGAAAAAACGGGCATTCAATATTTGCTTTTGCGAAGCATCAAATGCTTTTCCTATGGTTCCATCTAAAACGACTAAGTTTTCACCATTTAAATTTTCGTTCAACCATTGAACTGAAACAACAGGAGATTTTAATTCCATAGTCTTAGTTATTTCACTTCCTCATAATGGTCATCCCAATCTTTTGGTTTTGGGTCGTGCAATTTGCCTAACGACTTTGCAACCATTGTGGAAACCGTAGCATCGCCAGTTACGTTTACAACGGTTCTGCACATATCTAAAGGTCTGTCTACCGCAAAAATGAGCGCCAAGCCAATGGGCAATAATTCTGCTGGAAAACCAATGGATTCCAACACAATAACCAACATAACCATACCTGCACTGGGCACAGCCGCACTTCCAATGGAAGCCAGTAATGCGGTTAAAACAATGACCAATTGGTTGGTAAATGTTAAACCTTCTGGCCAAATAACCTGCATAATAAACACGGCCGCAATACCTTGATACAAACTGGTTCCGTCCATATTTACAGTAGCACCAACGGGAAGCACAAAACCAGAAACTTCCTTGTCTACGCCAATATGTTCTTCTACACGTTCCATAGTTACCGGCAAAGTGGCAGCACTACTACTGGTTGAAAATGCCAACAATTGCGCGGGACTGATTTGCTTTAAAAACCAGAATGGCGATTTTTTTGTAAAAACCTTGATTAAAAGCATGTAAAAACCAATCATGATGATGAGTCCGCCAACTACGCATAATGAATAGTAAATCAATTTCACTAGAATTTCGGCATCATCAAAAGCGATGATGACGTTTGCCAAAAGGGCAAAAACGGCATAAGGCGCAAAAAGCATGATTAAATCGACCATTTTCATAACGACTTCATTCAAGGAATCGAAAAAATCAATCAGTGGTTTAGCTTTCTTTTCTCCTATCAAAAGCAAACAAATACCAACAAACAAAGCGAAGAATATAACCTGTAGCATGGAAGCTTCGGCAAAAGATTGAAAAATATTGCTAGGAAAAATATCCACCAAAGCCCTTAACGGACCCGCATCTTTTTGGGCAGTCGCCTCTGTGATTTTATCAGTCACCCCAGTATCGTTTGCATATTTCAGTTTAATCTTTTCAATGGTATCTTGGGGCATACCATCCCCAGGTTTTGCTGTATTTACAATGCCCAGACCGATAATTATGGCTACCAATGTGGTAGTAATATAAATGCTAATGGTCCGCAGTCCCATCGATTTAATTTTAGAAATATCCTTTAAATCTGAAATGCCTTTAATCAATGAAGCCAAAATTAAAGGCACTGCGATGAGCTTTAATAAATTGATGAATATGGTTCCGAATGGCGATACCCAATCGGTTACCAAATCTTTACCGCCATCAACACCATTCATAATAAAGCCAAAAATGATTCCGAGAACCATTCCTATAATAATCTTCCAATGTAATGCTAGTTTTTTCATATTGAGCCTCTCCTTACCTCTCCAAATGAGAGGAATTGATTAGTAATTTCTGTTCTTAATAATTTGAGACAAGATAAGTATTTCCTTTTGGTTTAGAAACACCTTAAACAAATTCACCCCAATTCTAAAGTACTAAAATTGGGATGAATAATAATTATCGATTCTTTTTCTATTTATTGGCAATCTCCCCCAATTCCGCAATAAATCGATCAGCCAAGGCATCGGCTTCTTCTTGAGATTTGGCTTCGGTATAGATTCTAATAATGGGTTCCGTATTACTTTTTCGTAAGTGTACCCAACTTTCGGCAAAGTCTATTTTAACGCCATCAATGGTGGTTAGTTTTTCATTTTTATAGCGATTTTGGATGGTTTTTAAAATTCCATCAACATCCAATCCTGGAGTAAGTTCAATCTTCTTTTTCCCCATAAAATAACTTGGGTACGTTTTTCTCAGTTGGCTTACGCTGATGTTTTTATCGGCCAAAAGACTTAAAAACAAAGCCACACCAACAAGTGCATCGCGACCATAATGTGCGGCTGGATAAATGATGCCACCGTTGCCCTCGCCACCGATAACCACTTTATTCTTTTTCATCAATTTTACGACGTTCACCTCACCTACCGCACTGGCTTCATAAGTGCCACCGTGCTTTTCGGTAACATCTTTTAAAGCTCTTGTAGAACTCATATTGCTTACCGTGTTTCCAGGTGTTCTACTCAACACATAATCGGCACAGGCCACTAAAGTGTATTCTTCACCAAACATTTCTCCATTTTCGTCCATAAACGCCAAACGGTCCACATCAGGATCTACCACAATGCCAAAGTCCGCTTTATACTTTTTAACAGCTTCGGATAAATCGGTTAGATGCTCCTTTAAAGGCTCTGGATTGTGCGGAAAATGTCCGTTAGGTTCACAATGTATTTTTATGACATCAACACCCAAACGCTCCAAAAGCAAAGGAATGGCAATACCTCCCGTAGAATTTACGCCATCAACAACTACCCTGAAACGAGCTTCTTCAATGGCATTGACGGTAACCAAATCCAGATCCAACACTTCAATAATGTGCAAATCAATATAAGCACTATTTTTAGTTATTTTCCCAAGGCTGTCCACATCGGCAAAACTTATATTGTCACTTTCAGCAATATCTAAAATCTTTCCACCTTCAACGGCATCCAAAAACTCTCCTTTATCATTTAAAAGTTTTAGGGCGTTCCATTGTTTTGGGTTATGGCTGGCCGTTAAGATAATGCCACCATCTGCATGCTCTAAAGGCACGGCTACTTCAACGGTCGGTGTTGTTGATAGCCCAACATCAACCACATGTATGCCCATGCCAACAAGCGTGTTCATGACCAAGTTTTGAATCATTTTTCCGGAAATACGAGCATCGCGTCCCACAACAACTTTATAGTGCTCTTTTTCACGCTGTTGTTTTAGCCATATACCGTAGGCCGAGGCAAATTTTACGGCATCTATTGGGGTTAGGTTTTCACCCACTTGTCCACCAATAGTTCCCCTAATTCCAGAAATTGATTTAATCAGTGTCATAATTAATTTTAAATATTAAAAAGCAAATATAGTATTTCAAAATGGGTTTTCTTAAAACGGAATTTGTAAATTTCACCTATGAATTATCTCGCCCATATATATCTTTCTGGAGACAATGATTTAGTAACTATTGGAAATTTCATTGCTGATGGCATAAAAGGAAGCAAATACAAAAAATACCCTAAAGACCTGCAAACGGGCATTTTGCTCCATCGTCATATCGATACGTTTACCGATGCACATGACACTGTAAGATTAAGTACCAAAAGGCTTCACGAAAAGTATGGACATTATTCTGGGATTATTGTGGATATTCTTTACGACCATTTTTTGGCCAAGAATTGGAGGCTATATTCTCCTGTTCCATTGAATGAATATGTTGATGATTTTTATGATTCTCTTGAAGAGCACTACGACATCCTTCCATTGAGGGTACAAAAAATGATGCCCTACATGATGACCGACAATTGGCTAGTGAGCTATGCCTCCATTAAAGGCATTTCAAGGGTTTTGGATGGTATGAACAGACGCACCAAAAACCGCTCCAGTATGAACGAAGCCGTTGTGGAACTTGAAGCGTTTTATTCCGAATTTGAAAACGAATTTTCTACTTTTTTTGATGAATTAATCATTTCCTCCAATCAAAAACTTGAAGAACTAAAACTGATTAAATGATGCGACATACTATTTATATTTTCATTCTATTCATCGCCTTTGCCTCTTGCAAAAAAAACATCAAAACAGTTGATGGCAAAAGAGGTGTTTTAGCTAAAACTGCCATGGTGGTTTCTGCGCGTGTTGAAGCCTCCCAAGTCGGCATCGATATTTTAAAGAAAGGCGGAAATGCTTTTGATGCCATGGCAGCCACGGAATTGGCTTTGGCCGTAGCATATCCTTATGCCGGTAATCTTGGCGGCGGTGGTTTTATGGTGTATAGAAAAGCGGATGGAGAAACTGGAGCTATTGATTACAGGGAAAAAGCACCTATGGCAGCAACAAAAAACATGTTTTTAGATGAAAATGGCGTGGTAATCCCTGAAAAAAGCACCATTGGCGCCATGGCAGTTGGTGTTCCAGGCACTATCGCTGGCGTGTTAGAAGTTCATGAAAAGATGGGGTCGCTTCCCATTGAAGATATTTTAACTCCTGTTATTGAGCTGGCAAGAAAAGGAATTGTGGTTACCGAAAAGCAAGAAAAAAGAATTAAAAAATACCAACCGCTTTTTCCAAAGGCGAATAAAGATTCCATTTTGTTTGATAAACACTGGAAGATCAATGACACTATTAAATATCCGGCTTTGGCTAAAACTTTAGAGCGCGTTTTAAAAGATGGAAAAGATGGTTTTTACAAAGGTGAGACAGCAAGGATTCTGACAAAATTCATTCAAGACAATGGAGGTATCATTACCGAAGATGATCTCGCAAATTACGAACCCAAATGGCGTACACCACTTACATTTACTTATGATGGTTTAAAAATAATTTCTATGCCACCTCCTTCAAGTGGCGGGGTTTGTTTAACCCAAATCATGAAAATGATTGAGCCCTTTCCTTTGGATGAATTTGGGCATAATTCATTAAAAAGCATACAGGTGATTACCGAAGCTGAAAGACGTGCGTATGCAGATAGAAGCTTTTATTTGGGTGACCCCGATTTTGTATCCATTCCAATGGACACACTGGTAGACGTTACCTATCTAAACCGAAGAATGCACGATTTTTCCTTTGAAAAAGCAACCAAATCAACTGATGTAAACCATGGCAACATTCAAATTATAGAAAGCGACGAAACCACCCATTACTCTATTATAGATCAATTTGGTAATACTATTTCCGCCACTACAACATTAAATGGAGCTTATGGTTCTAAACTGTATTGTTCTGAATTGGGCTTCTTTTTAAACAATGAAATGGATGATTTTAGCAGTAAACCTGGTACGCCAAACATGTTCGGACTCATTGGTGCTGAAGCCAATAGCATAGCTCCGGAAAAACGAATGTTAAGCTCCATGACACCAACAATTGTTGAAAAAAATGGGGAATTGTATATGTCCGTTGGCACGCCAGGTGGCTCAACCATTATCACGTCTGTTTTACAGACTATCTTGAACGTTCATGAGTATAATATGACCATGCAAGAAGCTGTGAATGCGCCAAGGTTTCATCATCAATGGTTACCCGATGAAATAAGAATGGAGCCTAATCAATTTGACAAAACTCTTATTGAAAACTTAGAAAAATTAGGCTATTCCATAAATGAAAAAGTCACACCCGTAATTGGCAAGGTCGATGGAATACTCGTTTTAAAGGATAAGTCGTATGAAGGTGGTGCCGATTATCGAGGGGATGATACTGCCATCGGTTTTTAGTGCTTTTCTTTCCTTAAAAGAGTCTTATTTAATAATTTAGGCATCAATTTATAAAGCACATATTTGACCGTAATGGGCAAGAAACCAAAAAAAACACTAAAGATAATTGCTGGTGTCATCATCTTTTTGACGCTTCCCAGTTTGTTGTTTTTCGGTTTCCTTTATATAAAATATGATGAAGATTTACCAACGGGAATTCAAGGAGAGCAGGCCGATGCCCTAGCCCATAAAATGTTGGATGCTCTTGATTATCAAGCCTTCCAAAACACTAACCGAATCGAATGGACGTTTAAAGAACGAAGGCACTACGAATGGGACAGAGAAAAAAGTACCTGTGACGTTTACTGGAAGGAAAACAAAGTGGTGCTTAATTTAAACGACTATTCTAAAAGTAAGGTCTACATCCATAGTTTCAAAAATGAAGGTGAAATTGCAAAAGACTTGATTAAAAAGGCCAAAAAGTACTATGAAAACGATTCTTTTTGGCTTGTGGCACCCTATAAAGTATTTGATCCTGGCACAGAACGTAGATTGGTGAAAACTGTAAATGGCAAAGAAGCCTTGCTGGTTACATATACAACTGGCGGATCTGAACCTGGAGATTCTTACTTATGGTATTTGGATGAAAACGGTATGCCAACCAAATTTCAAATGTGGGTAAATATTCTGCCCATTGGTGGCCTAGAAGCCAGTTGGAGCCATTGGACGACTACCGAAAGCGGTGCCAAACTGCCCACATTTCATAGCTTCATGTTTTTTGGTTTTCAAATTGAAGACATAAAGGGCACAAAATAAACTACTTCCCTTTTTGTCCAACAAAATTATGGCTCTTAGATTTGAACAGTACATTAAAACTGGTTAAACTGCCATAAATTCTTGTTATATATTGCTGTAAATCTATTTTGCCTTGTTCATCCAAATCGCTGGAATTTATGCGTTGCTCCATAACACGAAGTCTGTCTCTTACCATAGTAATTTTATGAAAAAACGTATCGATGGGCAATTCGTAGGGTTTCAAGCTTGTATCGGCAGGTTCAAGAATTATTTTCCCTCCTTTATATTTATCGGCTATAGGCACAATTTCGCTCACATCGCTCCATTTTTTTAATATCTTTACAAGGCTGCTTTCTACTTCGAAAAAGCTAACGGTATCCACATCGCCATCGGCTGCTTCAATAACTTCAATTTCGCTATCCAAATCAATGGTTTCCAATCCGTTTTCAATAAAAGTTACCCAATAGTGTTGTGAAGTCACATTGGTTACTACGCCTTTTCCATATTCTGGGTGGTCTATCCGCGAACCTATTCCTAATAATTTCATCTTTATTTTTAGTTCAAATGGTTGTTTCTTCCACAATGATAAGAAATCCAAAATAAATCTTCACAACAATTTAACAACTAAAATTGTACCTTTGCAATCTTGCCTACAAAACAGGCAAATTTGCTAAGATTTTATGAGCCAATTCACCGATTTTATTGAAGTAAAAGGAGCACGGGTACACAATCTTAAAAACATTGATGTATCCATTCCCAGAGAGAAGCTTGTGGTTATTACGGGCTTGTCTGGAAGCGGAAAATCTTCATTGGCTTTCGATACAATTTATGCTGAAGGGCAACGCCGATATATTGAAACATTCTCGCCCTATGCACGGCAGTTTTTAGGTGGTTTGGAACGCCCCGATGTTGATAAAATTGATGGCCTTTCACCCGTCATCGCTATTGAACAAAAAACAACAAGCAAATCACCTCGCTCAACGGTTGGCACAATAACCGAAATTTACGATTTCATGCGTTTGTTGTTTGCTCGTGCGAGTGATGCCTACAGCTACAACACGGGTGAAAAAATGGTGAGCTACAGCGATGAGCAAATAAAAGAACTCATCATAAGTGATTTTAAGGGCAAACGCATTAATATTTTATCGCCTATTGTGCGTTCTAGAAAAGGGCATTATCGCGAACTTTTTGAGCAAATAGCCAAGCAAGGATTTGTAAAGGTGAGAACCGATGGTGAGATTCGCGATATTGTTCGGGGCATGAAACTGGATCGTTATAAAACCCATGATATTGAAATAGTCATAGACCGCTTGGTAATTAATGACCAAGTTGATAACGATAAGCGCTTGACCGAAACTATCAACACGGCCATGTACCACGGTGAAGATGTGCTTTTGGTTATTGACCAAGACACCAATGAAACGCGTTATTTTAGTAGAAGTTTAATGTGTCCGTCAAGTGGAATTTCATACCCCAATCCTGAGCCTAACAATTTTTCATTTAACTCCCCAAAAGGAGCTTGCCCTAACTGCAATGGTATTGGCACGCTACATCAAATCAATGAGCATAAAATTGTTCCAAATCCTTCACTATCAATAAAAAATGGAGCTTTGGCACCCCATGGCCCAGAAAAAAACAGTTGGATTTTCAAACAGCTTGAAACCATTGCCCAAAGATTTAATTTTAAACTGTCTGACCCTTATAAGGATATTCCTGAGGAAGCCAAACAAATGATTCTTTACGGCGGCAATGAAAAATTCTCCGTAGAAAGTAAAACATTGGGCGTAACCCGAGATTACAAAATTGAATTTGAAGGTGTTGCAAACTTTATAGAAAATCAGTACAAAACAGCAGAATCAACTTCATTAAAACGCTGGGCAAAAGATTTTATGGATAAAATTACCTGTCCAGTTTGTGAGGGTTCACGGTTAAAAAAAGAGTCACTTTATTTTAAAATTAACAATAAAAACATTGCCGAACTGGCTAATACGGATATTACAGAACTGGCCGATTGGTTTAATAATTTACATAAACATCTTTCTGAAAAACAGCTTAAGATTGCTGAAGAAGTTGTCAAGGAAATCAAGTCCAGATTACAGTTTTTATTGGATGTCGGGTTGGATTATTTGGCCTTGAACAGAAGCTCGAAATCACTCTCTGGCGGTGAGGCGCAACGCATAAGGTTAGCCACCCAAATAGGATCGCAATTGGTTGGTGTGCTTTATATTTTGGATGAACCAAGTATTGGTTTGCACCAACGTGACAACGAAAAATTGATAAATTCCTTGGCTTCGCTTCGCGATATAGGTAATTCGGTTATTGTTGTTGAACATGACAAGGACATGATTGAACGCGCCGATTATGTAATCGATATTGGGCCAAAAGCTGGCAAACACGGTGGCGATATCATTAGCATTGGCAATCCGGACGAGTTAAAAACCCACCATACCCTTACGGCCGATTACCTGAATGGCACCAAGGAAATAAAAGTCCCTAAAAAACGAAGAGAAGGCAACGGAAAATTTATGGAATTAAAAGGTTGTACAGGTAACAACCTTAAGAATGTTTCGGTTAAGTTTCCTTTGGGAAAAATGATTGGGGTTACAGGGGTGTCGGGTAGCGGAAAATCTACGTTAATAAACGAAACTCTCTACCCTATTTTGAATGCCCATTATTTTAATGGCGTTAAAAAACCAATGCCCTACAAAAGCATATCAGGTTTAGAGCATACCGATAAGGTGATTGATATTAACCAATCGCCTATTGGGCGCACACCGCGAAGTAACCCTGCAACTTATACGGGCGTTTTTAGTGAGATCAGAAGCTTGTTTGCTAAAATTCCCGAAGCTATGATACGTGGTTACAAACCAGGACGTTTCAGTTTTAATGTGAAAGGCGGACGATGCGAAACCTGTCAAGGAGGTGGTTTGCGTGTTATAGAAATGAATTTTCTGCCAGACGTTTATGTGGAATGCGAAACGTGCCAGGGCAAACGTTTTAATCGTGAAACTTTGGAAATTCGATATAAGGGAAAATCCATTAGCGATGTGCTGAACATGACCATGAATGAGGCCGTTGATTTCTTTGAGCACATTCCAAAAATCCATAAAAAGCTAAAAACAATCAAGGATGTCGGTTTGGGTTATATCACACTTGGACAGCAAAGCACCACACTTTCAGGAGGTGAAGCCCAACGTATTAAGCTGGCTACCGAACTCTCAAAAAGAGATACGGGAAACACGTTTTATATTCTCGACGAACCAACCACAGGCCTTCATTTCGAGGACATTCGCGTCCTTATGGCTGTACTCAACAAATTGGTAAATAAAGGCAATACCGTACTTATTATTGAGCATAATCTGGATGTTATCAAAACGGTAGACCATATTATTGACATAGGCTATGAAGGTGGAAAAGGTGGAGGAAAAATTGTGGCAGAAGGCACACCCGAAGAAGTAATAAAAGACAAAAAAAGCTACACGGCTAAATTCTTGAAAAAAGAACTAAATTAGCGGGTTAGTAAAATTTATAACACTGAAATTTATGAGAAAAGAACACCACCATAAAGGCTGGAATGAGATAAAAACCAATGACTCTTGGGCCATTTTTAAAATCATGGGCGAGTTCGTCAATGGTTTTGAAAAAATGAGCAAGATAGGTCCATGTGTATCCATATTTGGATCGGCACGAACAAAACCGGAGGATAAATACTATAAACTTGCCGAAAACATTGCCAAAAAAATTGTGGAAGGCGGCTATGGTGTAATTACTGGTGGTGGTCCAGGGATTATGGAAGCGGGCAACAAAGGCGCACATTTAGGCGGTGGCACATCGGTTGGACTTAATATAGAGCTACCTTTTGAGCAACATGATAACCCATATATTGATCCAGATAAAAGTTTGGATTTCGATTACTTTTTTGTGCGCAAGGTTATGTTTGTAAAGTACTCCCAAGGCTTTGTGGTTATGCCCGGAGGCTTTGGTACGCTTGATGAATTTTTTGAGGCTCTTACCCTTATACAAACCCATAAAATTGGGAAATTCCCTATAATATTAGTGGGAACAGATTTTTGGGAAGGCCTAATAGATTGGATTAAGAAAACACTTTTAAATTCATTTGGAAATGTTAGTGCCAAAGATTTAGATCTTATACACTTGGTTGACAGTGAAGACGAAGTGATTGCAATATTGGACGCATTCTACAAAGATTCAAGATTAAGCCCAAATTTTTAAGTTCTGTCTTTTCGTTTTAAACCAAAATTACCTATGCGTGCATAATATTTGTTAAGGATCATTTTTTGCCGCCATATTTTACTATATTGCATCGCCTTAAACAAATTGCTAACCATTAATGTTATTGAAAAATTGAGATTCTTCCTAATAAAATTTGTTGCTTTCTCATGTGTCTGCTTTTCTACCTTTGGTCAAAATAAAATAGACCTGAAAGCGGTATTTGATGTAGAAAATAAGCAAATAAAAATCTCGCAAACCATTCAATATCAAAATACCTCAAGCGATGAGCTAAGCACCATTTACCTTAACGATTGGAGCAATAGCTACGCCACAAAGAAAACGCAATTGGCTATAAGAATGGCCGACGAGTACAAAAACGATTTTCATTTGGCAAAAAACGAAGATCGTGGCTTTTCCGTTGTGGCCTCAATAAAACAAAATGGTGAAGCATTGCATTTTCAACAGGTAAAAAATCAAATTGATGTTATAAAGGTAGAATTACCCGAACCCCTGAAACCAGGTGACTCGTATACCATTGATTTAGAATATTCGGTACAAATACCCAATTCCAAATTCACAAGCTATGGCATCACAAACGAGGGCGATTATAATTTAAGGTATTGGTATATCACCCCTGCCATTTATGATGGCGAATGGCAATATTATAGCAACAAGGACCTTGATGATATGTTCATTCCGAAATCGGATATCACCATGGATATTGAACATCCCAATGGTTATGTTTTGACTTCAGAATTGAACACCGCTGGCATAACCCAGCTTCCAAACAAGCAAATTGTTCACCTGGAAGGAAAAGATAGAATTAACACCAAACTTTTCCTCAGTAAAAATTCAAAATTCAACACCATTCAAACAGAAGGTTTTTCCATTGTTTCAGATATGGTTGACAAAGACCTTGAGGTTCTGGATAAAGTATTGATCACCGAAAAAGTGACCAACTTCCTTTTTAAAAGTTTTGGAAAATATCCGCATGAAAGAATTTTACTGTCCCAGATTGACAATGATAAAAATCCTATTTATGGCTTAAATTTTCTGCCAAGTTTTGTTAAACCATACCCTAGTCATTTTCAATACGAGCTTAAACTTTTAAAAATTGCGTTGCACAATTATTTAGAAAACACCTTATTGATCAACCCTAGAAAAGAACAATGGCTGCTTGACGGCATACAAATTTATTACTTAATGAATTATGTTGATGAGCACTACCCCGACATGAAATTTTTGGGCACCATAGCCGATTTTTGGGGCGTACGATCTTTTCATGTGGCAGACATGAAATTTAACGACAAATACATTCTGGCCTTTATGCTTATGGCTCGTACCAATAGGGACCAACCTTTGAGCATGCAAAAGGACTCGTTATTAAAATTTAACCACAATATAGCCAATAAATACAAGGCTGGCATAGGTTTGAAGTATTTGGATGATTTTGTAAACCACGATATCGTTAAAGAAAGTGTTGAATTTTTTTTGGCTGAAAACAAGCTAAAAGCAACCTCTGCAAAGGCCTTTGAAAACTATATAAAATCAAAAACTTTCAAAGATATCGATTGGTTTTTTAATGACTATCTAAAAACCCGCAAGAAGATAGATTTTAAGATTAAAAAAGTTAAAAAAACGGCGGATTCCATAACCATCACCATAAAAAATAAAAGGGACAACAGCATGCCTGTTTCCTTATACGGCCTTAATAACGACCATATTGTTTCGAAAACATGGGTTGAAAACATTGATGGTGACAAAACCATAACCATTCCTAGAAATGATGCCAATAAATTGGTTTTAAACTACGACAACACCATTCCAGAAATTAATCTTAGGGACAATTGGAAATCGCTTAAGGGTTTCTTTTTTAACAACAAACCGCTTCAATTTCGTTTATTTAAAGACATTGAAGACCCTAATTACAATCAAGTCTTTTTTATGCCCATGGCAGAGTTTAACAATATTTATGACGGTGTAACTTTAGGTGTAAAAACCTATAACAAAACGGTTCTTAGAAAACTTTTAAATTATAGCTTTAGCACCAATTATGCGTTTAAATCGCAGTCATTAACTGGTTCTGGAGCGGTTTCACAAACACATTATTTAGATAACAGCAATCTATACTTTATTAATTATGGTGTTGTTGGTGGTTATTCTTCGTATGCACCAGGCCTATTTGTTACCCAATTTACGCCCTCATTAACGCTCATGTTTCGGCAAAACGACGACTTTCGGTCCAACAAGCGCAGTATGCTAAAATTGAGGCACGTAAACATAAAAAGGGATAAAGACGTCAATAATGTTTTCACGTCTACTGAGCCTAATTACAATATTTTTGATATTCGCTATATCGATTCAAATGACAACTTAATTAATTTCAGTAGCTGGTTTGCCGATTTTCAAATCGGAAAAAAATTCAGCAAACTATCTTTTAATTATGAATACAGACGTCTTTTCGAAAGCAACAGGCAATTAAATCTACGCATGTTCGCCGGAGCATTTCTTGAAAATAATACAGATCCAAGCTCAAATTATTTCAGCTTTGCACTCGATAGGCCAACTGATTACTTATTCGATTACAACTATTTGGGTAGATCTGAAGCCACAGGAATATTCAGTCAACAGTATATTACTGCCGAGGGTGGTTTCAAATCGAAATTGGATACTCCCTTTGCCAACCAATGGATAACCACATTAAATGCAAGCACAACTCTTTGGAAATATATCTTGGCCTATGGAGATATTGGATTGGTAAAAAATAGAATGGATACTGCCCATTTTGTTTACGATTCAGGTATTCGGGTTAATTTAGTAACCGATTATTTTGAGATTTACTTTCCTGTTTATTCCAACTTGGGTTGGGAAATTGGTCAAGCGCATTACGACCAAAAAATACGTTTTAAGTTCACTTTAGACCCACAATCCTTATTAGGCTTGTTTAGAAGACGCTGGTATTAAAGTATTTTAAATAATTCTAACACAAAACGCGTTTTAAGTGATTATTTTTTAAATTTTAGTCGCAAAATCATATTTTTTTACAAATTTAACAACCATTTAGCATTCAATATTATTGGAGAGAAAGCAAAAATTAACTACTTTTGCCCAAGCTAAACTTGAGTAAATGCAAACCCTACCAGACCTGGAAAATAACCTCTCATTTGAAGATTTTAAAGCTGAAGTCATAAACGACTACAAAACAGCGGTTATCAGCAGAGAATGTAGTTTGTTAGGTCGTCGCGAAGTACTTACAGGTAAGGCTAAATTCGGTATTTTTGGTGATGGAAAGGAAGTGCCTCAATTAGCCATGGCAAAAGCCTTTTTGAAAGGTGATTGGCGGTCGGGCTACTATAGGGACCAAACCTTTATGATGGCACTGGGAGAACTTACTCCAGAGCAATTTTTTGCTGGCCTATATGCCAACACCAATTTAGAGTTGGAACCCATGTCGGCCGGTCGTCAAATGGGTGGGCATTTTGTTACCCACAGTTTGAATGATAACGGCAGTTGGAAAAACCTCACCAAACAGTACAACTCAAGTTCAGACATTTCACCTACTGCTGGGCAGATGCCACGTTTATTGGGCTTAGCACAGGCCTCTAAAATTTTTAGGGAAGTTAAAGGCATCAATGCCACCAATTTTTCCGTAAATGGAAATGAAGTGGCTTGGGGAACCATCGGTAATGCCAGTACAAGTGAAGGACTGTTTTTTGAAACCATTAATGCAGCAGGTGTGTTGCAAGTACCCATGGTGATAAGCATTTGGGATGACGAATACGGCATCTCAGTGCATGCCAAACACCAAACCACAAAAGAAAATATTTCAGAAATATTAAAAGGGTTTCAGCGCGATGACAAAAACAAAGGTTTTGAAATCCTTCGTGTAAAAGGTTGGGATTATGCCAATTTGGTAGAAACCTTTCAAGAGGCGGGTGCCATTGCCCGAGAGGAGCATGTTCCTGTAATAATTCACGTTACGGAAGTCACCCAACCACAAGGACACTCAACCTCAGGTTCGCATGAGCGCTATAAAACACCAGAGCGTTTGGAATGGGAAAACCAGCACGATTGTAATACCAAAATGCGGGAATGGATGATTGAAAGCGGTATTGCCACCAATGAGGTTTTGACAGAAATTGATAGGATAGCAAAACGTGATGTTCGGGAGGCCAAAAAAAATGCTTGGAGTACTTTCCTAAAGCCCATAAAAAATGAGCAGCAAGAGCTTATTTCCATGCTAAAACAAATTGAAACGACCAGTGCAAATGGCGTATTCATTGCTAAAATAAGGGAAAGCTTAACCTCAATTAATGAGCCGACCCGAAAAGACATTTTATCGCACGCCAGAAAGGCATTAAGATATACCATTGGCGAATCTACCGCGGAAAGCAAACAACTTGGCAGCTGGATTAATGCTATTTTTGAGAAGGTGCAACCAAAATTCAGTTCGCATTTATATTCGGAAACGCAAGGCTCCAACACCCGAATAAAGGAAATAAAACCAACCTATAATGACGATGCGCCACAAGTTGACGGCCGCATCATTCTTCGTGATAACTTTGATGCCATTTTTGGCAGATATCCCGAAGCATTGGTTTTTGGTGAAGATACGGGAAACATTGGCGACGTAAATCAAGGGTTGGAAGGTTTACAGGAAAAATATGGGGAATTACGCGTTGCCGATACAGGCATTCGTGAAGCAACCATTGTTGGGCAAGGTATTGGCTTGGCATTACGCGGACTGAGACCAATTGCCGAAATTCAGTATTTGGATTATATTTTATACGCCCTACAAACCATAAGCGACGATCTGGCAACCACCCATTACCGTACAAAAGGCAAACAAAAAGCACCTTTAATTATTAGAACGCGTGGCCACAGACTGGAAGGCATTTGGCATTCTGGGTCGCAAATGGGCGGTCTTTTAAACTTGGTTAAGGGCGTTAATCTGTTGGTGCCCAGAAACATGACCAAAGCTGCCGGTTTCTACAACACCTTGCTTCTTGGTGACGACCCCGCTATTGTGGTAGAATGTTTAAACGGCTATCGATTAAAGGAAAAAATGCCGAACAACCTTGGCGCACTTAAAACACCTATTGGGGTTGTTGAAACCATAAAAGAAGGGTCGGACATTACGGTAGTGTCATACGGTTCTACATTGCGATTGGTAGAGCAAGCCGCAAAAGAATTATTGGCTATTGGTATTGATATCGAAATTATAGATGTACAATCCTTGATGCCTTTGGATTTGAACCACGATATTGTTAAGAGTATCGAAAAAACCAACAAGGTTATTATTATTGATGAAGATGTTCCTGGTGGTGCTTCAGCCTATATTTTGGATGAAGTTCTAAACAAGCAAAACGCTTTTCAATATTTGGACAGCGCACCAAAAACCTTAAGCGGCAAACCGCACAGACCGGCTTATGGCAATGATGGCGACTATTTTTCAAAACCTTCAGCAGAAGATATTTTTGAGGCCATTTATGCCATCATGTACGAGTACAACCCAAGTGATTTCCCAAAACTGAGGTAATTTTAGTTTTAAAATACCCCTGACTCAATAATTCCATTCGGTTTTATTTTCCCAAAACTTTATTTGATAAATATCATTGTTTTTTCATTTGTTTTTGCGTTGCTTTGATTTGATATAACTAAACTCAAAAACCATGAAAACGTATAAATCCTTCATAGTTTTACTTTTGGGCCTTCTATTCAGCTCATGCATCGTAAAATCGTTATTTCCATTTTACACAGAAGACACCATCTCGTTTGAAAAAGCATTTCTAGGAACATGGAAAGACATTAAAGACCCCAATAACACATGGATTGTCGCCTCGGTTAAAGAGTATAACGACGAAAAGCAAAAACACGACTCCACACCACCGGCACCAGAAGATATTGAACGATACAACAAAGAAAAAGACGCCTATTTTATTATTAATGAAGAAAAAGATAAAGTAGCCATTTTTTCGGTTATGCCTTTTAAAATAAAAGGTCAACTGTTTTTGGACTTCACCCCGCTTACTTCAAACTGTAATTGCAATATAGACCTGTTTAATTACCATCAAGTTACAACACACTCTTTGGTTAAATTTGATATGACAGATATCGATAGCGTTTCCGTAAAATGGTTTTCATCTGAAAAACTGCAGCATTTAATAGAAACCCACGACTTGAACATTAAACACGAAAAGTTCGATTCCGAATACCTATTAACTGCTTCTCCTGAAGAATTGCAAAAATTCATTAAAAACTATATGGATTCTGACGAAGAAGACAAATGGAAAACCGATGTTAAATACGATTTGGTAAGAACCGAAAACCACGAAAAGTCTTTTGAATACATCAAAAAATTAATCACAGGTATGGAAAAAATAGAGGGCATCGATTTGGATTAAAATCACGTGAGTTTGATTGAATGATTTATAACAATATACTTCATATAAATAAGCTACATATTTGTCAGGTCGAGCGCAGTCGAGACCTATTGAGATTTATTGAAATTCAAAACCTTTCGACTGCGCTCAAGGTGACAATGTTCTACCTCTAACCAAGAGAGGATAATAGTTAAACCCAACTCACCTTAAAATATAAAAACCAAGTTTTTCCACCCTGAATAAAAATCAGTAAATTTAGGGCTTACGCCATTATTTTAATGAAACCAGCCTCACTTCCGGAAATCAAAAAAGAACTGCAAACCCTTTCAACGCAAGAAATTCTAGAACTCTGTTTGCGTTTGGGCCGATTTAAGCAAGAAAACAAAGAACTCCTCACCTATTTGTTGTTCGAATCGCACAACGAAAGCGGCTATATAGAAAGCGTAAAAAGCTATATGGACGACGAGTTCAACCTCATAAACACCAGCAGCTATTTTTATATAAGGAAAAGTGCCCGCAAAATTCTACGGAACGTAAAAAAGTACATCCGCTACTCGCAAAACAAGGAAACCGAAGTAGAGCTGCTCCTCTACTTTTGCCAAAAACTGCGCGATTTTAAACCCAGTATAAAACGCAGTACCCAACTGCAAAACATGTACGCCCGCCAACTCCTTTTGGTAAAAAAGATTATTGCCAAACTGCATGAAGACTTGCAATATGATTATAATTTGATGTTGGAGGAGATGTGATTTTGTTGAAAAGTTCTTAGAAATTTACTTTCATCCTGAGATTATCTGTAAAGGTTTTCTTTTAAATTAGCAAAAAACAAGGAACAAAGCCGAACAAAATAGAAACTTAACAAGGGGAGTAATGAAAATAAAGCAGGTTGAAGTCATTAACTATAAAAGTATCAAGGATATTGTTATTCCATTTATGGAATATGGAAATTATTCAAACAAAAGTAAAACGACTTTTTTAGTAGGTCTGAATGAAACTGGGAAATCCGCGATACTTGAATCTTTAAGCTTAATTAATGACGGTTTTTCAGAAATTGATTACGAAGATATCTGCTTCAAGAATTCTCTTGATAACGAAGAATACATTGAACTATACATTTCATTTGAAATCAAGACAAGCAGTTACTGGGTTAGACATTTAAAAGAAAAATGTGGAATTCCTGAATCTCTCGCAAATAAAATTCATTTTAAAAATGTTTCGAAAAACATATACATCAAAGAGGATGTAGCCGACGAAGGATATTTAGTTGAAATAGCTGAAATCCCACTTTATGAGTATTTAGTTGAAAATGAAACCATTGATTTTATAAGAATAAAAAACAATATTAAGGAAAAAATAACCCATTTAAATGCTTCTTCATTTTTGTCGAGTAACCAAAAACTATTAACTAAATCAAAACTTGAAAGTATAATAGTTGATAAACTATTTCCTGTTTTTAACATTAACATACCTAAGGTTCAAGTTTGGAAGCCAAAAAAAGAATATTTGATTAATTCAGTCATTAATTTAGTTAGCTTCAAAGAAAACCCAGAATTGTCAATACCGTTAAAAAACATATTCAATATTTGCGGATATGATGATAATAAAAAAATAAAACAAGTCATCGAAAGAGCTCTAAAAAAGCAAGAAAAAAGTGATGAGTTAGAAGACAAAATGTCACTAGCGATAACAAAGCATTTAAATAAAATATGGAAAGAGCATAAAATTAAAGTTGTCATTTCCATAAATGGTAATAATTGTCAAGTATTTATTGAAGATAAGGATAAAAAGCACAACTATTTTAGAATGGAACAAAGGAGTGAAGGATTCAAGCAATTTGTTTCGTTAATTCTATCACTTTCGGTTACAAATGAAACCAATAATTTAAGAAACAATGTAATATTAATTGATGAACCAGAGGTTCACCTACATCCGAGTGGAATAAGATATATGAGAGATGAAATTATTAAAATTGGAAAAAATAATCATGTTTTTGTTTCAACTCATAGTCATTATATGGTAGACACAAATTGTCCAGAAAGACATTGGATTGTAAAAAAAGAAAAAGCTGAGACTTCCATAAATCAAATTGGAGAAAGCACGCCTATAGAAGACGATGACGTACTGTTGTCAGCATTTGGGTTGAATCTATTCAGGGAGTTGCTTCCTCAAAATATTCTTCTAGTTGAAGGAGGAGATGACAAACAAGTTATTAGCCATATTTTTAGATTGAATAATATTTCAAATTTTTCTATTAAATCAGCGGGTGGCGCCTCAAAAGCTCCAGGTATTGCAAGTATCTTAGTAAATGAATCAATTCCTGCCTTTATATTATTTGATGATGACAAAGAAGGTAAAGACAATAAAAAAAGAATTTTAGAAAAATTCAAAGAATCATATAGTAGTTCTAATGTTTTCACTTTAAGAGATTTAGTAAAATCCATACCCGTCAACTCCACATTAGAGGATTTAATGCCAACAAAATTTGTTTTGGATTTTTTCAATAGAGAAATGGACAAAAAATACTCGATTGATGAGAAAAAAGCTTGTATTATACAATTAAAAAATCAAGATGAAAGGTTAAGAAACAAACAAAAGTTAGATTCATTAAAATTAAAATTATCAAACGAATTCATAAAAACCTATAAAACTAAGGCTAAGGTAAATAAGTTAACTCTGTTTGAGGATTTGAGACACGAAATATTAAAAAAATGGAATTAAAATCTTTTCCATCTTATTCCCAATCCTATTAGTCGAAAAATAAAGATTAACTTTATTCGAGTAAAATTGAAAATAGCTTAACTAAAATGAGCAATATTCTATCCATAACAAAAGATATTATCATATCTGCCGTTATTGCCGTTTTAACTTCGGGACTTTTTGAGGTTTCCAATATGGTTTATCAATTGTTAGAAGTCATTAAAACGACGCATATCACCAAGTTATGAGCAACTTCAACAACCTTACATAAATGATAAAACCTCAAAAATTAAGTCCGTTTGTTCAATATGAAAAAGTGAAAGATTTCGCAAAAGAATCTTTCATTATTTCAATTAAAGGTTACTATATGAAACCAACCGAAATTATTTCAAATAGAAATATTCCACTTTATGTTAGTATGATTGAAGAGGTAACTCATATTTACTATTTAACTGTTTCTGCATCAGATTGGATAAGAGAAAATATTGAATGCAATATCAATGACAGAACGGTAACGCTTACAGAAGAATTTATGTATAAGTTTGATTTAGTTAGAGTAATTCCAGAAAATGGACATAAACTTTTTGATTCATTCTTAAGAGTAATGCTGAAACAAGTTCCTGAAAAAGCGAAGTTGTATTCTGTCGAAGAGGAAATGTATGGAGAAAGTTGGAATTCGAAGCAAATAAAAGCTGCTCATAACAGCGGTTTAGCGCAATAGCTGCTATTGTGCTTTGTGGAAAATCCTACGGATATTCCACTATTAATTTTCATAACAATATTTTGCCCAAATTGCCCCAACTTTGTTAAACCGCGCAACGTTAAGCGAAAATTACCATTTCAACAATCATTCTTATTCTAAATATTTTACCCCACAATTCATAACCCAATATTTGAATGCTTGACGCAAAACTTTATCTTTGCACCTTTCAATTACATAACACTCGATGAAAATTTCATATAACTGGTTAAAGCAATTTTTAAAAACAGATTGGACACCAGAACAAACCAGCGAATTACTTACCGATTTAGGCCTTGAAGTTGAGGGCTTGGAAACTTACCAATCGGTAAAAGGCGGTTTACAAGGCGTAGTTGTTGGCGAGGTACTAACTTGCACCCAACACCCCAATGCCGATAAGTTAAAAGTAACTACCGTAACTATTGGTGGCGACGAACCATTGCAAATTGTTTGTGGTGCACCCAACGTTGCCGTGGGCCAAAAAGTACCCGTTGCCACAATTGGCACAACCTTATACACTGCGGAAGGCGAAGCGTGGACCATTAAAAAAGGCAAGATTAGGGGGGAGGAAAGCCACGGTATGATTTGCGCCGAAGATGAACTTGGTTTGGGTACATCGCACGATGGCATCATGGTTTTGGATGAAGATTTAAAAGTTGGCACACTGGCCGCCGATATTTTTGATGTTGAAGACGACCATGTTTTTGAAATTGGCTTAACCCCAAACCGCGCAGATGCTATGAGCCATTTGGGAACAGCGCGTGATTTAAAAGCGGGGCTTATCCAAAAGGACATTAATTTGGAGCTGATTACACCATCGGTTAGTGCGTTTCGTGTGGATAACCGCACCCTAAAAATAGATGTGGATGTAAAAAATAAAGATTTGGCACCACGCTATTGCGGGGTTACCATTTCTAAATTAAAGGTAAAGGAATCGCCTGCTTGGTTGCAACACCGCTTAAAAGCTGTTGGTTTAAGCCCAATTAACAATATTGTGGATGCCACAAATTATGTGTTGCACGATTTGGGTCAGCCATTGCATGCCTTTGATGCGGTTAAAATTGCAGGCAACAAAATAGAGGTTAAAACCTTAAAGGCTGGTACAAAGTTCACCACTTTGGATGGTGTTGAACGCACACTCCACGAAGACGATTTAATGATTTGTGATGCCGAAAAACCGATGTGCATTGCCGGAGTTTTTGGCGGTATTCATTCTGGAGTTACCGAAAACACAACGAGCATTTTCTTGGAAAGCGCGTATTTCAATCCTGTTAGTGTGCGTAAAACAGCCAAACGCCACGCCCTCAATACCGATGCCTCTTTTAGATTTGAACGTGGTATTGACCCGAACATTACAGAATACGCTTTAAAGCGTGCCGCCCTATTGATTCAAGACATTGCTGGCGGTGAAATTACGAGCGACATCATTGATGTTTACCCAACCAAGATTAAGGATTTTGAGGTGCGTTTAAGTTTTGAAAATGCCAAAAAGTTGATTGGAGAGGAAATCCCGAAGGAAGTCATCAAGCGCATTTTAACCTCGTTGGAAATAAAAGTGAACAACGTTACCGAAGCCGGTGTTGGTTTAACGGTGCCTGCCTACAGAAACGATGTGCAACGCGAAGCTGATATTATTGAGGAAATTTTGCGTGTGTATGGTTATAACAATATTAAAACCACTGAAAAGCTAAACGCTTCCATTTCGGCAACTACCCGTTTTGAGGATTATAAAATCCAAAATATTGTGGGTAACCAATTGGCGGCACAGGGGTTTTTCGAAATGCTTTCCAACTCGCTCACCACACCAAATTATTTAAAGCTGAGCGAGCAATTAAAGGATGAGCATAATATTACCATGCTCAACCCTTTAAGCAACGATTTGTCTGTTTTAAGACAGTCCTTATTGTTCTCTGGTTTAGAAGCTGTGTCATTTAACATCAACAGAAAGCGTTCCGATTTAAAGTTATTTGAATTTGGAAAAACCTATCACGGGTACAACGACAAAAGAGAGGAATTTAAACATTTGTCGGTGTTTATAACCGGAAATAAAACCATTGAAAACTGGCATTCTGCGAATGGGAAAAACGATTTCTTTTTAATGAAAGGCACCATTGTTTCCATTCTTGAGCGTTTGGGCATTTCAAGATTTAATGAAACGCCCATTGCCAACGATTTATTTTCGGAAGGCTTGACCTTAAGTTTAGGAAAAAACAAACTTGTAGACTTTGGTTTGGTTAAAAAACCAATTTTAAAGTATTTTGATATTGCCCAAGAAGTGATTTATGCCGATTTTAATTGGGATACCGTTTTGGATATGGTAAAACATAATAAGATTAAATTCAAGGATATTCCTAAATACCCTGAAGTACGTCGCGATTTTGCCCTTTTATTGGATGATAACGTAACCTTTGAATCCATTTATAAAATAGCCAAACAAAGCGAAAAGCAATTATTAAAAGACGTTAATCTGTTTGACGTGTACCAAGGTAAAAACCTGCCAAAAGGCAAAAAGAGTTATGCGGTTAGTTTTACACTTCAAGACGAAAACAAAACCCTTAACGACAAGCAAATTGATAAAATAATGAGCAAGCTGCAAAGTAATTTTGAACAACAGCTTGGCGCCGAATTGAGATAAATAAAGGCCAAAAAATTAAGAGGTTGAATTGTTGGTGATAGCCAAATAATTCAACCTTTTTTATTTTATCAAAATCTTGAGAATAGTGACAATTCCGATGAGCAGGATTAAAATGAGTGAAAATCTTTTAAAATTTTCTTGCGAGATTCTCTTTAAAAGAAGCTTACCCAAATAGCTTCCAAAAATTCCAATAAAAAAGAGAAAAGGGATATAAATCAATATATCCTTGGATATAAATCCGTTGAGAAAATACACCACGGTTCGGCTAAAATCAACACCAAAATCGATAACCGCCGAGGTAGCAATAAACACATTTTTCTCTAGGTTGAATGCTGCCATGGTCAATCCTCGAATAGCACCACCTGTTCCTAAAATTCCCGCAATAAACCCTGACAAAGAACCGCCAACCAAGGCTTCCTTTTTTTCTGGTTTTACAATTAAGTTCTTCTTGATTAAAAAGAGCAAGCTCAGTGAGATTAAAAAGATACCCAAAATAGTTTCAAGGAATCGCGTATTGAGATATTTACTTAATATACCACCAACAATAACAAACAATACCGCGGGAACGCCAATATAAAGAATGAGTTTTTTGTCTATACCTTTTCTAAAAAGAGCTATTTTACTCAAATTACTCACCACATGAAACAAGGCAGTAATTCCCAATACCGTTTGAAAATTGAAGTAAAAATTAGCTAATGGAACAAAAAACACCGAAGAACCAAAGCCACCGATAGTGCCAATTATTTCGGCCAAAAGGGCAAGAATTAAAAAAATGGGGTCGACGTTCTTCAAAACAGAAATTATCCTTTAAATATACGTAAAACTTCAGCAGAAACCAGCATTCTAAAAAGACTTTCACAACCCTTAAGTTAGGTGAAAAATTAAATTTTTTTCGTACATTTAGAAAACAGAACTTCAAAATTCAAAGCTATGCCACACACAAACTACACTAAGGTTTATACAGGGGATTATATATCAGCGCAACGTATTGCTGATGCCTTGGAAAATGAAGACATTATTCCCGTGGTTAAAGAACAAACCGATTCAGGATTAACATCATTATTTGGTGGCGAAAGTGGCGGCTTGCAACAAGTCTTGGTTCATAATGATGAACTCGAAAAAGCCTTGCCAATCGTAGAAAATTTAACCTCAGAACTGGAAGCTTAATTAAGCAGTAACGGCATACATTTTATCGCGTAGCTCCTTAATCTTTTTGTCCTGCATATACTCGTCAAAAGTAGTGTAACGATCTATGACGCCATTTGGTGTTAGCTCCACTACTCTATTGGCAACGGTTTGTGCAAACTCATGGTCGTGCGTTGTAAACAAAACGGTACCTTTAAAGTTTTTTAATGAGTTGTTAAATGCCGTAATACTTTCCAAGTCCAAATGGTTTGTTGGTTCATCTAGCTGTAACACATTAGCACGCATCATCATCATACGGGAAAGCATGCATCTAACCTTTTCACCACCAGATAGTACAGACGATTTTTTAAAGGCCTCTTCTCCACTAAAAATCATTTTGCCCAAAAATCCACGGATATTTACTTCTTCGCGCTCTTCTTCAGTTTTAGCCCATTGGCGCAACCAATCAATTAAATTAAGGTTGTTGTTAAAAAACTCACTGTTATCCAATGGCAAATACGATTGGGTTGTAGTAACACCCCAAGCAAATTTTCCGGCATCCGCCTTTTCTTTACCGTTTAAGATTTGATAAAAAGCAGTTGTTGCTCTTGAATCCCTTGAAAACACAACCACTTTATCGCCTTTGGCCAAGTTTAAATCAATATCCTTAAACAAAACATCGCCATCAATTGAGGCAGCCAAACCTTCAACATTTAATATTTGGTCACCCGCTTCGCGCTCACGCTCAAAAATAATGGCTGGATAACGACGGCTAGTCGGTCTAATATCAGCAATATTAAGCTTGTCAATCATTTTCTTTCTACTGGTAGCTTGCTTACTTTTAGCCACGTTAGCAGAGAAACGACGAATAAATTCTTCAAGTTCCTTTTTCTTTTCCTCAGCTTTTTTGTTTTGCTGTGCACGTTGCTTGGCAGCTAGTTGAGATGACTCGTACCAAAACGAATAATTACCTGAATAGTGGTTTATTTTTCCAAAGTCGATATCTGAAACATGCGTACAAACAGCATCTAAAAAGTGACGGTCGTGAGACACCACAATCACACAATTATCATAATTGGCCAAGAAATTTTCCAACCATGAAATGGTTTCGTAATCCAAATCGTTGGTAGGCTCATCCATAATCAATACATCAGGGTTTCCAAACAAGGCCTGCGCCAAAAGCACACGTACTTTTTGTTTTCCGTCCAAATCGGCCATCATCATATAATGCAGTTCTTCCTTTATGCCTAAATTGGACAATAACGCCGCGGCATCGCTATCGGCATTCCATCCATTCATTTCTTCAAATTCTACTTGAAGCTCGCCAATTTTTTCGGCGTTTTCATCTGTATAATCCGCGTAAAGCGCATCAATCTCCGTTTTGATTTTATATAAGGGTTTATTTCCCATCAACACGGTTTCCAAAACTGTATGCTCATCATAAAGGTTGTGGTTCTGCTCAAGAACAGACATACGCTTACCGCTTTCTAAAGAAACATGACCAGAGGTTGGCTCTTGTTTTCCTGAAAGAATTTTTAAAAACGTAGATTTTCCTGAACCGTTGGCACCAATAATGCCATAGCAGTTGCCATTATTAAAGGTGGTATTTACTTCATCAAAAAGAACTCGTTTTCCGAACTGAACTGAAAGATTTGATACAGATAACATAAAGGGTCTTTAAATTTTTTGCAAAAGTAGACAATTACATTGGTTACACGAAAAATCTTTGGTCAAATAATCTAATGAGAACAATCAAAGTTGTTCATTTTTAAATTATTTGCTACTATTAAGCTTTTATTTGATTGGGAAACATTTAACAGCGCATTAACAGGACTTTATAAATACATGGTATACTTTTGCTTAAGAAACACTCTCAGGAAGGATTTATGAAGATATTCTATGCCTTAATATTTGTGCTTATCACATTTTTAGGTTGTAAAAAAGAAAATAATGAAGCCGCCAATTATGCCTATGTTGGTGGCGAAATTATAAACCCCAACACAAATTACGTTGTTCTATCTAAAAATGAAGCCATAATTGATACCATTAAACTTGATGGTAGAAATAGGTTTTTATATAAAGTCAACGACCTTCAACAAGGGTTGTATGCGTTTCGCCATGGCGGAGAATACCAAATGATTTTACTTGAACCCCAGGACAGTGTTCTTTTTAGATTAAATACTTTGGACTTTGATGAATCATTGGTGTTTACCGGAAATGGCGACAAAAAAAACAACTACCTCATCAACGACTTTTTGGAAAGTGAAAAAGAAGAAAAGCATATTGTTCGGCTTTGCCAATTAAACCCAAATACCTATCAGCATCTTATTGATTCCCTAAAAAACATGAAAGCTGAAGCTTTGGAAAGTTTTAATGAGAAGTATAAACCTTCCGACCTTTTCAAAAAAATTGCCCAAGCAAACATCAATTACAATTATTATTCCGCGAAGGAAGTTTACCCGTTTGTACATTATGGCAAGGACAAAGCTGCCATTTTAAAAACTTTGCCAGACGATTTTTATGATTATAGAAAAGACGTCAATTACAACGACGAATTTCTTAGTTCCTACTACAATTACAATACTTTTTTGAGACACAATGTTAGCAATATGTCTTTAAAAATGCATGATAGCCATTCAGATGACAAATCGTTTGATAGAAAATCCGTGTGTTACAATCTAGATAGATTATATCTCATTGACAGCTTGATAAAAAACACCACAATTAAAGATGATTTACTGTATTATTTTACCATGGCTTATATATCTAAAGGCAAAAAGCAGGATGATAATGAGGCTATTTTGAAATCCTACTTAGCCAAATGTGGTAATGAAAACTATAAAAATGTTATGGTAAGTTACGCCAAATCTTTAAACAACTTAAGAGATGGCTTAAAACTACCAGAAATTAATGTCGTTAATTATAACAATCAGGAACTCAACATAAATTCATTGGTGAATAAGCCAACGGCTATTAGTTTTTGGTCAAGAATTTATTACGAACACTTTAAAGAGAGCCATTTTAAGCTCGAGGAATTGAAGAGAAAATATCCTGAGGTAAACTTTATAACCATTAACATTGATGAATGTGGTATTGATAAATCCAAAAAGATGTTGGATGCCCATAAATTCGATATAGCCAACGAATATCAATTTAAAAATGCTAAAGAAGCTAAAGAAGTTTTAGCCGTGCACCCTATGACAAAAACTATTATTTTAGATAAGCATTCCAAAATAGTTGATAGCAATACCAACTTGTTTTCTTCTTATTTTGAAGACCAACTTTTAGGCCTAATTAATAAATAGGTTTTTAAAGTTTATAATGGAAAAATTCTGCAAATCCAATCCCTCTTTTTCACTATACTTATTCGATTTCTTTTTAAATCTCAGTTGCATCATTACAAACAAATAATTTTATTACTTTTTATGAGTTAACAAGAATTATTAAAATTTTAAATTTATATTCGATGAAGTTATTAGAATTATAATAAATTCATGGAAAAAATAAAGTTTAAAATACCTCAAACTGCTGAGAACTTAGATGAATTTGTACTAAACTTAGATAAAGGTAGAACCGTTGACAAAGCTTTTTTATCAAATGTGACGTACACTAAAAAAACTAAATATTTAAAGTATATTATTTTAGGATTCTTAATAATGCTATTAACTGCATCATTAGGGAAATTGATGGATTATGTGGTAGAAAATGCTTTAGATAGGATTCCTTTCTCAAAAAGACTTTTAGTATTAATCATATTTATCTATATTGCCTACTTACTTTATCTGTTTATAAAAAATCAAAAACCAAAAAGTGATGTTGTTTTTTTATCAGGAAATGAAATTTTTGTTCTAAAACACAAATCACAAATTCACACAAAAAAAACATTTATTGAAGCTTTCAAGTTTTCAATTGATGAGGTAAAATCCATTAAAGAATATCCGAGTAATTTTTTAAAATCTAGGTTTCTGTTAAATTTAGAAAAAGGTGAAAGAATTTTTTTTGAACAGAATAATTTTTGGAACAAAAATTTCTTTGTAGCAAAAAGTGGCATGAAGCAGAGTTCTTTTTTTGATGCCTTGAAAAAATTCGCACCAAAATATACAGGTGCTAATGAATTTGCCAAAGTTATTTTAACTGCCTTGCTTATTGTCGAGGTAATTTTACCTTACATTGCTATTCTAGCACTTGCCTCTATTGAAAGTTCAATCTATGATTCAATAAATTATTCATCTTAAAATACTCTAATCCATAACTTATAACGAAAAAAAAACAAATCTTGTCCACAATAATTCTAATTGATTTTATAATGGTTCATCAAAAGTTTTTCATAAACCTTATCCGGTAAAATCCTTTTCAAAACAATAGAAAACTTCTGCATAAACTCCCCTACTTTATAGTGCACTTTAGGGTTTGGGGTTTTTATTATTTTATAAACGGCTTCAGCCATTAAATTTGGATTGCTACCATTATCTACATGGGCATTCATTAAATCCAAGGTGTTTCCATAAGGTTTTTTATATGGTGAAGAATCAAGCAAAGGTGCATGATATCTACCGGCAGCAATATTGGTGGCAAAATCACCCGGAGCCACGTTGGTCATTTTTATGTTAAAATCTTTCAGTTCCATTCTAAACGCTTCTGTTAAAAGTTCCAACGCACCTTTACTCGCACTATAAATACCTCTGTAAGGCAATCCCATATAACCTGCAATAGAGGTGACATTAATAATCAAACCCGAATTTTGCTTTCGCATTTGTGGCAACACCGCTTTTATCACATTAATAGGACCAAAAAAATTGGTTTCAAAATTGTTTTTAATCTCCGTCTCGGGTATTTCTTCAATTGGGCCGGTAATGCCAGCTCCTGCGTTGTTAATCAAAACATCTAATTTGGCTTCTTTCTCAATAATGGTGGCTACGGTCTTCTTTATACTGGTGTTATCCTTAACATCCAAAGCTAAAATTGGGAACTTGCTTTCTGTATGGTTCTCTGGTTTTCTGCTTGTTCCATAGACTACAAATCCTTTTTCGCTTAAAAACTCACCAATAGATTTACCAATACCCGAAGAACCGCCCGTGATTAAAACAACTTTAGACATTTATTAAGAAATTTGAATTTAAAGATAGAAAGATTTGCCAAACTAAAAGGCATAAAAAAAGGCAAGCTACCTACATCACACCGCTACGACCATTTACCTTTGCTTCGTTCCCGACCTGGAGGATTCAACAGGAGCTGGTTGTGTAGGACTTGCCGGGTGCAAAGATACAACCTTTTAAAATTATCACAATGATTTTTTAAACTGATTTTAAATAAATATCTTGCTCCAAATTTTAGTTTCGCATCCAAATGTTCAAATTCCTAACAATCATTTTTTTAAGTAGTTTTATTGCTTCATGTGGCTCAAATTCCAGTCAGAATTATTTCACCATAAAAACAAATGCCGAAAAAGGAAACATCTCCAATGCAGCAACTTTAAACCTTTCTATTGAAAACAAAAAAAACTACACCATTGATTCGGTCAGTTATTTGCTATCAGGTAAAAAAGTAGAAAGTACAATTCCTCTAAAAAATTTCAAATTAGGGAAACAAGCGCTTGAGGCCACGGTTTATTTTAACAATGAAAAGCAATCCGTATCTTCACAGGTTACTATTTTAAACAGTGAGCTGCCTAAAGTTTACGGTTTTGAAATTTTAAATGAATATCCACACGATATAACCTCCTATACCCAAGGCCTTGAATTTTTTAACGACACGCTTTATGAAAGTACGGGGCAAAACAAAGAATCTAAACTTAGAAAAGTAGATTATAAAACTGGAAACATCATTAAAAACATCAATTTAGCGGATGAATATTTTGGTGAAGGGCTGACTATTTTAAACAATAAAATATATCAGCTAACTTGGCAAAAAGGAACAGGGTTTATCTATGATTTAAATACTTTTGAAAAACTGGACAGCTTTAGATACGGAAACAGTAAAGAAGGCTGGGGCTTGTGCCACGACAGCAATGTGATTTATAAAAGCGACGGTACGGAAAATATTTGGCTGCTTAACCCAGAAACTTTAGTTGAGGAAGATTATATTCAAGTTTGCACCAATAAGGGAAAAATTGTAGGCATCAATGAATTGGAGTGGGTTGATGGCAAGATATACGCTAACCGTTACCAAAAAAATGGTGTAGCCATAATAAATCCAGAAAATGGCGCTGTTGAAGGCGTAATTGATTTTACAGCTTTAAAAAACAAAGTAACCCAACATTCCGGTTTAGATGTTTTAAATGGCATTGCGTATAACCCAAAAACCAAAACCATTTTTGTAACCGGAAAACGTTGGGATAAATTATTTGAAGTGCAGGTTATCGAAAAATAGACTTTTTTATTTATTACCAATAATTCCAAATATGTTCTTAGCCATTAATGATGCACAGGGCTTTGTGTACATGGACAATTACTAATACCCTGTAAAAATTCCAAACCAATGGTAACCACATGTGTACCTGAGTTGTACCCGGCCAAGTCGTTGGTGGTGACCTGATAGGCATACCCAAAATAGAAAATCGACTTTTTAAAACCTACCATCGGTCCAATGTTTAAAGGTTTAAAAAACTGGTCGTTTAAAAAACGATAGGAAATCCCGGCCCAATAATAATCTTCATCCCTATTGTACTTTCTGAACTTAAAGTTCACATCGGTACTTGAACGCTTGTCACTAGTGAACATTTGAAAAAACATGGACGGCTCAAACTCCAAACCACTTTTTTTAGGCCCCCTAAACGTATAACCTGAATAGAGTTGATAATTCAAAAGTAGGTTTGGTTCAAATATTCTTGAGGAACTATCAAAGTCTTTATCCAAAACATTGTTCACGTTAAAACTCAAGAAATATCCCTTTAACCTGAACAACGCTCCAACATCAAAATTATGGTTGGTCGTCCTTCTATCGTCAGTTACATAGGGGTCAATAGTTGGGTTTTCATATGTTGTGTTGAAATTATTGATGTCGATTCTGAAGTTGTTAATATTATACGAAATACCAAAAGACAGGTACATTTTGGAATAATAATCCAAAATAAGATGATGCGCGAACGAAAACTTTGCCCCTGTTTGAATGGTGTTACCATTTCTATCATTATAGAACGACAGCCCAACACCCGTGCGATCGGCAATTCTAATGTCACCGTAAAAGGATTGGTTATCGGGGGCTCCTTTTATCCCCACCCATTGGGTCAAGCCGTTTGCCCTAAGCTTTAGGTTATCGCCAATACCTGCATAGGTTGGGGAAACAACAAAATTGTTATCAGCCAAATATTGGGTAAAAACAGGTAAGTTCAACTCTTGCGCATAGCTTTTTGCCATGACCAAAAGTAGTATATTCAATATTAAAGTTCTTATTCGCATAATTTTCTATTTAGTGGTTTATACCCCTAATTACCTATCTATACAATGTAAAATGTCCAACAAAATCACGTTTATCTTTAGTGTCATTCAACTTAACAACGTACCAGTAGTCTCCAGTAGGCAACTCTTTACCGTTGTATTTACCGTCCCATTTTTCGTCAACACCCAAAGTGGCAATTTTACGTCCGTATCTATCAAAAATGTCAAAGGTTAAATTTCTATACTGACTGGTGCATCCTGGTCCCCATCCACCATTTTGTGGTACAAAATAGTTTGGAATACAAACATCGATGTATTCAAAATACCCTGAAGCCGTTACAACACAACCATAGGCATCGGTTACCGTTACCGTATAGTTGCCAGATTCATAGATGATAAAGGTATCTTCACTACCATAAGATACTCCGTTCAAGGTATACTCATAAGGTTCTGCACCTCCTGTTGTAATGGCTCTAATCAGGTTTAATTCACTGTCATCCAATGCCATTTGAAGCGGGTCAAACCCTTCAATATCAAAAGATTCAGTTCTTTGAACACATCCACTGGTATGTCTTACATCAATGTAATGTCCTAAACCAGCAGGCACATCGATGAAAATATTACTGGCTTGATACGGACCACCATCCAATGAGTAATCTAAATCCACAGGATCAACGCTATCATCAGTGGTTACTGTGACCATGTTTGTAGATAAATTATTGGTACAACCATACTCAACAACAGCAATTGGATCTATATGTATAAATTCAGGGAATGGAATGTTCCATTCTGTCTCGCAGCCTAGGTTATCGCGCACATAAACGATATGGTCTCCTCCACCAAGTCCAGTGAAATCAAAAAACGTTTGTGTTGTTGTTCCTGTGGTGTAGGTTCCATTCGGGTCATCTAAAGCAACGCTATAGGGCATTTGTCCTCCTGATATTTCAATGCTAAATGCCCCGTTGTTATCCCCATCACAATCTTCAGGAACAACAGAACCTGGAACAATGGTCAATACTGTAGGAATCGCATCATTAATGGTAAAATCAAAAAAGACAAAACAACCTAACTCATCTTGGGCAATCGCTTGATAATTTCCTGGAGCCAGTTCATCAAAAATTGGGTCATCAAAAAATTGATCCATACGTGGTGAAATGGCGTATTTTATAATTCCAGTTCCACCAGAAGCTGTTATTTCCAACATCCCATTGTTTGTCCCAGGACAGGTAATATCAGACGGAACAAAACTAGCGGTTAACGGTGTAGCAGGTTCTGTAATGGTAACCTGTGCACTTGTAATTAAACAATCGCCACTTTCAACTCTAACCTGGTAGCTACCAATCGGTAAGTTTGTGAATACTCCTGGGCTATCTTGGGTAACTGGCGTTATATCGTTACCAGACGTATCTTGAAGTGTATAAACATAGTTGCCCAAACCACCTTGTGCCATAGCGATGATGACACCGTCTGTATCTCCCGCACAATTGATAGTGGCATTTGTTGTATCTAGATTAACCGTTAATGCTGGTAATGGATCAATGGTTATTTCATTGGAAACCATTGCAGTACACCCATTGGCATCGCGAACATAGTATTCATAAGTTCCTGGAGAAACTGGGAAAGTAACTGATGACGCAAATGAGCCTAAAATAGTTGAAAAAGTCGAACTATTGCTATATTCATAATTTCCTGTGCCTCCAGCTGCACTTAGTGTTAAGGTTGCATTTGTTAAGCAGGTTTGTGATGTTTCTTTAACCAAAAGAGCTTCAATTGGAGAAGGCTCTGTAATGGTAACATCGGCCGAAGTGAATTCACAATTATATCCGTCTGTCACCGTAACGTTGTAGGTTCCTGCACCCAATCCACCAAAAACTGGAGATGTTTGGGGTCCTGATGAACTTACTGTTGGAGCAATCATATTAAGTACATAAGTATAATTGCTTCCTTGCCCTCCTGTTGCGCTTACTGTTATTGTAGCATTTGCATCTCCAAAACAAGATAATAAACTTGGGCTAGCGTTAATAGTAGCATCTATAGGTGTAGGAAGGTTCAAGTTTATATTTTCTGAAACGATACACCCTCCTGCATCACGAACGTTAACGGTATAAGCACCGGCAGATAAGCCTGTAAATGTTCCGTTAGGCGAATAGGCTACCGTAGCTGCACCTATCAATTCATATTCATAACTGCCCCAACCTCCCGTGGCAACAGCCGTGATGGTTCCTTTGTCATCATCACAGGTTACATTGGAAGTTTCATTGGCAACCAACACCAAAGGTTCAGATGGAGAACTAACAATTGCATTGGAACTAGCTGTACAAAATGGGCTAGCTGTTTCAGTAATAACCACCGAATAGGTTCCAGCCAACATGCCTGTTACCAGTTCTGGGTTTGTTGTAGTATTGGCAGCAATAATGCCTGTTACCGAAGCCCCCAAAGCATCAAAAACTTCGTAGTTATATGGCCCTGAATAATCGCTCACATTAATTTCAAAGGAACCGTTATTATCTCCAAAACAAGTCACTGCGGTTGGTTGTGTAGTCACTGTTGGAGGTGTTTCCTGCTGAACAACTATAGATGCATCATTGGTACATCCGGTTACTGCATCAGTTATGGTTACTGTGTAAGTTCCTGATGGTACTCCAGAAAACACATTGCCACTTAAACTAATGGATGCTAGATTCGGACTTATAGCATAAGTATATGAACCTGAACCACCATTTCCTGTAATGGTTACTTCGCCATCATCATCGTTACAAGTGGCCAAGGCTGTTACATCTGGCACTAATTCAATTGGGGCTTCAATATCAATGGTTACTAAATTTCCACAACCATTGGCATCACGAACCTCAACAGTATGGATTCCTGAAGCTAAATTTGAAATGCTGAAAGGTGCAGTGCGTGTTTGAAAAGCTCCACCATCAATGCTGTAACTGTATGGGGCTATGCCCGGAGTTGTTAATGTAACATCAATTTCAAAATTCCCTTCGGTTACAGTACACTGATTATTGGTTACAGCGGCGATTACAGGCTCTGGGTCAGTACCTAGAACGATTGCAGGGGTTGATTTAATACATCCGTAGGCATCGATGACATGTACATAGTACGTTCCTGCATCGGCATTAAATGTATTTGCTGAAGCCCATGATGGGTCTGTATCTAATGGTGGTACAGCAGATGTTGTCAGTTGAAATAAATATGGCGCTGTACCATTGGTTGCAATAGCGCTTATTACTCCAGAAGTTGGATTACAGTTTGCATTTTGATTGACTGTAGCCGTTACATCCAAATCGACGGCAGACTCATTTATATCAAAAATGGCTGAAGCCGATTGGCATCCATTAAATGCACCCGTTCCATTTTCAGTAAAGACGATATAATATTGACCGGGCGATAAAGTTCCCGGTGAAGGTGTTGTTACCGTTTCAGGTGTTCCAAAAGTTACGGCCACGTTTGTTGACCCGTCAACCAAAACATTATCAAACGCGGAATAGATTTCATAATCTACAGACGTTGTTGTGCTGTCAAAATTGTCAATAGTAAAGGTGACACTACCATTGTTTTCACCTTGACAAACCACATTATTAGGTACAACAGATGAAGTCATTGTTGATGCCGCGTCAATTTCAGTATCAGCAGATTTTACGTAATAACAATCCGTTGTAAGGTCATGAACAACAAAAGTATAAAGTACCCCAGGCACTAAATTGGTAAACGTTCGTGTATCTCCACCAGGAAGGTCCGGACCAAAATAGGTCGATGTATAAGGAGCGGAATTGAATTCCAAGATACCAAACTCATAGCTTCCGCTTCCCACCGCCGAAATTACTTGAACCGTTGCTGTACCACCAATAGTACAATCTGATGGAACAGTTGAAACATCAATCAATAAATCAGACGGAGGCGATGCCATTACAACTTGTTGCGATAGGCTACATCCATTGGCATCAACCACATTAACAGTATAATTTCCAAAATTGATGATATTAAACGTATGATTTTCATTGGATACCGCAGAATAAGGGTTTCCTGGAATCACATCACCAAAATTATTGGTAATGTAATAAGTGAAAGGTGCTGTTCCTCCCGTAACGTTCTCAACTGTGATTTCCCCAAGACTAGAACCACCTGGGTTGTTACACGTGATATCTACTTTTGACAAAGTAAACGCAATAGCATCTGGCTCTGAAATAGTTACGGTTTCAATATCTGTACAAGATTTAGAATCGGTAAGCGTAATGGTATAATTTCCTGCTGGCAAACCTGATGTTTGTGTACCATAATCCGTTCCAGTGGTATCATTATAAACATTGATTGCAAATGGAGGCGTTCCAACAGTATTATTGATTACAACTTGAATAGCACCAAATGTATCACCATTACATAAGTTTGGCGTTGACGTAACGGAAGTTATTTCAGGTAATGAAATAGTATTTATGGTTTGAACGCTTGATTCTACACTACAACCATTGGCATCGGTTATTTCGAATTGATACATACCATCCATTGCTGTTGTATAAGTAAAAGGAGAACCCGTTGCTCCTAAATTAGTATAAGCACCACCATTAATAGAAACAGCATAAGTAAATGGTGCTGTTCCACTGGTAATAGTACCTGTAATAACGGCATCAGGTGAAGCTGTACAGTCTAAATCTTTGGTTAGTACAGTATTCACTGTAACGGCAGGTAACGGAGGAATTGTATATGATTCGCTATACGTACATCCATTGGCATCTATAACCTGAAACGTATATGTTCCTGGTGTTAATCCGTTAAAATTCTTAGAATTCTGATATGGCGTGGCCGCTATTGCTGGTGCAATAATTTGATATTGAATTGGATTTCTTCCTCCAACGGCATCAACGGTCACATTGGTAGTTAACGATGGACAACTTATTGGCGTATTACTGAATGTTAAATCGGTTATTGGGTCAATTGGGTCAATTGTAATTGGCGCTGTAATAAACGTACAACCTCCTGAATCACGAATAGTTACTGTATACGTTCCATCCGTAAGTCCAGTAAATGTTGTTCCAGCTTGAAAGTTAAAACCATCAATACTGTATTCGTAGGGAGCTGTTCCACCTGAAACACCAGAAACCGAAATTTCACCGGTACTTGTACAAGAATATGGTGTTGTTAAGGTTGCTGTCCCAGTAATGGCCGGTTGTGTGGTAATGGTTATACTTTGTGGAGCTGTGGTACACACGTCAGGCCCTACGCTGTATTGAACGACCACATCATAAGTACCCGCCGCAAGACCTGTAAAAGTTGGGGAACTTACAAAAGTTACACCGTTATCAATGCTATATTCTAAAGTATTTCCGTTAGGGTTCGTTACGTTCACAACAATGCTTCCAACATTTCCGTTGTCAGCACATAATATATCTGATTGCGACATTGTGAAATCCGGTGGTAAAAGAGCATCAACGGTAATGGATGTATCTGCCGAACAGTTATTGGCATCAACAACCGTAATATCATAAACCCCAGGTGCTGTAACATTTATTATTGGTGTTCCTTGAAAAACAGTTGTACTGTTAACAAAATAGTAATATGGTGGAGTTCCGCCTACTGGATAAACGGTTATTTCACCATCGGTACAAGTTAAGGGTTTAGTGAGTGCAGCAGTGGCCGTTAATAAAGGTGGTTCGATGATTTCAATATCTCCTGTATAGGCACAGCCATCTTCGGTTGATACATTAACGGTATATATCCCCGGATTTAAATTACTGAAGGTATAGTCACTTTGCGTAATTGGTCCAACACTGTTTACCAAAGTTCCCCCGTCATAAATTGAAAAGAAATATTGCGGACGAACATCATTGGCAGCCAGCACAACACTTCCTCGTTCGCCGTGACATAATGGTTGATTGATAATGGTTGAAACGGTAAAATCCCTGTCCCTAATTTGAACATCAGGTACTGAAAAAATACATGGATTTGGTGATACTCCGATTTGTCTGATATAAACCGAATAAATACCGGAAGTATTTACTGAAAACGTATTACTTGGTTGATAATTTACACCATCAATACTATACTCGTAGCCACTAGGCACGCTTCCAATAACAATTTCACCGGGCGTGGTGCAATAAATATCTCTTGAGGTAACTGTTGGAACCAACAAATTGGTATAAACGTTAAAATAAAACTGATTGAAACAACCGCCTGAATAGTTCAACGTCAATCTATATTGTCCTGCCGTATCGACTAAAAAGTTTGGTCCCGTTTCAACTTGGTTCCAAGAACAGGCTGGATCTTCATTGGCACAATCTTCGTTGGCAACAGCAGCACAACTTCCCTCGTCTAATACTTCCCAAATCATTGATGTTGTATCAGTAATACCTGTTTCTATATATCGCGAATCGTTCGCACCGCACAAGAATATATTTGGCAGTAATTTACCATCGTTAGGACATGTTACAACTTCATCAGCAAAAGGAATAACAGGATTGGTCACGTTAGCTCCAAAGGTAATGACATTAAACACTTGGTCAGTTGACTGACAAGGAGCAACCGCGGTATTATGAACATAGTAAGTTCCTGTTTGTGTTACGGTTATGGATTGCGTTGTACCTATTACTGGTGTGCCCGTTGGACTTGTAGACCAAGTATAAGCGTCGTAGCCACTACCTGCAGTTAGGGTTACACTTGAACCACATAAAATTACTTCCTCTTCAAAAGTACAATCATTTAAATCGGCAAGAAAATTGGTTGCACCAGGATTCAACAAACACCCTGTATTACTTGCATAACTTGGGTCGTCTGAAATAATAAAATCTGGGTTTATGGTACCCTTATAAGTAGCATATGCTTGATTGTTAATAATGTTGGCGCAGGCATCACTTAACAAGCTACACGTAGATACTACGGTAACTTTAAAACGAATTTCTGAAACCGGGTCATTCTCCTCAACAATGGATTCATCTATGCTAAAAATAAGCTCTCTGGTATTTGGGTCGTAGCTCTGAACAGTTACACCTGGAGGCAATGTATCTATATCGGAAGGATAATTAAAAACAACATTGATTGGAAGTATATCCCTAATTATCATATCCCTAGCATCATCATTACCGTTATTCTGAAAACCAATAGTATAATAAAGTTCGTCACCTAAATCTACTATCTGACCACCGATATCGTTTCCTAGCGAATCTTCAACAATTTTGGTCAATACAATATTTGGTGCTATAATTTCGATGGCAAATGCACTGAAATAGTAGTAATAAATATCCAAATTACTTCCTAAGCTAATGGTAGCAGATGTTGCCCCATTGGCAATTATTGTGTTTCCCGCGTTCGGAATATTGATGATACCTGCATCAAAACCTAGGGTATTTGAACCATCAGGCACTCTTGTTGTAAAAAGTTCTGGGGTATTGGTAACTGGATCTATATAAGAAACTGTACTGTTAAAAAAGTTATTTCCTGGTCGTATCACCGTACCTGCACTATTTGTGGCATCAATTGTGGTCCCATTAAGCCTTAAATAATCTCCTGTATATCTTCTGTCTCCTTCAATGGTACTAAATGCAAACTTGGCACGAACGGGTCCTACCGGAATAGTTTGAAATCCTGATACAGGAAAGGTTTCACTAATGGTAGATGTAATTTTAGTAAATCCATCAAAGGATGTGATATATTTACTAGGCAATAAAGGGTCTTCATAAACTATGAAAAGCGACCATCCAGCTGAAAGTCCTTCTTGATTGGGTTGTGGCCCAACCAAAGAAGAAATGTTTGCGACTGAATATGTACCTTCCGGATTTGGCAATGCCGTTAACATATCTGTTACGTCATGATAATACACATAGGTATTCGATTGGCTATTGTTTGCGGCATTTTGGAAATACACCTGGGTACCTGTTATATCTGTATAAGTTCCACCAGGTGTTTTAAATTTAACATCTGAAATTGGATCAGCCCCATTAACAACCGCACTCCAATATAAACCAGCATAGACTATTTGATAACAGTTTACATCATTCGGCACATCCAAATCTGCACTACTGGAATTGAACGTACTTGGGTCTCCATCAATGTCAACATAAACGGCAGCATCCACCCTATCATTCGTATCGTTCCCGTTGTAAGGATCTGAGACATGCAGCCCCACGTTACTGTTTCCTATTAAAAGTATGTCACCCTTTATGGCCTCATCATATCGAGGTACAAAAGGAACCAAATTTTGTCCGATTGATTGCATGCTCAACAACAGCATCAAAATCAGAAGTCCTTGAATTATTAAAGTAGGTTTTTTCATAGTCGTTATATTTATCATCTCCTCTTTACTTGGGGCTTTTCAAAAAGAAATGTTAGTCTGTAATTTATATCATTTAGTTTTTAGTTTTCAATTTTAACCATTGACATTTTACCGTTATATGGCTCACTTCCTTTCGTTTCCATCATCGATTTAGCTTGATCAATAGTATCAAACTTATTGTAATAGATGTAGTATTTACTAGTATTTACATCAAAGAAGAAATCGATATCGGTTCTACCTGCAGCCACTGCTTTTGATAAAAACTCATCACGTTTATTTACATCTGAATGCACCGCCACAACCACGTAGTATCCTTCATCAACATGCTTAACATCTTTTACAATTTGAATGTTGCTTAACTCTTCGCCGTTATCAAAATCTGCAGATGTTAATGGCTCTGCACTTGGCTCGGTAAACTTTTTAATACGTTCCAAACTAGCTCTATCTTTGTTGTACTGATCTTCCTGATTATCATAAAGAGCTCGCTTGATCCTACGTTTTCTCTCAATTTCGGTTGCCACTTTAATTTCGGCTAACGTTGAATATAGTTCTTCTTTAGACTGAACAATTTGAGACTGCTCTTCTTTTAAAGTTTCTATGGTTTCTAAATAGGCCAAATTAGTGGCATCATTTTTACTTTTAACTTTTTTCAGTCTAGCTTGATAAAGGTTTTCCAGTTCCGCTATTTTTTCACTTTGCTCATTTATAGCGTCATCTATTTCTGTTTTAAGAGTTTCTAAAACAGCATTCTCTGCTGAAACGCTCTTAAACGCTTTTGGTTCCTGATAAATTCCTTGCTCGCTTAAATCGTTTTCCTCTTTAAGGTCATCAAGATCTTTTTGCTTGCTGGCAACTTTTTCGGTTAATTTCAACAATAAATCACGCTGTTGCTTATTGGTTTCCTCAGATGATTTTGCCAAGTCGCTCATTTTTTGAACAAAACCAGACACTATATTATTTTCTGAAACTTGAGTTTCCTCTACAAGCTTTTGTTTAGCTTCTTCTTCAGATTTAATTCTAGCTTCTTCAGCCAACCTTGCTTGTTCTGCCTGTTCAGCTTTGACTCTAGCTTCTTCAACTAGTCTTGCCTTTTCCTCTGTCTCAGCCTTGATTCTGGCTTCCTCGGCCAATCTTGCTTCTTTTTCTTGCTCGGCTTTAACTCTAGCTAATTCTGCTATTTTTGCCTGTTCCTCTTGCTGAGCCTTTATTCTAGCTGCTTTCGCTATTCTCGCCTTTTCCTCTTTCTCTGCCTTTATTCTGGCTTCTTCGGCCAATCTTGCCTGTTCTTCCTGTTCAGCTTTAACTCTAGCTGCTTCTGCCAATCGAGATTTTTCCTCTCTCTCTGCCTTGATTCTAGCTTCTTCAGCTAATCTGGCTTGTTCTTGTTGTTCTTTTTCTGCCGTTTGCGTTTGGGCAGCTTCTATTTTAGTTTCTTCAACACCGTTTGAAGACATTCCATTCGTACCCAATTGTTTTACTTGTGCAACCTCGGTTTCTGGTTTTTTACGAGGTTTTGGACTTGAAGAAGCTCTACGTTTGGCCACTCTAGTATTTTTGCTTTTTGAAGGAATCAATAAAGCTTCCTCTTCGTCGTCACCACTGTAATTATATCTGAATGGATTATTAAATTTAAATGCCAAAGTAATGTCGTGGGAGTTACCAAAAGCAGATAAATTACCCATGGCTTTTTCGTAGTTGTATTCAATGGCTAATTGCTCACTAATATTTAATCCGATACCCGCTGACATTCCATACAATGTGTTATACCCCACTTGAGCCCAAATTCCTTTTGGCACGGTTAGCATCATGAGCCCGGAAATCACGGTTTCTTCTTTTTGAAATTCCGATCTTAGTAAACCAGAAAATTTACTTTCATCAAAGAAACCACGGCTATTAACATATCCGGTATACATGATGTGTGCTTGCAATGCCTGAGCGGGGTTATCTTCAATCATCACTGAATTTGTTAGATTGTAAGACACCAAATTGTTTACAGATAATCCAAAATCAAAAAATGCCGTACCGTAATTAATTCCAGGGTTAATGGAAATAACAGAGTTGGATGGAATATTGTTTAATGATGGGTCTGGAAAGTTTGTAATTACATTTCCATCATTGATGCCACTTTTATTGAATCCTAAATTCAATCCGAATGTTAAATTACTTTCCCTATCCAAAATCACGTTGTATGCAAAATTCAATACACCTCCAAAGTTGGTTAACACACCATAATTTTGCTGGAACAAACCAGCACCAATACCAATATTTTCTCTAAATCTACCTGAATAACTAAATAAATAGGTTTGCGGAGCGTTATCAAATTGAACCCATTCGCGTTTGTTATTGAAGCTGATATATCGATTTTGTTCCCTAACAAAACTGAAGGTTGGATTAATAATATACCTGTTAAATTTTAGAGAATTTCTGGCTGGTATGTCAAACGCAACAACTCCATCGTCATTTTGAGGATAGAGTTGCTGTATAAAACAGAGTAACAAAATAATATGTACAATATGTTTTGTCATGCTATTTGACCACCGTAATGGAGCCTTTTTTGGTTTTGCCGTTTTGGGGTTTTATTATATAGTAATACACTGGATTTATACTTTTAAAATCAATTTGATTTTGGGGCCAGTTATTTTGATAGTTATTTGTTTGAAGTTCCACCTTTCCTGATGAATTTAATATGGTAACTTCTGTATTTGTACCACTAACATATTCTTGGGGAATAATCCAAGTATCATTGGCACCATCATTATTCGGACTAATTAAATTCGGAATTTCAACAACATTGGGAAAAGCGTTTTGAACAAGAAAACTAAATTCGCTAGATGCCGTACAACCTGATGTTTGGTTGACCACAACTTTGTAGCTACCTGTTTGATTGACCTCATAGGTATTTGTAACTGCACTTGATATTAATGATTCATTTAAAAACCACTTGAATTGCGGACCAACAGCATCTGTAGTAATAATGACCTCTAATGTTTCATTTTCATCAATCATGTTAACTTTTTCAACATTAATATCACTTGTAAATCCTGTGCTTTCCAAATCTATAGATGCACTTGTGGTACAATCACCTAAGTCAATGTTTACAGAATATGTTCCAGATTCACTAGTTTCATACATTTGATCGGTTGCACCAGAAATTACCTCACCATCTTTATACCATTGGTAACTATTCCCGTTAATGGCACTTAAAATTGTAGCGCCTTCACCAGAGCAAAATGGATTTCCTTTACTTGAACTAATGCTTGAACTACTTTGTGAAGTTGCTTGACTAACAGTTACTCTATTTGAATATGAATTGGAAGTACAAGTACCGTAATTGGTTTCAACAAAATAAGTTCCAGGTTCACTTACATTAAGGCTCTCTCCTGTTGCCACAAAAACATCATTTGTATCATCAATTCTTTTATACCAATTAAATGTAAGTGATGGATACTGTAATGGGGAATCGTTGTTCTCGCCACCTGGGTTATCAATGGTCAATAAATAACTTCCACCTAAGCAATAAGAACCCGTTGCTATCAGGTTATTGATTGAAAATGGTGTGTCTTGAATTTTATAATAAGCGGCAAACGCATTAGATGGCGTACTAGATGATACTGGAGCAGTACTTTTGATTTTAATTTTATAAGCTTCTCCAGCTATTGAAGTAGGAACTGAAAAAGTTAAAGTAGCCGGAGATGCCGTTACAGCACCAGCGTTAGATGAATATATGATTGTTGCATTAGAAAAGTCTCCTGTTTCATCAGACAATTCTATCATGAACTGATTGGTTGGCAATAATGCCGTGTCTGGCGAAAAACTAAAGGTTACATTATAGGTATTGAATGAAGGACTGGCGCAAGCCTGTGTAAAACCTAAACTAGGCTTACCAATAACCATTTGCGCAAAGCTTTTCTCCGAGACAGAGAAAACAAGGCAAATTAAAATGCTAATTAGAGTAAAATTCTTCATTCGATATTATTTTATTCAGCAAACAATACTCCCAAAAACAATTATCGCCTAACATTATAACAGTTAGTATTTTAAAGAATTTCCTAAATTCATGAGCATATCAAAATAAGGAAAGTATAATAGGCTTTGGGGGCTTATTCAATTGGTTTTCTTTTAATCCATTCGTAAATCTGGGTCTACTTCATTCGAAGCAATTATCTTGTTTATACGCAACCTGAAATCTGGTCTTCTTTCATTGTATAAATCAATGAACGTTTCCGCATTTGCACTTTTTGAGTACACATTAAAAAATGCACTATTTCCGTACCAGTTCTCTAAATCTTCATTGTTTGCATTGTTTTCAACAAAAATGTTTCCATTACAGTTATTGAAATACATTGAAGTAAACCTGATTTTCTCTAGGTTTTGTTGATTAACTGAAATTTTGTCCTCTAAAACAACTGCAGGGTTAAAACCAGAAATAACACTCTTATTCATATCCAAGGACGCAAAGTCTCCAACATATACAGCAGCCTTTACAAGTCCCATTTTTATATCGGTTTCCAAATCTTGGCTATCATTAACAAAAGTTATATTCTTAGCCACAACAGACGTTGCTTTCTTTGAAAAATCTATGTTTTCCTTTTTATCGTACGACGACACCTTCAAGCATCTTGAGCCCGTGCTATTTGATACATAAGGCGATCTAACTGCCAAAGAATTAGTCAAGTGGCACTGTGCACCAAAATTGAATTCATAATCGTTGTTATTCGTTTTGAATGAAACAAGATTTACCATATTTAAACGTCCACCCCAAATATCAAAGGCATTTCCTCCAGAATAGGAAACCATAATATTTTCGAGCGTCGTTGAATACCCAATTCCAGCCAGTAAAAGTCCACTGAAATAAGAACCATTTTTTAGCCTTTTGCCCGCATACTCTATTCTAACATACTTAAGTATGCCCGAGTCATCTTCACTATTTTCGCCACCATAGTTTGCCAAAGCATAATTTGATGGATTCAAGTCTGGAAAAAAGGAGGAAGCAGAACCATTGCCAAATCTATTTGACGCCGCATTACCGAGCATAATGATACCTCCCCAATCTCCCGCTCTTTTTACCGTGCGATTAGAGGTAAACACTATGGGATCAGTAGGCAGTCCAGAAGCTTCAATTTTAGCGCCTTTAGTTATGGTAAGCGATCCGTTTGTTTTCTGGTCACCCATTATAACCGTTCCAGGCTCAATGGTCAAAGTTGCTCCATTAGTTACAAATACACTGCCAAGCAACAAGTAAACTTGACTTTTAACCAAGGTTGTGTTTTCTGTAATATTTCCAGCTAATATTTTTGTAGGCTCGCCATAGTCTGATTGGTTGGGTCTAAATTCCGTCCAATTGTTTAACCAATTTTCAGAACCGACGATTCCCTTTTCTTGTTGGGAAAAAAGTTGGCCCGTTACAAAAAGAAATATGAAAATGATTTGGGTAAAGTTTTTCATTGTCATTTATTTTATGATTAAAAACTCGATGTTTTTTTCTTTAATAATATAATCCAAAAATACAAAAAACCCTATGAAATACCAATTATTTCGTTGAAATGCATATTTTAAAAAAATTTATAAGCAAAATCACTCGATGAAATACATCAAACTGATATACAAACGCATTTAAGGTTTAAAATTTTTGGAAAAGAAAATGATTACGTTGCATTTCTGTAATTTTTAAGATTTGATATTTTTTAATGAAAATTGTAAGAATTTATCAAGTGTGACGTAAATTCATATCTCGGATCCTCCTTTTTTAATTTCTTCAAATTAAAAACAAAATCTAAATCTTAAAATAAGCGAATAATTTACTACTGTCGAAATTCGGCGTATTGATGCAATGATTTCATGATTTCTTCATAAAATAATATTGCCGCAATCAAATTCTTCGTATCTGAATAGGGCAAATACACTTTATGAAACTCAGTTGACTTTTCAAGATAGTCATCTGTGGTATCAAATTGGTCTTCTAAAGCTTTTCTGTTATCGCTATCATTTGGAATACCTAAAGTAGACATGGTAATTCCTGGCTTTGTAGCAAAAGCAATATATGGCAAGGTGTTTACCAAAACTTGATTTCTTTCCGTGTAAAGCTCTATCAACTCACCTTTTTGCATACGGTCAAGCTCATCCTTGTTGTGATACTTTTTTATGGAAATTTTTTCGCTGATAATACTTTTAGGATCCTTTTTGCCTTGAGCAAAACTAACACTAGCTACCAGTAGGAAGGCAAAACTGCAAATGAAAATTTTTAGTTTCATGGTTTAGATTTAAGGGATTAAAGCACAAATCTATGTAATTTATCGTAAAAAACAAGCGTTTTATCGATTTTTTTAGAAATAATTACAAATTTAGATGTTGCATGTCAAGACTAAATGTCATCAACATGTCTTTAACTCCTAAAAAACTCAATAATCTTAAACTTGGAATAAAATATTTCAAATGAATTTGGGAAGCTCATTCAGGGCAAATTTGAGACTTAACCCAAAAGAACAAATATAAATTGCTAATAAATCTTATTGATTAGATAGAAATCTGCCAAAACAAGCGCCGCCATAGCCTCAACAATAGGCACGGCCCTTGGCACAACACAAGGGTCATGACGTCCTTTGCCATGCATTTTAACAACTTTACCTTCTTTATCAATAGTTTCATATTCTTGAATAAGTGTAGCAACTGGTTTAAAGGCAACATTAAAATAAATGTCCATACCGTTGCTTATCCCCCCTTGGATACCCCCAGAATAATTTGTTTTCGTTGAGCCATCACTATTAAAGGCATCATTATGGTCACTACCGTACATGGTGCTTCCCTGGAATCCGCTACCATATTCAAAGCCCTTTACAGCATTTATGGATAACATGGCTTTACCCAATTCAGCATGAAGTTTATCAAAAACAGGCTCACCCAAACCAACAGGCACATTTTTTATCACACAAGTTACAACACCACCAACGGTGTCGCCTTTACTACGCACCTCCTTAATGAAAGTTTCCATTTTTTGTGCCATTTCCTGATCTGGACAACGCACAATATTAGATTCTATTTTTGTGAGATCTAGGTCCGTATATGGTTTATCAAGCTTCATTGTGCCAACAGCTGAAACATAAGCATTAATTTCAACATCGCTCAACATCTGTTTCGCTATGGCTCCAGCCACTACCCTACATGCCGTTTCTCTTGCTGAACTTCGTCCACCACCTCTATAATCGCGCAAACCATACTTTTTATCATAAGTATAATCTGCATGGCTAGGTCTGTAGCTATCTTTTATATGTGAATAATCGTGGGATTTTTGATTGGTGTTTTCAATAACAAAACCTATTGGTGTTCCCGTAGTTTTACCTTCAAAAATACCTGAATGAAACTTAACCCCATCTGGTTCTTTACGTTGTGTAACAATGGCTGACTGCCCTGGTTTACGTCTGTCTAACTCATCTTGTATAGCATCAAAATCCAATTCAATACCTGGTGGGCAACCATCAATAACACCTCCCAATGCAGGTCCATGAGATTCACCATAAGTTGTAAGCGTAAACAGTTTTCCAAAGGAATTACCAGCCATAAGTTTCAATTTTCGGCTAAAATAACGCTAATCCTATAAATTAGGAAAAGAAAACGCACTAAGTTATGGCCTTAGAAAAAATAGTATCCATAACAATTAATTAACAATAGCCTCATAAACAAATAATTATCAGATAATATCCACATAACACTAAAACTTGTTATTTGTACCAAACAAACCTACACCTGAATTGGAAATAAGAAGAAAAGTAGAAATTGCCGTGATATCTGATGTTCACTTAGGAACTTACGGTTGTCACGCCAAGCATTTATTGAATTACCTTAACAGTATTGCCCCAAAAAAACTTATTCTAAACGGCGATATTATTGATATTTGGCAATTCAGCAAACGCTATTTTCCAAAATCACATTTAAAAGTCATCAAAAAAATAATGACCATGGCTTCCAATGGGGTTGAAATCATCTACATTACAGGAAACCATGACGAAATGCTAAGAAAATTTAGCGATACAACCATTGGCAATATTTCTATAGTGGACAAAGCAGTTTTAGAGCTTGATGGAAAGAAAGCTTGGTTTTTTCATGGTGATGTTTTTGATATTTCCATTCAAAATGCGAAATGGTTGGCAAAGTTTGGAAGCTATGGCTACGACCTCTTGATTCTTATGAACCGATTTGTAAATTGGATTTTAGAGAAACGCGGCAAGGAACGCTATTCATTTTCCAAAAAAATAAAAAACAGCGTTAAAAGTGCCGTTAAATACATTAGCGATTTTGAAACTATAATTTCAGATTTGGCCATTGAAAATGGTTACGACTATGTTGTTTGTGGTCATATACATCAGCCCAAGGTCGTTTATAAAGAAAACAGGCAAGGAAAAACCATGTACTTAAACTCTGGTGATTGGGTGGAAAATTTCACGGCTTTGGAATACCAATTTAAACGTTGGAAAATTTACAATTACAATAAAGATAAGTTATTGCCCTTTGCTGTTGAAGATGAAGATGAAGCCATTGATATGGAAACTAAAGATTTAATTGCCGCTATTACTATAGTTGAGCAATACAGCAAGAAAGCAAAATAGAACCCGTCAATTGAGCAAGGCTTCCCTTAAAATGGTAATGGGATGTTTTGCGATTCGTTGCGTACCATCTTTAATTTGGTGCCTGCAACTCGTTCCATTGGCCGCAATAATGGTGTCTTTTGAAGCTTTTCTCACTGCTGGGAACAAAGTTTGTTCACCGATATTCATACTTACCTCGTAATGCTCCTCTTCATAGCCAAAACTACCTGCCATACCGCAACATCCACTTGGAATGATAGTTACTTTGTAGTTTTTTGGCAGATTTAAAACGGCAAAACTCGATAATTGGTTGCCCAATGATTTTTGATGGCAATGCCCATGGAATTTTATAGTTCTTGATTCCAAAGTAAATTGTTCAGATTTTATGTTGCCCAATTCTATTTCCTTCTGAATAAATTCCTCTATTAAAAAGGTATTTTTCGATAGGGCTTCTGCCGAACTATTATCCTCTGCCAATTTTAAATATTCATCCCTAAATGTTAAAATCGCAGAAGGCTCAATACCAATTAAAGGTGTTTCCACTGTAACCAAATCTTTAAAAATGGAAACATTTTTGTTTGCCAAATCTTTTGCTTGTTCCAACAATCCCTTTGATAAAAATGAACGACCAGATTCAGCATGTTTTACAAGTTTAACTTCGTAGTTTAATGCGGTTAAAAGGTGAATGGCATCCTCTCCTATTGACGCATCCAAATAATTTAAAAACTCATCATTAAAAAAATAAACCGTTTTTATTTTTCCCTTTACAACCAATTGATTTTTAATGCTTTTAAATCTTTTATTTAAACTTTTTTCTGAAATAAAGGGTAAGCTTCTTTCCTTGGCAACCTTTAATGATTTTTTTAAAATTGAAGACGTAAAACCATTTGAAAACACAAAATTTGAAAGTTTGGGAAACAAGCTTCCATAACGATTCAACTTATTGTTATAAGCGAACGCCTTTGTACGCAAACTAATCCCATTTGCCTTTTGGTATTGATATTGAAATTCGGCTTTTAACGCAGCCACATCCACACTACTTGGGCATTCACTAGCACAGGCCTTACAGCTTAAACACAAATCAAAAACCTCTTTCAACTCTTTATGGTTGAATGGGTTTGGTTTATTAGAACTTGTTAAGAATTCACGAAGCGCATTTGCTCTAGCGCGAGTTGTGTCTTTTTCATTTCGGGTAGCTCTATAACTTGGGCACATAGTGCCACCAAACTCGGGCAGCTTTCTGCAATCGCCCGAGCCGTTGCACTTTTCGGCTTCCCTTAAAATCCCTTGAGATTTTGAAAAATCAAACAACGATTCTATTTCTGGCTCTACCCTATCTGGTTGATACCTTAAGGATTCATCCATTTTAAAAGCATCAACTATTTTTCCTGGATTGAAAATATTATCCGCATCAAAAGCTGTTTTAATTTTCTTTAAGATGGTATAATTTTCATCCCCAATCATCATCGGAATGAACTCCGCACGCACAATTCCATCGCCATGTTCCCCACTCATGGAACCTTTATACTTTTTAACCAAATGGGCTACATCGGTCGTTATTTTTCTGAACAATATAACGTCCTCGGCTTTCTTTAAATTTAAAATTGGTCGCAAATGCAATTCACCAGCACCGGCATGAGCGTAATAAATGGCTTCTTGATTGTAACCTTTCATCAACACTGAAAACTCGCTAATGTAATTGGCCAAATCTGGCAGGGCCACAGCCGTATCCTCAATACATGCTGCTGATTTTTTATCTCCAATTATATTACCAAGCAGGCCTAAACCTGCACTTCTTAAATTATTAGCTTTGTTTACATCTTCGCCCACAAGTTTAGGGTAGGCATAACTTAAATTTGAGGCCTTAATATCTTCAATCAACTTATCGGCCAAAACCATGACCTCGCTCGAGGTATTTGCCCTAACCTCACATATTAAAATAGCCTTGGGATCTTTAACGATAAACTGCCTATTTTCAAGTTGGGTCTTGTTGTGCTTTGTACAGTCCAATATGGTTTTATCCATCATTTCACAAGCATACAAATTGTGCTTCATGGTCAATGCCACAGCACTCATACAGCTTTCAATACTGTCAAAATGCACGGCAACCACAACAACTTCAGTTGGTGGCAATTTATCCAATTTTAAAGTGATTTGAGTAGTGAATGCCAAAGTACCCTCACTTCCAGAAAGGAGCTTGCACATATTAAATTTTTCGTCAGATTTAGAAAAAACGTCCGATTTTATTAACTCATCAATGGCATAACCTGTATTTCTTCTATGTATTTCTGGTTTAGGAAAGTTTTCAATAATTTGGTTTTGAACTGCTTCGGAATTTAATTCAGTATAAATAGATTTATAAATATGTCCTTCCAAATTGTTCTGCTTTGTTTTGCTCTGAAAATCTTCCCTAGAAATTTCATTAAAAACAACCTCACTTCCATCGCTTAAAATGGCATGGATTTCTTGAACTTTATCCCGTGTAACACCATATTGAATTGATGTGGTGCCTGAAGAGTTATTACCTACCATTCCCCCAATCATACAACGGTTTGAAGTTGAGGTATTTGGTGAAAAAAATAAGCCATGTGGCCTTAAATGATTGTTTAAAGCATCTCGAACTACACCTGGCTGAACGGTTACCGTTTGGGCTTTTTCATCAACTGCAATAATTTTTGTAAAATATTTGGAAACATCAACCACGATGCCCTCACCCACACATTGCCCAGCAAGCGAAGTCCCTGCCGTTCTTGGTGTTAATGAGATTTTATGGGTTTTGGCGAAATTGATTAGTTCTTTTATATCTTCTTTATTTTTTGGATACGCCACTGCCAATGGTAACATTCTATAAACTGAGGCGTCTGTTGCGTATATTGATTTTATCAAATCATCATAAAAGAGTTCACCAGAAAGTTTTTTGCTTAACTCCTGTAAATGTGGCGTTAACGTCATGAAATTGAAAAATTGTTTATAAAACTATACAGTTGTTAAATATAATCACATTTTTGGCGTTATTTTTGTAAAATAATTCGAAGAACAAAAAAATGATCTTTTTGTTAAAAAGGGTCGTATATACTACTAACAATAAAACTTTTAATTTATGAAGAAATTATTTTTATTATCAATTGCCGTACTCGGATTTACATTTGCGTTAAGCGCCCAAGACATTTCAGACAATGCCATTGGATTGCGTTTAGGAGATAGCGATGGCTTTGGGGCCGAGATATCATATCAACGTGCATTGGGCGAAAACAACAGACTAGAATTAGACTTAGGACTGAGAAGTGGAAACGGTTACGACGGATTTAAACTAGCCGGTATTTACCAATGGGTTTGGATTCTTGAAGGCAATTTTAATTGGTACGCTGGTGTTGGTGGTGGACTAGGCTCTTATAGCTTCGATAATGTGCCTCCTGGATTTGATGACAGTGAAACATTTGTTTTTATTGCTGGTGACATAGGAATCGAATATAATTTTGATATTCCACTACAATTATCTATTGATGCAAGGCCTGAATTAGGTTTTGGCGATTACAGAGACGATTTAGATTTTGATATTGCTTTGGGTATTCGTTACCGTTTCTAAAACAAATATTATAATATATCAAAAAAGCACCTTTCAAGGTGCTTTTTTATTTTTAATGCTAAACGAACAACATACAGTCATCACAACTTTTAACTTCACCATAATAGGTCCTTCTGTATTTGTGAAGCGTTTTAACCGGTAGCCCGAGTAAATACTTTTTAATGTAGGTAACCTTAGTTGTTAATTCGCCCATTTTTACGCTGTGCCGTTTTTCGTATCTTGTTTTTCTTCTTATATATAATATTTTCATGTATTGTATTATTTTAAACTTACTATTGATTTAATGCTATTGCACTTTCTATTGATTAATGACGTGTTAATCTCATTTCTATATTTCGCGCCTTAAACCCTTTATTTTTGAACATGTTAACAGCGGGATTATCCTTATTGATATGAATGGCAATATCTCCCTTGCAATAGTCAATGGTGTGTTCAATCAATTTCTTGCCAATTCCTTTTCCACGAAACTCCTTCTTCACAACAACGTAAACCAATATATTTTCTGAAAGATATTCGTTCATTCCCGTTCTATTTACCACAACGGCACCTACAATTTCGTCCTTATGTTCAAGTACAAACACATAACCGCCCAGCCCCGGAATCTCTTTTGCGGCATACATTAGGGACTTTCTAATGGCACTTTTCGAGTCCCGAAACTGGTCGAAATTCTGAAACAAAAAATTGGCAATGCGGTTTATGTTAATGATTGACAGCCTAGAAAAGGCATCATAGGTTTTTATGGTCATGTATAGAAAATTATTTGCAGTCTTTTCTAATTTTAAAAAAGATTGAACTTAAAAAATGAAATGAGGATAAGGTATCGCAGAGAGCGATATTTTTATTAAAAAACAGGATTTACCTGAAATCGCCAAAAAACTAGATTGCTGGAGGGATAAATTTATCTGATTGAATTCTAAAAACTAGAAAATTAAAATTGAAGACTCTGTAATTTTGTTGTTTACCTATTCCTTTTCGCATATTTGCAAAATTACAAAAACAGAGCGCCAATCGCAAATGGAAGTTCCATGGATAATCACAAGACTATGTTAAATAAAAAAGCTCCCAATATTTGGAAGCTTTTTTATTGTGAAGTTAATAGATTTCTATTCTTTAGCAGGTGCGTTGAGCTTTGTACTCATTTCCATAGAAATTGCCGATTTATCGAACTTAAGTTTTCCAGCCATAGTTTCAATAATACAACTGTTGTCTTTGTCATTTAAATCTGCCACTTTTCCATGTAACCCGCTTTTGGTTATTACTTTATCGCCGCGTTTTAATTCGGCTGCAAATTTCTTTTCTTTTTTTGCGCGTTTCATTTGTGGCGCAATCATAAAGAAATACACTACTGCAATCATAAGCAGTAAAAACGGTAATTGTCCCATTCCTTCTCCCATTTTAAATTTAATTAGTGAGCCGCAGCTGGTGTTGGTTTATTTGGATCTGGCTTTACAAAAGCGGTAATTTTAACCACTTCACTGCCTTTTTCGGTATTTGCTGTAACAGTAATGGTTTTTGAAACTTTATTGGAACCACTTCCATTAAATTTAACTGTAAACTGGCCAGAGTCTCCAGGAGCTAAAGGGTCTCTACTCCAATCTTGGGGCACTGTACAGCCACATGAACTTTTAATATCGGTTATAACTAAAGGAGCATCACCGGTATTTTTGTATGAAAATACAGTCTCAACTGGTGTTCTTGCCTCAATTTCACCAAAATCGTGTTCCGTTTTATCGAACTCAATTACAGGAAATTTTGATGCCACAGCATCTCTTTCTGCTGCAGCCGCCACATTGCTTTCTTCAACTTTTTTGGCCGCATTCTCTTTACATGATATAAAAGCCACCAAACATAAGGCACTAAGGCTTAAAATTATTTTTTTCATAATAGATATATTAATTTTTAAGGTGAACAAAAATAACAATTATTTAACCGATTAAAAATTTTACACAGTTTCTTAACAGAAATTTACATCAATCCCCTACCCACTTTTTTCAATTTACTAGAAGCCTCGTATTCCTTAACCAGTTTATCTAAGATACCGTTGATGAATATGCTACTTTTTGGGGTTGAATATTCCTTAGATATTTCCAGATATTCATTTATTGTAACCTTTACCGGAATAGACGGGAAATTTTTCAACTCGCATATAGCCATTTGTAGCAACACATAATCTACATTGGCAATCCTATCAGCATCCCAATTTTGTGTTTTAAGGTCAATTTCCTCGTTTATTGCGGTTCTATTCAAAAGTGTTTTTTTAAACAAATCGATGGCAAACTGTTTATCCTCAATATCTTTATACAATTGTGGTACAAAAAAGCCTTCTGCCACATTTGCTTTTGATTTTCGCAACAGTTTTAAAATAGTTGTGTTTACCGTAGGCAGATCGTCCAACCAGGTCAAGTTTTTGTCCTCCAAATAATCATATAGCTTCTCGTTGGGGGCAATTATTTCCTTGAAAACATCAACAATAAACTCTTTGTCCTCATGAAAATCTGACACCCGAGTTTTCATGTATTCCTTGTACAAATCACTGGAAGTTATAGCTTTAAAAACAACATCTACATATTCGCCATCAAGTTCCCAATAATTTATTTTATTAGCTTCTAACTGGTTTTTAAGTTGAAGGTTTTCGCATAAACCTTTTAATAGTTGATTATTAACAAACTTTCGGTTTGGGTCTTTGTCTTCTTTAGTGGCTAGGTGTTTATTTTGCTTCTTTTGCAAGTCTTCCTCAGCTCTTTTTTGAACTTCAATCAACAGCGAAATTAAAAGCAAGTAAAGATTGTACATGTTATCAATACTGAAAAGCAAAAACTTTTGGTCCTTACTAAAATCGTCACTTTCACTGCCCTTAAAAGCATATAGTGTTTGCATTACTTTTACACGAATATGTCGCCTGGTTAACATCATTGCAAAGAACTTTAATTAAAAAGATGAAAATTTATCACGGTTTTTACGCTGCAAAAATAAAACTATATTTAAAAACAAACACTTTAAATTTACTTTAATTACAGTAATTGGCTTTAAGCCTTTTTTAACAACTTCACAATTGTTTTGTCTGCCTTTATTGGCATTTAAACCATATATTTGCCCTTCTATCTCGTTTTTCTATAATGAAAGAATTACAGCATCTAAATAAATATTTTGTAAAATATAGAACGCACTTGTTAATTGGTATTCTCATTACCATTTTAGCGCGTATATTTTTGGTTTACACGCCTAGGTATGTAAAAAAAATATTTATAGCTATTGAAAAATATGCTGACGGCGGGGTTTCAGATAGTGTATTCAAATCCGAATTAACCGAGGCCATACTTTATATTATTGGAGCAGCCATTATTGGGGGTATCCTCACGTTTTTTATGAGACAGACCATCATTAACGTGTCAAGATTCATAGAATTTGATTTGAAAAATGAAGTTTATGAACACTACCAAAAACTGTCCTTAAACTTCTATAAGAAAAACAGAACTGGGGATTTGATGAATAGGATAACAGAAGATGTTGGTCGGGTTAGGATGTATGTTGGCCCAGCACTTATGTATAGCATCAACACTATTACACTATTTGTTATTGTAATAATTTATATGCTGAATGCCTCACCAAAGCTTACCTTATATACCATTTTGCCTTTGCCCATTTTATCTGTAATTATTTATAAACTAAGTCGCGAAATCCATAAACGCAGCACCATTGTTCAAGAATATTTGTCTAAGCTTTCTACGTTTACCCAAGAATCATTTAGTGGTATTTCTGTAATTAAAGCTTATGGTATTGAGCCACAAACCTCGGTCAACTTTAAATCTTTAGCTGAAGAAAGTAAAGGTAAACAAATTGACTTGGCAAAAGTACAAGCCTGGTTTTTCCCCATGATGATTTTACTTATTGGCACCAGTAACCTCATGGTTATTTATATAGGTGGTATGCAATATATAAACGGTGAAATAAACAGCATTGGTACCATTGCAGAGTTTATTATTTATGTAAATATGCTTACATGGCCGGTGGCAACGGTGGGTTGGGTTACCTCAATTGTGCAACAGGCCGAAGCTTCGCAAAAACGCATTAATGAGTTTTTAAAAATTGAACCCGAAATTAAGAATATGGTTCATGATGAAACAGAAATCACAGGTGACATTTCTTTTAAAAATGTTTCATTCACATATGACGATACCAATATTCAAGCCCTAAAAGATATAAGTTTCAACATAAAAGAAGGAGAAACATTAGCCATTTTAGGAAAAACTGGGGCTGGTAAATCTACAATTCTGGATTTAATCGGACGGCTTTATGATATAGATGAAGGTTCCATAAAAATTAATGGTACAGAAATAAAAGAACACAATTTAAACACCTTAAGGAACAGTATTGGATATGTGCCACAAGATGCCTTTCTGTTTTCAGATAGTATAAAAAACAATATAAAATTTGGAAAACAGGATGCCACTGAAGAGGATGTTATTGAGGCAGCGAAAAATGCCCAAGTTCATAAAAACGTTGTGAAATTCAATAAAGGCTACGATACCGTGTTGGGCGAACGTGGCATTACGCTTTCTGGTGGACAAAAGCAACGTGTTTCCATAGCAAGGGCCATTATTAAATCACCCAAAATATTGTTATTTGATGATTGTTTATCTGCCGTAGATACTGAAACCGAAGAAAAAATATTGAAAACATTGGGTAAAATATCTAAAGGGAAAACAGCAATTATTGTTAGCCACAGAGTTTCTTCTGCGAAAAACGCCGATAAAATTATTGTTTTAGATAACGGCAAAATTGTTCAAGAAGGCTCGCATGACTCGCTTATAAATATCGATGGTTATTACAAACACCTCTATCTAAAACAATTGAGCCAACCTGCGGGCCACTAAATCCCAACCTGTTCACTGTTAATTAATTAGGCGCATTTTATTCAATTAAATTCAATAAAAGATTGGATTCTAAAAAGAAACTTTAAAAAATGTTGGTTAGTATCGGTTTTTTTTAGATTTTTGGTAAACTATTGATTAATAAAAAATTTAATTCAACTATGAAGAACAACGATATGATGGAGAAAGAGGAAATTTTTTCGAAAGTATTAAGAGCAGGAAGACGCACTTATTTTTTTGACGTAAGGGCAACTAAAGCAGAGGATTACTACTTAACAATTACTGAGAGTAAAAAGTTCACAAACGACGACGGGTCTTTTCATTACAAAAAACACAAAATTTACATATACAAAGAGGACTTTGAAGAATTTAAGGAAATCTTATCTGAAATGACCGATTTTATTATTGATGAGAAAGGTGATGAAGTAATTAGCGAAAGACACCAAAAAGATTTTAAAAAGGATTACGACGATAGCCCAAGAGTTACCGAAGACCAATTAAAAACCCCGGGAAGTTTCACCGATATCGACTTTGATGATATATAATCGGAATATCATTTAAAATATTACAAAAACCGTTGTATTAGAATATAACGGTTTTTTTATGCTTTAACCACAACCAAAGTCGTACCCAAAACACCAATAAAATAAACCAACGCCATAGACCAACCAAAATTTGTGGTAAGCACAATCGATAATAGCAAAACCCAAATAGGCACCAATGTAATGGCAACCACAAACCTAAAGGTAGAAAGAAACTCAATTTCGGTAACCTTGGGTTGTACCATAAGTTTCCAAATGGCATAAGGAACAATCAATAAGACAATTAAAACAACATAAAAAAACGACTTGATAAATTGATTTTTCTTCTTCCCGACGCTCTCAACAAATCGAAAATTACTGGATATGGTTTTATTAACGCTTATAGGGTTTAAAAAATTGACCTGTAACTCATTGAGCCTATTTAATGTGTCTCCATAGTTTTCGGATGGAATATGGGTTGTTAGTTTTGATATTTCCAATTGAATACTGTTCTTCATAAAAATCACAGATTCATTTTTGTCCTTTAAAACAAAATCTTTTGCAGGTATTGGATTTCCAAAAAACAACGAAGCACTATCAGGAAATTTTTCTGCATGTTCATAATTGATCCCAACCGGAATCAATTGTAAATCTGTTTCAGGAAATTGTTCAAGCGTTTCAAAAACTATCCGCGTAAACCCCTTGCTTAAAGGCCGAACAGTGCGGTTTAAGTTATGGTTTCCTTCAGGGAAAATAACAACAGCCTCCTTTTCCTTTAATAATTTAGAACATGTTTTAAAAATAGCTGAGTTGTTATTCAAATTGAGCCAACCGTCTCTTATCCTGAACACAGGAATCATTTGTAATGTCCCTAAAAGTTTTGCTATAAGAGGATTTTTGAATACGGCTGCTCGGGTTAAAAAATATAAAAAACGCTTATTTTTTATGGCTATAATCAATGGGTCCAATAACGCGTTGTGGTGATTACACAGGAATAAAACAGACTTTTCTTTAGGAATTAAATGAACACCATAAACTTCAATTCTTTTAAAATAAAAAAACATGGCCAATTTTAAATAAGCACGCACGCTATAGAGCCAAATTGTTTTTACCATGCTATACTTTTGATGCTTTATATGACCAATAAAAGGCCAAGGTTAACCCGGAAATTATATGCCAAATACCCCAAAATGCTGCTAAAATGGCCATTCCACCCAATCCATCAAAAAAGGTAAATATCAACAAAAGTCCTAAACCAGAATTTTGAATTCCCGTTTCAATGGTCAATGTCTTTTGGTTAGCAAATGAAAGCCTGAATACTTTAGCCACCAAAAACCCCAATATCAAAGCCAAAATATTATGTCCAATTCCTAAAAGCATAACACGGTGTATGTAACTTTTAAACACGTCAATATTTTTTAAAAATGCCAATACAACAATCAAGGCAAATACAATTATTGAAAATGGTTTTAAAATTTTAGATAATTTGTCCGCCAATAACCCATTCCTATATTTTAATACCATGCCCAAAACCAACGGGATTCCAAGTATTAGAAGTACCAATTCTATCAATTCAAAAGGGCTCAACTCCACTTCCTTTAAAATTTGTGCCGTTGGTTGATACAAACTTCCATAAAACTGAAAATTAAACGGTGTCATAAAAACAGCCATGAACGTGGCAAAAGCAGTTAAACTTACAGATAATGCTGAATTGCCTTTTGCCAGATGCGTCATAAAGTTGGAAATATTACCGCCGGGACAAGCAGCAACCATAACCATACCCAAAGCAATACTGGGTTGCGGTTTAACTAAACTTACCAAAACAAAAGTCAATAATGGCAACAGTATAAACTGTGATAGAATACCAACAATCAATAACTTGGGCGTTTTAAGCAATTGTTTAAAATCACCAATAGTAATACCAAGAGCCACTCCAAACATGACAATTGCCAAAGCAATGTTTAAAATCCAAAGACCTGTACTATCAAAGTTTATTTTTGCTTGGTCTAGCTCTTGCATATTTTTAAGATACGGCACTGCCGTTTTTAACTATGTTTTCTGGATTTAGCAGTATAACATCGTTATTGTTTAAAGCGCCTAAAACTAAACATTCACTCATAAAACTGGCAATCTGCTTTTTGGGAAAATTAATAACCGCCACAATCTGCTTGTTCATCAAGTCTTCTTTTTTGTAAAGGGTTGTTATCTGAGCGGAAGATTTTTTAATCCCTAAATCTCCAAAATCGATTGTAAGTTGATAGGCAGGTTTTCTTGCCTGAGGAAAATCGTTCACTTCAATAATGGTACCTATCCTTAAATCAACTTTACTGAAATCCTCAAAAGTTATGTGCTTGTTCATTTTTTAAAAATACAATTTATCACGAACTTTGGAAAAACTAAAATTATGGCCCGTACACCCTCAAATATGCTTCCGTTAGGCACCGAAGCTCCTTATTTTGAACTTCCCGATACTGTTAGCGAAAAACTCGTAAATCTTGATAATGCTAAGGGCAAAGTAGGCACTGTAATCATGTTTATTTGCAACCATTGCCCATTTGTAATACATGTGAATTCTAAAATTGTTGACATAGCAAATACTTACACTAAAGAAGGGATTAGCTTTATAGCTATTTCAAGTAACGACGTTGAAAATTATCCGCAGGATTCTCCAGAAAACATGAAAATTCATGCTGCAAACGAGAATTACCCTTTTCCTTATTTATATGATGAAAGCCAAGAAGCAGCTAAAGCTTATGACGCAGCATGTACACCAGATTTTTATGCTTTTGATGCCGATTTAAAATTGGTTTACCGTGGCCAACTTGATGATTCACGACCAGAAAACGGCATAGCATTAACAGGCAAAGATTTAAAACATGCTCTGGATTGTTTGATTTTGGATAAGGAAAATACTCAATTACAAAAACCTAGCATTGGCTGTAATATAAAATGGAAAAAACCATTTTGAGCTTTTCTTTTTGGATTTAAAGATTTAACTGATAAACGCCAACATCAAGCCATTTTCCAAATTTAAAGCCAACTTCTTTAAAATGGCCGACCAACTTAAAATTAAATTTTTCATGTAGTTTAACACTGGCATCATTTGGAAGAGTCAAAACACCTAAAGCCACATGAAGATTTTGCTTTTTAAGAAGCTGGAGCAATTCTTTATACAATTGTGTACCAATCTGTTTTCCATGCAATCCATTTTTTACGTAAACCGTAGTTTCAACTGTATTTTTGTAGGCCGGTTTCGGCCTGAATCTGCTACCATATGCATAACCCAAAAGTTCGTTGCTTTCTTCAAAAACCAAAAATGGATATTCTGCAATAATATGGGCCATTTTATTCTCAAAAGCATCTAAGGATAAAGGTTCAATATCAAAAGTCACCACAGAATTTGACACAAAATAATTGTAAATCTCCAATAGTGATTTAGCATCATCAATATGTACTTGTCGTATCATTCAAAGCCAGCCTTTTCGTTTTAATAAATTTTCAATATGCGCATAATGATGGTTGCTGTGCCATGCATAATTACCAATATTACATTTTAACGTGACCTTACTATTTGTTTCAGGATGAATGAAATATTTGTTCAACTCTTCATCCGAAAGTGTTTTAAGCAAATAAACCAATTTAAAATGAACAATTTTAATGTGATTTAAAGACATTTCAATTGGAGCAAATTTAGAATCTGCAAGTTCTGCCCAACGTTCTTCAAAATAAGCCTTAATAACCGGAGATTCTTCTGTTAGCGTCCATTTAAAACGTGAATAACTATGATGATGGCTATCTGAAATATGGTGCACAACTTGCCGTATCGTCCAACCATTTGGTCTATATGGGGTATCCAATTGTTGGTCTGAAAGATTTGCAACCAACTTCTCCAATCTGTTGGGAAAATGCTCTAAAATAGAAATCCAACTTTCTATTTGCTCTCTTGAAATACTGGGCGGACAGTCAAATTTTCCAATTGGGTATTTAAGTCGCTGAAGTTCTTTCTCTGTCATAAACAAATATAAAAATTTACGCCAAATAAAGTAATCAAATTAAATTACCTTATTTGGCGCAATCTCTAGTATTATTCCAGCTTTAATTAAAGTAGAGTAATGGTAAAAGCTTGATTAATTACCTGCTTCAAGCATATCTACCTTTTCTTTTAAGCTTTTAAATTTATCTGTTTCTCCAATAATACTGTAAATATTCATTAATGTTCTTGCCGCCTCAATATTATCCTCTTTAATTTCTAAAGCTTTAGACAAATATGGTATCGCTTCTCTGTAAAGATTTTTTCGCTTTTCCCTCAATTCATCATACCTTAAATTATCCTTTTTAGAAGTTCCCAAGCCATTCATTTCTTCTATAATAGGTCTTTCTTCACCTAAAATTAGAGCAGCAAGATTTATATAGGAATTTACATAGTTTGGATCTAATTCTATAGCCTTTTTATAATAAGCCTTTGCCTCTTCAGGATGGTCTGATTCAGAGGAAATAACACCAAGATTATATTGTAATTCTGGGTTTTGGGGATCTAGTTCAGTAGCTCTTTCAAGCAGTGATTTAAACTTTTCGGTATTACCCATTTTAAAATGGATGTTCGCTTCGCTTAATATTAAATTGATGTCGTCTGGACTTTCTGCCCTTGCATCATCCATAGATTCAAGAGCTTTCTCATCATTACCTTGACTGATGTATATTAGAGCTATATTTTTAACTATTTCAGGTTTCTTTGATTCTGTAGTACGCTCACCTGGATCTTTGTGGCTTTTGGTTTTTACATAAATATCCCGCGTATTTTTGTCCATAACCTCCTCTTCTCCAGTCTCAACGTTAGTTGCATAATATTCTTTTTTAATTCCAGTAAAACCCATATTTTTAAGTTCCTCATACAGTTTAAGAGCTCGGTCGTATTCTTTAACATTCACAGCGGCAGATGCAGCATAATAGAGAAACAGTGTGTCTTTTGTTGAAGCCCTGTAAGATCTTTCGAAATACTTAGATGCCTTTGAATAATCTTTTGCTTCATAGGCATCGTTACCAGCAGTAAGCATTTCATTTAACATTTTTACCTTAAGTTCCTCAACCTCATTTTGGTAATCACCTTCAACTTTACTCAAACTTTCCAATGAAGCATCAATATCAGCATCAGTACCTTTTCCATTTGCATACAAAGTTTGTGCTTCCAAATAGTAATATTTGGCCTTAGTTTTATCGTCCATAGCAGACATTAAAGATTCAGCCTGTTTTAAAGCAGCTTTTGCTTCAGCAAAATTGCTAGATTTAATAGCCTTTTCAACAGCCTTCAGTTCCTTTTTTTGTGCAAATGAAAATGCACTAACCGAAATAGCTAAAGCTACAAGAATTCCTTTTTTCATTTTTTGTAATATTTAATTTAACTTTCAGTGTTATTGTTGTCTAAGTTGGTATCAAGAGTTGTGCCATCTTCAGTGGCACCAGTAATATCTTGGCTTTCTGAATCGTTTCCATTAACTTCATCTTCATCACGCATTACTTTGGCCACAGCTGCAATAGAGTCGGTACCTTTAAGATTAATTAATTTTACCCCTTGGGTGGCCCTTCCCATTACTCTTAAATCGGCAACCACCATTCTAATGGCAATTCCTGATTTATTGATAATCATTAAATCGTCATTATCAGTTACAGATTTAATAGCCACTAATTTACCTGTTTTTTCTGTAATAGAAATGGTTTTCACCCCTTTTCCACCCCTGTTGGTGATTCTGTATACGGGTTCTCCATCTTCCGGGTCATCAATGTAGGTGCGCTTACCATAACCATTTTCCGAAACCACCAAAACAGACTCTTCTTGAGGGTTTTCAATAGTTACCATGCCTATTACTTCATCATTATCATGACCAAGGGTAATTCCTCTAACACCAGAGGCGCTACGTCCCATTGGCCTTGTTTTGGCTTCTTCAAACCGAATGGCTTTACCCGATTTCAATGCCAGCATAACTTGGCTATTACCGGTTGTTAATTTAGCCTCTAGCAACTCATCATTATCCTTAATCGTAATGGCATTTATACCGTTCGTACGCGGACGGGAATACTGTTCCAATGAAGTCTTTTTAACCTGACCATTTTTAGTAGCCATAATGACATAATGGCTATTAATGTAATCTTCATCCTTTAAATCTTGGGTACAGATGAAGGCCATTACTTTATCATCCTGCTCAATATTTATAAGGTTTTGAATGGCTCTTCCTTTTGAAGTTTTGCTTCCTTCTGGAATTTCGTATACCCTCATCCAGAAACACTTCCCTTTTAAGGTGAAGAACAACATGTATTGATGATTGGTACCCACAAAAAGATGCTCCAAGAAATCTTCATTTCTAGTGGTTGAAGCCTTTTGTCCAACTCCTCCCCTGTTCTGCGTTTTGTATTCGGTAAGCGATGTACGCTTTATATAGCCTGCATGTGAAATGGTTATCACCACTTTTTCATCAGGAATCATATCTTCAATACTTAAATCCCCACCTGCATACTCAATAGTCGAACGACGCTCATCACCATATTTATCTCTAACTTCTTCCAACTCCTGCTTAATGATATCCATTCTTCTTTCCTTTTTATCAAGGATATCCTTCAAGTCTTCAATAGTTTTCATCAACTCCTCGTATTCAGAGCGCAGTTTATCTTGCTCCAGTCCTGTAAGCTGACGTAATCGCATTTCAACAATGGCCTTAGCTTGAATTTCTGTTAATTTGAAGCGTTCCATTAATTTTTCGCGTGCTTCATCAGCATTTGAAGATGCCCTAATCAATGCGATAACCTCATCGATGTTATCGGATGCAATGATTAAGCCTTCTAAAATATGAGCGCGTTCTTCGGCTTTACGCAATTCAAAAGTTGTACGTCTAACAACAACTTCGTGCCTGTGCTCCACAAAATAATGAATGAGGTCCTTTAAGTTCAATAACTGCGGACGACCATTAACCAATGCAATGTTATTCACACTAAATGAGGATTGTAGCGCAGTATACTTAAATAATTTGTTTAATACGATATTCGGAATTGCATCGCGCTTTAAAACATAAACAATGCGCATTCCTTTTCTATCAGACTCATCTCGAATTGTGGCAATGCCTTCAAGTTTTTTCTCATTTACCAGATCTGCAGTTTTCTTAATCATATCTGCCTTGTTGACCTGATATGGAATTTCAGTTACAACGATACACTCGCGCCCGTTAACTTCCTCAACATTGGCTTTAGCACGAATTACAATTCGCCCCCGCCCAGTTTGGAAAGCTTCTTTAACACCATCATAACCGTAAATAGTTCCACCTGTCGGAAAATCTGGAGCTTTAACGTGTTGAATCAGTTCATCAACCTCAATGTCTGAGTTCTCAATATATGCAATAGTACCATTCACAACCTCTGTTATGTTGTGGGGAGGCATATTTGTTGCCATACCAACCGCAATACCTGAAGCCCCATTTACCAAAAGCCCGGGAATACGGGTTGGCAAAACTGTTGGCTCCTTTAATGTATCGTCAAAATTTAATTGATGGTCTACTGTTTCCTTTTCAATATCTGCCAACATATCCTCAGATATTTTACGCATACGTGCTTCAGTATAACGCATTGCTGCTGGGCTATCACCATCAATAGAGCCAAAATTTCCCTGCCCATCAACTAGCATATAACGCAAACTCCATTCTTGGGCCATACGCACCATGGCATCGTAAACTGATGTATCACCATGAGGATGGTATTTTCCTAAAACTTCTCCAACTATTCTTGCGGATTTTTTGTGTGCTGAATTTGCTCTAACTCCAAGTTCGTGCATGCCATAAAGCACGCGTCTGTGAACTGGTTTTAAACCATCTCTTACATCTGGTAAAGCACGTGACACAATGACCGACATTGAATAGTCAATGTAAGCCGATTTCATCTCATCTTCAATGTTAATAGGGATCAATTTTTCTCCTTCTGCCATAAATAATTCAATTTAGTTTTACGAGTTTTTCAAAACATGCTAATATAAATATTTCATAAGTTTCAACTGGTGTTTCAATGGTAATTTTTAATGTTTTTATTAACAATTTTGGGTGCTTTTTCGGTTGATAAGTAAACCTCCAAATATTTTGATTTTATAAAGTTTTTTTCGTCAATTAGCATTTTATAGACAATTTAAGGTATAGTTTTTGCCTTTGGTAAAATGTTTTACTATTTTTAATGCTGAAAGGACGAGAATATGGATGATAATTTTTCCCCAAGAGTAAAAGATGTTATTGCTTACAGCAAGGAGGAAGCATTGCGTTTAGGCCATGATTTTATTGGCACTGAACACCTAATGCTTGGTCTTTTGCGAGACGGCAATGGCAAAGCAATCAACATATTAAATGCCTTAGAAATTGATTTAAATCATTTAAGGCGAAAGGTTGAAATTTTAAGTCCTGCTAACCCAAATATTGCTGTAGCTTCAAACCAAAAGAAAAACCTACATCTTACAAGGCAGGCAGAACGTGCTTTAAAAACAACGTTTTTAGAGGCCAAATTATTTCAAAGTACATCAATTAATACTGCGCATCTTTTGCTCTGTATCTTAAGAAACGAAAATGACCCCACTACCAAGCTTTTGAATAAGCTTAAAGTTGACTACGATAATGTTAAAGAACAATTTAAACTTATGATTACAAACGATAACAACTATATAGAACCGAAAGCTGAATCATTTCAGGATGACGACAACAATCCTGAAGATGAAGCTTCAAAAGATATTTTCAATGCTCCCGCTGGAAAAAGCAATAAAAAGTCCAAAACGCCTGTATTAGATAATTTTGGACGCGATTTAACCGCTTTGGCTGAAGAAGGCAAACTTGACCCTGTTGTGGGAAGAGAAAAGGAAATTCAGCGTGTTTCCCAGGTTTTAAGTAGAAGAAAGAAAAACAATCCCCTTTTAATCGGCGAGCCCGGTGTAGGTAAATCTGCAATAGCCGAAGGTTTAGCACTCAGAATTGTTAAAAGAAAAGTTTCCCGAATTCTTTTTAACAAGCGCGTTGTAACGCTTGATTTAGCAAGTTTAGTAGCAGGGACAAAATACCGCGGGCAGTTCGAAGAGCGCATGAAAGCTGTTATGAATGAGCTTGAAAAAAATGATGATGTTATTTTATTCATAGATGAAATTCATACCATCGTTGGGGCAGGCGGTGCAACCGGAAGTTTAGATGCATCAAACATGTTCAAACCAGCTTTGGCACGTGGTGAAATTCAATGCATTGGAGCGACAACCTTGGATGAATATAGGCAATACATAGAAAAGGACGGAGCTTTAGAGCGTCGTTTTCAAAAGGTAATTGTGGAGCCCACTTCTGTTGAAGAAACCATTGAAATCCTTAATAACATCAAGGCCAAATATGAAGACCATCACAATGTTGATTACACGCCAGAAGCCATTGAAGCTTGTGTGAAATTGACAAATAGATACATGACCGAACGCTTTTTACCAGATAAAGCCATTGACGCTTTGGATGAGGCAGGTTCTCGTGTGCACATTACCAACATAGATGTTCCAAAACAAATCATTGAGCTTGAAAAACAACTTGAGGCCATTAAAGAGACTAAAAATGCCGTTGTTAGAAAGCAAAAATACGAGGAAGCCGCTAAATTGAGAGATGATGAAAAACGTCTTGAAAAAGAATTGTCAATTGCCCAAGAGAAATGGGAAGAAGACACGAAGCAACACCGTGAAGTTGTAACGGAAGATAATGTTGCCGATGTTGTTTCCATGATGACAGGTGTTCCTGTGAATAGAATTGCACAAACCGAAATTAATAAACTTGCCCAATTACCAAACCTAATTAAAGGTAAAGTCATTGGTCAGGACGAAGCCGTTTCTAAGGTCGTTAAGGCCATTCAGCGTAACCGTGCCGGACTTAAAGACCCAAATAAACCGATTGGCTCATTTATTTTCTTGGGGCAAACTGGTGTTGGTAAAACACAATTGGCAAAAGTGCTCTCTCGTGAGTTGTTTGACAGCGAAGATTCGCTGATTAGAATAGATATGAGCGAATACATGGAAAAATTTGCCATTTCCAGATTAATTGGTGCACCTCCTGGATATGTTGGCTACGAAGAAGGCGGGCAATTAACGGAAAAAGTTAGACGCAAACCGTACGCGGTTATTCTTTTGGATGAAATTGAAAAGGCGCATCCAGATGTATTTAATATGCTCTTGCAAGTGCTTGACGATGGATATTTAACAGATAGTTTGGGCAGAAAAATTGATTTTAGAAATACTATTATTATTATGACATCCAACATTGGAGCCAGAAAACTTAAAGATTTTGGAACAGGTATTGGATTTGGTACTGCATCGCAAAAGGCCCAGGAAGATGCCAATGCAAGAAGCGTTATTGAGAACGCACTCAAAAAGTCTTTTGCCCCTGAGTTTTTAAATAGAATTGATGATGTTGTAGTTTTCAACCCGTTAGAGAAAGAAGACATCAACAAAATCATTGATATTGAGCTAGAAAAGCTTTTGCTCAGAATTAATGGATTGGGCTATCAATTAACCTTGACCAAGTCAGCTAAAGATTTTATAGCTGAAAAAGGCTTTGACAAACAATATGGTGCACGGCCCTTGAAGAGAGCAATTCAAAAATATGTTGAAGACGCCCTAGCAGAGGAAATTGTGGCTTCAAATCTTCAAGAAGGTGATGAAATCAATATTGATTTAGATAATAAAACTGAAGAATTAAAAATTTCAATTAAAAAGGCCGAAAAGCCCACTGAATCTTAATTCTCATATTGAATAGAATAACAGTAAAGCCCGTGTTAGTGATAATGCGGGCTTTTTTAATTCATCCCTAATTACTTGATTTTGGAACGCGAAACAACAATATAATCCCGGATAAAAAGAAGATAAATAAAAATAATATACCATTTCTCATACTGCCCGTTAACTGATCTATAAAGGCAAAAATGACCATGCCAATTACAATCCCAATTTTTTCGGCCACATCATAAAAGCTAAAGTATGATGTAGTATCATCCGTTTCTGGTAAAAATTTGGAATATGTTGAACGTGCCAAAGATTGAATGCCCCCCATAACCAAGCCAACAATTCCCGCTGCAATGTAAAACTGCATAGGTGTTACCATAAAATAAGCATAAAAGCACAGGGACATCCAAATGAAATTGACTGCAATTAAGGCTTTAATGTTTCCAAATTTAGCTGAAGCCCTTGAAGTCAATATAGCCCCCACGATAGCTACTAACTGTATAACCAATATACTGACAATTAATCCCGTTGTTTTTTCGCCATCGCTGCCCCAAGCAATTTCTTCTTCACCAAAATAAACTGCAACAAGCATTATGGTTTGCACCGCCATGCTAAACACGAAAAAAGCATACAAATAACGTTTTAAACGAAGGTTTTCTTTGAGCTGTTCCCATACTTGTTTCAACTCTTTCACACCATTAAAAATAACCGCCTTTGTTACTTTATGTCCTGTTGAGGCTCCTTTTGGTAGATAATAAAAGGTGTATTGGCTAAACAAAGCCCACCAAATCCCAACAGTAATAAACGAATAACGCATCATCTGCATTTTTGCCACTCCCTCACTTTGCGTCATTACCATAATCAGGTTAATAATCAACAAAATAACACTACCAATATAACCCATTGAAAATCCTTTGGCACTAACACTATCTTGCTGTTCAGGAAAAGCTATATCCGGAAGATAGGAATTGTAAAATACCAAACTGCCCCAATAACCTATAAGCCCCATAAAGTAAAACAGCAAACTTAAATGTATGCCACTAGGGGAAATATCAAACCAATACAAGCCAATACAACCTGCACTACCAACGTAGCAGAAAAACTTTAAAAAGTTCTTTTTATTACCAACATAATCTGCGATTCCTGAAAGTACTGGGGACATCACAGAAACGACCAAAAAAGTAAATGCGGTTACGAACGTTATTAACGCGGTGCTTTTAAATTCATAACCAAAAGCCCAAACCGTTTTAATTTCCGAAGCACTTGATATAAATAATGCCGAATAGAAAATAGGAAAAATAGATGAGGCAATGGTGAGTGTATAAACCGAATTTGCCCAATCGTAAAACGCCCAAGCATTGAGAATTTTTTTACTTCCTTTTTTTAGATGATCCATAAAAAAAGCTGCCTTTTATTAGCAGCTTCTAAAGTAACTAAATATTTTTATTTGAATAGCAGCAACTATTCCCTAAATGAAGTTATTCCGAATTTCTTAGCTTCAGCAATAGCTTTCGGAGCTATCGCCTCAAGATTTGCTATACGTGAATCATTGGAAGGGTGTGTGCTTAAAATTTCTGGAGGTGCTTGTCCACCACTATTAGCTTTCATGCGTTTCCAAAGTTCTGCAGCCTCTGTTGGGTTATAGCCAGCAATGGCCATTAAGTATACCCCAATGTTGTCCGCTTCGGTTTCGTGCGCCCTACTAAAAGGCAACATAACACCAACCGTAGAACCCACTCCATAATATTGATTAAACGCATTTCTTGATTTTTCATCTTGAATAGCAATATTTCCAGCCACAGCTCCCAATTGTTGTAACATGCCCGCACTCATACGCTGTTGCCCATGATTTGCCAAAGCGTGAGCCACCTCGTGTCCCATTATAGCTGCTAACCCTGTTTCATTTTTTGCAATGGGCAAAATACCTGTATAAACCACTATTTTTCCTCCTGGCATACACCAAGCATTTACAGTTTTGTCGTCCACTAAGTTATATTCCCATTTGTAATCGTTAAGATAACCTTGATGACCATTGGCATTTAGATAACGCTCTGCTGCAACCGCTATGCGCTGACCAACCCGAGTTACCATAGCGGCTTCGGAAGTGCCAGTTACCACTTTGTTTTCACTCAAAAACTGATTATATTGTGCAAAAGCCGTTGGGAATAATTGTGAATTTGGCACTAAAGCCATGGTTTTTTTTCCGGTGAATGGATTTGTTGCACAAGATATAGCAACCAAGACTATACCAAATATTAAAAATGCTTTTTTCAGCTTCATTATTTTAAATTTTTTATTGTTGTTAAAAATACAAAAATCATACCTTAATTTTATGACACAATTTGCATTTATTCGTCACAAGACCATAAATTAATTCTGACCTTTAATTTGTAAAGTTTTTTAATGTAAAACGACTGTTACCAAAAATATAAAATGAAGAAAATACTTTTACTTACCTTAGTTTTATTAGCCTTTAATTGTAAAGGAAACACGCAAAAACCATCAAAAAAACAATATACTGTTGTTAAACCTGAAGCTGAATGGAAAGCTCAACTCACAGAGATGGAATTTTATGTTTTAAGAAAAGCGGGCACCGAACGTGCATTTAGCAGTCCGCTAAACAAAAACTACGAAGAAGGCGTGTACGTTTGCAAAGGCTGTGATACACCTTTATTTAAAAGCGAGCATAAATTTGATTCTGGTACTGGGTGGCCCAGTTTTGACCAAGAAATTAAGGGCAATGTAGCTTATGCGAGTCAGTCTCATTCCTTTTACGGAACAGAAGAACATTGCGCAACCTGTGGTGGACATTTAGGACACGTATTTAATGATGGCCCAAGGGAAACAACAGGAAAGCGCCATTGCATTAATGGCGTTGCGTTGAAATTTATTCCTAAAGACTAACTATTTTTTTTAAATGGAGAGTTATTTAACAAGCATCACAAAACAATTTGAATACTATAAAAGTTTGGGTGATAAAACCTTTGCCAATTAACTTTTGACGAAATGTTATGGCAAAGCAATGAAGACGCCAATAGTATTTCAATAATTGTAAAACATATGGTTGGAAATATGTTGAGCAGATGGACCAACTTTTTAACTGAGGACGGTGAAAAAACTTGGAGAAACCGCGATAATGAATTTGTTGGCAGTTACCAAACCAAGGAAGAAATTATAGCGTCTTGGGAAAGTGGTTGGCACTGTTTATTTAGTGCAATTAACCCTTTAAGAGAAGAAGATTTAGAACGTATAATTTACATTAGAAATGGTGGACACACGGTTGTTGAAGCCATTAACAGGCAATTAGCTCATTACGCTTATCATGTGGGTCAAATTGTATTTTTGGAAAAATTAATCAAAGGTGATGAATGGCAATCTTTGTCCATCCCTAAAGGTGAATCATCAAAATACAACCAAGAAAAATTCAGTCAAAAAAAAAGCAAACGTCATTTTACAGACGATTTATAAACTACTCAGCCTTTAATTTCTTCTTAAACGGACGAATAATCAATCTAGCTTCTCTATCAAAGCGTACATAATTATACACCCAGTTAACAAAAACCACCATTCGATTTCTAAAACCTATTAAGAAAAAGAGGTGAACGAACATCCAAACGTACCAAGCAAAAACACCTTGAAACCTGATTTTTGGTAAATCTACCACAGCCTTATTTCTACCAATGGTTGCCATAGATCCTTTGTCTTTATATTTAAAAGGTTTCATGGGTTTTTCTTCAATTAGCCTTAACATATTATCACCTAATTGGTGACCTTGTTGAATGGCCGGTTGCGCCATCATGGGCAATCCGTTTGGAAATTCCTCTGTTTCCATACAAGCAATATCACCAATGGCAAAAATGTGCTTAAACCCCTTAACTTGATTAAATTCATTTACCAAAATTCGATTGCCTCTGGTTATAAATTCATCAGCATCCAACCCTTTAATGGTAGCACCCTTAACTCCAGCCGCCCAAACCAAGGTAGCCGTTTCAAAAGTTAAATCGGTGTTTGTGGTAACAGTTTTTCCATCATAGTTGGTTACCCGGACGTTCTTCCAGATATTTACCCCAAGATTCTCTAAAAAGTCTTCGGCCTTTTGTGAGGCCTTATCGCTCATACCCTTTAAAATACAATCACTGGACTGTATAATATTTATCTGTACCATGCGTGTATCCAAATCGGGGTAATCCTTAGGCAAAATGCCCTTTTTAATTTCAGCCAAAGCTCCGGCCAACTCCACCCCTGTTGGCCCACCTCCAACAATTACAAAGTTCATTAAAGCGTTCCGTTCGTTCAAGTCTGAAGTTAAGAGTGCCGCTTCGAAATTCTCAAGGATTAGACTCCTTAAATTCAAAGCTTGAGGTATGGTTTTCATGGCCATACTATTTTTTTCAATCTCAGAATTCCCAAAATAATTGGTTTCAGAGCCTGAAGCCACCACCAAATAATCAAACTTAAGATTACCTATATCGGTAATAACCATATTCTTTTGGGCATCAATTTCTTCAACATTTGCTAGCCTGAAGTAGAAGTTGGGAAAATCCTTTAAAATCTTCCTTATTGGGTATGCTATGGAATCAGGTTCCAATCCGCCAGTGGAAACCTGATACAATAAGGGCTGAAAATTGTGATAGTTATGCTTGTCTAAAAGCACAACCTGAACTTCTTGTTTTGATAATTTTTTTGCTAATGCAATTCCTGCAAAACCACCACCAATTATTACGATTCTGGGGAAGCTGGTTATAGGTATATTCATAAATTTATTCTTGCTTTACAAAGGTAAGGCAAAGATGTTGAATAAAGAATTTCACACATCTAACAATAAATAAATTATAGTAATGGTTATTAAACACCTCAACTTAAATAGTCAATTTTACATGATTGAAAACTCCAATCCTCCAAGAATAAAAAGTCCGAGGATTTTTTTTCGATTTAAAAGCGTTCTAAATTCTTTATTAAAAATCGATTTCGTAAATTCGTAGCCTAAATTTTAACAAATGAGTAAATACGATATTATTGTTCTTGGAAGTGGTCCTGGTGGTTATGTTACGGCTATTAGAGCATCACAATTGGGGTTTAAAACCGCTATTGTTGAAAAAGAAAATCTTGGTGGCGTATGCTTGAATTGGGGTTGTATTCCAACAAAGGCATTATTGAAATCTGCCCAAGTTTTTGAATATCTGAAACATGCAGAGGATTACGGACTAACCGTTAAAGACGCAAAACACGATTTTGACGCGGTTGTAAAACGGAGTCGCGGGGTTGCTGAAGGCATGAGCAAAGGGGTTCAGTTTTTAATGAAGAAGAACAAAATAGACGTTATTGAAGGTTACGGAAAACTAAAACCAGGAAAAAAGGTTGATGTTGACGGAACAGAATACAGTGCCGATAACATTATAATTGCCACTGGAGCACGCTCCAGGGAATTACCAAGCCTGCCTCAAGATGGTGAAAAAGTGATAGGTTACCGTGAGGCTATGAGCTTAAAAAAGCAACCTAAAAAAATGATTGTTGTTGGTTCTGGAGCCATTGGTGTTGAGTTTGCCTATTTCTACAATTCGATGGGAACTGAGGTTACCATTGTTGAATATTTAACAAATATTGTACCTGTTGAGGACGAAGATGTTTCAAAACAATTGGAACGTTCTTTTAAAAAGTCAGGCATTAACATTATGACTTCTGCTGAAGTTACCAAAGTTGATACTTCTGGAAAAGGCGTAAAAGCAACTGTAAAAACCAGTAAAGGTGAAGAAACACTTGAAGCTGATATCATTTTAAGTGCCGTTGGTATTAAAACAAACATTGAAAACATTGGATTGGAAGATGTTGGTATTGTAGTCGACAGAGATAAAATTATTGTAAACGACTTTTACCAAACCAACATTCCTGGGTATTATGCCATTGGTGATGTTACGCCCGGTCAGGCTTTGGCACACGTTGCCTCAGCCGAAGGTATTTTATGCGTTGAAAAACTTGCCGGCCACCATGTAGAGCCTATTGACTACGGAAATATTCCAGGTTGCACTTATTGTACACCAGAAATTGCCAGTGTAGGTTTAACTGAAAAAGCTGCCAAAGAAAAAGGCTTTGATATTAAAGTTGGAAAATTCCCATTCTCTGCATCAGGAAAAGCTAGTGCAGGTGGTAACAAAGATGGTTTTGTAAAAGTTATTTTTGATGCCAAATATGGTGAATGGTTAGGTTGCCATATGATTGGCGCTGGGGTAACCGATATGATTGCCGAAGCTGTTTTAGGCAGAAAATTAGAAACAACAGGTCACGAAGTTTTAAAAGCAGTTCACCCTCACCCAACAATGAGCGAAGCAGTTATGGAAGCAGTTGCTGCTGCTTATGATGAAGTAATACATATTTAGACTTTTTAGATTTATAGACAACTTGGAAAATTAGATTGTCTTATAAAAAACAAAAAGTTCCAGAAATTTCTGGAACTTTTTGTTTATTTAAAATTTGCTAAGCAAATGTCTAAGAATCTAGTAATCTAAAATGTCTAGACAAAACTTTGAATCGCCAACTCATAGCTCTGCAATCCAAAACCAAGAATAACTCCTTTAGCATTTGGAGAAATGAAGGATTGGTGCCTAAACTCTTCGCGTCCAAAAGTGTTAGAAATATGCACTTCTACCACAGGGGTTTCAATTCCTTTAATGGCATCACCAATACCAATTGAAGTATGCGTATAAGCCCCGGCATTTAAAATAATACCATCATAACTAAAACCAACTTCATGAAGCTTATCGATAAGTTCCCCTTCAATATTTGATTGATAATAGCTTAAATCCACATTCGGATACTTCTTTTTTACCTGATCAAAAAATTCTCTGAATGTTAAATTTCCATAAATATTGGGCTCGCGCTTTCCCAATAAATTAAGGTTGGGACCATTGATGATTATTAGTTTTTTCATGAAGTAAATATATTAAAAATAGATATAAAAAAAGGAGCCTAAACGCTCCCCTTTTCAACTATATGAATTAATATTCCTCTAAAAAGCAAAACCTAGTGAAAGCCCCAAACGAGGACCAATACCATCAAATCCAAAATCAAATGAAGTATCATCTGCTTCAATACTATAATATGCTGGCCCACCGTATATATCTAAGGTTACAGGATTCCAGTTCCATTGATACCCAATGACCCCTCCAGCAGCAAAAACAGACGTTTTAAAATCATTATCTGCACTAGCTGAAGAGTAGCTTGCTATAGGTCCAGCAAACCATCCTGTAGGTGCATCATGTGATTTTTGGATATAAAACCTGTACTGTAGCCCAGCTCCAAAGCCAGTATAGTCAAAAGAGCCTGAACTAAATGACGCATACCCTAAATCCACTTGTAATGACTGACTGTCGTTTAAGACCCTTTCATATCCAAGTTCAAAAGACCCGACAATTAAAGCCAAAGGATTAAATTTCACAACATTTTCTTGAGCAGTTACTTTTGAAACGACCAAGAAAACAATTACGGCACTAAATAATAAGTTTTTCATAATTTAAAGTGTTAGAAGATTTGATATTCACAAATTAAAGTCATTTTTTTTAATAATATCGCATTTAGGTCAGAGTTATTAACATTATTATTAACAATAATATTTAAGTATCTGTAATTCAATGTTATAAAATTTATATTATTAACAATTTATTTATAAACAAGTTTAATTATAAACAAACAAAGTATTTTAAATTATTCTTATTTCTTTATTTTTACTCTAATGAAATGGGAAAACGCACTTAAGGATTATCAAACCTATCTTAAAATAGAACGCGGATTATCGCAAAACTCTATTGACAACTATTCGCTTGATGTAAAAAAACTCATTTCTTTTTTGGAAGATGGAAACATAAAATCATCACCTATTAGTACAACCTCTGAAATTGTTCAACAATTTATCTATGATGTTGCCAAAACAGTAAATCCACGCTCCCAATCTCGTTTAATATCCGGCCTAAGAAGTTTTTTTAATTTTTTGGTATTTGAAGATTACCGAAAAGACAATCCGTTAGAGCTTATTGAATCCCCAAAAATTGGCAGAAAACTGCCAGACACTTTGTCTGAAACAGAAATTGACAACATTATTAAAGCCATCGATTTAAGCAAACCTGAAGGTGAGCGGAACAGAGCTATGCTTGAAACGTTGTACGGTTGCGGATTGCGTGTAAGTGAACTAATTGGCCTAAAAATATCTGATTTGTTTTTTGACGAAGGCTTCATTAAAGTAACCGGAAAAGGTGACAAACAAAGGTTTGTGCCCATTGTTGACGTTACAAAAAAATATATAAACATTTACAGAAATGAAGTCAGAAATCATCTGAAGATTCAATCCGGCTTCGAGGACACCTTATTTTTGAATAGACGAGGAAAGCAACTTACGCGAGCCATGGTTTTCACTATCATAAAACAATTGGCTGAAAAAATCGGTTTAAAAAAGAACATCTCACCACACACCTTCCGACATTCTTTTGCGACACATCTGTTACAAAATGATGCCGACCTGCGCTCTATTCAATTAATGTTGGGCCATGAGAGCATAACAACAACAGAAATCTATGTTCATTTGGACAAAAGTCATTTAACCGATGTTGTTGAAAAATACCATCCAAGAAAATAGAGATTTATTCTTTTTATAAATAAAAAATCCAGCATTACTGCTGGATTTAATTTCTTTATTATTTTGAGAGAACAGCCTATTTAGCAATATTAACTGCCCTTGTTTCTCTAATAACAGTAACTTTAACTTGCCCGGGGTAAGTCATATCGGTTTGTACTTTTTGAGAAATGTTGAATGATAAATCGGCTGCCATATCATCATTTACCTTTTCACTTTCAACAATTACGCGAAGCTCTCTACCAGCTTGAATGGCATAAGCCTTTTTAACGCCGTTAAATCCAAACGCGATATCCTCCAAATCTTTCAGACGCTGAATGTAGCTATCTAAAACTTGACGACGTGCACCTGGTCTGGCTCCAGAAATAGCATCACAAACTTGCACTATAGGCGCTAAAAGCGATTTCATTTCTATCTCATCATGGTGCGCTCCAATGGCATTACAAACCTCAGGTTTCTCACCATATTTTTCTGCCCATTGCATACCCAATATAGCATGAGGTGTTTCCATATCAGCCTCTGCGTCTGGCACTTTTCCAATATCATGCAATAATCCGGCACGTTTTGCCAATTTTGGGTTTAATCCTAATTCTGCAGCCATTACACCACAAAGTTTGGCAACCTCTCGAGAGTGCTGCAATAGGTTTTGTCCATAAGATGAACGATACTTCATTCTACCAACCATCTTGATAAGCTCAGGGTTAAGATTGTGAATTCCTAAGTCTATAACAGTACGCTTCCCAACCTCAATGATTTCTTGCTCTATTTGTTTTTGTGTTTTATTAACAATTTCCTCAATTCGAGCTGGATGAATTCTACCGTCCGTCACCAATTTATGAAGTGACAGCCTCGCCACTTCTCTTCTAACAGAATCGAAACATGATAAGATGATAGCCTCAGGGGTATCATCAACAATTATTTCTACACCAGTTGCAGCTTCAATGGCTCGGATATTTCTACCTTCCCGACCAATGATTCGTCCTTTTACGTCATCCGATTCAATATTGAAAACTGACACACAGTTATCAACAGCTTCTTCTGTTCCAATACGTTGAATAGTATTAATAATGACCTTTTTGGCTTCTTGTTCAGCAGTTAATTTAGCTTCCTCCATAGCACTTTGAATGTATGACATAGCATCATTCTTAGCTTCACCTTTTAAAGATTCCACCAATTGTTCTTTGGCTTCTTCGGCAGATAAACTTGAGATAACTTCCAACTGCTGTACTTGGCTTTTGTGCAATCTATCAAGCTCCTCTTGTTTTTTGTCAAGCACATCCAACCTATGGTTGTAATCGCTTATTTTAGCCTCAAGGCTTTCGTTTAGTTTTTTGCTTTTGGAAAGTTCACTAGAAACCTGGGATTCTTTATCACGGGTACGCTTAACCGCCTCGTCCATTTTTTTATCTCTCGCCAAAATAACCTTTTCATGTTCAGATTTTAGCTCTATGAACTTTTCCTTAGCTTGAAGAATTTTGTCTTTTTTAATGCTTTCGCCTTCGCTGTGCGCCTCTTTGAGTATCAAGGTCGCGCTTTTCTTTGCTTCCTTAACTAGTTTTGAAGCATTGTTTTTCTCGAGTAACTTAGCTATAATAAAGCCAACTATAAGCCCTACAATAACCCCTACTACTCCAATTATAATTGAGTTGTCCATCGTGTTTAGTTAATTTGAATATATAAAAAAAGCCTACACCAGTTTAAAATTTTGTATAAACTCCTTAAAAACAAGTTTAGGGCTAACAAGCTGATCAAGGATCTGCTCAAGGCAGCTTGCTTTTACAACTTAAACTCACCCTTTTTAAAGAATTAACGTTGAGTTTATCAAAAAAAATAACCAATGCAGGCAGTAACTTTTATTTATTTTAAAGAACGTTTAAGAGGCCAAATGCGAATGTAGCAATTCATTTAAAGCATTAAGTTTTTCTTCTACATGCTCGTTAACATTTGCTTTATCAATGGACTTCTGCTCTACTTGGGAAGCAAATTGTAGAGCGCACATGGCCAATACATCTTGTTTATCCCGAACAGAATAACTTTGCTCAAATTGCTTTATCATAACCTCAATGTTTTTAGCCGCTCTTCGCAATCCTTCCTCTTGATGGGCCTCAATTGTTAAAGGATATACTCTGTTAGCTATAGATAGCTTTATTTTAAGCTTTTCTGACATTGGGTTTAACGTTTAATCAATCAGATAATTGAGCTATACAATGATCAATATCCCTGATTAAGGCGTTTATTTTAAGCTTAGTTTCTCTTTTATTATCGTCACTACCAAGTATTGTATTTGCCATTTTAAGGGCTTCGTACTTTTCTTCCCAATCAGCAATATGCTTTTTTTGGGTTTTAATTTCTTGCTTTGAAACTTCTAATTCTTCACTTAATTTCAAATTGGCAAGCTTTAAAAGCTCTAATTTGTGTAATACTTTACTAATCTTGTTTTCTAACGAATCTACAATATCCTCAATATTACTCATTTACAAATTTCAATACTTATCTCACAAAGTTAACATTCCGAAGCATAAATTACAATTGTTTTTTCATAAAATTTCAAAATAATTCTGGTTAGCATATACAATAAATGGCTTGATTTTTGTTTAATTCTTTGCCATTTAACATCTTAATTAATATTTTAGCCCAATAGATTTTTATGCGTTTTCTACTGCCCCTATTTTTAGTTTTTTCATTATTTGCAAGTGCCCAAAGTAATTACCCACAAGATTATTTTAGCAATCCTTTGGAAATCCCATTAGTACTTTCCGGAACATTTGCAGAATTGCGTTCCAACCACTTTCACTCCGGCTTGGATATTAAAACACAACAGCGTACCGGATTGAATGTTAAAGCAGTTGCCAGCGGTTTTGTCAGTAGAATAAAAGTTTCACATTATGGTTACGGAAAGGCTTTATACATTACCCATCCCAATGGATATACATCGGTTTATGCCCATCTACAAAAGTTTGCTCTAGAAATTGAAGCTTATGTAAAGAAATACCAATATGAACAGGAGAGTTATGAGATTGAATTGTTTCCACGTGCCGATGAACTGCAAGTTGAAAAAGATAATTTAGTGGCTTACAGCGGAAACTCAGGAGGTTCTGGTGGCCCACATTTGCATTTTGAAATCAGGGACAAAGAGGAACGCCCAATGAACCCTATGCTTTTTGGAATAGATGTCAAAGACACCACTGTTCCTGTTGTAAAATCTCTTTATGTTTATCCTTTGGATGAAAATGCATTTATAAATAATTCACAATCCAAACAAAAATTGCGGCTAACAGCTCTTAATAATGGCGATTATGTTGCAGAAAGCATTCAAGCCATTGGTAAAATTGGCTTTGGCATAAGCACTATTGACAGGCAAGACTTGGCGGCAAACTCAAACGGCGTATACAACATACAGACTTTTGTAAATGGCAGTAGAAATTTTGAACTTGATTTTCAATGCTTTTCATTTGATGAAACCAAGCACATTAACCAATTGATTGATTACGAACACTTTTCAAAAAACAAAGAGCGTCTTCAAAAGTTATTCAAGAAAAACAATCCACTAAGTATTTTAAAATCGACAATAAATGATGGGGTTCTGTCCATTCAGGATAGCACGAATTCTGTTTATAAAATCAGGGTGGCAGACTATAAAAACAACGAGTCTTGGGTTACTATTCAAATAAAAGGCTCCAAAAATAGCATATCTCAACCTGAGGCTCCAAAAACTACACCTTACTTTATAAAAGCCAACGAAACCACAAATTTAAAGTCGGGGAATGTTTCGGTTGATTTTTATAAAAACACGTTTTATGAGGATTTCTATATAGATTTTGAAGTAAAAAACGATACATTAAAACTGCACGATGATGTGGTGGCAACGATGAAAGATTTCACGATAAGCTACGACGTTAGTCAATACAATAGTCAGGATATCGAAAAATTATACATAGCCAGATTAATTGGCTACAGGCAATACCCATCATATACTTACACCAAAAAACAAGGTAATATTTTAACGGCGAGCACCAAAAAATTGGGCACTTATGCTTTGGCCATGGATACTATAAAGCCCGCCATTACGGCTTCAAATTTTAAAGACGGGCAATGGTTGAGCAAATACCGATTTCTGGAAGTAAAAATTGATGATGATGAATCGGGCATATCCAATTACAGGGCAACGGTAAATGGTAAATGGATTTTAATTGAATACGATTACAAAACTAAAACCCTTACCCATGATTTTAACGATGGCATAATCACTGACACACAGAATAATTTAAAGGTGATTGTTACCGATAATGTTGGAAATAATTCTACTTTTGAAGCGTTATTTTATCGAAAATAAACTTTTACATCTTTGAAGGCAAAACTTTTACTGACCACCATTTTACTATTTTCCGCACTTGCTCTGGGTTTTTCGCAAACAGCAACCATTAGAGGTGTTATTTTAGATGAAAATAGCCTGCCCATTGAAAATGTAAACATTAAAACCAGCCGAGATAGCGGAACCAAAACCAATGAAAACGGTTTCTTCACCATAGACATCCCGATAAATAAGGACATTACTATTGAATTTACACATATTTCCCATAAAAAAGTGGTAAGCACTTTTAATCTAAAAAATGGTGAAACTTATGAGTTTAATCCAGTAATGAGTAACACCGTTGAACAAATTGCCACTGTAATAATAAACAGTAACAGACGAAAGGAAGTTGAAGGCATTGTAACACTAAAACCAGAAGTTATCAGGAAAATGCCTGGCGCAAATGCCGGTGTTGAAAATTTATTGATGACCCTCCCAGGTGTTAGCAACAATAACGAATTGAGTACACAATACTCCGTACGCGGTGGGAACTACGACGAAAATTTGGTTTATGTTAATGGCATTGAGGTTTACAGACCTTTTTTGGTGCGCTCCGGCCAACAGGAAGGACTGAGCTTTGTAAATACCGATTTAGTTCAAAATGTGGATTTTTCTGCAGGTGGGTTTCAGGCAAAGTATGGTGACAAACTCTCTTCGGTTTTGGATATCACCTACAAAAACCCGTATCAATTTGAAATTAATGCCGATTTAAGTTTACTCGGCGGAAGCCTCTCTATAGAAAACATAAGCAAAGATTCCAGATTTACCGGAATTGTTGGTTTGCGTTATCGAGACAATAGCCTTTTGGTTAATGCCAAAGAAACTGAAACCAATTTTCAACCTTCTTTTGCTGATGCCCAAGCGTATTTCACCTATAAGTTTACGAATAAATTCCATATGAGCTTTTTAGGAAATGCTTCTTTGAATAAGTATAATTACCAACCCCAAACACGCCAAACAAATTTCGGGACATTGGCCGACCCAGTTGCGCTTATTGTATTTTATGAAGGTCAGGAAAAAGACAGATATCAAACCTTATTTGGTGCATTTAAAGGTTCCTATTTTGCGAATGATGATTTAACGTTACATTTAATTTCTTCAACCTATCATACCACCGAGGAGGAGTACTTTGATATTTTTGCGCAGTATAGATTAGGCGAAGTAAACAACAGCATTGGTGAAGAAAATTTAGGCGAAGTTGAATTTAGCGAAGGCATTGGCAGTCAATTGACCCATGGCAGAAACGATTTGGATGCTTTGATTACGAATGTTGAACACAAAGGAGATTTTAAAATTGAAGACAACCGTATTGAATGGTCAGTAAAATACACCAATGAAAATATACGCGACCGTTTGGTGGAATGGGAAGTTATCGACTCGGCAGGATTTTCATTACGCCCCCCGAAAACAACTCTAGTTAACGAACAGCCCTACGAACCTTACTCGGGTCCGTTGTTGCCTTTCACCAATGTTAGGGCTACCAACAATACCACCATAAATCGTTTTCAGGCCTATGCCCAATGGAGCAAAAGAAGTGCTTGGGGTAATAACGAAGTTTGGTATAATGCCGGTGTTAGAGGACATAGTTGGCAAGTGAGTGGTGATGGTATTTCATCATCAAGCCAAATGGTTTTTAGTCCGCGTGCCCAATTTGCCATAAAACCCGATTGGGAAAAAGATATGCTTTTTAGGGTAGCAACGGGCATGTATTACCAACCGCCATTTTATAGAGAACTGCGCGATGCCAATGGCGTTATCCAACCAGAAGTTAAAGCACAAAAGTCGTTTCATTTGGTTTTGGGCAACGATTACAGCTTTAAAATGTGGGACAGACCTTTTAAGTTAACCTCTGAGTTATTTTATAAAAACTTATCTGATGTGAATCCATACACGCTTGAAAACGTTCGTATTCGCTATCGTGCAAATAATAGTGCCAAAGCCTATGCCTACGGATTGGATATGCGATTAAATGGCGAATTTGTACCAGGAACAGAATCGTGGTTTAGTTTTGGTTACTTAAAAACGGAAGAAAACATCAATAATCAAGGTTATATTTCACGTCCAACAGACCAACGTTTAAAATTTGCAGCACTTTTTCAAGATTATGTGCCCAATGTGCCAAGCATGAAAATGTATTTAAACTTGGTTTACAACACAGGTCTGCCGGGTGGCTCACCAAGTTATGCGGATCCTTATGTTTACCAAAACAGATTACCAGATTACAAACGTGCCGATTTGGGCTTACAATTTGTGTTAGTTGATGCCAAAAAACAATTTAGAAGTGGCTGGAAAAAGCCTTTTAAAGAATTGTCTTTCGGCTTCGAAATATTCAACATATTTGATGTGCAAAATTCGATAACAAATACTTGGGTACGCGATGTAGACAGCAAGCGCCAATATGCTATTCCCAACTATTTAACACCTCGAGTTTTTAATGTGAGGACTACGATGAAGTTTTAGACTTAGCAACAAAATCACTTAAAACATTAATTACGTAATCTACTTCTTCTTTGGTATTATAAATACCAAAAGAAAACCTAATAGATGGCTTTAATAAATCCTTATCACTCAAAATTTCGGATAAAACATGTGAGTTTTGTGAGCTTCCACTTTGGCACGCGCTTCCTTTTGAACAAGCAATACCCTTCAAATCCAACTGAAACAACAACATCGCTGATTTTTCAGGTAGGACAGGTAAGCAAACATTAACCAGCGTATAGGTGCTTTTTTCAAAATCTGAAGAACAGCCGTTAAAGATAACTTGAGGGATTTCAGCTTTAATTCTTTCAATAAAATAATGCTTCAAATCCTCAACATACTGTTTTTCTTCTTCAATATTTTGATATGCCATTTTAAGCGCTTCATCCAAACCAACAATATTATGTACGCTTTCGGTTCCTGCACGCAGCCCGCGCTCTTGCTCTCCTCCTATTATGAGGGATTTTAATCCGGTATTTTTTCTGATGAAAGCAAAACCCACACCTTTTGGTCCATGGAATTTATGGGCCGAAGCTGCTAAAAAGTCAACAGGAATATCTTTCAAATCCATTTTGTAATGGCCAATAGATTGCACAGCATCACTATGAAAAAGAGCATTGTTTGCTTTGCACAAATCGGCAGTGCGCTTTAAATCTAAAATGTTGCCAATTTCATTGTTCACGTGCATTAAACTTACCAAGCATTTTTCGTTGGTCTGCAGTAGACTTTCTAAATGATTAAAATCAATCCCACCTTTCTCGTCCAAATTAACGTGACTAACCTCAATTTTAAATTCCTTCTGCAAGTGCTGAACCGTATGCAAAACGGCGTGATGTTCAATTTTTGAAGTTATAATTTGCCTAACGCCCAAATCTTTAACGGCACTTCTTAACACTAAATTATCAGCCTCAGTACCACCAGAAGTAAATATGATCTCACCGGCCGAAACATTGAAGTGACTCGCAATGGCTTTTCTTGATTTTTCAACCAATGCTTTTGAACCCCTGCCGAAACTATGCGACGACGAAGGGTTGCCAAAATGGCTTTGCATCACTTTGGTCATGGCATCTATCACCTCACTTCGGATAGGCGTGGTCGCAGCATTATCAAAATAAACAGGTTTCATCGAGCTAAATTTCAGGTTTACAAAAAGCCTCTAGAAAAACTAAAAGACTTTAAAGCCCCAAAAATACTTGAAATAAAATTATTATCAATAAGCTACGTTATAAATAACAATTCTGTTATTTTTGCCTAAAACCCAAACCCAATGCGTAAGCTATTTTTTGTACTAATTACCTTTGTTTTACTTCCAATGAGTTCTTGTGACGATGGCGATATCATCACCTTTGAATTGGATTTTGACGATACTTTTGAAGCTTGCGAAACAGATGTTTTGGTTTTTTATAAAACAAAAAGCGACCCTTCTGAATCTCTATCGTTAACCATTTCCACACTTACTCTAGATAATATTTTAAATGTTGATGAATCAGGTATTTTTGAAACAACAGTTACCATAAGCACATCAAACCCTTTTAATTATAGAACATACAGCAACACCACCTTGCCCAGCAATCTGTTTTGCAATGCCATACCAAATTCTGAAGTTAAACTAAAGGAAGATATTGTGAGCACGAGTGGAACGGCCACAATTAAAACAGTTTTAACGGAGGATGACAATGATGGTGTTGCCGCTGAATTGGAATTTGATGGAGATACCGACGGAGACGGATTGCCTAACTACATTGATGCTGATGACGATGGTGACAATATTTTAACAAAAGATGAAGGCCCAGACCCCAATGGAGATGGTGATTTAAGTGATGCCTTGGATACTGATGGAGATGGCATTCCGAATTATTTAGACGATGACGATGATGGTGACGGTGTTAAAACACGTGATGAGGAAAACGACTCCCAAGATAACAACCCAGCCAATGACATAACAAATAGTGAAGTTGGAGCCGATTATTTAAATCCTGATGTGTCTACAACAGTTGCAGCAACAGGTTACAGAGAACATACCATTTTAAGAACATTTACGGTTACAATGGTCATCACCGACATTGATTTAACTTTAATTTCTTTGGATGCTTTAAATTTTGGGACGTTGAACTCCAGCGAAATCCCGACTTCAGAAAAAAGCAGAAAGGTTACTCCAGATTTTAATTAGTTTGAAGTTGTATTTTGATAAATGTAGACTTCAGTTGCTCCCAAACCATATTTCTGATAGTTGGCATCATAAAACTTTACATTATCGTAACGCCCAAATAAATATTCCAATTCCAATTTTAGTACGCCCTCACCCACTCCATGGATAAACACAACCTTTTGTATTCTATTGGCAATAGCAAAATCCAATTTACGCTTGGCCGTATCTAATTGTAAAGTAAGCATATCGTAGTTAGTCATACCTCTTGTAGATTTAACCAATTCGTTAATATGTAAATCCACTTCCATTGTTGGCTCATTGCGCTCTTTAGCCTTCTTTTTTGGTTTCTTTTTTCTTTTGGGCTGTTCTTTTTCCAAAACAACATCATCAATGGATGAATGTGAAAAGAGATTGGATTTTATAGATTCCTTTTTCTCTTTTTTAACCAATTCGTTAGAATTAAAATCCATCAAAAAACCTTCTTGTGTTTCAATGGATATAACATTCCCTTTTATACTTTTAACAGTGCCTGACAGGTCTTCATCTAAAACCAAAACATAATCACCTTTTTTAAACGACATCATTGTTCACTTTCAGAATTATCGGTTTTATCACTATCATTTTTACTCGGTATGGTTCTCGCAATTCTATACACACCAACCATCAACAGTACAATGCCCACAATTAATATTAATTGATTTTGTTCTTCTCCAGCTTTGGCATACATAGCAACAAAAGCACCAATGATGATTAAAACATAGTTGAAGTATTTCATTTCAAATATTATGACGTTAGTTGATAAGCTTGTCCAAATATAAGATTTCATGTTCTTTTTATCTCTTTAATTCAGTTTTTAGAAATCAAAATATTTTAATTACAAATGTGACGGTTTGTATTTAATAATTCCCTGATCATTTACTTCACAAAAAAAAGAGCATTTTAGGTGGACTTTTGCTATCTTTATTTTATCAACAACCAACTTAAAATCAACTCTAATGGAAGAAAGTCAAAACAGAGGGCAAAATAATTCTGGGCAGACCATCATCGTGAATCAAACAGAGAAAAAATCTAACGGCTTGGGAACTGCAGGTTTTGTTCTTGCCCTAATAGCTTTATTTATTGGATGGATTCCTATTTTGGGATGGTTAATCTGGATTCTGGGGCTTGTTTTATCCTTCATAGGAATTTTTAAAGTTCCAAGAGGTTTAGCCATTGCCGGTTTAGTTATTTCATTGATTGGAATAATTTTATTGATATTAGTTTTTGCAGGAATTGGTGCTGCTGCTTTATCTTCTTAATACCATAAAACTGTTAGAGTAGCAGATAAGTATTTCAAAAAAAGAATATTTAAAAACTACTCTTTTTATATTTTAGCACCTTAATCTTTTATTTTATCCCATGGAAGAGTACATGTTACCCTGCTTAAACAAAAAGCTTTTTGGCATTGATTGTATGGGCTGTGGCTTGCAACGTTCTATAGCTTTAATTTTTGAAGGTGAATTTGCAGCAGCTTTTCAAATGTATCCTGCTGTTTATACATTAATCATACTTTTTGGTGCCGTGGCTTTTAATGCGTTTCATAATTTCAAGTATGCAAACAAAATAATTACTATTTTGGCCATTCTTAATGGAGTTATCATTGTTGGAAACTTCGTGGCAAAAACATTTATAATCAATTAAAACAATAATATGGAACAACAAAAATTACCCAATGCAACATTAATATTGATTTTCGGAATCTTGTCAATCGTAACCTGCTGCTGTTATGGCTTCGTTGGTTTAATTCTTGGTATCATTGCCGTAGTTTTGGCCAATAAAGCAACCAAAGTTTATGCTGAAAACCCAGAAGGCTATACCGGAATTTCGAATGTGAAAACCGGAAAAATTTTAGCCATAATAGGAATCGTTCTTAGCTCCCTATATTTGATTTTTGTAGCTTGGATGGTTATGACCTTTGGATGGGAAGGTCTACAAGACCAAGAATTAATGCAAGAGAGAATAAGAGAAATGATGGGTCAATAATCAAAAATGAATCTAAACAAAAAGCGACCATCGTGTCGCTTTTTCATTTTTATCTATATCCCTTGCATAATACATTTAATATCTATTTTAAAATGAATCATAAAAAATCCCTTGAAGATTATATCTCACCTTCAAGGGATTTAATTGTCCTTAAAAAATTAAGGATTATTTTTCGAAATCTGATTTAGATTACTTAGTTACAAATTTAACCGATTTTTGTCCTTCAGCAGTTTTTAAAGTCGCTATCCAAAGTCCAGATTTGAACTCAAAATCAGTATCAGCATCAACTTTGATTGATTTAACCAAAGAACCAGTAATACTGTAAATATTGATTTCTGTGTTTAATTTTACGTTTGATAAATATACTCTGTTACCAACGGCTTTTAAATCTGTAGAAACAGGAGAAGCTACATCATCAACTCCAAGAAGTGCTTCCACTTGACTTTTAATTGAAGATGAACTTATATAAATTCTGTAAATTCTTATTTTACCACCGCGATTTGCAAGTCTGTATGTTTGTGCACCGTCCGCCTGAAACTCCATAACTCTCGGTGCCTCATCGCCAGTATCTCCACCAGTAAGACCACTACAATCAAAAGCTCCCTTACCTGTTCCAAAGTCTTCTTGGTAAACTGGTGTACCAGTTCCACCATAAGATTCAAATGACAAGTAACCTGTTTCGCAACCTAAACTTTGGTCACCTTCAATATCAGTATACTGTCCTGCACCAACTACCGTTACATACTCGTTGGCCTGCAGATCCATTAAAAAACCCCTATGTCTTGTTCCATCAGACCTATAACGTTTTTCACCTGGTGTTGTAAATTGGATACACCCTTCAAACTCACCAGATATGGCGTCCGGCATACCCGTACGTTCATCATATCTAGTTAAATTGCTGTTTATTGACATAAGAGCATCGCTATTACTATCTTTGTAAAATACCATATTAGTGGCGCCATCTAAATCTGGCAACATTTGTGGTTTAGTATAAAGACTTTCTCCACTTAATAGAGTACCATTTGGTGGGTTTGGTGAAGAACCTTTTGATGATAGCGTAAAGTGAAAATTGGCAAAATCTGCGTAATTTGCATTAAACGTTAAATACCAAAGGGATTCCACACTATGTCCGTTTTCATTTTCATAACCCGTTTTAGGTGCATACGCAACACCATCTGCGAAATTAGTCACAGGTGTACCTCCTCCGTCAACCCAATCAATTTGTCGTAAATAATTGGCAAATGCATTCAAATAGAATTCAGGAAGCATGTTGTCGTAACCCGTTCCTAATTCTTTAGCCCCAAAGTCCCAATATTTAATTTGGGCTTGCGTAACCGAAGCAAGCAATAACACGGGCACTAAAAACAATAGTAATTTTTTTTTCATTTTAAATAGTTTTTTAGTTGTTAAATATAATTTCTGTAATCGATTGTATTTGAATACCCAAAATTGCGAATTTTATTTTAATTCACAACTATTTTTGAACAACGGTCGATTTTATAAGTAAATAGTTGTGAATCAATGATTCACTTGTGAAGCTTCAAATTTGATTAAATAAGATAACTCTTTTTTTTATGCCTTTAATGGCATTTATAATTTAATTCGCTGAAATTCATTTTTGTTCGATGTCGCGCTGCTTTAACATCCTTTTTCTGATAGTCATCTTAAATGTGCATCGAACCGCAATAATTTGTTAAGCCCTTTTATTTTTAAGGATAGCTTGCCAATTACCATAAGAGGTTTGCACTGTTATGCTATTGCTATTTGGCTTATAGCTTTTAACAACCTCTGGCGAAGGTTGGGGAAAATCATTTACATTATTCCAAAGTTTTGCACCTAACCCTGACATTAGGGCAGCGCCCCAAGCGGACACATCAGTAATGCCCATATTCGTAATTGGTGTTTTCAATAAATCTGATATAAATTGCATTAAAAAGTTATTGGCTGTTATACCACCGTTTACTTTTAATTCTTTTAACGATGAGTTGGTTTCTTCTTCAATGGATTGGATGACATCTTTTATTTGAAAAGCAATAGATTCTAAAGCAGCTCTCACCAAATGCTCTTTATTAGTACCGAAAGTCAACCCATGAATGGAAGCTCTCCAGTGTTCCTGCCAATAAGGTGCCCCCATACCACTAAATGCGGGTACCACATACACACCCTCGTTGGATTTCAAAGATGTTGCCATGACTTCAATTTGGTCATGTGAAGTGAACATGTCCAACTGATTTTTCAACCATTCTAAAGTAGAGCCACAACTTACAATAACGCCTTCCAAAGCATAATTTACCTGTCCATTTATACTCCATCCAATAGTTGTTAACATACCGTTTTTGGCTTGTGTTTCCATTTTTTCAGCATTGTAAAGAATAGAAGAGCCTGTTCCTAAAGTAGCTTTTGCCATACCATTGGAAAAACAGGCTTCACCGAAAAAAGCTGCTTGCGAATCTCCAATAATTCCAGATATGGGCAATGGGTTTTTAAAAGTGCCTTCAAATGTAGAATCGCCAAAATAATCAGATGAAAAAGTGACGTCAGGTAAATTTAAATGTTCAAGTTTGAAGATTTTAAGCAGTTCCGAATCCCATTCTAAATCATAAATATTATAGAATAGGGTTCGTGATGCATTAGTATGATCAGTTTTATAACTTTTACCGTTAGTAAGTTTATACAGTAACCAGGTATCGACAGTTCCAAAATAAGCATTACCAGCATCTATAGCTTCTTTAACTTTAGGATTGTTCTCGTATAGCCAAGTGGCTTTAGTAGCCGAAAAATAAGGGTCTATAGTCAGTCCTGTTTTAGAATTAATGGTTATTTCTAAATCCTTTTCTTTAAGTTTTTCGCATATTGAGATAGACCTTTTGCACTGCCAAACTACTGCATTGTGCATCGGATTTCCATTTTTATCCCACAAGACAAATGTTTCTCGCTGATTGGATATACCGCAAGAAATAATTTTATGGTCATCACCCGGAAATTTTCCGTTAAACTCTGAAACACAATTTTTAACCGCATGAATGACCGATTGGTAAATTTCCTCTGGATTTTGTTCTACAAAGCTTGATTCAGGATAATAAGATTTTAAGGGTTCTGTAGTTTTAATAACGACATTTCCAAGTTCATCAAAAATAACGGCTTTGGTTCCACTTGTTCCTTGGTCTATCGATAAAATATAAGATTTAGACATGCTTTTAATTGATTTTTAATCTTCAGCAAGTAAAAGAATTAAATTTTTTGAAGTTTAATTCGTTTAGTTGGTATCTTTATAAAATCTAATTTCAAATTTTTAGTAGTTTTTTCCCGATTTCATAAAGGCCTTCTTTTGAAATACCGTAATGATTGAAGATTTCAACCTGTGAACCTGTAACCGTATATTCATCAGGAATCCCGACAATTTTAAACGGGTTTCTAAATCCTTTTTGGAATAGATGTGAAGCACAAGCTTCTCCTAAACCACCGTTTACCATATGTTCCTCAACAGTGATTATTGGTCGCTCGTTGGAAGCTAAATCTTCCAACAATTTCACATCCAAAGGTTTTATGGTATGCATGCTTACCACAGCTGTTTTGATGCCATGCTCATCTTCCAGTTTTTTGGCAGCTAACCAAGCAGGGTAAACGGTTTCACCACTGGCAATTATAGCTAAATCATTACCTTCTCTCACCAAACGTCCCTTTCCGAATTCAAAACGTTTATTGTTTTCGTCTAGAAAAGGCATCGCTTTTTTGCCAAAGCGCATGTAAATAGGTTTGTCATGTTCAGCAGCCAAACGAACTGCTTGCTCAGTTTCAAAATTATCAGCAGGAGCAACAATGGTTATATTATTGATGGCTCGAAGCACAGCGTAATCGTGCAGACTGTGGTGCGTTGTTCCTAAAGCACCGTAACTCACACCAGAGCTTATCCCAACTAAAGTCACTGGGTTATCGGAATAGCACACATCGTTTTTAATCTGTTCCAAAGCACGAGCACTTAAAAAACAAGCTGGTGAAATGGCAAACACCTTTTTTCCTGCGGAAGCCAAACCAGAGGCTACACCCACTAAATTTTGCTCAGCAATACCAACTTCCACAATTTGATTGGGATATTTTTGTCCAAATGGCACCAATTTGCCCGAACCACGGGAATCACTAGTAACAGCGATAATATTTCTATCAGTTTCAGCCAAAGCCTGCATGGTTTCAGAAAACACTTCTTGGTTGGCCTTGCCCATTTTTAAATCCTTTTCCTCTATTTTGTCTAACTCCATAATGCTTAGATTAATGCTTCTGCTTCATTTAATTCTTTCAATGCCAATTCATACTGTTCTGGGCTAGGCACTCCATGATGCCATTTAATATTGCGTTCCATATAACTCACACCTTTACCTTTAATGGTGTGCGCTATGATAAAATTGGGTTTGCCTTTTTCTAGAGGGCCACTATTTAATGCTCCTTCAAGTTCTTCAAGATTGTGACCGTCAACTTCTTTCACTGCCCAGCCAAAAGCTTCCAGCTTTTCACGAACCGAAGCGGTATTCATCACCTCACTATTATCTCCCGTGATTTGTTGTTTGTTGTAATCTAAAATAGCATAGAGATTATCCAGCTTATAATGAGCTGCTGATAAAAACGCTTCCCAATTGGAGCCTTCTGGCAATTCGCCGTCACCTAATAATGTGAATACACGATACGTTTTCCCATCTAATTTAGCGGCAATAGCCTCACCCACACATATGGGCAAACCATGGCCCAAAGCACCTGTGTTTTGTTCAACACCATTTACCTTTTTTGTAGGATGGCCAATGTAATGTGATTGGAATTGACACAAAGTCTCCAAATCCGATTCTGGAAAAAATCCGCGGTCTGCCAAGGTTACAAAAAGTGCCTCAACACAATGCCCTTTACTTTGAATGTATCGGTCTCTGTCAGGATTTTTAAAGTTTTTTGGGTCAACATGCAAGACACGATTGTAAAGAACGTTCAGTGTATCAACACATGACAAACTTCCTCCGGTATGGCCAGCTTTTGCTTTATAAATGTACTTAAGAAGATTTTTTCTCAAGTAAACCGATTTCAATTTTAATTCTTTATTCATCATTATATTTCCTTTTCATCTATTTTTTGAAATTATCCTTTGTGGTTGTAAACATCCCAACCCATATAATTTCCTAAAGCCTCTTCAAGAATAACTCCTGTTTTCGAAGCATTCATAACCACATGATGTTCAAAACCATTTCTGCACACGTAATTCATCAAGCCTTGTAAATCATTTATTTGCGCCACGGCCCTGTTGCCAAACGTATTTAATGGGTCGTTGGTCAATTCACCCTCACCTATATATGCTTTAATGATGCCTTTAGGATCATCGGTACTAATTCTACCATAGGTTAATGGCATTGCAGGTGTTCTTCCGTCCAATGCACCATAGGTATTTTCAACGCCCACGGTTGTTCCTAATATTGGAGCATTACTTATTTCAATATCTGGAAGGAACGATTTTGCCCAATTTCCGCAGTGGAACAACACGCATTTATTTATATCATCGGCATAGTTGTTGTTCCAATCTACCAACGCACTTGGAGACCCAGAAGCCAATTGCATAGCGTACATACTTAAAGTTCCGGTAACATCAACTTCGCAAGCGGAAGGCAGCATGTTTTCAGACATGATACTCATACTGGTACATACATTGCAACCAAAGTTCTGTTGAAGCGATGTCCAACATTGAATAGCAGTGGCGTCCAAAGCGTATTCTTCAACAAAATCGTTTAAAACCACATCTAATTTTGCCATTTGTATCATAGCAGCATCAGGTGTTTTGCCTTTCGGTGCATAGGCATTGATGGCTTCAATATGCTTTTTAACAACGGCATCGTCCTTTGAAAGTTTATCGGCTTTTCCTAGAATTTCAGATAAATCGACCGTAGTAACAGTGATGCCGTTTCTTTGCAGTATTTTTTCAGAATAACGAACTGTATTGAATGCACCAGGTCTGGCGCCAACAGCACCAATGCGTACATTACGCAATCCTTTCACCACTCGGCAAACGGCAACGAAATCTTTTAAATCGTTTTGAAAAACTTCCTCTGAAGGCGAACAAACATGCTTGCTTGTCAAAGAATATTTAATACCGTATTGATATAGGTTATTGCAAACCGAGATTTTACCGCACCAAGAATCCCGACGATTAACTACGTTCATTTTAGATAATTCGTCTGGGTAAGCCTGAACTAAAACAGGAACGTTCAAATTTGCCAACTTAAGCGTATCGGCAACCCCTTTTTCATCGCCGAAGTTTGGCAATAACACCAAAACACCAGCTATTTCTTCATTATGTTTTTTAAATAAATCAGCACATTTCTGGGCTTCTTTAAAGGTTTCAACGCCACCCAATTTAGTGTCGGTAGTCTCCAATAAAATAGGTTTAAGATTTAGTTTGGCAAAGACATCAATAATTTCAGTTCTTGCCTTTTCAACTAAACTATCTGGGAAAAAATCGCGGTTTCCAATAATAATTCCGATGCTTAATGCTTGTTTTGACATGTTATATGTTTTCGTTTATTTAGTTTTTTAAAAGATTGATAAAATTAACAAACTTAATTTAAGTTAAGATTACTTTTTAAGCGGTGGTCAATTTTGTAAAAAAAAGCATTTCTTTCTTGAACCAAGAAACAATGCCATTATGAGTTTTTATTGCAACCTTTCTCGCTTCTTCCTCCAATAATTTGCAAGCATAGATCCGGAGATATTCATCCAAGGGCTGAACACAGCAGCGGCCAAACCTAAAGTGGCCAATTTGCCCATAGCACCTGCCAACCCTGAGGCCATACCTCCATTTTGAAGCCCGACCTCAAAGGCAATGGTTTGGCTTTGTTTTTTATCCAATCCTCCCGCTCTACTTAACCAATATCCTAATATATAACCTGCAGTATTATGTAAAACAGCGGCAAGGAACAATATCATTCCTATTTCCAATAAATTGTCGCGTCCTGCAGCCGTAGTTACCAAAGTAAAATAAACAATACCGAACATGGAGAAAAGAGGCATAAAAGCGTCAACCTTTGGCAAAATTTTATACAAATAATGATAAAGTACGCCAACTACAAAAGCGGCACATATAAAGTTCAAAATTTCGACACCGTTGTATTTTTCAGTGCCCAAAATGACGTTACTGAATAAAAGCGCCACCAATAACCAAATACCAGAAACAATTGCTATTCCCATTATTCTCTTTCGTACTTGTTTTCCATAAATTTTCAATGCATCATGTATCATAGCTGCCGTTAGCGGAACCAATACAATTTTAACGATGTTCATCATCATATCGAAAAAATTGATTTCAATAAACGTCCCTGCAAATAATTTCATTAAAAAAGTGGTCATTATAGGAGCTGTTAATGTTGAAATGGCCGTAACGGTAACCGACAAGACCAAATCGCCTTTGGCGATATAAGTCATCACATTGGATGCCAACCCACTACTACAAGAACCTATAAGCACTATTCCCGCTGCAATCTCGGGTTCAAAACTAAACGTTTTCGCAATAACAAAACCGACAATGGGCATGATAGTAAATTGGCACAAAAGACCAACCAATACACCTCGTCCCGATTTTCGAATACCTATAAAATCTTTTATGCTCATTTGCGTGCCCATACCAAACATAACCAACTGAATGATTATAAGGATGAGCCATTTATTCCGCAAATCGATACCTCCAATATTTAAAAATGTTTGCGGATAGATTAAACCCGCCGCCACCGCAGTAACAATCCAAAAGGTATATTGGTATCCAGAAAGCGATTTTATTGCACCAACCCCAACCGATAAGCATGACAATCCTAAAACAAAACCTAATTTACTCAACCATCCTATATCTTGCAACCAACCAATACCTGAAGAGATTACAAGAATAACGGCTAGATAAAGGATGTATTTACGCATGGTTTTGGTTTAGTTGGTATGCTTTAAAGCAAGATAGATTTTAATTAAAATAAATTTCAGCCAATTTCTTCATGGCAATAGCAGGACTAGCTAAAATGGGCACTATTTTTTCATCTACGCTCAGACCATCAACAACTCTAGACATAGAAGCTTGTGCCAAAACAATAACATCAACTTCTTTCATTAGTTCTTTCAATGCCGAAGCTACCATTTGGTCGTGCTTTGCTCCATTACCACTCATTAAGGCTTCAAACGCTCCTTCACATAATTTTGAAGAAATAGACACGTTTTTTCCGGCTGCTTCAGCCCTTCGCCTTACCAAATCTGTTGTTGGCCCTAATGTTGTTGGCAGGGTTGCAATGACACCAATTTTGTTGCTTGTTTTAACGGCTTCGTCAGCCATAGCTTGATCCACCCTTATTACTGGAACCGTACTTAAAGTCGCAGCAGTTTCAATAGCTGCCCCAATAGATGAGCAGGTTACCAGAATAACATCAGCTCCGGCATCTTCAGCAGCTTGCACATGTTGAACTACCCTTGCCGCAGTGTTAGGTTTTAATTCACCTTTTTTAATGACATCTTTTATTAAGCTATCATCGACGATATTGAATGTTTCAACATTCTTGAGATATTCGTTTGTCAACTGCTGAAACAACGGCACCAATGTTGCCGATGTATGCACAAAACCCAATGTTTTTGCCTTCATAATTTTTCTCCTTTTAAAACTTTTATAAAATAATCTCTTGTTCCTACTTGTCCGCCTTTAAAATTCAGTTCCAATCCGTTAACCCATTCATCGTCCGAAATAGCTTTACATAACGGAGCGCCCGGTGCCAATGGTGCAATCATCTCAAGAGCTGTAATATTTAATTCTGAAGCGGCGTAACTTGAAGTATCACCTCCAGCCAAAAGGATTCTTTTGATATCGGTTTGTGCCAACACTTGTTTAGCAATCTGCCCCAAAACATGTCCATAATTAGAACTACAGGCGTTTTGGATATCTTCGGATTCGAACCCTTGGTTCTTGAAGAATAATTCTGAATCTGAAATTCTTGGGTCTTCTGTACCCTTGCTGGTATGTAATACGATGCTTTTTCCATTTTCAAAATTGGCAACTATTTGCCCAACAACCTCTTCAATAACTTGGTTTTGATTTGAATTGCTAATCGCTTCAACGCCTAGAGCAATTTCGGCAAAACCATTATCAATAGCATAATTAATTTGGTTTTCTGTAACGGGAGAACAACTTCCGGATAGCACCAAAATAGGCCCGTTTTCACCGCAAACATTGAATTTCCTTTCACCGTCTATTATGCCCTTAGATTTCCAATCCAACCCCAAAGCCATAGCTATTCCAGAGGATCCAACGGAAAACAAAGGGTTCTCATTTGCAAACTCGTTGAATACTCCCCCAATAATCTCCAAATGTGTTTTATTTAATCCGTCAAAAAACAGGATTTCCGAATCTTTATTCTCTTTTACTTTTGAAATTACGGCAGACTTCCCCTCATCTATTTTAGTTACATTTATCAGACCGATGGATTTATTGGTTTGCTTTGATAAATGTACCGTTAAATCGCCTTCAAGTGCAGGCGTAACAGGATGTTTGCTCATTGAAGGATGCCTGTCTATTCTATAAATTTTACCATCACCAGCAATTCCCATTTTTGCAAATAAATTTCCGAAAGCACAATAACGCCCCAAATGTGGTGCAGACGGTGAAACAAATACGGTTCTTTGTTGAAAAATTGTGCTACCTATTTCAATGGCTTTTCCAATATTGCCAACATGTGGTGCAGAATCAAAAGTAGAGCATACCTTGTAATGCACATGGTTAGGGTTGAATTTTTTAAATTTATTAAAAACAGGTATCAGTTCATTTTCCATGTCATTTGGGGACATGGAACGACTTTTTCCTGCCACACCAATGGCTTGAATTTCTGGAAATTTATCTAAATCCTTCTGCTCAGGATTTTTCAAAAACAAAATCGTCTTAACTCCTGCCAAGGTTAAAAATTCCAAAGCATCGGTAGAGCCTGTAAAATCATCGCCATAAAATGCTAAAAGCAAGGGGTTTGTTTTTGTCATTATTTAGAAAATTTCTTTACTGAAGCTGCAAATGCCTCATATTTACTTGCCGTCTCTTCCAAAGACAAACCGTCAACCGCTCCTCCCCAAGCTTGCTGTAACGCGGTTACTCCAGCTTTTGGTCCCATTGGGTGCGCTAAAATACCACCGCCTGCCATGTACAGTAAATCGGTGGTTTGGGTTCTTCTATAAGTTTCGAAGGCTTGTCCGCCCCATTGCCCCGAAGAAACAACGGGTAAAATTTCATAACCACCCAACATGGGCTTTAAACAGGATTTTATAGAAGTCACTACAGAGTCATCAGATTCCCAAAATTTATTTTGAATGCCATTCACATGCAACTGGTCTACACCACACAGGCGTTGAATTTTTTGATATGCTGGAAATTCAATACCCAACAATGGGTGACGATTCAACATGCCCCAACCATTTCTATGTCCATGGATAACCAATTCTCCTCTATCGCAAAGTTTCTTTGTTCCGGCCAGGCCCACACTGTTAACGCTTATCATGGCACAACTTCCGCCTTCATTAACAATGGTGTCATAATTGCGTTGCATTTGGTCTATTTCATCAGAAATATTAAAGGCATACATCACCTTTTTTCCGGTTTTTTGTTCATTATTTCGAATAACTTTCATGATGCCTTTTACACGTTCCTCAAAAGGTGAATTGGCCGCAGAACCCATAAGTTCATCATCTTTTATAAAATCGATTCCAGCTTCAATGAGCAACTCCACCAGACTTGCCGTTTCTTCAATTGACATGCCAATACTGGGTTTTATAATCGTTCCAATCATGGGTCTATCGCCAACGCTACATGATTTTTTTGACCCTTTTATTCCGAATTTTGGTCCTTCAAAATGATTTTTAAAAGATTCGGGCACCTCCAAATCCATCAATTTCAAACCTGTAAACTGACTTATTTCGTATAAATTACCTTGTAATGTACTGACTAAAACGGGTAAATTATAACCAAAATTCTCAATAGACCAACTCACTTTCACTTTGGCCCGTTGGTATTTTTTACCTGGGATAATGTTACCCGGAATTGACGGGTTATCGACCAAATCCAATAGCTCAATGGCCTCAACCCTTGCAGCAAACCTTTGTTTTAGTTCTTCCGTTTCACCTGGAACGGAAACAAATGTTCCCGAAGATTGTTCGCCAGCCAAAACAGCAGCAGTATGTTCCACCTCATATGGCGTTTCTATATAATATTCTGCAAAAACTCGTTCCATTGGTTTTTAATTTGTCGTTGTTATTTGAATGCTTTCAGATGTCAAACCATTAGAAGATGCTGTTATTTGAATGTTTTCTGCCTTTCCGTTTGATTGAATGATAACTAAGCATTTTCCGTTATAGGCCTTTCTATAATTTGCTTTAAAAGACTCTAAGCTGGCTTGATAACCATTATCTACTCCCACAATTTTTCCACCACCAGACACCTCAAAATTAATCAGATTATCAGCCTTTGGCACTAAATTACCATTGCCATCTAAAACGTTTACTGTTAGATAAACCAAATCGTAATTGTCATTTTTCATGGTTTCTTTATGGGCCTCTAATTCAATTTTTGAAGGTTCGCCAGCCGTATTTATTTCCTTTTCCAAAACCACGTTCCCATCTTTTTTTGAAACTGCTTTTAATGTTCCTGGTTCAAACGGAACACGCCACATAATGTGCAAATCGTCATTTTCCTTTGATTTTGTTCCCAAGGATTTTCCGTTTAAAAATAGCTCCACCTCATCAGCATTATTGTAGTACGCCCAAACGTCAACTTTTTGACCCGCTTCCCAATTCCAATGTGGGAAAATATGCAATACATCCCTATCGCTCCACTCACTTTGGTACATATAATACACATCCTTCGGGAATCCGGCCAAATCCACAATGCCAAAATACGAGCTTCGCGCAGGATAAGGATAAGGAATAGGTTCGCCTATATAATCAAACCCCGTCCAAATAAACGTACCAGCAATATAATCCAAAGCCTTTACGGCTTTCCAACTTTCTTCGTGGGTTGCGCCCCAGTAGGCCGAAACTTGGTCGTAGGCCGAAACCGTTAAATCCTCATTTCCATCAAAAGGTTCATTATAAGCTGGTGGCCAGCGTTTTATCTCGGTGGAAGGCAAATCATAATGTCCACGGGTTTCGAGCGCCGATACACTTTCGGAAGCGATTATTTTTTCACCTTTAAATTTTTCAGGGAAACCGTAATAATCCTTATGCTTATAATTAAAACCCAAAAGGTCGAGAGCACCCGATTGGTATATAAAATTTTTCTCGGGAACATTTTCTGTCAATGCACATGTTACTGGTCTGGTTTTATCCAAATCTTTAATAATATCTACCAGTTTTTTCGTCATGGCAATTCCGGTGCTATCGAACTGCTCACGAATTTCGTTACCAATGCTCCACATCATCACCGAGGGAAAATTTTTATCGCGCTTAACAAAATCTTTTAAGTCCTGTTCGTGCCATTCATCCCAAAACAAGTTGTAATCGGCTTTTACTTTTCGTTTTTTCCAAACATCAAAAGCCTCAACCTGTACGATGAATCCCATTTTGTCGCACAATTCCAATAACTCCAACGAAGAAGGGTTATGCGAAACACGAATAGCATTTACGCCCATATCTTTCATGATTTGTAGTTTACGCTTGATGGCTTCATAATTGGCAACCGCACCTAAAGCACCATTGTCATGATGCAAACAAACGCCATGGATTTTTGTTGAAACACCATTTAATGAAAACCCTTTTTCTGCATCAAAATTAAAATACCGAAAACCTAAAGGTGTTTCATAATCATCAACCAACTTATTGTTCTCATAAACCTTGGTTTGGATTTTATAAAGGTAGGGATGTTTTGTATCCCACAAATTTGGAGTTAATACTTCAAAATTTTGAACAGCTATTTTTGAGTTGTTTTTACCGATTTGCCCTTCAGAAATTGTTTCGGCAACTACCAAATTATCTTGATTTAAAATAGAACTTACCAACCTAAATGATTTATCGGTTTCCGATTCATTTTGAAGTGTTACCTCCAAATCCACAGTAGCTTTTTCCTCTGAAACCTGTGGCGTTGTCGCATATGTTCCCCAATGCGCTACATGCAGATTTTCGGCAACCACCAAACGTACATTTCGATATATCCCAGAACCCGAATACCAACGAGAATTAGGTTGCTCGGAATTATCAACTTTTACGGAAATAACATTTTGGATTTCACCAAAGTTTAAATGTTCGGTTAAATCATAAGCAAAAGAAATATAACCGTTAGGTCGTTTTCCAAAATGCTGACCATTTATCCAAACTTCACTATTTCGATACACGCCATCAAACTCAATCCAAATGGACTTGTTCTGATACGCTTCTGGCAATTTAAAGGTTTTTCTATACCATGCAATTCCCGTTGGTAACGCACCGCCTTCAGGTTTTGCAGGGTGTTCTTCACTAAAATCACCTTCAATACTCCAATCGTGGGGTAGATTTATGGTTCGCCAATTTTCAGCGTTGAATGAAGAATCAATAGCTTCAGGATGATCGCCCAATTGAAAACGCCAATCGAAATTAAAATCCTCAATAAGTCGAGCATTTTTTTCTTCTGAAGTATTACATGCCACAAGCAAGGACAGAAAAAAGCTAAATATGATAAACCGCTTCATGGTTGATGTTTTTAGTTTTATTGAAATTCAAACGATTCTATACGTAAGCCTTTCATTTGGTTTGATTCTAAAGTTATTTTATAGACTCCAGCGTTAATAAATCCGCCAGAAGTAGTATTCAAAATTTTCCATTTGTCTTGCCTTATGGGAAATTCAATATCATCATTACGCAATAGAATACCATTGGCATCCTCAATTTTCAACCGCACTTTTACCGGATGGTCATTCATGTTCATGTAATGATAACGCATCAAATAAATATTCGCCACGCCCGGATTTACGGTAAATGTGATGCTGTTTTCCGTATTTTGGGTAAATTCAACATAATCACTTTTTTTGAAATTGGCTTTATTAATACCTTCGCCTGTGACTTTAGCATCTTCGGCTTTAAGCTTTAAAATGGGTCGGCCGTCTTGTTCATCCATGGAATAAGTTGGCACAACCACAATTGAGTACATTTCTCCATCACCAAGACTTCCAAAATTCACCTGTTCACCTTTTTTCACTTCTTTTCTGAACACATGAAACTCAGTTCCGGCATTGTTCCGAACAGTATCGTTCAACTTTTGATAACCAATTAACCATGGTGATGGCTTGGATTTTGAATCAAATAACACATAAACATTCGCATTTTCTTTTGATGTAAATGATCCTGAAATATTTTTGTTTTCATGAGAATTTGAAAAACGCAAATAATGGACTCCATAAAGTTCTGGCGGCAATTTTTGATACCCAATATTTGTATTTAGATACTGTTTATGATTAAGATTTAACCAAGTACCAATTTCAAAATCGATGTTGCTTTGCACATTCAAAATATCTTTCTCAGAAGGTTTTGCAGGCTTCATGTTTTTATCTTTTGAAGCAATGGCAATGGCTGAAATCACTGCTTGTCCTGATGCAACATTTGGGAATGAAATAACCATTTTCCCATTTTTGCTTTCTGCTGTATATGATTTTTTCAATGCTGCATCATGCCCTACTTCATTCCAAATATCCAAATCTTCCTCAACGGTTTCTCCATTAATAGCAATATCAAAAACACGCCAATCTTGGCAGTTTATACCGCCACCCGTTCCGTGCCACGGTTCGTTAAAAAACAATTCTACCAAATACTTACTATCGGGAACAGGAAACTCATATTTCAATTTATTCGCCCCATATCTAAAACTTTGAAACAAAGACCAATCTTTGGTATTTGCAATAGGGTCGTTAGTATGCCTTTGGCTTGCGTAAAATGCGGGAAGGTTTTCAAAATCGTCTGTCCACGATAAAGAACCCCAAGTATTTTCATCGGTTTTATGAACATCGGCCAACCAAGTGTTACCAAAAGTATCTGTATAATCGGATCCACCGCAATTAACGCGGTATAAATAATTAATGTTGTCAGGTTTTAAAATATCATTGGATTCACTGACCAACTTTTCAAAATTTGGCGCTTCAGGTAAATTATTTAATACGATGTAATCTTTTGCCACGGCTTTACCGTTTACATAGCCAACCGCATAAAGCACATTGTACTTTATATTCACATTATTCCATTGAAAATGTTTACCCAATCCAGGGTTATTCAACCTCCCAAGTGAACTATTTTCAACATCATTAAATAGTTCAACTTCATCACAATTTGAATAGATATCGATACCATTTTTAATCCCTGGTGATTCCCAACGGTTTGGCCATGTGTGTGATACGATGTAAACCATCGGACTTTCTTCTTTAGGCACATAATTAGCTCGGTACATGTAAAATGCATCTAAAGGTTCTCCCCAAATGGTGAAAATGCCCTTATAATTTACAGGGCCTACTTTATCGATGTCGCGAAAACCTTCACCGTTTTGTGAACGCCCTGGATTTTCATGAGAATACAATAGCCAATGATATTGTCCAACAATTTTATCCCATACCGATTCGGCTTCACGAACCTTGATTTCCATGAGTTGCGTAAAACGATTTTCGCTCAATTCACCTTTTTGGTTAAATTCGCCTTCTGTGTGTAAATCTGCCGATCGCCATCCGCCATATTCACCGTTTAGCAATTGTTCCGTCAATTCCTCCCCATAATTATATGGGTCACCACCGTAAGTTCCAGACCAATTTTGAATGACATTCCAATCGGTGCCCTCGCCGCCATTGCAGGTGGTAACAATACGCTGTTTAGCAGAAGTTGGATCGAGTTCACGAATAATTTGGGTGCATTCCTCAGCAAATTCTTTTGGAATGGTGCTTTCGTTTTGCAAACCCCACATTACTACTGATGGATTGTTTCTCCGTTCTTTAATCCACTCCTTTAAAAGTGTTTTAAAATTCTGTTTAAACTCGGGTGTATCATACCAAATATGCGCTGAAAACTGGCTCCAAAATAAAATACCTTCTTCATCTAAATGCTCTTGATAACGCAGGTTATGGGGTTGATGCCCTTCTCGAAAGGCATTGTATCCGGCAGCTTTTACTTGTTCTATTCGAGTTTGTATTTCAGTTTCTGAAAAAGAATGACTTTTCCCAATTAAATGTTCGTACTCACAAGTGCCGTTAATAAAAAACGGTTCGCCATTAATAAAAAAACGATTGTCATCATCCTCACGATTTATGGGCCAACTTATCCAACGGATGCCGTAGGGTGTAGTTAACGCATCCACCAACTCATCATTTTCGTAAATTTTTGTTGCAAGTTGATAGAGATATGGATGTTCGGGTGACCACAACTGTGGGTTATAAATTTCGGGTAAACTTTGTTTTATTTCTTTTGAATCCGAAAGGTTTTCAATCACGGTTTCCACTGATGACACTTCATCCCCTGCATGGTTTAAAAGAATATTTTCAACTTTAATCTTTTTTTCAGAACCACTGTAGTTTTTCAATTCTGTGGCAATATGAAGAGTAGCCTTTTCTTTGTTTGTTTGATCGTCATTCCAAATATGAACGCCAAAAGGCTCGATTCTAACATCATTAGTAATTATCAAAGATACAGGCCTAAAAATTCCCATCGGTTGCGACCCTTCTGAAAAACCCCATTCACCAGAGCAACCACCACAAACCCATGGTAAATCGGCTATAAATGTAGGATGTTCGGCTTTTACAATAATAGTGTTTTCAGTATCAAAATTGATGGCGTCGGTGATGTTTAAAGTGAACGTTGTTCGTCCGCCTTTATGCTCGCCAATGGGTTTCCTATTAACCCAAACCGTGGCATAAGACCCTACCCCTTCAAAAAATAAAAAGTGTTGTTTACCTTGATTTTGTTTATCAAAAGTCAAGGTTTTTTTGTACCAAGCTGTACCGTGCAAGTTGCCATGTTTTGCTCTACGATAACCATAATATTGGTCCCAATTGTGTGGCACGGAGACCTTTTTCCAAACTATTTCTGCTGTTGGGCTTTTCACAAAGTCCGATTCAGGTTGGTTTAAACTATCAAGATGAATAGTTTCCCAGTTTTCATTAAGGGAAATTTCCTTTCGAACATTTGAAACATCCTCTTTAGTTTCGCATGAAAGAAGAGCAAAAACGGTAATTATAAATATGTATTTAAAACTTTGTTTCATTTAATTAATTCTACTTTTTGAGAGATGCTGAAACAAGTTCAGCATGACACGACCATTGTCTTGTCAATAAAATAACCAATCTACGGCCATACCATCTTCTAAATTGTTTAGACCAGCGTCATGGATTGCAATATTTTCATCGCCATCAATAAATCCTAAAATCAATACCCGACCTTTGCCCAATACTAATTTATGCTCACCGGGTTCGTAAAGGTAGCTGTAGACATTTACTGGATATAACCCAGGAATTAACATAGCATTGGCAATCTTTATATCAGCCTGCCCCCTATCATTGGCTTGAGCATTGGTCTCTAAAGTTGGCGGCTCTAAAACCGTGTAACTGTTGGTATTAAAATACCCTACCAATATTTTTACAGACTTACCAATTTTAAAATGCAGAACCGTACCATTTTCTTGTTGTTTTTTATCTGAAAATTGCACCCCTGATAAACGTTTTAATTCTTCTGCAATCTGTTCAATTTTAGCATCGCTATCATTATAAACACTCTGTCCTTTTTTTAACTGGAAACGCTTGATGTTTTGATTAAGAATGGTAACTTCAACTGGCTCGAAAACCTTGAATTCTTTCATATCTTTAACATCATTCCCTGTTGACTTTAGCATATCAACATTACGTTTAAAAACATCAAGTTCATTTTGATAATGTGGCAAAAGTTCCTCCCATGTTTTATTGGTTCCGTCGCGCCCAGTTATCGGTATGCGACGTTGTGCTGTTTGCATGCTATTGGCATACAAATAGGCGTCTTTTGTAAGCTTGGTTAACTCGGTAAAATACGCAACACTCTTTTCAAGATGTGGTATGGCTTTTTCAAGGTCGTTGATATCATTGGAATATTTATAATTTAGAACTAGCATTGCAGCTCTTACCTTTTCTGCAAAGTAGTTTGCAAAAGCATCGTAACAATACACGTCATTTCTTAAACGCTGAAACTCATCTTTGTTTGCACTAATTGAAGTTGAAGCATGTTCTATTGCTTTTACGGCAAGCTTCCCGTGGTTAATTACCTCTTCAATAATTTGAGGCGGGGTTTCACCCACATGTGGTTCTCCCTTCCATTCCTTTCTGGCATAATCTATAAGAATTTCGCCTACTGGCCCGTTTGATGACAAAAAGTCTTTATAAACATGATATTTAAATGGATTGACCAACTGCCCCATAAACATGCCGAGCAATAAGGTTTGTCGGTTTCCATCAGAAATACCAAAGGTTCGGAGAAGTTTTGGAGCGATTTCACCAGTTTCTTCATAGGCTTCTAAAATATCTTTTCCTCTATCGCCACAAGCGTAATAATCACCAAGAACATTAGACCAATAAGTGATTTCTTCATTTCTATCGCGTTTGGAGTTCCAGGCGTATCTAGCCCAGGCTTGATACCACATCCAATCGCGGTTTATTTGCTTTAAGCGCTCATCTGTTTTATCGGCGGTATAGGGCCAATCCCAATAGGATGCTTGCGGATACAAATGCAAACCATTAGCACCTTGAATGTTGTGCATTGCTTTTACACTTTTCTGAATAAAATCTGGCGAGCTGTAACGAAAAGGTTCCAAATTTGCCAAAACATGCACGTTGGAGATATGTACAGAACCCAACTTACTTAAAGCTTTTGGGATATCTTCCCAAGCATCCCGCGGCTCGTAGGTTGTTAACGATTCACCGTTGTATTTAAACGTGGTATATAAATTCTTGTAAATTGGCAATGCTGCTTCCATAACGCGTTTTGCATCGGTATCGTGACCGCGCAAAACAATAGGTGGTTCGCTAGTTATACCTAATTCTTTTAACCCGTTTTTCACACCGGGAATAATAGTTTCTGTAAACCATTTTACATCATCATCAATGGTATGCATGGCCTCTCCCAAAGTGACCAAAAAACCAACATTTGGGTATTTCTTAATAAATTCTGTAATGGATTTTTGTGTGTAATCTGCAATTAAAGGTGTTATCGGACGACTTCGTTCTTGCGTTTTTATGCCATGTTTTTCTGCAAAAGGTTTGGAAACAATAATGTTGTAGAACATTTGAATAATCCAAATACCGCGTTTATCGGCCTCATTTGTTAAGAATTTAAAAATTTCTTCATTCTTTTTAAACGTTTCCTCATCAACCTCAACGGCGTATGGGTAATCATCTAACTTCACAAGCGATGCAAAAGGATGACCATTCCAGAGATACAAAGAGTTGAATCGATTTTCAACCATCATATCCAAATATTCAATCCAAAGTTCTTTGTTATAAAGCCATGGAAAATTCTCACGAGTGTATGGGTATTCGTAAACCGCACGACCTGGTAAATATTCGGTTTTTTGAAGTCCGATACAGGTACCCCTTAAAACCATTTCTGGTTTATCTTGAATGTTTAAGTTTGAAGGGAATATGCCGTTTTTTTTTATCCTATCGGAAAGTTCCAAAGCACCATACAAGGCTCCAGAGGCATCAGTGCCTTCGATTAAAATGTTATTTTTTGATGAACTTATTTTAAAAGCTTCTTTGTTATTATCATCTTTCTTTTCGGAAATAACAATCAGGCTTTCATTGAAATTTTCTGGTTTGTTTGAAGCCTTAATAACTTGAAATCCTAAATCGGTCAAGGTTTTGGAAAGCTTTTCCATTCCAAAAGCTATCCTTGGCATATTTTCATCGCCAACAATACATACCCTCTTCTCTGTTGAACAAGAAAGCATGATTGCTGTCACTAAAATGAAAACCCAATACCGTATCATTTATTCGCCTTTAAAAATCTTTTTTAGGTATGCTACATTGGCTCCGTAATTTTTAACCACATTATGCACATCGGCGGTATCGCGCGAACGTTCTACAATCAACCAACCTTTCCAATGCATGTTATCAAGTGTTTCCTTGATTTTTGGCAAATCGATAGCTGGGTCATTTTCAATCCAATGTCCGTCAGTATTTGAGGCATGGATTTCCCCAATATTATCGCGACCAAGTGTTTTTAACTCTTTTGAAATATCGCGACCGTTTTTAATGGCATTGGCAAAATTGAAGGCTATTTTGATGTTTTTGTTTCCAATTTCTTCAAGAAGTTCTTTCTCATCGGAAGCTGAAAGCGAGGTTTCAACGGCTATAATACCGTTAATTTTATCGACCTGCTCACCCGCCCAGCGTAAACGCTCCACAATCGCTGGCCTAAGCTCTGGGTTTTTAACCAAGTCACCTTTTGTCCCTAGTGGCAAATAAGCTGCTTCAACATTAAAGGTTTTCATGACCTCAATACAATCTTCTACCATTCGCTTTACAGTAGGGCGTTCGGCAAAGGATTGCGCATAGAACCCAGACATGGCAATAGAACTGATGCCAACTCCTGTTTCTACAGATTTATCTTTAAAAACCCTTATACTTGCGGTATCACCATTAACAAATTTACTGTCAAACGTTTCTCGGTCACCTAAACCACCCATATCCATTTCGATACCGTCAGCTCCTATTTCTCTGGCACGCTCAAACGAACCTAACTTCTGACGTTTTAAAATCATCCAATCACAAACGGCAACTTGGTAACGCTCTTTTGTTGGTCCAGGCCAAATACCATCTTTTATTGGGAAAGTCACCAGTTTTGAAGGGTCTATTTTTACGTATTTAATTTTTTGTCGACGCCATGTATACACGCAATGCAACATACCATCAGAACCTTGAATGATGGATGGGTACGAATATTGACTTATTTTAGAATCTTCTAAAACTAAAGCAGCGTTCCAGTTGATGCCATCTTTTGAAATGGCTAAATTTAAGGGACTTCGATAGCTTTTCTGCATATCTTCATTTGGCCAAACATGGTTGTAAATTAAGGCATGCTCACCGTTTTTCATTGTAACCGCATCTGTACCTGAATTGTTATTGGGCATGTTCAATAACTCCAAAGGTGACCAAGTTTTTCCGTTATCTTCAGACCAAGTTGAGAATAAGTGTCTGTTTCGGGTTCGGCCAATTTGTTGTAATTTTCCGTTTGCATGGAATAAAATACTGGGTTGAATGGCGTTAATATCATTTAACCCTTTAGGCAAAGTATCACCCATATGCCAAGTTTTACCAAAATCTGGAGTAGATTCCATACGCAAATTCCAACCATTGCCTTCAATACTTGACGGCAATAAAAGCGTACCATCATCCAATAATTCAGGTTTGTTTTTTATTGGGCCTAAAAAGCCATCAGGCAATTTTTCTGGTTCTGACCATGATTCTCCACCATCAGAAGAACGCATCAGCATACCCCACCATGTTGATGGATGTGGGCCAACTTTATAAAAGAGCATTAAATCACCATTAGGAATTTGGTACAATACTGGATTCCATGTTGGGTAACGCAGCGTGTCATTTTGAACACCGTTGGCAACCTCGACTGGCTCTGTCCATGTCCCATTTTTGCGCTTGCTTAACCATATGCCCACATCAGGGTGGCGCTCGTGCGTGCCACCAAACCATGATGCAACTAATTCGCCATTTGTAGTTTCTACAATAGTTGCCGCATGACATGATGGATATGGCGCTTTGTTATAAATAAATTCATCTACAACTATTCCTTCCCGCCAAGTTTTATCAACTAAAGCTATTGTTTGTTCAGCTTCCTTGGGTTGTTTCTTGCAACTTCCTAAAAGCAGGAGGCTAAATAATAGTAATGTGGTTTGAATTCCTCTTATTTTCATTATGATTAGTCTTTTTGCTCGATTATTTTACGGCTATGTTATAAGTTCCCGATTTCAATTCAAAAACCAAATGATTGCCTTCAGTCTTTATGTGTTTTGAAACACCTTCTAAATTCTGCTTGTTGATTTTAACTTTTGAAACATCTGCTGTTGGTACATAAACCAAAGCACTGGTATTTGGCGGAATGGTAACCCCCCAATCCAACTTATTTTTCTTTTTGGTCCAATGACTTTTGATGCTGCCATAACTGGACTCATAGGTTGCATCCACGAACGACAGACCGGCATTAAAATCAGGTTTCATGATGATTTGCTTAAACCCAGGATGCGCTTCACTGCTCTTTATTCCCGCCATATTTTCGTAATACCAAATCATTAAATCTCCTAAGAGCATCACATGGTTTTGTGAGTTCATTTCTGGGTCTGCGGTATTGCCATTCCATAATTCCCAAATGGTTGTGGCTCCATTTTCAACCATATATCCCCAGCTCGGATAAGTGGTGTTTGATGCCAATTTATAGGCTAAATCACCTCGCCCAAAATTGGTTAACGTCCGCATTAAAAACTGTGTGCCAACAACACCAGTACTAATATGACCTTGTTTAACCACTTCAATTTCATGCACCATATTTTGAAATACTTTCTCTTCCAATTCCTTAGGCACCATGCCAAAGGCCAAAGGCAGCACATTGGCCGTTACCGTATTATTGGCATAGCTAAACGTTTTGGCGTTTAAATATTTGGCGTTGAATGCTGTTTTTATGCGTTCAGACAATTCATCGTAATCTGCAACATCAGAAGCATCGGCATCAATAATTTTTGCAAACTTTTTCATTAGTTGGAGCAAATGGTAATAAAAAGAGCTCGATAAAACTTCACCATCAGTCAATCGCATCGGATCTTTAGAGCGGATAATCTCCAAAGACTCTGGCGGGACACACCAATCGCCGTATTTATCTTGGGTCATTAAATCATTCTTCAGATATTGGCTTTCCATATATCCCATCCACTTTTTCATGAACAGATAATGGTTTTCAATAGCTTTTTTATCACCAAATTGCTGATACAACATATCGGCCACCTTAATATATGCCCCTTGCCATGTTACACCATCACCATAATAACGCCAAAATGCAGGAGCCACATCAGGGATTCCACCATCTAAAGTTTGGGAAAATTTAATATCGTCCAACCATTTGGCGTATAGTGTTTGATTATCAAAAATGAAACTTTCGCCATATGCCCCTGTGGTTCTATCGCCCAACCAAGGTTGACGCTCGTTGCGTTGTGGACAATCGATGGGCATACCTTTATAGTTGCTGCGAATGCCCCAATAAGCATTTTTAAAAATTTGGTTCATAGTTGGGTTTGAACACTCAAACGTTCCGACTGTTTTTAAATCGTCATAAACTACCTTTCCAACAAAATCTTCCAATTTAGGTTTATAAGCATATCCCGAAATTTCGACAAAACGGAAACCATGATACACAAAAGTGGGTTCCCAAATTTCTTCACCCTCGCCTTTTAAAATATACGTATCGGTTACTTGGGCATCCCGAAGATTGGCAATATACAGTGAACCATCATCTTTTAGGGATTCCGCAAATTTCATCTTAATAATATTACCACTATTGCCCTTTACTTTTATTTGAAGCCAACCGGCCATATTCTGCCCCATATCCAAAATATAAGTGCCTTTTTTGGTTTCGGTTATAGACTTTGGCTTAATGACATCCATCACCTTCATGTTGGGCGTCATTTGTCCTTCAGGGAAACCACCTGGCTCTTGCACCCACATCATATTCATCCATTTGCTATCATCAAAACCTGTTTTGTTCCAGTTGGGCAATTCCATTCGGGCATCGTAAACTTCGCCATCGTATTCATTGTTTTCACGAATGGGGCCATATGGTGTAAACTTCCAACTTTCATCCGTTTTTATTGTTTCTTTGGACCCATCTTCAAAAGTGACCACCAATTGCATCGCCATTTTTGGGAAACCGAAGCTCTTTATTTTATAAGGTTTGTATTCTTGACGCATCGCAAAAAACCGACCATTTCCTAAAATAGCACCGATAACATTTTCACCCTTTTCTATTTTATTGGTTAAATCAAAAACATTGTATTTTACGTTTTTGGTATAATCTGTTGGAACGGGTGCCAAAACTTGATTGCCAATTTTTTCACCGTTGATGTAAAGCTCATACAAACCCATGCCCATTATATAAACTTTAGCTTCTTTCACATCTTTTTCCAACTTGATGGGTTTTCGAACATAACGTGCCGATAGTTTTGAAAACTGACCAATGGTATCTCCTTCAAACAGTTGATTATAACCAATCCATCTCGTTGATTTCCATTCAGCATAACTTAAAATCCCCATGCTCCAAAGTGCAGTTTGGCTCCATTGGGTTTCCCCTTTATTGGTCCAAACTTTTACTTTCCAAAAGGCATCATCTCTACTATTGAGCTTTTTTCCTTTGTATAGCACATTAATGGAAGCATCGCTTTCTACTTTGCCCGAATCCCATAAATCGGCTTCATTATTCTCTAATTTTTCTTTGGAAGAAGCCACCAAAACGTGATAAGCAATTTGCTCTACTTCAGCCTTATCGGTAATAATTTGCCAACTCAACCGTGGTTGCAGCACATCAATACCCAATGGATTTGTAAGCATTTCGCATTGCAAATGGCGTAACTCCAAACCATTTTGAGCAATCACTAAAAATGATTGAAAAACGAATACTATTAATAAAATTGCTTTTTTCATCGCTTTTATTTTACTCAGAAATAAGTCTTACTAAGTTTTGGGATGAAGCTACTTCTCCCCCATTTCTAAAGACTCTTAACCCTTTTCCTTTATTGTATTTTTTTCCTGTTTTATCCCACAGAATGGTTATAATATCTCCATGATAAAGCACATTATCCAAACAAAACCAATCCCATTTATCTTCTGGAATTAGTGGGTTGACTTCAATTTTTTCATCTGCTCTAGGGCGTAAACCCACCAAACCTGTTATAATTAAATCATTAAACGTTGAATGGTTGTAATAACGACTGCGTTCTCTATCGCCCATTAGCCAATAGCCCGTGGTTTCATCTAAATACTCGCCAATGTATGGTCTACCACGGTAGTATTGTGACTCTACATACAAATTCATTTGATTGAAATAGTCGGTTTTATCAACCACTTTTTGGTCGTAATTGTTCAACAAATTAGCCAAAGCTGTTAGTGTTTGCGAAGTGGCAAATGGCCAAATGGCACCATCCCATTCACAAGTTCCTGTACCATGACTTCTAAAACGTTGACTACGGCGTTCGGCAGTAGTCAACCCAAATGGAGCTGCAAAACCGTCATTGTCCTTCAATTGCTCCCAAGCTTGTTCGAATCCTTTATCTTTTGAAGGCAGGTTAAAATACCAAGGAATAAACCCAATGGCTTCGCGTACATTTGCCGATGTGTCTTTCTCTGTCAACGTTTCAAAAAAAGTATCATCAGTATTCCATAATTTGGTTTCCACCAAGCTTTTCAGCGTATTGGCTTTCGCTTTAAAAAAAGAAACCTTTTCTTCATCACCTTTGATTTCTGCCATAGTAGCCAAAGCTTTGGCATTGGCGTACATGTAACTGTTTATTGTGGGGCGGGCATTTTGCACACGTCGCCCTCCACTCAATGATTCTTCCATGCCGTCCTTAACATCATGTTGCCAAAACAAACCATCTGGCCGTTGTCGTTCTTCTTCCCATTTGATATAATCATCAATAAAATCAGGGTACATATCCAAGAGAAAATCTTCATCTATATTGACCAAATACATATTGTAAAGCGCATCGGGTGTCCAACTACTAAATTTGTGCAGTTTTTGCATTGGTTTACCATCATTTCCCCGATACCATAAATGTACATTCTGGTTGATGTATTCGGGGTTGTGTGCCCAACGGAATTCATAAATATGATGCCCAAGCGCGCAGGCTATTAAATTATATTTATCGGCATAAGAGCGCTCCACCAAAAACTCAGTAATGGCATAACCTTGTGGCGTGTTAGTGATGTGTTTGCGCAAGCTCCACCAACGGAAATAGTACATTTCTTCAAAATTATCCTGAGGACAATCAAATAATGGAATATTGTTTACCATCCAAGCCCAAGCACTATCATTGGGAATGGCTTTGGCAATGTTTTCGTCTTCCATTCTATTGAAATAATCTACATAAGGCTTATAGTCTTCAACGTTTAAAACATAGCCGGAGCTTTCCTTATTCTCTTGAGGATTACAACCTACAAGAACTATTGGAAAAGTGATCACTAAAAGCTTTATATGTATTGTTTTCAAGGTCATTTCTAATTTTTCAAATGTTATTTTCTGTAAAACGCATAGGTCTCTCCTGCTTTCATGGGTACGTCGTATTCGAAATATTTTAAAAGTTTTAAAGGCTCTATTTCTGCTTTTTCTGAAATGATAGGCTGTTTTACCTTCACATCAATAAACAACCGATTTGGGTTATTTCCTTTGGCACTTTTTAATACTTTTCCTTTGAAATCTCTTAAGGGTGTTTGAGAACGCAAACGGCAATTGCCATCAAATTTTGATGTAATTTTTACAACGGAAACTTGGTTGTTTTTCCATGCTAAATCAATTTCATAGCCCCCTCTTGATTTCAATCCCGTTATTTCTCCATTTTTCCATTTTGAAGGTAACGCAGGAAGAAGATGAATTGCCCCTTCGTGACTTTGCATCAACATTTCGGCTATACCTGCAGTGCAGCCAAAATTACCATCAATTTGAAATGGTTGATGGGCATCAAGCATATTCGGGTAGGTTCCGCCCCCTTTTCGTTGATCGGCAGTTACCAAATGTAATTGGTCTTGCAGCAGTTTGTAGGCGTGGTCGCCATCCAACAATCGTGCCCATAAATTTAATTTCCAACCCATGGACCATCCCGTAGATTCATCACCACGAAACAACAATGATTTTTTAGCCGCCTGAAATAATTTGGGGGTTTTATATGGTGAGATTTGATTACTTGGAAACAGTCCGTATAAATGAGACACATGGCGATGGTTGTCTTCGGGGTCATCCCAATCCATCAACCATTCTTGTAATTGTCCGTATTGCCCAATATGCATGGGTGCCATTTTTGATAATGCATCCTCTAATTTTTTTGTAAAATTTTTATCTTCACCAAGAATATCAGTGGCTTTCATTACATTAGTAAACAAATCGAACACTAATTGGTTGTCCATGGTTGTTCCTGCAGCGATAGTTGATTTACCATCTTCACCTCCATGGGTGTTTTCAGGTGAATTTGAAGGTACAACTACCAGATACCCCGAATTGGGGTCTTTCACCATAAAATCCAAAAAGAAGGTTGCGGCGCCTTTCATGATGGGGAAGATTTCTTTTAAAAACCCTTTGTCGCCCTTATACAAATAACGTTCCCATAAATCTTGACATACCCAAGCGCCTCCTGTTGGCCACATACCCGATGCTGCCATATCAATTGGGCCCGTTATGCGCCAAATGTCGGTATTGTGGTGCAAAACCCATCCATTGGCATCATACATGATTTTGGCTGTTTCCTTTCCTGTTTCTGCCACTTCTTTCGCCAATTGTATAAAAGGCTCGTGCATTTCCGAAAGATTAGTCAATTCGGCAGGCCAATAGTTCATTTCAGCATTAATGTTCATGGTGTATTTGCTTTCCCAAGGTGGAAATAACATATCGTTCCAAATACCCTGAAGATTGGCAGGCTGCCCTTCGGGTTGTGAGCAGGAAATTAATAAGTAACGCCCAAACTGGAAATATAAGGCGGCCAATTGCGGGTCGAATTGTTGTGCATATTTACGAATGCGTTCATCAGTAGTTTCTTCGGCCGCATCAGTAGTTCCCAAATCTAAAGTCACACGATTGAAAAAGCTTTGATAATAGGCAACGTGTGTTTTTTTGATGGTTTCAAAATCCTTTTGAATGGCTTTATCTAAAAACGCTTTGCTTTTAGCAATCTCATCTTCAGAAATGTCTTTGTAGTTTTTGAAATTGGTTGCAATTGAAATATACAAAGTGACTTCATCGGCCTCTTCAACACTTACAATACCATTTTGAATGGAAAGCTTTCCTCCTTTATTTTTGGCTGTTAAACGCCCCTGAAATTTTACACGCCCTTTTTGACCTTCAACAGTACTCGTCACTCCTGAAAGTGCCACTTGATTATCTTCGGTAATGGTTTTTGTTTTATCAAACGGACTCACCATGAACCCATTAAACGTAATACTTGCGGGTTGACTGGCGGACAATGTAACCACAATGACATCGTCTTTAAACGCCGAAAGGATTTCACGGGTGTATTCCACACCATCAACCGTGTATTGCACTTTGGCTGTGGCGTTTTCAATGTCTAAATCACGATAATAATTGGAATAATCTTGATGCCCAGGAAACGACAAATAAAGACTTCCGAAAGTTTGATATGGCATGCCGTTATTGGTTTGCGAGCGAATATCTGAAGTTGCCAAATCCTGTGCTTCCTTATATCTTCCATCAAAAATAAGTTGTCTCACTTTTGGTAGGGCTTTTAAGGCTTTATCGTGAGCATTGCTGTTTGGTGAGCCTGCCCAAATGGTTTCTTCGTTAAGCTGTAAACGCTCCACACTAGGGTCGCCAAAAACCATGGCACCTAGCCTACCATTGCCCAAAGGCAAGGCTTCGTTCCAGATTTCTGCGGGTTCATCATACCAAAGTTTTAATTCTTGATTGGATTGCGCTTGAATGGACTGAATCCCAAAAATTAAAACCAACAGGCAAAAGAACAGGTTATTTTTTTTCGTCATGCATTCTTAAATTTTTCTCTCCAAACAACTCGTAAAGTTTATTTATATCCTTTATGGCGTTCTTGGGTAAATTTTCCTCTTTATCATCAAACACATATAAAGCCTCATAGGGTTCTACAACGCAAGTGGACTCATCAATTTTTCCTTGTTTGTTTTTTACTTTGCTCAAGTCCAAATCCAGATATTTCGCCATAAATGGATACATGGCCATGCGTTTTGAAAAGCCATAATCGTGTCCTTCATTTTTAAAATGGGCATTTTTTATAGCATCCTTTTTACCGTAAAACCCGTAGATTCTTTCAATAAAAGGAAACTCGGTTTCAGGCACATTTTGCGTCCAATCTTTTCCGTCGGAAATAATAAGTTGGGGCTTTGGAGCCGCCATGGCAGCAACTTCCACATTGTTGGTGCCGTTGCCACACAGGTGAATACCTCGTCCGCTTTCACATGGACAACCACCGGAATGATTGGCAGAAACCATAACCACAGGAACAGAAACGGTAATTCTATCATCCAACGCCGATAAAAACATGGTTTGTGAACCACCACCAGAACCACCTGTTACACCAACACGAGCACTATCTACATAATTTAGCGTTAAAGCATAATCAAGCAAACGTTTACCACTCAATACCTGAATGGTAGAAGCGATACTGTTTCGATGGGTTGATGACGGAAATTGCAATCTGGATTCGCCCCAAGCAAATAAATCATAATTTATTACAACAGCTCCCATTTTGGCCAACATGGCACATCTAATTTGTTCGCTTTCGCGATAGCGGCCATTACCAAAATGACCGTTTGGTGTTATAACAATTGCGGCATTTTCTATTAACGGATAGGGCTTGTAAATGGAACCTGTGGTGTAGACACCTGGGAGAATTTCCAAACCAATATTTTCTACACTATAGCCATCATAAATTCTTTGTTTGGTTAAAAGGGGTTCTGATTTTGGCATTTCGGGAGCTTTATCCAAACCAAAAGCAGAGGTCATGCAAGCCTTTAGTTCAGACTTTCGGGTTTCCCATTCTTCTTTATTGTGATATAAATGCGATAAATAAGACAAACGTTGTTCGGCCACTGCTTCAGAAACCCTATGGTATTGAAATTTTTTAATTTCATAAGTACCATCACCGCTCTTAAAGGCCACCAAATTGAAAGGCGCCAGAACATTGGCCAACGATACCTCCAAATTGCCCTGTTGGATACGCCAATTGGCATATTCCAAAACTTTGTCATTCAGCAAATGGTCATTATCCTTTATTTCAACATTGAAAATAGTTTCAATTTTTTTGATGGTTTCCTTAACGGGAACTTCAAAATTAGTGTCCGAAGTTTGCGCTACAACCCTTGCAAATGAGAACAACAGAAGCATTAAAACCAATCTTGTATGTAAGTTTCTTATTTGCATCGCTTTTGTGTTTTTAAATTGAACATTGAATGGCATAACTTCCCGAGCCAAGGTTTAATGATGTTTTCCCAGCATCTTGGTCTACATCATCAAAAGATGCGCCATTGACCGTAACACTTTCTTCTTCTGAAGTTGGAAGCATAACCGTACATGTTGTGTTTACTGGAATTTCAATATTTAAAATGAGATTATCCCCTTTCCGCTCCCAGTCAGAAACTATTTTTCCGTAAACAGATTCGTAGCTTGCCTTTACAAAAGTTAAATCGCCCACAACCTCTGGCTGGATGAAGAAATGCTTAAAACCCGGATGTTCTTCATCTGGAACTATGCCCGCCAAACTTCGGTAAAACCATTCTTCAATTTGTCCCATCATAAAGTGGTTCCATGAGTTTCCTTTTCTTGGATCCCACTGCTCAGTTAAGGTAGTTAACCCAAATTTAATTTGAAATCCGTAACCAGGCGTGTCATAGTGATTGTTCATTTTGTACATCACTTCGTTTTCTCCATTTCTGGCCAAAGTTTGGAATAAATAACGATTACCTACATCGCCAGTTGTTAATCGGTATCCCCTATTTTTAATATCGGTCAACAAGTTTTGCATCACGACCTCTTTATATTCAGGTTCAACAATATCCATAAAAATGGGAACGGCATTACTAAATTGACTATTGGTACCATACTGTTTGGTTTCTTTGTTGAAAAACTCCTTATTAAAGGCTGCTTTTATGTTTGAAACCAAAGTATTGTATTTGGCAATGTCTTCAGCTTTATTTAAGTGTTTTGCTGCTTGAGCAAAAAGTTTTGCAGCAAAGAAATAATGGCTTGTAGCCGATAATGCTATAGGGCTATTTTTTGAATATCCAGCGGCATGTTCGCCATAATCGTACCAATCACCCAAACCATAAGATACAATATAATTGTTGGACTTGGATGTTAAATAATCAATGTAGCCTTTCATTACCGGATAATATTCCTCCATTAAAGTATCATCGCCATAGTACTCATAATACATCCACGGTAAAATAATACCTGTTACACCCCACTCCGGTGAATCAGTAAAATCACCACCAAAAACCACATATTCTGGTGCTATGGTTGGAATCATACCATCTTCACGTTGGGCATCTTTAATATTTTCCATGATGCTAGGAATGAAAGTCTCCAAGTTGTAATTGTAAATCAACCCTGGCCCATTAAGGTGTGCTTCTTCCAACCAACCCAATTTTTCACGGTGAGGACAATCGGTCAATACCGCTTGAAAATTACTTTTTATGGCATTATTGATGAGCTCGTGCGCTTTATTGAAAATTGCATTGGAACACTCAAAAGTTCCCGCTTCACCCGAATTGTTATAAATAAAATTGGACTTTAAATCCAACAACGTTGGAAATTCACTGTTCTTTTCCTCTTTATAATTGATGCTATCTACCTGAATATATTGGTAACCGTAATAACTGAATTTTGGATGCCATTCTTCAACACCGTCGCCTTTTAAAGTGTATTCAAAATAATAGGGCTTTCCAGAACCACCTTGAGAAATGGTGCCATCATCCTTTAATCGTTCGGCTGTCCAAAATCTGATTTTTTGTCCTTTTTTACCTTTTACTTTTATTGTTGGAAAACCGGATAAGTTTTGCCCCATGTTGTACACAAACGTATTTTCTGTTGGTTGGGTGAGTTCCTGAACTTCATATTGCTTTTGGATGGTAACGGGTGGAGCCGATTGCGCTTTCAACTCCCCTTTTGGGGCTTCTTGAACCACAACGGGTTGCCAGTTAGAATTGCTAAAATTCGGTTTATTCCATCCTATTTGTTCCAAATTGGCATCGTAATCTTCACCTCCAAACATACCGTTGTAAGTAATTGGGCTGTCACTGTATGTCCAACTTTCGTCAGATTGAATAAGGTCTTCCGAGCCATCGTCAAAAGTCAACTTCATTTTAAAAAATAAAGTTGGCGGACCAAAACTTACAAAAAACTTGGTATAACGTTCCTGTACCGTATTGTACATGCCATTCCCCAACATTACACCAATAGCGTTTTCACCTTGGTTCAAAAGGTCTACGGAGATTTCGTAGGTATTAAAATTTACGGATTTATCGTAGTCCGTCCACAAGGGAGCAAACTCGCTGTTTCCGATTTTTTCACCGTTAATGGTCAACTCGTAATGTCCCAAACCTGAAATGTAAACCACCGCATCTTTTATTTTTTTTGAAAGTAAAAACGGTTTGCGAAGCATGATGCTTTGTCGCGCCAACGGATTTGAAGCATCAATAATTTCCTGTCGCCTCGATTTTTTAAAAGAGGCCGTGTGGTAATTTCTTCCCTTTGGCAAGTTGCTTTCGGCTTTGGTAATGGCACCAATCCAAGTTGGGTTTAAACTTTCTGAAACTGGCGCCATTCTGAAAGAAGCAAGCTCACTCCATGAAGATTCTGTTTCATTTCCAACCCAAACTTTTACTTTCCAGAAATATTTTTTTCCATTTTGAAGTTTACCGCCAGCATAGTTTACCAACTGACTTTGGGAAGAACTCACCTTTCCGCTATCCCAAATATCGGCTTCATTGGTATTTAGTTTTTCTGCTGAAGACGATAACAAAATTTGATATGCCGATTGCGAAACATTAATACCATCCGATTTTAGTTTCCAGCTTAAACGTGGTTGTGTGTTAGTTACTGCCAAAGGATTTTCAGCCATCTCGCAAGTCACTTTTGAAACGCTAATATCCTTTGTATTTTCAGCTGATTTACAAGATGAAAACAACAAAACCAAAACAAATATGCTTCTCAGGATGTTCAATTTATAGCTTTTTAGTGGTCAATGATTTTATGTTAAATACTGCCTCTGGAATCGCAGCACCCGTAAAAGGTACATCGTCGTAATTTGGCGTATCTACCGGCGTGTCTACTGTTGGATAATGCCGTTGCTCGCCAGTTCGGAACATGACTCGCGAAATACCATCTGTTGGCATGAAAAATATGCCTTTCACATCCTTCTCTCCGTTCACGTTAATAGTATACAATCGTGAAGTTGCATCAATAGTAAGCTTAATGGTGTATTCCTTGCCCGCCTCATAGGTCATGATGTTTCGCAATCTATATCCCATTTTTTGTTTTAGATTCGCATCGGAATCAAATATCAACCTCACAGAAGGCAGACCTTGTTTATTTTGCAGTTCCACTTGAAGCATACCATGGTCACTTTGTTCTGGTTTCACGGTAAACGTCACTTCCATTTTTTCCGCAAATGGGGTAACGCGCTCCACTCTTGGGTAATCAAAAGGGTCTTGGTCGCGAAGCGTTAACCATTTAACACCGTCTTTCTTTTCTATATTTGCTGTGGCCCACTTTAAATCGTAAGTGTTCCATAGTTTTAGCTCTTCTCCATCTGGTATATTATTGAATATATCGTTTACGTCTTCATCCACAGAACTTTTGACAGGAACTGGAACCGAAGCCACCCAAATATCTTCTTTGTTTACACTATAGGTCAACCACATATTTCCATCCGGCGGTGTACCATTCCCTTCTGTGATTCCTCGTACATATTGAGGACCATGTGATTTGTAGGCCCCTCCATATCGAATTCGTGACAATTCACCATGAACCAACAACAAATCGGTATAATTTAAACCATCATCGCTGGTTGAAACAGCCAATGGCCAACGAAATTCGGAAGGATTGTAAACAGTGGCATAACGTCCATCAGAAGTTTTTTGTCCCCAAATTTTAGCATTACTATTCACAAAACCAGGTGCCCTAAGCGGATCATACTGCCAAGATTTACCACCATCCGTACTAATTGAAGTTAAAGCATGTTTCCACAGGCCAACCACTCTACCGTCAGGAATATGGTAGTAACTAAATGCTTTATATTGTTCTTTCAACGGAATTAACGGGTCGTCCCTATCGGCCTCTTCCACCCATTGCTGCATTTGCAAAGACTGAGACAATAATTCTTCACAAGCCTTTTTAAAACCTTTGTCCCTATTGCTTTTGTAAAACGGATAGTTGGTGTTGGACTCATTCCAACCATGATTGTATCGAATGAAATAAATAGGTCCTAAACTGCCATCTTTATAAATTTCACGAATAACTCGGCCGATGCCATTTCCGTCATTTGGGCTATCCTTAGGGTTCATTGAAATACCATAAAACGCCAAAGTAAAAAAACGGTTGTCCGATGAAGTAAAAAAGCCCATTCGCTGGTGCATGGTGGCTTTTAAATTTTTAGCAACACCTTCAACACCTTCCTTTTGATAACCATCCGGGATACTATAAATTGGAAAACTTACTTCTGGAAAACTCCAGTTTTCACCATCTTTTGACCGCAACATAAACGTTTGGCTAGGTGGAATGTGCTCGCCAACAGGATCGCTTAAATACTGAACAAAAAATGTGTTGTTCCAATATGCTATATTTGGTGCATGGTTGTAGGTCCAACCAAAACCATCCGATTTTTCGGGATGCTCTCGACTAGCCCTCATTATTTGGATAGCATGCACGCCAACAGCAGGAGATAACATGCCATGGTGGTAATCTATATTTGATAAGGTCTCACCAACATACTTAACCGTATCTTGTTGCGCATGTACCACAGAAACCACACATATACACAGTGTTGCGATGATTAATTTAAAACCTAACTTCATCTTTCTTGTCTTTTATTTTTCTTTACTTTTTTCAATCAAGCCATTTAAAACCCTTCTTGAAACCGTCGTAATTGTTCCATGCTTATGCCCTTCGGGCAAGGAAATTTTATTTGAGATATCTTCAAATGTTTTAAAATCTGAAGTACTCACCGCCTTATAATTCTTCTCACCGTAATTATCGTAATAAATTATGTATTTTCCATCCTGTTTTAACACGGTTGGCCCTTCCGAAAGAAAACCAGTATATGGCTCTGAAATATTCTCAAATGGTCCTAAAGGCGATTTACCAAAAGCCACTTTTAAATTTCTGTTCGGTCTGGTGTTATCTTTTATAATTAAGGCATAATCTTCTTTTCCTCGTTTAACGATTACGCAATCAATCACACTAAAACCGGGTTCCAAAAACAATTTGGTTTCTGAAAATGTTTTAAAATCTTTAGTTGTGACATAGTACATGCGATGATTGTTTTTTTCCTCTTCCTCACCTTTTTCATAACGAAACGGAATGGTTGACGCCCAAATGATGATGTATCGGTCTTCACCTTCATCATAAAAAATTTCGGGTGCCCAAACGTTCACAACCGTTGGTTCATTTTTCATCACATGGATATATTCTTGGTTGCCCCAATGGATTAAATCCTTAGAACTTGCATAGCCAAAACCATCCCCACCTTTCCAATCGGTAGTCCAAACCATGTGATACATTCCATCCTTTCCGCGAACAATAGACGGGTCGCGCATGATTTTACTATCACCAGCTTCTGGCTCTAAATACGGACCTTTTAAATCCTTCCAATTGTAGCCATCTTCACTGTAAGTCAAATACAATCCTTCAGTGGCGGGTTCCCTAAAAGATGTAAACAAATAGGCCTCCTTTTTTGAAGCACAATTGAACATACTCAACAAAAAAACAATAGACAATATTTTTTTAACGCTCATGAACATAGATTTTATTAGTCTTTAAATACTTTGCCATCTATTGAACTTGTTGTTTTGGTGTGAAACACCACATGCTTCAATATGTTATTCTTTAAATGGATATCTTCCGTTTCATCACCTTCAACAAGCAAAAATGTATTAGTTTGCACCATTGGGAAACAATTGCTTATCAAAGCTGTTTTCACATTTTTAAAACTAACAACAGCTTTATTCTCTATCGGTTTTGATGTTCCTATATTATCTAAAATGATTTGTTCGGTGTCTTCAACCTTAAAAGCCGAACCTAATTTAGTATTGATTTTTACATCGTGAAATTCAATATTCTTTCCTGTATGAATTGAAAAACCCTCATTGGCATCAATATCAACATCTGAAAACGTGACATTGTGAATAGGCATTTCAGGAATTCCCAAAATACGTCCCGCAGTATTCACGTTTGTGGCCGCAACATTACTGATATGGATGTTTCTGAATATAGGTGTTTCCTCTGTTACTGGGCCTTCAACGGTGTTTTTATCATAAAACAAATTGAGCATAAATGCCTCATTTTTGATATTGTTCATCACGATATTTGAAACTCTAATATCTTCAACCACGCCACCACGACCACGAGCAGCTTTTAAACGAATGCCTCTATCTGTACCGTCAAAAATGCAATTTGAAATCGTTATTTTCTTAATACCTCCTGACATTTCGCTACCAATAACCACACCACCATGACCGTTGAGCATGGTGCAATTGGTAATGGTAACGTTCTCCGTTGGGGTTGCCCATTTTCTACCATCGGCATCACGACCAGATTTTATGGTAATACAATCGTCGCCTACACTAATATGACAGTTTGAAATATGAACGTTTTTGCATGAAGTAGGATTGATGCCATCGGTGTTAGGTGAATACGGATTGAAAATAGTAACATTATCAATCGTGATGTTATCACAAAATGCGGGATTGACAGTCCAAAATGGTGAGTTTTGAATGGTAACACCTTCAATTGTGATGTTTTTACACTGAAAGGCTTGAAAAAGCGGTGGCCTATGAAACAAATAACTTCTGGTACGTTTGTAGTAATCTGCGGTTTTAACATCTTTGTTGGCCTCTTCAGTCATTTTTTGATACTTGGTCAACTCTAATTCTTCTTTAGCTGATTCAATACGCCAAATTTCTTTCCACCATGCTTCACCTTGTCCATCAATAGTTCCTCGCCCTGTAATGGTAATATTTTCAGCATCACGCGCATGTAACAACGGTTTAAACGTTTGAATCACTGTGCCTTCCCAACGGACTTCGGTAAATGGTAAATAATGGTCAAAATTGGTTGAAAACTTCAAAACAGCTCCTGCCTCAATGTGTAAAACAATGTTGTTTTTTAGCGTTAGTGCTCCTGTTAAATATTCCCCAGCAGGAAAATAAACGGTACCACCTCCTTGTTTTGAAGCTTTATCAATAGCACCTTGAATGGCCTCAGTACATAATTCTCCCTTTTTGTTTCCCCCATGTTCCAGAATATTGAACCAACCATTTGTAGCAGAACTTACTGACGCACACGAGGAAATGAACACAACAAACAAAACAAGAACTATCTTTTTTATAAATGTTGTCATTATTTAGAGGTTAAAATTAATACCCAATCGTTACCGTCAACTTCTTCACTTAAAGGTTTAAAATCTTGTACACCTTCATTTTTAAAAACGCCAATATCTGTGGTTTTTCCATCTCTTGGATTGTACCACGAAGCATTAACGTTTTCTCCTTTAATTTTTTCCATGTTTACCGAAATGGTTTTACCATTATACACATAAATCATAGCGTAACCATCACCACGAGTGGCGGATTTGTAATCGTACTTTTCACCTTGATTGGCAACCAAACTTTCATCCGGAATACGCTCAAAATACGGGTATTTAAGCATCAGTTTTTTCATATATTGCATCTGCGTAGCTCCTGGGGCATCCAAAGCTTTAACCCAATAGGTTTTGCTTCCATAGGCTTCAGGTTTACTGTGATTTTCGTGCATTTGCATGATGTGGTTGTTGCCATAGGTGAAACCGGCTGCACCTGCAAAAACCGACCAATACGCATAACGACGCACATCGTTATCGTTCCAAAGAGGTTGCAACGTATCGTGAAGCCCTTGTGGAATACCTTCATAAGATGGTTCTCCGTCCAAAGTTGGTTTGGTAGGTTTTAAATTGAAATCTACTTGAACAAATTTGTAATTATCCTCGCCGTAATTGCGTTCGGTATCATCTTGATCGTAGCGACGATGACCTGATTGAAACATATTGAAATCCAGCCAATTTTCGTTATGGAAATTATCGGAAGAATCCGTTCTTCCTCTTGGGTGAAAAGTCACCAATCGCTCTGGGTTTTTCGCTTTTAAAATGCTTCCAATGGCGTTCCATATTTCGGTATTTTCATTTCCATAAGTATCACCACCAACAAGCCAAATAATATTATCCCTATCTTTAAAACGTTCAGACAAAAAATTAGCGTAAGCTTTTGCTTGCTCTAAATTTACTTTTCCATCGCTTACAGGAGAACCCCAAACGGGCACCATACCCAAAAACAAACCTTCTTCTTTGGCCACATCCAATGCGTAATCAACGTGGTCCCAATAATCATATTCATTGGCGTTTTCAAAACTATTGCCTTCTGTAACCAAAGGTTTGGATAAATCCTGAGCAACCAAGGCCGAATCACCATATACATTGGCAACGGGCAAAGAATGAAGGGTCATAATCTGAATGATATTAAACCCTTTATCCTTTCTATCGGCAAAATATTTTTTTATTTCATCTCTGTCCAATTTATTGAAGGTTAACCAACCTGTATCGCCCAACCAAAAAAATGGATTTCCTTCTTTGGTTTGAAAATAATGTCCATTTTCAGAAACTTCAAGTTTTGGTATTCCTCCCATTTCAGGTTCATGTTGTACTTGCTCTTTTTTTGTTTCCTTGCAAGACACCAAAAAGCCCAGAACTATGAAGCTGAAAAGAAGTTGTTTTGTTTTTATCATGATTAGTTTGTTTTTTTATTTATAAAAAGCACCACGTTTTTTCCTTTTGGGCTTAAAAGTTTTTGTTTTGAATTACGTTTTAAAACTTGTGTTTCCAAAACTGAACCATCGCTGGGGTTAATCCAATAGGATTCATAATTTCCTTTGAAGTTCGACAAGTCCACCTCAACAGAAGTTGTGCTTTTTAGATAGTACAAATAAGCATTCCCTTTACTTTCTAATGCCCAATACTCACTATGGTGATTACTGTTTTCTGTCATTTTCATTAACGGTAAGGCTTCATAAAAATCAGAGACACCAATTTTTGGAATATTGGCCAATGAACCTCCTGCCATTAAAACGGCCCAACCAAATCTAGGGGCAGCATTGGTTGAATATAGTACAGACTTTTCTGGATATTTTTGGCGATATTCTCTAACGGCACGGTAAACCTGTTCTTCGGTTTCTTTTCCAGTATCCATTTTTCGTGCATGTTGTCTTGGCGCCAAGTTTTTTCCGCCTTCAGGAGCATATACAGTACCATCTTCACGGTAATGCCAATAACGGATATCTATTAAATCAACACTGCTTTGTCGTTTTGAATCATCTAAAATAGCGTCCTGCACATCCTTGGTAGCACTTAAACCAATAATGCCCCTTCCGGAAGTTTCATCTTTATATTTTTTGACTTCGTCCAACCAAAACTCCATAAAATGAAGTGGCCCAGTATATTCGGCACTAGTGAAATGGATAACATTACTGTTGTCTTTAAAATTCGCAAGTGATTGCCTAATGAATTGTTGATGCAGTTTCTTCCTGTTTTCATTAGTAACATCGTAAAACTGTTCCGCCATAAAAATACGCTTGTCGCCCGCATATGGCACTGGTTCTGGAAACCCTGTTTCATTAATATTGTTTGCGGAACGCCATGGCGAACTCGACCAATGTGCTCCAGCCTCGATAATATTATGCTGAAAATATTGCTGTTGAATGAGCAATTGGCCTTCTTTTTCCCCTAAATCAGCAAATTCCTTTAGACGGCTCCAATACCATGTGTTGGGTTTGGTTAAATCATATTTACTTAAATGGTCCCAGGCCAAATCCTTTCCCGAACGGGCAAAAGGTTGTTCATAAAAAGGAGGCCAAACATCCGCATCAATTCTTCTAACACGCTCATGGTCGTCCATTCTACGTTCGTACCACAGTCCATAATTATGGTCTAAAGCAGCAACATTGTTGGCTTTGAATTCCTCCACAACTTCAGTTAATTTATCCGTAAAACCTTTACCTATTTTTCCGGGTACAAATCGCGTAACATGAGCTGATGCCTTACTAACATCGTAATCGCGCAAACTACCGCGCCACCACATCACTGGTGCTGTTTTTCCGGTAATGACCTTTCCGTTGAAAGTTAACCAGCCGTTTTTTAATTCGACTTTTGAATGACTATCTGTTTTAGAAATCGATTTATTTTTTAAATCGTGAACAGATTTTAATTTTCTTGAATCAACAGGAATTTTATTTTCTTTCGAAACTTTTTGAATCCAAGATTTCAATGTCATTTTAGGTTTTGAAGCCTCTTTGGTGAGTTCTTCAGCTTGTTCAACGGTAGGACTTGATGTTGGCTCCGAACCCATATCATAAACAAAAGGGTTCAAAGGAAGTTTATCCAATCTGTTATCCAACTGAGCATAAAACAAACTCCTTGGTGTAATATGATTGTTTACATCTTTCCAATGACCATTACCCGTCATAATACCGCCCCAAATACCAAATGCCCAATTCTGAGATGTTGGCGGACTATAACATGCTATTTTTGAAGCCGAAGATTCCCAAATCACGCTGTTGGCGGCTGTCCATCCGGCTCCTCGTCCTGCTTGTTCTCTATTGTTGTAATTCAATGCATCTCCATCAATATAAACGACGTCAAACAACACACCTGTTGCCCAACTTCCAATAGCGCCACTGTTGCTAAAAGGCAAATGTGATTCGCATTGCACAAAGGCATTTGGTCCCGATGTGCCGTAACCACCAACCACAAAATCATTATAGCCATATTCGGAATAACAACGCTGAAACAAGGTTTGTTCACCTTCGGTATAAAATGTTTGCCTTCTAAATGCAGCAATTTCTGAAATTGGTTCTGTTGATAAACAATCTTCAACCGTTATCTGTTGTGCAGATTTTAAAAGATTCACCGCTCCACCCGTTAAATGCTTAAAATTGATTTGGCGCACCCAAGCATTTTTCACATTTTCCATAGTAATGCCAAACCATCGGTGTTCCTCGTCTTCCGAGTTAGTTTCGTCAAAAACAGAGTGGATACTTAAATTTTCAATGCCAATATGTTCAATTCTACCTGGCCAATTGTATTTTATAATTTCAGCTTGACTATATTCATCATTGGCATTAAACGTTAGAGGGGCATTTAAGATTATGTTGTTTTCTTCAACACCATCAATCACTCTATTAGAAGTAATATCCCAATCTCTAGTCTTCCAACCAATCCAACCACTTTCACCTCCAAAATAATCCATTTGAAGTTCCTTAATCCATTTTTCTGTCAATTGTTTTTTAATAATAATTTCATCTCCAACCTTAAGCTTAGATTCGCTTTTTAGGTGAAGTGTTTTTGTGCCAATTGGTGCGTAAACCTCATCTAATTGCAACGTATCGTTGTAAGTTCTGTTATCAACACCCAAAATATGAACTATAGCTTCACGACTGATTCCTGTTCCTAGGAGAATGGTTTCATTGTCAAGGTTGCCGCTGCCTCTCAATACCACACCTGAATTTTTGATGTAAAGTGTGCCGTTGATTTTAAATTTGCCCTTATCTAAAAGTACGGCGCCCCTAAAACCATTTGTATTTGGTTTCAAATTGCTAACATAATCGATGGCAGATTGAATAATTGCTGTGGCATCTTCATTTTGATAAGGCACGAAAATCTTGGCCTCAACATTTGGAATAGCCATTTCCGAAGCCATATATCCGGCATAAGAAAAATCGGGAACAACATTACCCAAACTATCAGCTATATGGGTAATTTTTCCGTTTTTGTTTTTAACGATATCTGGAAAGACGTTTTGAGTATTTACTTGATTTATGGCAAAAATCAACGTGATAAATAATAACCCTATTTTTTTTATGTAAATATAATTCGTCATTATTATTCATTGAACTTCGCTATTGTAAAAGTCCATTTTCTAGTTTAGCCAATGTATCGGTATTATTTTCAAGGTTTGTCCAATCTACTTTTTGATTTGGGTCAATTCCATTGAAGTATTTTTCAAGATTTGTGTAGCCATCACCATTTAAATCTTGATTAGCATCTAAAGCATCATCTGGGTTTAAACCGTATTTCTTTTCCCATTTGTTTGGAATGCCATCACCATCAGAATCCTTATAAGGTTTTCCTTTGTATTCTGGATAACCACCAGCTTGACTAGGGTGGGTTAAAATGCCTTTTTTATAGGAGTCGTCGGGAAGACGTCTTTTTACAAACTCTTTTCCTATGGTATTATCCAATCCGTCAGGATAGTTTATTTTTCCTGTTCTTACTTGATGGATTACCCGTTGGTCAACCACATCTCTTTTTGGTAATGTGGCCCCAACATTGTTTAATACATAATTATAAGCCTTTTCTGTATCCATAATGGTTACTGGCGCCATCGGGAATGGTTTAGTCTGCTTGATCGCGTTTAAAAAGTCTTGAGATTCGTTAAGAGAAAGGTCTTCAAGCTGTACCCCACCATTCCAATTGTTTGAGGTTACTTTTGGAGACCCTTCGGTAATATTGCCTTCAATATAGGCACGACCGAATGCTTTAGGTTTTAAGTAGCCCGATTCTGGCTTAAGAATTCTATACCTAATGGGTTGATCTGTCGGTGTAATCGGACCTGGTTTAAAGTAGTTATTAATGATGTTGAACATGGAACGGAAATCGCCTCCATCCAACGAGCGGTTCCACCAATTAAATAAAACATTGTTTACAAAATTAAAGCTGCCGTACATCCCAATTGAAGGATTTCTAGAAATATTGTTTGCCCATAAATTTCGAGCGAATGTACTGTTCAACCCACCAATAGTGCTACCAAAGGCATGGTTATAGGTATCTAACCCCTCGGAAGAAATGGTGTTTTGAATCGTAACATTAACCGTCGGTAATTTTTCAAATTGAGCATCTTTGTGTACCCTAAATTTATGACGGTATAATGATATATTTTCATCCAAACCCCAACTTACCGAGCAATGGTCTATAATAATATTGCCCACGGCATTTCCCCCCAAGGCATCATCTCTTCTGGTAACATCGGTCGCCCCACGTCGGAAGCGCATATGCCGGATAATAATATCATGGGTATCAATTAAAATGGATTCTCCAGCCACACATATGCCATCACCGGGAGCCGTTTGACCTGCAATCGTAACATAAGGAGCTCGTATATTGATTGGTTTTTCCAGTTTAATAATTCCAGAAACATTAAAAACAATGGTCCTTGCTCCAACAGCTTCCAATGCTTGCCTTAAAGTACCCTCTCCAGAATCGGCTAAACTGGTAACCACGAAGATTTTTCCACCTCTTCCTCCTGGGGTGAATGCTCCACCACCTTCGGCTCCCGGGAATGCAGGAATTTCTGCCTTAATTAAATCGGCCGGGTAAGATGCCCAAGGAACATAAGGCCTTCCTTGTTTGGCTTCTTCTTGAATGATGTGGTAATTATCATCCCAAATTTTATTCAGTCGCACTTCTTCTTTTGCTAAAGCTGCATCGGTTTTCGCTTGAAGTTCATTTGGAATTTCAGGATATTGCCCATATGAATTTTGAAAGATTGAGCAAAAAAAGCCCAAAAGCATTACTATTCTAAATGTTCGAAAAAGAGAATTTTTCATGTTGAGGGATTTTAAGATTTAACGCTAATCTTTACTTATAAAAGTACGGCTATTTTTCAGGATTGTTATTCTTTTTTTCTTCAATGCGCTTGTACCATTCGTCTCTTTCCTTTTCCAAATCGTAACCTCGAGCCGATAAATAATTATTAATCCTTCCTTTATATTTACCAAACCATGCATGCTTTTCTTTAGAAGATCCACCATCCATGGAATGCTCTCTAGCTTCCTTGAGATTATTGAAAATATACTCCTTTTCCTCATTGGTTAAACTGGGTATCATTTCAAGGAAAGCAGCGTAGGTTTTGGGCAAAACACCATAGGTCATTCCATCTTTTACGCCGTCAATTTTTTCTTCGTTTAAATGAATCGATAATTGATTGATATAAGATTTATGTAATTTATCAAGTAATTTTCCAGCCTTTGCATTTACCTTATCAATTTTCTTCTTCTGCGCTTCTTCTGAAAGTTTGCTTTTCTTTAATGCCTCAATTTTAGCATCTCTTTCATCTTGAACCTTACTCAAGTTTTGATATTGCTCTGCAATTATATTAGTAACAGCTTCTTCCTTTTCCTTATTATCTAAATTTAGTTCTGATACTATTTTGGCTCCTCGTTCTTGGGTAACTTTTATGTATTCAGGATCTAAATATTGTTGGGCATCAACTTGAGTGAAAATTGAAGCAACAAAAAATATGCTTAAACCTATTTTTTTTAAAAACATCTCTTATTTTTTTATTTAACCTTCTAGCCTTTGAAAATTATTTTAACAATGGCTCTAAAAGGGTTTCTTTGTTATTACTTAGGTCTTTCCAATCTACAGTTACAGTTGGGTCTATACCATTTATATAGCCTTCAATGTTGGTATATCCATCATTATTTATATCGCCATTGGCGTCACTAGCATCTTGTGGATTAAACCCGAATTTTTCTTCATAATTATCGGGCATGCCATCATTATCGGTATCAATGTATGGAGTGCCTTTGTATTCAGGATAACCTCCAACTTGCTCAATATCAGTTATTATACCTTGCTTATATGAATCTTTAGGCAAACGTCTATGTTTAAACTGATAAAACAAGTCTTCATCCAACCCTTTAACGTATTCAGGAGTACCCGTTTTAACCGTTCTAACGATTCGGGCATCAACTTTATCACGAATTGGAAGCGTAGCGCCAACATTTTTCAATACAAAATCATAGGCATCATCAGCGGTCATAATATTTAACCATGGCATCGGCTTAATAGGTTCTTCCATTCTCATGTATGGGAAATAAGCATCGGCTTCTTCATGATTCATTAATTCGCCATCCTTACCTTCAATTTGAACGCCCCCGGCCCAATTGTTTTCCGTTATTTTAGGGTTATTTTCAACTATATTTCCTTTAACATATGTCCTTCCAAAAACTAAGGTATCCAACTTACTTCTACCTGCTTCAGGTTTGAGTATTCGGTAACTGATGGGTTCGTCTAAAGGTGTTAATGGCCCTGGTTTAAAGTAGTTATTTATTATATTGAAAGTGGCTGTGTAATCTCCTCCGTCCAATGAACGATGCACCCAATTGAAAACCACATTGTTCACAAAATTGAATATACCATTCCAACCAATTGAAGGGTTTCTTCCTGCATTGTTGGCCCACATATTTCTCAAGAAAGAACAATTTTCTCCGCCCAAAGTACTCCCGAACGCATGGTTATAGGTATCTAATGCCTCACCAAACAAACTGTTTTGAATGGTAACGTTTACTGTTGCAAGCTTTTTTTCTTGATACCCCTCACCTGGGCTGTACATGTGCCTGTAAATAGACATGTTCTCATCAAGCCCCCAAGTTGCAGAAACATGGTCGAGCATGATGTTCCCAACTGGATTTCCGCCAATGGCATCATCCCTTCTGCCAACAAATGTTTCACCTCTACGGAAACGCATATGACGAATGATGACGTCATGAGTATCAATCCAAACCGATTCGCCTGCTATGCAGATACCGTCTCCAGGTGCAGTCTGTCCTGCAATAGTGATATATGGAGCACGAATTATTAATGGCCTATTGAGCTTAATTATTCCTGCTACATTAAACACGATGATTCTAGCTCCTCCTTTTTCACAAGCTTCACGGAAACTTCCCGGTCCATTGTCCCTAAGGTTTGTTACCGTGTAAACTTTACCTCCTCGACCACCAAAAGTGTACATGCCACCACCTTCTGCTCCTGGAAAAGCAGGGATTTCAGCCTGAGGCAGATCGGTTGGTCTTGAAGCCCAGGGTATATAAGGCTTACCCTCTCTGGCTTCTTTCTCAACAACAAGTACGGCCTTTTCCCAAACTTTATCAGAATGCTCATATGCGTCATTTTTAATGCGCATCTCTCTTACTTTGTCTTCGGCTGTTAACGATGGATACTGAGCGTAAACTTCTGTAAACGTTAAAGTTGCAAAATAGATAAATGTTATTGCTTTTAAAATTTTCATGTGCTCTTTTTATTTCATTTTAATTGTCACATGTAACATCCAAACTAGCTTTCTGACTTTCTGCCATACTTTTTAGTGATGGATGTTTCATTGATTGATGTTATTTTTTTTCAAAAAAAATTACCTGTATCCATAACAAACACAGGTAATTTATATGGATTTTTGTTATTAATTATAAGGTACGAACGAACCGCCCCAACCCTGTGTTTGTTGCAAATATGGTGCCGTATCCAGTAAATTTTGATAGATTCCAAAGAAATAATATTCATTGTACCACTTGAAAGTAAAGTCTGTTGGCACCTCAATTCCTTCATCCCTGACCACTACTTCAAAGTGATTATCATAAAGGTAATCAACATATTCCGAGTAGCTTGTTATGCCATTAGGATAAGATGTTGCATCTCTATTTATAACTGGAGCATTCGCACCTTTAAACGGATCTGGGATACCCACATAGTAGTTAGATGCATCAGATTTTGCAAAAGTATAATACCCTTGCCTTCTAGATCCTTCAATAGGTGTTTGGTTTAATTGGGTACATGTACCAAAATCATCATTGTAGAGCATCCATCGTCTTAAATCGAAGAACCGTTTATTTTCATATGCAAACTCTACTTTTCTTTCATTAATGACTGCAGCAAAAAGCTGATCTCTTGTGCTTAAGCTAGATAAACCATACTGACCATCCAAATTTTGTATACCGGCTCTTTCTCGAACTTCCCCAATATAGCCTTTTGCATCAGCTAAATTATTAATGCCTACAGCAGATTCAGCCAAATTCAATACCACTTCGGCAAAACGGATTTCCATATAATCGTCACCATTATTTCTATATGAATTAGTTTGGGAAGAAGCATCGTTAGTAAATTTTCTTAAGTAAATACCCGTAATATGAAAGGGGGTATTTGTAGCAATTTTAGGCCCTTGCGGATTTGGTGCTAATGGAAACCAATAGTAGGTCCAGTTTTTATAATTGGAGCTTTCTTTATAAGGCCAAATACTTCCATTGTAGGCAAAAGTGTAATAAAAACGTGGATCTCTATTTCTATAAAAATGATTCAAATTACCATTCGGGTTATATGGCGTTCCGTCTGCCATAGGAAAAGCATCCATTACATTTTTGGTTGGAACCAAACCTGCATTTCCCCCTTGAGGAACAGAGCGGGTTTGATATTCAGTATAATTGTTTTTCTGGATTTCCCCAGAATTAGCCGCATAATTATTAAACCCAAAAGCGAAAATAGACTCCATACCATTGTCGGCAAACCACATGTTTTTCCAGTCTGGATCAAGCCCTTTCCCTGCTGTCAAACAAACGTTGTAGGCCTCTAAATTTGCATCATAAGCTCTTTGCCATCTGGTTTGATCATCATTTCTATTAAACAATGGACTTGCCCAAGTTAACAGTACACGACCTTTTAAAGCGGCAGCGGCAGCGGCCGTAATTCTACCAGCCTCTTCTGCCGTATACGGCCTTGCATTTTCCAATAAGGATTGGGACATTTCCAAATCTGAAACAATTTGATTTATTACCTCTTCCGCTGAGCTTCTTGGCGTTTGGTTTATAGGGTCATTTGCTGTTAAGGGTTGTTCTTCCAGAACAATCGGAATGCCACCATAAAGCCTTACCAAATCAAAATATTGCCATGCCCGCCAAAAATATAATTGACCTAGTACCTGATTTTCAAAATCTTTATCTAGTTTGGAATATATAGCAACATTATTAATATATAAGTTACAATATCTTATTCTTGTATATGCATTATTTGAAGGATTTCTTAATGGAACTCCTAGAGATTTTAGGCAGTGATTATTTAAAGGTGATATTTCCGCCCACTCCTTATTAATATCCACTTCGCCTATTACTTCATCAGTAGCTTTAGCAAAAATAGTTGGATTACCACGTCCGGGAACATCCGAATTATCTGCTGCTGCCTTAGACCAAGCAGCCATAGTAACGGTACCAGAAGGCAACATTTGGTTATATATATAGTCTACATATCTTGTTGCCAAAGATTCATATTGATAAATTTCAACATCAACTTTTTGATAATTTTTCTTTTCTTCAATAAAATCTGTACTACAACCACTTAAAAAAACAATAGTTAATAGTATAATTAGCTTATTTAGTTTTATATTTTTCATGCTCTATATTTTTTTAATTTAAAACCCAACATTTACACCTAAAGAATAAGTTTTAAGCACAGGATAAGTATCGTAAGAATTGTAAGGAGACAAACCGTAATCCTTATAAGGGTTAAACAGAATGAATGGGTTCATGGCCACCAAGTTTAATCTAAAGTTTCTAACTCCAATCTTTTCAGTAAACTCCTTTGGCACCGTATAACTTAGGTTAATATTTCTCATAACCATACTAAAATTACTTACTTCCCAAAATCTGGAGGTAAGGGTATTTATTTCTTCATATTTTGCTGCAAGATTGGGAATATTACCCGACGGATTTAGAACTGGGTCGTACATGTTAGCCCAAAACGCAGGCCTGTTTTGATAATTTTCCGTTATTTTTTCTCCTTCGAAAACAGACTTAGCACGACCAATGTCCCTGAATCCTCCCCAGCCAACGCTTAAAACAGTATTTAAACTCAAACCTTTATAACCTAACTTTATTGCTGTATTAAAACCTCGCGGCCCCTTTGCCGGTTTACTTAATTGAATTTGATCGTCTACGGTTATTCTTCCATCGGGTTCTCCAAAAGTTCTTGTTTCTGGATCCCATACGCCTCTTATATCCCTGTAATAAAGCATCCCTGGCCTTAAATCACTTGAAGGTACGCCAAAAACTGATGTTACCCCAGTCTCGGCAATATAGTTATCTATGTCGTCCTGGGTTCTAAACATGCCCATATAATCATAGCCCCAAACACCTATGTCGGTACTTCCGGGTTTGTTTGTTTGCCAAGGGTACCAATTATTTTCATTGGTGAAATTACCTTCGATTAAGTTGTTATCTCTCCAACCGAAGTTGATAGTCGCCGCATAATCAAAATCGTCACCCACGGTATCACTCCAGCCAACTGAAATTTCTTTTCCCCAAGTATCGGCCCTACCGGTGTTGGACGATCCTGCGGCCCCACCAACCGTAAAAGGTACTCCTTCGGTTAAATTGATCAGCAATTCCTTTCCAATATTGTAATAAGACTCAAGAGTTAATGAAAGTCTGTTATCTAAAAATCTTGCCTCAACACCAAAATTGGTTTTAAGTTCACTACTCCAACGAACGTCCGGATTTCCTACCCTGTCAGGCGATAGCCCAGAAGAAACAGAAGAATTTCCTCCAAAAACACTACCACCATCAGTTACTATATCGAAGTTTTGACGCCATTCCCAAGCCCTGGTATCGTCTTTACCAGTTAAACCTACTGAGGCTCTTAACTTTAAAAAATCTATGGTATTGGATTTAAAAAACGATTCTTTTGATACAATCCAACCTCCAGAAACGGAATAAAAATTGCCCCAATAGTTTTTGGGTGCAAATTTTGCCGAGACATCACTTCTAAAAAGAAATTCCGCGTAATATTTACTATCGTAATCATAATTTAATCGTCCAATAGCCCCTAAATCGCCTGATTCGTACCGCCAATTAAATGTGTTATCGGAATCATAATTACCAGTATTTTGCCAAAGCATGCCATCTGAATATTCTGGCACACCATATCTAATGATACGTTCATGATGTTCAAATCTTTCAGATCTTTCCATAGCGAATAAGGCAGAAATGCTGTGCTTTCCAAAATCCCGCTCAAAAGAGGTTTGAAAACGCATCTGTTCACTTCCACTTCTTCCATTATCTATAAGCAATCTGTCTCCATTAACTATTTCGGTAATCAACCTGATATCATTAGTTCCTAATGGTCCTGAACCATTTTCGTATAAGACATAGGTTTGGATATCTGAAGCAGTAAATTGATCAGCACCATAAAATTCATATAAATTAAATTTGCTTCCTTTTTGACTTCCCCTACTTCCTCCTTCTTGACGTGCATAATTGGCTTTAAGTTTTAGTCCTTTAATAAAAGGCACCTCGTACTCAACATTTAAGTTTACGGTAACATTGTTATCTATTGATTCGGCCAAATTCTGCAACCTTTGAATCTCACCATAATGATACCCTGCCAAAGCATCATTGGCACTCGCACCAATTTGCAATGTTGGCAAGCCATCAATATACATAGGCAAAAATGGTGCTCTGTTTTGTAATTGCCTAAAATCATTTTCAACATTTTCACTACCTATTTTACTGGTGGTCTTGCTTTCATCTGTAAAATATCCGGACACCTGAAAATCTGCTTTAAACCCTTTGGCCAAATTAATGCTTGAACCTGCCCTAAAAGACCAGCGGTCATAATTTAAGGTTCCTAAGTTACCATCTTGGGTGTAATATGAAATTCCTCCAAAATAAGTGGCATCATCAGACCCGCCAGAGACATTAAGGTTATGCCTTTGAGTGCTGGCCGAAGTCCAATAATCATCCAAAGCATCATGGGTATTTGATTTAAAAAACTCCAATTCTGTTGGAGAGAAGAAATACTCGCTAAAGTCATCTCTTGTTAGGTCATACTCCCCCCCCGTTCCATTGGGGCCGTTCATAATATTAAAAACTCTTGCGAAATCATATGCATTTAGCATTTTATGACGAAATGTTTCATCGGCAACCGAAAAATTACCAGAATAAGAAAACCTAGCTGGCCCCTTTTTTCCTTTTTTCGTAGTCACTAAAACCACCCCTTGGGCTGCCCTAGATCCGTAAATAGCTGCAGAAGCATCCTTTAAAAACGAAATACTTTCAACTTCTGATGCATCCAGATTATTAAAATTTGTTGAGTCACTCAAACCAGTATTGGGATCTATTTGTACCACACCATCAATAACGAATAGTGGCTCCCCAGATGTTCTATCTTTTGCTCTAATGTTTGTACCGGTGACTGGGTTACGTATGGTGATTTGAGCTGGAACTCCTGGTCTTGATTCCCCACCGGAAACACCAACACCCAAAACACGGCCTACAAGAGCCGCTGCCAAATTACCAACAGGGAGGTCTTCTATCTCTTCCCCTTTAATTGACTCTACCGCACCAGTAATCGCTTCTCTTTTTTGCGAACCATAACCCACTACAACTACTTCATCCAAAGATTGTGTGTCATCCTGAAAGGTCACGTTAATAGTTGTCAGTTCTCCAACAACTTTTTCCTGTGTCTTCATGCCCACATAAGAAAATACAATAGTGCTTTTGGAAGTTACGCTAATGCTATAGGCACCATCAAAGTCAGTAACGACACCATTATTCGTTCCTTTTTCCAGAACGGTAACTCCCGGAAGTGGTATTTGTGCATTATCAACAACCGTACCTGTAACAACTTTTTTACCACTTGCGGCCTGAGAAAAACCGGAGAAACTCATTAAAGAGAAAAGCAGCAAAATGAAAGCATTTGAAATTGCTTTTTTCATACTTTTTTATTTAGTTTAATTAATTTAGTTAAAAGAATTAGTTAACGTTTTTAAACGATACGTAATATTAGGCTAATATCATGAAATTAGCAATTATTCCATGTAATTTTTGGACGGCGACCAATTTTGTAAACACTTTTTTGTTTATTTATTGAACTTTGACAATAGGATGATTTTATAAACCATTGTTTAGAACAAATTGCCAAGTTTTGGTTTAAGATTGAAATGGTAGTTTTAATGTTTTATAGCTTAAGCCTATGTCTAAATTCATAACTAATTTATAAGTGTATGGTAAACGGAATTATTCCTCCAATGGTAACCCCACTATTGGCTGATAATCTTTCATTGGATTTAAAAGGAGTTGATAACTTAATTAACCACATTATTGCTGGTGGTGTACACGGACTTTTTATTCTTGGCACAACCGGTGAAGCAACCAACTTGAGTTACAAAACTAGGCAACAGCTTATTACAGAAAGCTGTAATGCAGTAAATGGTAGAATACCTTTGTTTGTTGGCATATCAGACACCTCTATTGAAGAAAGTCTGAATTTAGCTTCGATTGCTAAAAAAGCTGGGGCAGCCGCTGTTGTAGCGGCACCTCCTTTTTATTATGGATTAGGGCAAATTGAACTTTATAAATATTACTGGAATTTGGCAGACCAACTACCTTTGCCACTTTTCCTCTACAACATGCCTTCCCATACCAAAATAAACATTGAAATAGATACGGCTTTAAAGCTATCTGAACATCCTAATATTGTAGGATTAAAAGATAGCTCTGCAAATATTGTTTATTTTGAAAAACTATGTCATTTATTAAAGGATAAGAATTTTACCCTTTTGGTTGGTCCAGAAGAAGTAACCGCCCAAACGGTTTTAATGGGCGGACATGGCGGTGTTAACGGAGGGGCCAATATGTTTCCTAAACTTTATGTTGAGTTGTACAAAGCCGCGAAATCTCGGGATTTTGACCGCATAAATTCACTACAAGATTTGGTAATGGAAATATCAACTAAAATTTACAATTTAGGTTCTTTTGGCTCTAGCTATTTAAAAGGGATGAAAGCTGGATTGTCTGCCTTAGGTATTATCGATGATTATATTGCACCGCCGTTTCAAAAATTTGATGAGAAAGAAATGAATGCTGTAAAGCTAAATATTCAAAACATTAAAGCTAAAATAGAAAAGGTGCTTTAGTTGAAATTGAACTATATGCTGCTTTCGTTCCAAAACCAGCAAAACTTACCTACTTACTAAACGACATTTACTAATGAACACACTCGACATCATTGTATTTTTTGTTTACATAGCGGGTATTGCTTTATTTGGCGGTTCTTTCTTTAAAAAAAACAAAACATCTTCTTCTTATACTCTAGGAAACAACGATATACCTAGTTGGGTGGTTACCATGTCTATTTTTGCCACTTTTGTGAGCAGTATTAGCTATTTGGCACTTCCCGGTAATGCCTATCAAAGTAACTGGAATGCCTTGGTTTTTAGCTTATCGCTACCTATTGCCACATTAATTGCAGTAAAATACTTTGTGCCATTGTATAGAAAAATCAATAGTCCGTCAGCGTATACGTTTATGGAACAGCGCTTTGGTCCGTGGGCACGTATTTATGTTTCGGTGTGCTATTTGTTAACGCAACTTATGCGCATTGGCACTATATTGTATTTGCTTGCACTTACACTAAATGCCATAACGGGGTGGGATATTACCACCATTATTGTTTTTACTGGTTTAATAGTAGCCGCCTATTCCATGCTTGGTGGTATTAGCGCCGTGCTCTGGACAGATGCCATACAGGGTATTATTTTAATTGTTGGGGCATTGGTTTGCATTGCCTTTATGTTTTTTAGTATGCCCGAAGGTCCGTTGCAAATATTTAATATTGCTGCTGAGCATAACAAATTTAGTCTTGGAAGTTTTGATTTTAATTTATCTGAGCCAACTTTTTGGGTTGTTTTGATTTATGGCGTTTTTATCAATCTTCAAAACTTTGGTATCGACCAAAATTATGTCCAGCGCTATATGGTATTAAAATCAGATAAGGAAGCACAACGTTCTGCTTTAGTAGGTGGGCTGATTTATTTGCCTATTTCTGCCTTATTTCTTTTTATTGGCACATCGCTTTTTGCGTATTACAATTCTGCTGAAGTACTTCCTGAAGCTTTGCAAGATATAAGTAAAGCCGACCGAGTTTTTCCATATTTTATTGTAAATGCAATCCCCGCTGGCATAACAGGATTGCTGATTGCTTCGATTTTTGCAGCAGGCATGAGTACCATTTCCACCAGCTTTAACAGTTCTGCAACCGTATTTTTAACTGATTATTACAACAAATATTTCAGGCAAAATGCTTCTGAGAAAAAGCGCATGCAAGTACTTTATATTTCATCAATAATAATTAGCATTATCGGCATCGGCATAGCCATAGCAATGATTAACGTAAAAAGCGCATTGGATGCTTGGTGGAAATTATCGTCTATTTTTAGTGGTGGGATGCTCGGTTTGTTCCTTTTGGGAATTTTCACCAATGCAAAAAATGCAACCGGTGCCATAATAGGGATGTTTGCCGGTATTTTGGTCATTGTATGGTTAACGGTTTCTGAACGGATTTTTGGTCCAGACAGTATTGGTGCATCGTTCCATACCTATTTAACCATTGTATTTGGTACCATTGCTATTTTCTTGGTTGGTTTTTTAGCAGCTTCTTTGATAAAACCTAAAGATAACATTGTTCTTTTATAAAATAAAAAAGAGGCCTCAATTAAAATTGAAACCTCTTTTCTTGTGTTGAGGATTAAAGCTTGACCTTGCCTGTTAGCAGGATACCATTCAGAATATATTTACCTATAAAGTGCTTTATAGGTGGCGCATGCTCGATAATCGGAAGATTCTTTATTCATGCCAAACGACGCCCAGGCACTCGGACGGAAAATTTTATCCTCAGGAACATTGTGCATATTTACGGGAATGCGTAACATAGAGGCTAACGTGATTAAATCGGCACCTATGTGTCCATAGGTAAACGCCCCGTGGTTGGCACCCCAATTGGCCATAACACTGTACACATCCTTAAACGGCCCGCTGCCTGTTAAATTTGGCACAAACCAAGTGGTTGGCCATGTGGGGTTTGTACGCTCGTTTAATGTATTGTGAACATCTTCCGGTAGGTCTATGGTCTTCCCTTCGGCAATTTGCAGAACGGGGCCAATACCTTTTACAATATTGATGCGGCACATGGTTACAGGCATACCACCTTTGGTTTTAAAGGTGGATGAATAGCCCCCACCCCTAAAATACTCTAACATACCAGGACCCCAAGTGGTGTTTTCAAGGCATTTTTCTACTTCATTTTCGGTAATGTCCCACCAAGGCTTCATGGCTGGTTTTCCGTTAATGGTCTGTTCACCAGTGCCATCTAAGGCTGATGCTCCTGAATTTATTAAATGTATAAACCCGTTAGATGCATCCCCTGTCAGTGTATGCCCAGTCACACGTTTTACCGACTCTGGACTCCAATAGGTGCGTACATCGCTAAATATTTGTGCTGCCCCAGTCAGCAAATGACCAAATAGCATGGAAATACCATTTAAACTATCATTTTCGGTAGCAAACATAAAAGGCTGTCGGATGCCATTCCAATCAAAGGAAGAGGTGAGAATAGCTTCCATGAAATCGCCATTCGGGAAATGGTCTGTCCATTGCCGCTGTCCTTGGAAACCTCCAGAAATGGCATTTCTTCCCAAGGCTTCCTCAGCATAACCTAGTTCCTTTAACTTGGGGTTTCCAATCATTAAATCGCGACCAATAAGTGCCATTTTAACCACAAATTCCCAATCAGCGTCAAGTACTTTCCTAGATTTTACTTTTTCTGGTGGATTGTAATTTTTGCCTTCTTTACAATTTGCTTTTGCCCAAGCTAATGCCTTCTCGTATTCTTCTTTATCGTAAATTTCCTGTTCTATTCTTCTGATGAATTCAGACATGTCGATGTTCTCACAACGCATGCCCAAATAACTTTCAAAGAAACCAGCATCGATTATAGAACCCGCAATGCCCATAGAAACAGAACCCATTGACAAATACGATTTACCTTTCATGGTGGCTACCGCTAATCCCGCTTTTGCGAACGACAATAATTTCTCTTGTACATCTTCTGGAATATTGGTATCCCCAATATCCTGGACATCACGACCGTAAATACCAAAGGCCGGAAGCCCTTTTTGGTTATGCCCCGCCAAAGCAGCGGCTAAATAAACAGCTCCGGGGCGCTCAGTACCATTAAAACCCCAAATGGCTTTAGGAATTAGCGGATTCATATCGATAGTTTCACTACCATAGCACCAACAAGGTGTTACCGTTAAACTCACACCAACACCTTCTCTGGCAAATTTATCAGCGGAAGCCGCGGCTTCCGCCACACCGCCTATGCAAGTATCAGAAATGACGCATTCCACGAGGCCCCCATCGGCATGTCTTAAATTTTCAGATAAAAATTTGGCAGCGTTTTTAGCCATATTCATAGTTGTATCTTCAAGTGACTCACGTACGCCATCCAAACGACCATCAATTACGGGACGAATTCCAATTTTGGGCAATTCCCCAATTAAAGTTTTAAACTTCATAGTTTTAATTTTATAGTTTAGTAAGGCATCCAAACGGTCATTTCGCCATTGCCTCTATTTCCCCATGTATAATAAGGCACCAATTGAATGTCTATTTGTTCTTTGATTTTGCTTATCGGTTTGTATAATGCTTTCTCCCAATTGGTTTCCTCAACAAATGCCTTTGCATTTATACCCATAACTTCTCTACCATTGAGGTCGAATTTTTTAGGAGATAATTCAGAATTCACATCCAATGAAATATTATTGATGCTAACTTTTACAGGAACGTCGACAGTTTCTAAACAATATACAATAGGCCCACGTTTTACGGCCACTTGATTTTTGGTTTCTTCAACCAAAGGATTGGCCTGCATTAATTGCACGGGCATTGGGATGTTCAATTCAATAACATCCCCTTTTTTCCATTTTCTTTTTAATTTTGAATAGCTTCCAGAAATTATGCTTTCGTTGGAAGAATTGCCATTTATCTTAATTTCTGAACCTTCACTCCACCCTGGAATCCTTAGAAATATTGAAAATTCCTTTTTTGGTGCTTTCATAATTTTTAACTGAATTTTCCCATCCCATGGATAATTGGTTTGTTGTTCCATTTCAATGTTTTCGCCTTTTGAAGTTTCAGTTTTCAAATGATTACTTCCATATAGATTAACATACAACCCTTCTTCCGAAATATTGTAAGCATAATTGTTTACCTGAGCCAACGTTCTAGTCACATTAGGCGCACAGCAATTGGACCAGGCAATATATCCTTCACGCTCATGCCCCCAACGTTGTTTGAAGGGTAAATCGTCCGAAACATTTAAAGGATTGTTGTAGCAAAACTCAGTGCCTTGCAAACTCACTCCGGACAGAACACTATTATAGAAAGCTAATTCCATGACATCGGTATATTTAGCATCTCCTGTAAGCTGCAACATGCGCCAGTTCCAAAGCACATTACCAATATTGGCACAAGTTTCTGTATGGGCAGTTGCGTTTGGCAATTGATATGGACGCCCATAGGCTTGATGTATTTTTTGAACATAAGACGGGTCGTAAACCGTTCCATCAGGAGAAACACCATCATACAAAGCACCGCAACCGCCAGTTATGTACATTTTACGGTAAACAACATCTTCCCAAATGGACTCTAGATTTTCCATGAGTTTTTCTTCACCGGTTTCAGCATACAAATCGGCAACACCTGCATATAAATAATTGGCCCTTACGGCATGCCCCATGGCTGTAGTTTGTTTCCTAAATGGAATTCTGTCTTGATTGTCGTCGGTACCATCATTAGTGGTTCCCCTAATATCAATTAAGTTATTGGCGAGTTCCAAATAACGCGGGTCATTTATAGTGCGGTACATTTCAACAATGCCCATATAATGAGACGGACAAATAGCATTTCTAGCCAGTTCTGGTGATGCCTTTTTATAAAAATCATACAAAAATTCAGCAACACCTTTGGCCACTTCCAGAAAATTGATTTTTCCGGTAGCACGATAATGAACACAGGCCGACGTCATTAAATGCCCCATATTATATTTTTCGAAACCTAATTGTTTTTTGAGTTCGTCTGGGCCCAACGTCCCCCAACGTTCTTCAATTAAAACAGGTGTATTTATATAGCCATCTGCTCGCTGTACTTTCGCGAACATGTCAATGGCTTCGTCCATTTGTTTATCCAATTCGGAATCTTTTGTAACGGCATAGGTTGATGCCATACCTTCCATAATTTTGTAAAAATCACCATCATGAAACGAAGGACCTGCGTGTTTGCCCTTTTCCAAACCTGCGGCTATCTTAAAATTGGCATAGGCGTGACTCACGCTATCGTTATGATAAAGTTCCCACATATACGGTAAAGTATTTTGGGATTCAACATCAAATTGCTCTTTCCAAAAACCACCTGTCCAAATAACATCTTGCAAATCCAAACTTTTTAGTTTGGCATGCGGACTCTCTAAATTCGCAGTTAACCCTTTATTTTGTGCAAACGAAATGGCATTGAATATTACAATTGCTGTTATTAAAATCTTTCTTTTCATCTGTTTTAATTTACTAATACATTAATCAATCGCATCATACTATCACCTTCGGCGTCTTTAACATTAATATTGAACGAAGCCAAACCCTTTTTGGATGGTTGAAATTCGAAATTACCCTCATTTATTTTTACCTCTCCATTATTTACTTCCGAAAAACTATATATAGGTTTATTTTCATAACCTTTGAAATATTGTGAAATATCAAAATTTAAAGTTTCATCGGAAGACATAAAGTAATGTGGTTGAGCCATCCAATTTAGGTAATCTTCCAGTTGGGTGAACCCATCTTTATCATCGTCTTTGTTTGAATCTAAAAAATCACCTTTTGGAGAATTAATATTGGTACCGTGTATTTCTTCCCACCAATTGGGCAAGCCATCACGGTCGGTATCCCAATCATCTGGTCTTGTTTCACTTGGATATATAGGAAAGCCCCCAGCGTCCAATTCCGTATCAACCATACCTGGCAAACCACTTTTGCTTCCCTTTTTAGACCAGGTTCCTTTTAGTGTTTCGTCAATAATCCGTTTATCGTGTTCGTCTAATTTGGGTTGGTTCGCACCAACATCAGACAACACATTTTTATAAGCGCCAACAGCCGATTGCATTTCAACAAACGATTCAAAAAATGGATTTTCAACAAAAGTTTCGTAATCAACTATTTCATTGTTTTTTATCTTTGAACGTCTACCTCTTTCTTGGGTTTCGACATCAAAATAACCAGGCATCACATTGCCTTCAAAAAAGTAACGTTGGCTTCCTTTACCCACTCCTTCGTGGTCAGCGGTCAGTGCTACGAAAATATCGGTTGACGCACCTGGTTTATAATAGTTATTAACAAAATTCACTTCGTGGGCACCTCCATCGGTAGTTCGATGTCCCCAGTTATAAACCACGTTATTTCTTATATCCAATCGTCCAGAATAATAACCATCACCATTCAAACCGCCTCCCATGCTCCAGTTACGCCCATAGTTATGTGCCAATAAATTATGATGAAAACTCCCAATATCACCCCCAATGGTTGCGGCATATCCATGCATTTTTCCTCCTTCGTATTTGTCATGACCTGCAACATTTAGTGCTTCGGAAATCAATGTGCGCTGTAAGGTTATATTATGCGCTCCACGCGAGCTGAACGACTCGTCAATCGTCCAACTAATGGAGCAATGGTCTATAATACTGTGGTTAGCACCCGTTAGCCCCATGCCGTCAAATGTTGTTCCTGAGCCAATTCTAACCTTCAGAAACCGAACAACACCATCGTCTCCAGTCAAACCTACTGGGGCTCTGGTAATTGTGATGCCATCGCCTGGCGCAGTCTGTCCCGCCACTGTAATATATGGTTGGCTGATGACCAATCGAGATTTTAATTCAATATTTCCTGAAACATTAAATACTACAGTTCTTGGACCTATGTCTTGAGTAACGGCATCGCGCAAGCTTCCTGGTCCATCGTCATTCAAATTGATAACTTCAACCACCTTTCCACCACGGCCTCCAATGGCAAATCGGCCATAACCTTCAGCTCCAGGAAAAGCCAACTGGGAAGGTTTAAATGACCATACATTGCCCTCGGTTATTTCACCTTCTGCATCCTCCGCATCCACACGCCAATAATAGGTGGTCATGCTATACAGGTCGTTCACCTCAAATGATTTTTGAGTCAATTTTCCTTTGTACTGAATAGAATTTTTATCAGCTTTTTTAACCGCTTGCTTATCTTCACCAAAATACAGATGATTTGTTTCTGTTCCTTCCGGGGCATCCCATTTTAATGTCAGTGGTCCTTTAACAACAACATGTTCATCGGCATTTTCTGGATACGGCGTATTGGCTTGCTTTTTGATGTCTGGTGTATCAATTTCAAATCCGTTGATGACTAATTGCTTGTAGAAAAACGTATTATGCCATTGCTCTTTTCCTAAATCCATTTTAAACTGAATAACCACATCTTTGTTCGCCTTAACATCAAATTTTAGATAAGCTGTAGCGGCTTTAGCTTTAGAAAATACTCTATTACTAGGATGAACTGTTTTTAAAAGTTCCCCATTAACGTAGATTTTATAATCTGGAAAATCATATCCTTCAATTTTATCAAAAGTATTGTGAAAGGTCAATAGTGTATGTATACCGGGTTTTAATCCGCTTATTTTGAATTCCAAACTATCAGTTACCACTAGCCCATCACTGATTAATTGACCGTAATGCGGTGCGCTCATGCCTACCTTAAACCATTTAGAATTTAATGTTCCGTTGAGTTTAACCGAAACACCACCAAAAGACTTTTCAGCTTTAATTCCCTCATTGATTACCCAAGATTGATATAACGGGTCATGAACTTCGGATAAACGTCTTCCTGAAAAATCAAAATCCACTTTTATCGTTTGTTTTTCGGCCTTATTTTCTTGGCATTGCACATTGGATATGGCAATAACCCCAATTAATATGTATATTAAAAAAGATTTTATCATTTTCATTTACTTCAATTTTACTTTTTCTTTTTTACTGAATTCCAACAAATTTATGATGTCTTTTTCCCGCTCTTCGGGTACAACACTTAAAATGGAAACACGCCCGTTCTCTAGTCTTGCTTCAACAGTTGTGTTTTGGGTAGCATGCAGTTTAAAATGAACATTCCAGTTTTTTGGCCATGCTGGAAACAAAAGTATTTTTCCATTAGCTTCCTGTAGCAACATTTCTTGCATACCAATCATGCCGGAGCCTCCCCAATTGTGGTCTGGAACCCAATCGAAACCAGGTCCCCAAAAGGCGGGAAAACGTCGGCCCGAATTTGCCATTTTTAGCAACGTGTACTTTGAAGCCTCTTCTGTTAACCCTAATCGGGCGGCCATAATATTGTCCTGTTTCCAACCAACGTGACTTCTAAATTTGAGTAAATCTTCATCCAAAAAATAGGTATTTTGAGCCACTTCCAAATTGGGTTTACCCAATCCATAAATTTCCCATGGAAATACTGGATACAGTTGAGCTGCCTCAGTATTGTTGATACGCTCCCATGATTTTGCGGGGGACAACACCTTTTGATGTTCTATTTCCCTGAAATTTAAAGGCGGAATGCGTTTTTGAAATTCCTTTAAATAAGCAACATCATCTTCTAACAAATCTTCTGAAGACACCTTCAACAATTTTTCCGAAATCACTTTTAGTGCTGAAATCGTACTATTGGCGTTGTATGCCATTTTATAGGTTTCAACAGCCGAACCAGGATATAGAATTAAATGACCATTGGCATCTAACATTTTTCTACCTCTCTTTTGCGCTAAATATTGGTAATGTTCATCAAAAAAACGAAGACAACTTAAAATGAACTCATTGTATTTTTTAACGTCTACATTGGCATATTTCTTCAATTCAAGCATCATTTTACAGAACTCAAAAACAGTGTCCCATTGATATTCCAACCAAGCGTTATATTGCATACCTGGGTCGTAATCTTCGGGACGTTTCCATTCATATTCCGCAGGGTTTGGCAAACCAAAATTCTCAAGTTGCTCCGTAAATGCAGAACCTTCATGGCCCCAATAAACCTTGCTTCTCAATTCTGCATTTTTTTGAAGTGTTAAATAATAATCCAATTGTGATGGCATCATATCAAAATCGCCACTTTTTAGCATGGGAAAATATACCAAACGTTGGTTTTGCTGCGTCATGGTACCACCGCCCCAGTTCCTAAAATCGGGCGTAAATGGATGGTCTTCTTTGGTGTAAACGGGGTCAACAGTAAACAATCCACCATTGAATTTTGTGGGGTATTCGCCATAGGCATTACAGCCTAAAATATACCGAAACAACTGGTAATTTTGCCCCATTTGGTATACCGAATCGTTTTGTGATTTTGAATAAATAAAACTTCTTTTCCAAAAGTCGTTCCACCAAGTTATTGTGCTTTTTTCGACCTTTTTTTCTTGGGATTTATAAGCAGATAGACTTTGATTTAAGCCATCCTTCCAATCATTAAAATCATCTGATTGATTGGTATAAAGGTGAACTTTCAGCTTATGTTTTTTTGAAGGTTTAACGCTTTCTAAACTGTACCCTCTAAAATCTGTATCCTGATAAACCCCTTGGTAAGTTCCAGCAGATTTCAGGTTATCACCAATCATAAAACCACCAAAAGTTAGGTGTTTTAAAGGATTCATCATCTCGTCTTTAACTGACTCCATTTGTTGCTGTTTAACGGCAACATCAAAAACAGTTTGCTCCCTATTTCTGTGATAAAATTTAACGCCATTATTTTCAAAATCGATGGAATCTTGATAGGTAATGATTTCACCTTGTGGCGCCCATTTGTAAGAATTGGCATTGTTAGCCCTACCCAAAACCGCTCTGTTTTTATATCGCCAACTTTCGTAGGATGCTTTTATTGTAATTGGTGAATCATTCTTTATATCTACATGAATTACTGGATAAAAAACATCAACCCATAGTTTAACCTCTGTTCTATTTTGGGCCACTTTGACGTAACCATCTTTTAGCACCAATTCTTGATGGAAACCTTCATTATCTTTAAACGGATTGGGAAAAAGTTCAATTTTTATTCGACCCAATTTTAATAAAGTATTATGCTCATCAAAAGTTCCACTTCGCGAAAAATAGAAATACAAAGCGCCTTTTTCAACCCAAACATTCATGCCTATGTCTCCGCCACCCAAGGGCATGGATTCTGAGGCATTTGTGCTTTGTGTTGTCCAAATTTGGTTGTAATTTTCAAGCACAGGTATTTGCGCCTTTACAGAAAGCGTTAAAATTATAAGAATATAACCAAATCTATGCTTCATAATAAATTTAGTCTTCGTACCAATTATCGGTTCTAAAAGAAGACATGGGCAAGCCACCAACACTAAAAATTTCAGCTTTTGTAAAGTCTTTAAACAAATATCTTACAGCTACAGGCTTTTCCACTCTGGGTGATGAAAGCATAACCGATTTGTTTCTCAGAACCGTAGTTGCTGGATAAAACACTTTATTTTCACCTGCAATTTCAAAACCTTTTACTTCTTTATTGTATGAAGTAATGCCATTTGGAACATTGTTAAACGATACAATTACCGTGCTTCCTTTAATTTCCATGGCATTAAATTCTGGACTTTCATATTCAAAACCTTCAATCCCATAGGTTTTTGCCAAAGCTAAATAAGCCAATCGCTGTCCGCCTGCTTGTTTGTTGGCTGGATGGATGTTATCTTTTTCACCAACATCCATAATTACTGCCATTCCAGAATTGGAAATTTCTTTGGAAGCCATTAATTGGGATTCCCGTAAATAGGCTGAATTATATTTTTCTTTCCAATCCTTCACATGGTAGCGCGAATAGTCAAAAGGGGCTATTTGAACAAAATAAAACGGAAATTCACCTTGATTCCAAAGCGTTCTCCAACTACCCACCATTTTTTTGAACAACTCTCTATACTGAAATGGCCTGTCTCGATTAGATTCACCCTGATACCAAATGGCACCTTTAATGCCATAACCAATCGCTGGAGAAAGCATTCCATTGAATAAGGTAGTTGCCTCACGGTTTGGCGCTTCAACAAAGTCTTCTTTCTTTTTACGGATAATAATACTTTCAAAATCTTTAAGCATTTCTGCGTTCATCCAAGCTTCAACATTCGATCCACCATAAGATACTTCTATCAAGCCAACAGGAACATTCAAAACCTTTTGAAGCAGCGACCCAAAATACCAAGCCGTAGCACTAAAATTGCCCGTGGTTTGTGGCGAAGCAATCTGCCAATGGCCTTCAAAATCATCATTAGGTTCTAAAACGGTAGAACGCGGCACACTTATAAATCGAATATTGTTGTTTCTTGAATCAACAATGGCTTCATTACCTCCATTTACAGGTTGCCCAGGAAAACCTTTTAATGGCATTTCCATGTTAGATTGTCCAGAACATAGCCAAACTTCACCTATTAAAACATTATTGATTGTTTTGGTTTCTGAACCCTGTTTTATAATTATTTTATAGGTTCCACCAGCTTTTGGCGTACTAATTTTTGTATGCCATGTTCCATTTTTATCAACCTTTACCTCATAAGATTTGGAATTCCATGATGTGGTAATTTGAAGCATTTCATTTTTTGTTCCCCAACCCCAAATAGGTGCTTCCATGTTCTGCTGAAGCAGCATATTATCTGTAAATAATGCGGGAAGTTTTATTTCTGCATATATGCTTAAAATACAGAAAAAACATATTAAGGTAGTTACTAATCTATTTTTCATTTTCTTTTATTATTTGTACAGCACCCAATAATCCGGACTTTACCATCATAGTATCATCCAATCTATAAGGAGCCGTTGTCCATGTTAAACGCTTGTCTTTTGGTAGTTTTTCATCGCCAATCAATCGGTTGGCCCACGTATTTGTCACTTTTACAACCAGGTTGTTTTCACCTTTTTTTATGGCTTCAGAAATGTTTGTTAGATACGGATACGTCCAAATGATTCCACAAGACGTTCCGTTTAATGTTACTTCAGCAATGTTATTGATGTCTTCAAATTGCAACCACAAATCATCTTTTGAATGACTATCCCAATTGAAGGCTTTGGAATAAGTTGCTGTTCCTGAATAGTATTTAATACTATCGTTTGTTGATGTACCCCAATCGAATAGCTCATTAATTTCGATTGGTTTTAAAGGCCCGTTGAAATGGTTATCAAACTGAAGCATCCAATTTTCATTTAAAGTTTCTAATGTTTCAAAACTTGACCAATTCGGTTTTCCCAGTGAAACCTTTTTATTTGAACCTTCCTTAAAAATGATGAAATAGGCTTCATTAGGCTGAAATTGTAACGGAATGATGGTTCGGCCGTTTTCAACTTTCCAATTTTCCAAAACTTTGGTTTCATTTGAAATAGGATGATATAATTCTGGTACTTTCCCAATCACTCTAAACGAAACATCTAACATTTGCGTTTCCTCTTTTTGATTTGACAAAAAATAGATGGACTCTTCCTCCATTTGGCGCTCTGTCCATGCCAAAGTACCAGCATCCTTTTTATTTACCAAAACATTTGGTTCAACACCCAATTCTGAAAAATCATTTCCTAAATAAGGAAGTTGAATCACTTTTCCTTTTCCTAATGGCCATAGTTTTTCTCCATTGCCCGACCAAAGTTCGTCAACAACCAATTGCCATTCTTGTTTATCTGTTTTAAATCCTGTAATAGCTTTAGGCTTTTCACCAACTAGAATGGTGGCTCCATCTTTTACTAACTGCAAGATTTTATTTGCTACAGCCAAAGACATCATGTTGGTAGGCATCATTTTTCGATGATCTGGAAAAACCAAAAATTTATATTCTAATGCATTTTTGAAAACGACATTACCGTTTTTTACTTCGGCATTCAGCAATACATCACTGTTAAAAGAATCATATTTATAGCCATTTAACGCATTTACCCAATGGGATAAATCGGTACTGTTTTTAGAATATTTTACCTCTTTGGGCATTCTTGCTATGGGTTGACCTATATTTTCCAAACGTATTTTTTCTGAAGCCACACGAGCCCCTCCAAAAACATTTGGTATAAAGGACACTAATCTATCTGGCAAAACAGAGCGCGAGGGAATGTCTTCACCTGTAAACACCGCAAAATCTATAACCGGTTTTCCTTTTTGCAATTGAAATTGTACATTTTTGCAATACTCGAAAAAGGCACTTCCCGGTTCCCACCACGTTTGATTACGCTGAAAAAAGGTGCCAATCGGGTCTAAAGTCATACCTGGTTTTCTATCCAACCAAGGATTGTGCACAAATACATGGTAAAAAAATCGATTTATGCCCAAAGCATAATTTCTATCGGCCATAGTTTTTAAAATTCCGGGGTGCTCGTCCCAATCCATTCTAAGTTGGGTAAAAGCCTCAGCTTGAATAATATCTCGACCGTAAATATGGCCGCCATTAATGGCATCTAACATATCGTTTGGCTTGTCGTGCGTTGGGCTTCTAAACCAAAATTCACCGCTCGGATAATCTACATATTTAAAATGCAGCAAACCATCACTAGTCATTGTTGGTGCAACATTTTCGGTACTGAACTTCACACCTGTTTTTATTGCTTCCTCTTTCAATGTTCCGAAAAAATTATCGGCAACTAATTCGGATATGGTTTTTCTAACATCATATAGAATCACCTCAGATTTTTCAATGTTATCCAATGGAATTCCCGCCATAAGAGGCAAGTAGGGCACAATGTCGTAACCCCGACGGTTTTTGAATTCCTCTCTAAACAGGGGCGACCAATTTTGGCTGCCACATTCCCAACTATCCATATGAAGAATCTCAACTACTTTCTCCGCCAATTCTTCGCCTGCAACACGACGCATTTCCCCATACCAATGGTTTAACTGAAAACGAATAGCATCTTTATTGAATTTATCTACTTCTAAACCTCGTCCGCCTCCAGCAGTGGCATTTTCATGCCCAGTTGATGTATGTCCAAAACGAATGATACGCCAATTGCCTTGGGGCGCTTCCCAATTTAGATTGCCCTTGGTATCTACAAATTGTGAAATATTCACTATTTGTTCCATATTAACGCAGTCTGAATTTGGAATCTGGTTCTTATTGTTTCGAGAACTGATACGCCAAACAGCACCAGACTTTCCTTGATAGTTATCAATTTTAGGTTCTTCAGAAAGAATGATTTTGGTGACTTTAAAAGGTGAATTCCACTTTGCCATATCAATATCTTCGGCACCAGGTTCGGAACCCTCCGGATTGTAAACAAATCGGAAATATTTGGCAGTTGCCGACAAACTATGCGTGTAAAAAGCATCAGTGTCTTGCCAACCCGAACGCGGTGTTTCCAATCTTCCAAGACTTTTAAAGTTAACACCATCATCACTAACTTCAACAAGCAAACGATGTGCTTGATAATTATTCCCCTTAGTTTCAATTTGAATGGATTTACAATGAAAAGGGTTTTTGAATTCATATTGAATATAGCCCGGTTCAGACATTCTTAACTGAGTTTCCACTTTTGAATTATCCGTTAAAAAATTGGCATATTCACCATCGGATGTCGTTACTTTTGGCTGAAGTTCTATAGAGGTTTTAAAAGGTTCTTTAACAGGAATAGCGAAGGTTGCAATGTCTTTATAATAGTCTTCGTAATGAATTGGAATTGGCAACTCTAGGTTTTTTAACTCAGAATGATTCACAATCGTATCTGCCCAGACCACTTTTTGCATGGACAGTTGTGGAGTTATCCATGGGCCACCTGCCACCGCGAAACCATCAGCTGGATGAAACGCTATCTTTAGCCCCAATCTATCAGCTTCAGTTAATGCCCAATGCACCAATTCCCAAAATTCTTTACTCAATTGAACTATGGGAGGATTTATCAAGGGCTCATCACCTGGTCCTTTTATGGTCATTAAATAGGCCCCTTGAATTCCTGCCTGTCTCATAGCCTCCAAATCAGCCGTAATTCCTTCTTTTGAATAGGCACTTTTTAACCAATACCAATATACCCAAGGTTTGGCGCTATCCTCAGTTGGCTCAAAATAAGCCATATCATTTTTTTGTACTTTCTTGCAAGATACTTCAAAAACAAGCAAAAAAAGAGCGATATGTAGCGCTTTAACCCGCATTAATATTGAAATTTATTGAGTGTTTTGTTTAAACCATTTTTGTTCAATTTGAATGGCACGAGGTAAAAACTATATTCATAATCCTTGGAAGGAATCTGATACTTTTCCATCGGTGCTCCAACTGGCGACCAACTATCGTTACCACCAATTCCCATTTGAATCAAATCGATATTTAAGGTTAAATATCCCGATTCTTTTAAATCGTAAGTATGTTTGGCTTCGTTGATATTGTCTTCAGTATACGGCCAAACGCTCATACTCAACGGTTGATTACCCACCACTAAAAGGCCTTCATTTTTATTCTCTGTAGTGCTGGCCAACCACCTTACTTCGATTCTGTTGCCATTTTCTTGAGGACGAACATAAGGCTCCATAAAATCTTGCAAAGGCAAACTGTAACGCCCTATCGGGAAACCAAAACTTCTATCGACATAATTTTCCTTTTCGCCTTTACCATACCATGAAATTTGTCTAAAATCATCCTTAATTCCCATTTGCATCCCCACTTTAGGAATGTTTGGTAAATCGGTTGAAACTTTTAACTCATAATCGACTTTTATGATGCCATCGGGTTTAATGTTATAGGTTATTTTTACATGGGCTCTATCTTTCATCATTTCGTACTTTGAAACAATAATCATATCATCTCCAGATTCTTCTGTTTTTACCGAAGTTAAACTCGGTTCATTAACGTACCACTGCTTTAACACTTTGTGGGGCTTCCAACCCTTAGCATCGTTATCAGTTAAAGGCCGAAAAAAGTTTGGCAATAACGGTGCAAATACTTGTTCCTCGCCTTCAAACACATATGAACTTAAAGCTCCATTTTCTTTATCTATTTTGATGTTGAAATCTGTTCCGTTGACTTCATAATGTTTGTCTGTTTCAGAAATTGATAAATCTTTGGATGCTTTTGAAGAATAATTAATCTTTTCTTTTGGTTTCAGTGAAAACTGGTCCATAGCAACCTCAAATCCTTTTTTTGCCCACAATTCATCTTTTGAAAGTCTGAAACTTATATTAAGGAAATACTCAGTATTCGCCTTTAACTTAGGAAGGTATCGTTTTACATTTAAAACGGTCATTTTTCCAGCTTCCAAATCAAACGGACTCAATATTTCTTCTTTTATGACAGAACCATTTTCCAAAATTTGAAGTACTGGAATATAATCTTTTAAGGACTTTGTGCTCTGACGATTTTTCATGGTCAGTTCATAAACATTTAAACTTGAAGTCACAGGTTGATACACCCATTTGTTTTCGTACATGGCAGCTTTTGGTCTCCCATCTGAGGCAACAACACCATTGATGCAGAAATTACCATCGTGCAATTTTTCACCAAAATCGCCGCCATAGGCATAAAATTCTTTTCCTGATTTTTCATCAACTTTCAATAAACCTTGGTCTTTAAAATCCCAAATGCACCCACCAATGATTCGTGGTAATGACCTAAATTCGTCCCAAAGTTCTTTTAAATTTCCAGTAGAATTCCCCATAGAATGTGAATACTCTACAAACAAAATAGGGCGTATATCTGCATTTTTGTCCACCAAAAATTTAGGCGTAAAAACACCTGGATAAAAACGGCTCACGATGTCCACATAAGGTTCATCTTGTGGATTTTCAAAACGATGAGCATGGTCGCCCGTTGAAGGGTATCTTGGGTCGCGTTCATCAATATAACCCTTTAAACGTGGATTTCCTTGTGCTGGTTCATAATGAATTGGTCTTGTGATATCAAAATCATGTGTCCAAGCTGCCATAGCTGTATGATTTGGCCCTTTACCCGCTTCATTACCTAAACTCCAAAAAATAATACTCGGGTGATTTTTGTCGCGCTCTACCATACGGCTCATACGCTCCACATAAGCAGGTGTCCATTGTGCATCGTTACTTAATTTTCCACCCAAACCATGCGTTTCCAAGTTAGCTTCATCCATCACCATAATTCCATATGTATCGCATAACTCATAAAAATAGGGGTCGTTAGGATAATGACTGGTTCGAATGGTATTAAAATTGAATCTCTTGATGGTTTTTACATCGTCCTCAATATCTTGACGCGTTAAAGCTTTTCCGCGGACAGAATGATGGTCGTGACGGTTTACACCATAAACATAAGTTTCTTTCCCATTGATAAGTAGTTTACCATTTTCTTTAGAGAATTCAATTGAACGGAAGCCTACTTTACAGGATTTAACTTCGGAAATGTTTCCGTTTTCATCCTTCAAGGTCATCACCAATGTGTATAGATTCGGTTCTTCAGAACTCCATTTTTTTGGATTTTCAATCTTCTTTTCAAAAAATCCAAAACGCACATTATCCAATCTAGGATAACTTTCATTTACAATCGCTTTTGCCAGAGTATCGATTGGTTTTTCAAAAAGAGGTTCATTTTTGTCGTTGTATAGTTGAAACTCAAAAGCAGCATTTCTAATGGTATCGCCCGTTAGGTTTTCCAGTTTTGGTCGAAGTTGAAAAATGGCATCTTCATAATTTTTATCCAATTTGGTTTGATAAAAGAAATCCTGGATGTGCAACTTCGGCTCTGCCATGATGAACACTTCACGCTGAATGCCACTCATGCGCCAATGGTCTTGGTCTTCCAAATAAGCACCATCGCTGTAGCGCATTACTTGCACAGATAAAACGTTTTCACCTTCCTTTAAATAGGGTGAAACATTAAATTCCGATGGCAAACAACTATCTTCAGCATAGCCCAAAAATTCACCATTCAACCATACTTGAAATGCCGAACTCACTGCACCAAAATGAAGCGTTACGACCATGTTCTTTTGCCACTCACTTGGTACTTTGAATTTTGTTTGATAAGAACCAATACCATTCGTATCCTTTGGAACAAATGGCGGGTTTATTGGTCGGAATGGATACACGGCACTTTTATAGATAGGAATATCATAGCCTTTTAATTCCCAATTGGAAGGCACTTCAATTTTATCCCAATTTTCAACTTCCTTTTTATAAAAATCTTTAGGTGCTGTATCAAGGTTTACCGAATATTTGAAGTCCCATTCGCCATTTAAAGACAAAAACCGACTCTTCTCACGGTTGCCTTCCAAAGCATCTCCAACAGTTTTATAGGAGTATGCCGTTGCTCTTGCTGGTTGCCTATTGATACTCGTAACCAAGGGGTCTTCCCATGGTGCAAAATGGTACTTCTTTGGTGTTTCTGGAATTCCGGCAGGTTCGCCTGTAACCGTTTGTGCATGCAGCAAACACGACAATCCTAATGCCAAGAATAATATGAGTTTATTTTTCTTCATCTTTTGGTGGGGCTACAAAGTGTAAATCGCTTTTTCCTATATCTTTTGACGTTGCCAGGGCAATACCGCGTTGCCCCGCTTTGTTTACGGCGCAATAATAATGGTAAACGATTCCGTTATGTTTTATAACAAAAGATTTGTGCGCAAACATGTCATCATATGGTTCTGATGATTCAATTAAATTGTCGCCTTCCCAGTCTTTCCAATGCGTCAAATCGTTAGAAACCGCAAAACGGTTAAAGGCACCTTGGTCCCAACCCGTCCAAAATGCACCGAAATAGAACATTACCCAAGTATCGTTAATTCGTTGAATGTAGGCATCTCCCGAAATTCCTCGATGATGATTGATTAACGGTTTATCGCCAAAACGTTCCCAATGTTTCATGTCATTGGAAACCGCCATAGCAATACGTTCAGCCCCTTTGGCAGGATTGATACTATCGCCACGAGCATTGTAATACATAATGAATTCATGCCCGGTTTCTTTATCAAAATCGCGAATAACCGAACTTTTGTACATGGTACTATTGTCCCACCATTTTACCGTGGAATCGTGAGGTGATAACACAGGCTTATCTAATCGTTTAAATTCATGTGGATAGGTTGGCAATTCATCTGTATAAGCCATTCCCATGGATAAAATACCTGCTTCATAGCCTGTGGTATTTCCTCCAAAATAGCTCATCCAATATTTGTTGTTATATGGTTCCCATGCATATGAACCACCCCAAGTCGGGTCTTGTAGAGCGATATATCCAGCTTTTTGGTTTACGTCCCATTCCGTCGTGTCTTTTGAAAAGGACATCACTTTTCCTAAGTGGTTCCAATTCAATAAATCATCACTTTCTGCTAACCATGTTTCGTAACCGCGACCTTCAAAAATTAAATAGGTCATGTACCATTTATCATCCTTTCTAAAGATACTCGGACAATCCATTTTATAGGAGTTATCTGTTGGTACCATCACCAATCCGTATTTGTAGGGCGTTTTAATTTCGTTATGAATCTCTTGCATTACAGCATCAGTGATTTCGCGTTTTATTGGTTTTTCTGGTTTCGAAACGCAAGCTACCATTGAAGCTAAAAAGCCGATTACTGCAACTATTTGAAATATATTTTTTGATTTCATTTTACCCTATATTTTTAAAAACACTTCGACTGCGCTCAGTGTGACACCGAAACAGATAATTGTTTTTGTCATTGCGAAAGAAGTGAAACAATCATACATTTATTTATGAGATTACTTTGTCGCTCATACTTCGCGCTCCTCGTAATGACGTGTTTATTTATCAAATTTTAAATACACCGTACGTTTTTGCAATCCATTTAACCATTTTGGTTGTGATGAAGGTCCACATAAATCAGTAGCATTAACTTTATTTCTGGCTGGCGGAATTACATCCAAAACAGCAATTCCTGTATTTGGGATTGTATACAACAATGCATCACGACCATCTCTCGGAGAATAAACACCCAAATACGTATCTGTTCCTTTATTTTCAATATAAATTTTACCTTCTTCTGTAGTAAATTCTGCCCATTGCCAGTTATTGAAATAGCCTTTAAATTCAGGATATTCGAACGATTCGCCCGGAATCGGGTCATTGTAATTATTCTCCCAAATATCTAAAGTGGTTCCTTTTAAACGATTCTGCCAAACACGATACGGCCCATCACCCAACCATTTTTTAGATGTCATTTTGTCTTCGGGATAATCGAAATACATACCCGCCAAATCTACTACGCCGTTATATTCGTATTCGTAATCCAACTGGATTAATCCTTCTCCATCAATGGTCCAAATTACCTTTTGAAGAACTCCGTGGTAATTGGCTTCTACAACCACTTTTCCTTTTTCTTCTTTGGCTGAAATATTCAACAATTTTTCAGAACAATTCACCTCGTCATCCCAACAATCAAATTCCTTGTAAATTCGGTCTTCTCCTTTTAAGAAATCTGGATTTACAGTACCATCCAAGGTTCTATCTCCACGACGCGCCATGATTATTTTTGGCCCATTGGCAAAACTAATCGTGCTTCCATTTTGCTGAACCTCAACTAATTTACCAGACGCCTTATCAATCTTTACTTGAGTTTTTCCAGCTGAAACGGTATAGGATTCATCAGTTTCATCCAGTTTTACTTTTCCAGAAGTTAATTTTAAACCTACTTTTTTATCCCAAGTAAAATCCCATGTCCATAATTCATGTCCGTTTTTATCCGTGATTTTTACATACAGCACATCCGCACTTTGCCAACTATTCGGTAAATCCAATTTCAACTCACCGTCACCGTGGGGTTCAATGTTTGGTGCTTTTACAGTTCCTTTTTCGAAGCTTTTGCGGATTTCCTTTCCGTTTTTTAATGATGAAGCAAAGTTTACCAACTCCCACTCGAATGTACAAGTGCTGGTATTGGTAAAATCGTAACGGTTTTCAATGTTAAATGTTCCATCAAAATCTGTTGGTAATTTTGGATTGTTCATAATCATCACCGGCGACCACACCTCTTTTACCGTAAAGAAACTGCCTTCCTTTTCGTGATGTGGACCAACTATACCGTCGGCACCATAGTTGCCTTGGTTGTCGATACGTCCATCTTGGTCAGTTCGGACAATACCTTCATCAGCAAAAACCCAAAGGTAGCCTCCTCCACCACGAGGATGCTTGCGCATGATTTCCCAGTAATCATCAAATCCTGCTCCATGGCCACCATCATATAATCCATGCAGATATTCAGTAGGCATAAAAATATTATCATCTCTAAAATATTCCAACGTCTCACCATACGAGCGGTAATGCATGGTTTCAACACCGTTATGTTCTTGCTGCGGATGCAAAACAGGACGTTTTTGTAAATCCCAAATATCGAATTGGTTATCTAAATTGGTGTTCCAGCCACCTTCATTTCCGTTGGACCAAAAAATGATGCTTGGGTGATTTAAATCGCGCGTAACCATTTCTTTTACCAATTTTTTTCCAACAGCATCATCGTAATGGCCGTGCCATCCGCCTAATTCGTCCATTACATATAGTCCAAGCTCATCACAAGCTTTAAGAAAATCTGGGTCTGGTGGGTAATGCGATAGGCGCACCGCATTCATGTTCATTTCTTTAATCAAACGAACATCAGCATAATTCAATTCGGTGTTTAAAGTTCTGCCCGATTCTGGCCAGAAACTATGGCGGTTTACCCCTTTCATTAAAACTCGTTGGCCGTTTACGTAGATACCATCACCTTCTCTTATTTCAATGGTTCTAAAACCAATAGTTTCGGAAATTTGATGCACCAATTCACCAGCCTTTAATAATTTAATATCAGCCTTGTAAAGGTTTGGGGTTTCGGCAGTCCATTGTTTTACATTACCAAATTGTCCTGACACATGAATTTTATCTGAGCCAACAACACCTTCAGCTTTAAGAGTATTACCAATTTTCTTCCCTTTTTCATCAAAAATATTTATTTCAACTGACATATCTTTAACTGCATTTCCAACGAAAATATTAGCCTCAAACAAACCATCGGCTTCCGCCCTTAAAGCAGCATAATTTATATGTGTTGGCGGAAGTGCTTCTAAAAACACCGGACGGAATATACCCCCAAAATTCCAGTAATCAGCACGACGTTCGGCTAAGTTAACACTTGCGTTTTTCGATTCTTTGCTGACGGTAACATCCAGTACATTTTCTTTTCCGAATTTCAGCAAATCAGTGATTTCGTATTTAAACCTATAAAACGCCCCTTGATGTTCGTCGTCGCTTGTAGAGCGCCCGTTGATTCGAACCTTGGTATCGGTCATCGAGCCATCAAACACAATTTTAATACGCTTGTTTTCCCACTCTTTTGGTACAGTAAATTTGTATTTGTACTCGCCAACTTCATCGGCAATCCCATCTGGAAACGGCTTTCCGTAAAAACGGATACCGTACTGATATTTCCCGAAACCTTCCTGTTCCCAAACCGAAGGTACGTTAATGGTACTCCACTCGCCACTTTTTCGGCCGTCGGATACTTTAAATTCCCATTCTTTGGTGTCTTGATATCCGGTTCCCGATAAATATTGAATTTCGGTGTTTTGCGCCATTGCTGAAAAACCTACAACGGCTAAAAAATAAGAGAGTTTATTGATAAACTTGTTCATTTTTTTCATTTTTAAAAACTTGTTATTAATCTCAATTAGAGCTGTGTAAAGCAATCATATTCCAAACAATCAAAGTAAAAGAACAAACAAAAATCATAAAAAACCATCCATTTATAGATAAGCTATTATTCTTAAATATTCCTTTATTCAAAACAAAAAATCTAATTTCTAAAACGCTTAAAACAATAAACATCCATAAATAAATGGTATAAAAAAGATACAAACCAATATGTTCTGCCCCTTTAAGATTAGTTAGAAATAAAAAAACAAATAAAAATAGAATGTTTAATATTCTAATTATTGGGTATTTTACTTTAGAATCTTTTGTCATTAAAAATTTATAGTGCGTTATATTTAATTGTATAAGACGTATTAGATTTAACATCTAATTGATATTTATCGTTCCCTAAACTTTCTATATTTCCAAAGTTTGTTGAAGGTTTGGTTTTACTTTTAATAATTAAAGTGCCTTTGCCTTCTGAAGCGCTTATCTTTATTTCTTGTGTGCTGCAATACAAATTTACGGAACCTTTTGGTGTCGGCACTTTACCTTCCATCCATTTTAAACCGCCCAAATTGGGTTTAATCGTATATTCCGAATAGCCTGGAGTCGTGGGTTCTACACCCAAATAATACCTGCCAAACAGATAAATGGGACTTGCCCCCCAAGCATGACAGAGGCTTTTTCCGTAAGGCCTGCCATACATGGCAAGATGTTCTGTACCACTTTGATTCGGATTGTATTTTTCCCAAAACGAAGTTGCTCCCAAATCCATCATACCTCCCCAATAGTCTCGGATTTCATCCAAAACAAATTCCTGTTCACCCATTGCACACAGGGCTTCCAGCTCGTAAAAGCGCATATATGGCGTCCTGATTTGAAGAATATTATCATTCAACAGAACCTTTTCCTTTACACTTTGCTTTTGTTCTTCAGTAAAATAATTGAAAAAGATCCCAAACATATTGGCATAACGGGTAACCATATCCTGTATTTGGCCATCGATACGATGGTGTTTCATTACATTTTCCTCATCGTCCCAAAACACATCGAATAATTTCAACTTTAAATCATTTGCTAATTTTCGGTATTTGTTTTGGTCTTCGTCCTCTCCTGCAATTTCCGCACTAACAGTCATGGCTTCCAAGCTTCGTAATAATAGCATTTGCTCAAAACTTACTTCACCTGTTTTTGGTAAACCATCAGCCCAATCTATAAATACCCAATCTCCCTCCAAAGGTTCTAAAAATCCCTTTTGGTTTCTTCTACCCAAGCAATACTCCATGAGCGATTTCATCCGCGAATAGAAGGTCTTTATAAACTTGGTATCTCCGGTGTACAAATAGTAATCGTAAATGCCCACAAACCAATATAGCGAATAATCCATAATGGTGTTTATGTGCGCTGTAACGGGTTCCTTGCCACGAAGTGCCACAATTGTACGTTCTACAGATGGTGAATCGAAGAACAAATAATAGTTCATTAAATAACTTTGGTAGGCATCTCCTGACCAAATCCAGCGGTCGCGTTTAATGCCATCGATAAAAAATTCGCGGGTTGTGAGGTGCATTGTGTATGCCGAAACATCCCAAATGTTGTTCAATAATTCGTCTGAACACTCAAAGCTTCCTCTATATTCTAATGGAAGATATTCGTAAAGCATTGAGATAGAGTCGTACTGAACAGAATCATCTTTTTGCACTTGAACATATCGAAAGGCTTTTGAACCTTCAAGTGTAAAGGTCTCGGATTGATTTCCATCAAATGATAAACAATCCAATGTTTCACATTTTTCAGTATCCAAAGCCTCTTCTCGAGATTCACCATAATACAAAGCTAGCTTCCCTATCCCTTTTAAACCATCGATTTTAATACAACCAAAGGTTTCTTTACCAAAATCAAATAACTCACCGGAAACCACTTTTTCTGTTTTTTTCGCATCCCAAGGTTCGGTTGCGAGCCTAAATTCCGAAGGCTTATTTTCTGGCGAATCGAAATTCCAATAGCCTACAGGCACCCATGGTGTTCCAGATTGTTGAGCTTTGCCCGTTTCATCAATCCAAAGTTTATCTTCATTAGTTACTTGCCAAGTTTCATTTGATTTCACATATTGTCCATCAATAAAAATGGCTGGCAATACTTCTTGATTATATACTTTTAAAGATATTTTATGCTTTCCTGTAGGAATTGTAATGGATTTGGGTTGACCATAGATTTGAACATCATCCACAAGTAATTGAAATGCCCCTTCTGAATAAATTTTTACGTCATCTTCCTCAGGAATATCCACTTCAGTTTGAAAGGTTACCAACGGATAAGGGCTGTAATAGCGCCAAAGCGGAGGAAAAATAGCTTCACGTTCGGTTCGCCTTACTTGCATTTTGTTACTCAACCATATTTCGTAATCACCTGGATACCAAACCCATGTTGAAGCGGAAGAAGCATTCGGTGAAAAAGATTTATCCATTTGTTTCCTTTTTAAGATATTACCAATACTTTTTTAAATATCGTCTCCATATCTTTCTTCTGTAATTTGCTCTAATGTTTTTCCCTGTGTTTTTGGAGTCCAAATCGTTCCTATTATTAAAGCGACAATGAGTAAGCCTATCATAACATTAGCAGCAGTGTGGAACCCTTCTCCGTGTTCTCCATAAATGAAAACAAATCCAAACCCCCATATCGCTGCTATAGCCCTAACTACAAAGAACATAACACCTTGGGCCGCTGCACGGTATTTGGCTGGAAAGAGTTCGGAAGCCCAAAGTGCATAAAACGCCTGTACGCTTAATCCTGCGTGAATACCCCAAAGAATGGTAAACGTCCATAAAGCCACATGGTTTTTTATCCCAACAAAAATTAAAATACACCACGCCAATATACCTATTAACGTCCCGACAAAATAGAGCCAACGCTGATTAACCTTATCAACTGTCATGGCAAAACCGAAATAAGTTACCCCAATAATAACAAGCCACTGTATGGCAGAAACCATATTGGCCTGTTCGTTTGAAAGTCCGCCAGCCGTTTCATAAATATGCTGTTGAAAAAAGCCCATTACTGAAGCCACCATGTTCCAGGTAACGTAAATTCCCGCGAGAAAAAGAATGGTACGAATATTTACTTTGTTGGTAAAAAGTGTTCCGAATGATGAGAAAACACTTGGCTTTTTTTCCAGACTTTGCTTCTGCTTGGCTTCTAGCCAATCTTTTGATTCATCTAGCTTTCGCTGAAGGTTCCATGCTATAAACGCCACAATAAATAAAGAACCAAAAATAAGACGACTACTGAAAACATTAACAGCTTCAATACTTGCATCGCTACCTATGAACATTGCTGCGACATCTTTCACATATTCAAACAAAACACCGGCCGAAGCATCACCTTTACCCGGGGCTAGCAACATACCTAAAATCAAAATTATCGTTGGTCCCACGCCCCAGGCAAACTGCGAAATACCCATGTTGCGACCGCGATTCTTAACCTCGGAATTTTCGGAAATATATGTCCATGACGCAGGAACACCTATCCCAACCGATATGCCTGTAATTAAAAACCCTGCTAGCAACATCGGAAAATTTATCGTGAACATGATAATGGCAACCCCCAACATATACACCAACATATTGTAGGTGTAAATCTTTTTTCTACCATATTTATCGGCAAGAAAACCGCCTATAATTGCGCCAATAGCTGCTCCAAAAGCGTTGGCACTAATAGCATTAAGCCAACCAAGATGCCCCTCTGTAAGGCCGAGGTAATTTTGCCACAGCGTCAAACCACTAGCTCCTGCTACAATTGCTCCAGCATCGAGATAATTAGTAAGCGATACAGTGATTGTGCTTTTTAAACTTCCTTTTTTATGTTCCATTTTCTTATTTAATGTTTAGTGTGTTCTTATCACCTTCCAATTTAAGATTGTAAGTGCCTTTTACAGCTGTTTTAAATTTTATGACGCCTGGTTTGAAGTTATTAATTTAGTTCTTTTTGAGCCGCTTCCCAACACTCTTGAATAATTTCTTTATACAACAAAGCCTGTTGCCAGCGGTCGCCTTCTTCTTGTTCTTTACCGTTTTTATCTAAAATCGTTCTTTCATAAAATATTTCGGCTTTAAGCAATTCTATCGTAAAACAGATATAATCACCAGGTTTTGCCGATTTTAAAAAACCTAAAAACGAACGCTTCCACATTTCTTTAAAATCCTGAACATAACTTGCGTTTTTGTCTTTTACATCCACTTGAATGGAGCCCGGATTGCCTATTCTACCGTGCATAAAACGTACCCTATCGAACACCGGTTGGATAAATTTCCATTTATTTTCTATCCCACCGTACACCATTTCCTGCCCAGTGTACCAATGTGAGAAATCGCCATTAAAACGGATTTCCGGAAAGCGCTTTGTCAATTCTACGGTTCTCCATAAATCTTGTGTGACGGTAGCTCGATGCGTTTCGATATAAATAGGGAAATCAAATTTTTCAGATCTTTTTATCACATAGCTTACCAAGTTGTCCATTTCTTCATCGCTCTCCATACCCCAACCCAAATGGATACTGGCACAATTGTAATTTCCGTTTTTCCATACTGGCATTAACTCATCTAAATCGCCAACCTTATTTATTCTAGCATGTGCTGTTAATTGTAAACCAAACTCTTTACACAACTCTGGGTTGCCATCTTGGATGCCGCCAAAACCAGCCTTTGAAATAGCCACGTGTTTTTCGTGATCACTTCCTTTTGGACCAGTTGAAAATGATGGTAAATCATCAAGAGTTCCATAGTTTATATCTACTCGTAATGTGGGTGGATTATTGGTTCCGTCGTTGGTATTTTTTATCATGTTCAATTTATTTTCAATTAATTTCCGTTAAAATAAATATATAGACATATCATGATAGCAAACAACACTGCCCACAACAGTTTTACCTTCGGGGCAACCTTTGTTAATCCGCTAAAATCCAAAGTGCTTTTAAACGGCGCACTTCTTTTGTCCAATAGGGAAATCACAACAATAGCCAAAGCCAAAATCACAAAAATGAAAAAAGACAACAGTAAAAAGTGTGGCCAAATTTTAACGGCACTTTCTGGGTCGTTAGGAAATACCCATAAGTATAAAATCCCCACAGTCAAACTGAATAAAGTTCCAAAAACCAAAATGCTATTGGCTGCCCTTGCCGTTGTTTTTTTCCAAAGTACACCAAACAAAAACACGACTGACATTGGTGGCGCTATAAAGCCTAAAACAGATTGGAAAACATCAAAAAGATTTAATCCTTTTATACTATCAATGGCCAATGTGATGAAAATGGATATGATGGCTCCCGCCACGGTAACAATATGACCTACTTTAACTATTTTCTTCTGGCTTGCCTTGGGCTGAAACTTTTTAACATACACATCCATAGTAAAAACCGTGCTCAATGCGTTTAATGAAGAATCGATAGTACTTACCAAAGCGGCAATTAAAACTGCCATAACCAAGCCTTTCATACCAGTTGGAAATAACTCGGTAACCATGGTCATGTAAGCGGCATCTGGATTTTCTAAAGCCGGAAATAATACAAAGCACATAATGCCAGGCAAAATGAACAACGGCACATCGATTATTTTTAACCAAGCGGTGAAGTTGGCTCCCAATTGTCCTTCTTTTACATTTTTTGCACCTAAGACTGATTGCACCATAGATTGATCGGTACACCAAAACCAAACTCCCATAATTGGGTAACCCAAAAGTATCGCTATCCATGGGTAATTGGCATCATCTGAAGGCAAGAATAAATTCCAGTAATTTGATGGCGTATCACTTACCAATTGGCCAAAGCCACCCACACGATCTAGACCTACCCACATGAGAATTACCGAAACCACAATAAGCAAAACCATTTGTATAACGTTTGTGTACACTATGGTTTTTAATCCCCCGGCCAGGGTAAAAAATGCGGCAATAAGCAACAATACAATTACTGAAAGCCACATGGGCAAATTGAGGATTTGCTGTATCAAGATACCTCCAGCAAATAGGGTTAACGACAACCAGCTTAATAGTATAGTTACAATAGTGTACCAAGCCAAAATATTTTGCGTTGAATTCCCAAAACGCTTACCCATAAACTCTGGTAAGGTCTGTACTCTTGCCCCTAAATATCGAGGAGCAAAAACTACAGCCAATAGAAAAATGAAAATGAATGCATACCAAGAAAAGTTTCCTGCAACAATGCCTGTGGTGTATCCAATACTTGCGTTGGCAATTAACATGGAAGGCCCTACATTTGTTCCCCACATATTGAAACCAATACTTTTCCAACTCAAAGAATTACCTGCCAAGAAGTAATTTTCATCATCACCACGTTTATTCCTCAAACTAAACCAAGCTCCTAAACCTACCAAAACCACGAGATAAAGGCCTACTACAGCAAAATCAAGAAAGTCCAATTGGTCGTATATATTCATTTTTTTAGTTGTTGATTAATGGTTGGTGGCTAATTGATGTATTCTGATTAAAAAAACACAATTGCCCAGAGTATTGTTTGCTAATTCAACATCTCCCTGAGCAATTCTAACTGATTATCTTAATATGCACTTATTTTTTCACCTTTTGCAATAAATGGTTCTGCCCAATATAAAGGCTCATTATTGCTCTTTAAAATAGGCTCTGCTGAATACTGAATTAAAAGTACTCGCCTCGATTTATTTGTTGTGTTTGAGCCGCTTCTGTGAAAACAGGTGCTTGAAAATAAAGCTACATCACCAGCTTTTAAAATCGCTGGAACACCAGGGTTGTCACCAAAATAGCCGATTTTATCATTTGTTCCTTCTTGAAGAATATGGTCAATTCGCTTTTCTGTACCGGCTTCCTTGTATGGCAACAAATATACCGTACCATTTTCTTCGGTAACGTCATCCAACGGGCACCAAACGGATAAATACGGTGTGTGGTCAAAATCCAAATACCCAGAATCTTGATGCCATGAAAAAGTCATACCCTTGTCAGCAGCTTTTACCACGAATTGCTCTAGAAACAGGTACACCTCTTCCCCTAATACCTTTCGGGTAATTTCTTCCATTTCTTTACCGAAAATGAGGTCTTGCATGGTCTCACTATCTTTATAGCGGAGGGCAATGAAATAGCGCTTGCCCTTATGGTTTATTTCATCAACCTCAACACCTTTTCGGTCCATTTCATCATCTTTTTCTTTAATGAATCTTTGGCATTCATCGCGTAAACGCTCTATTAGTTCCTGCGGAATTACGTTTTTCACAATGCAAAAACCGTCTTCTTTAAACTGTTTTAATTGCTCATTGGTTATTACTGCACTCATTGTCTTATTTTTTAGTTGTTTTTATAGTTCTTATTTTATGAAATTTAGATGTTTCCAAATTCCTTTAAAGTATTTATCAATTTTAATGGTTGTGGTTTTACTCAAATCCATATCATCTGTGCAATTCACAGCTTCAGGATATATTGGAATTACAGCTCCTTTTTTTACCCAAACTGGCATGTCCATTAAATCCACTTCAAAATCTTTAATCCAACCATCACTAGCAACCTCTTCGCCTGTGAAAAAATTAATCCAATTTCCATCGGGCAAATACACATCCCTTTTGTTTTCGGAATTCATCATTGGTGCAACCAAAAAGTCGTCGCCAAAACAATATTGGTCGTCAATATGCCAAACCATTTTGTCTTTTGGGTAATGCATCAACAATGCACGAATCACCGGAAAACCAGAAGTTGTTGCCTTTTCACTTTCTTGCAATATGTATGGCAATAATGCATAACGCAGCTTCCACCATTTTCTAATTACATCCGCAATTTTCGGATAATAATAAGGCTCTCTTTTTGAGGTACCGTGGTAGCGAATATGAGAAGTAAACACACCAAATTGCGTCCAGCGCACGTACAAATCGTCGGGAATTACAGAATTCATAAAGTTAGGAACGCCGTGAAAACCAGGCACATCATGGCTCCAGAAACCAAAACCAGAAAGTCCTAAGTGCAGTCCGCCCTTTAAAGAACCTGCCATACCATCCCAAGAGGCTGCGGCATCACCACCCCAGTGTATTGGGTAACGTTGGCAACCACTCCATCCTGCCCGGGCCCAAATAATGCCATCACCGGTAACTTCCTTTGTTACTTCGAATGCGGCCTTTTGATACAGCAAAGCATACAAATTATTAAGGCTTTCTGATGTCATGTTATGATAATTGGCATCCAAATGAATTTCTTCACCAAAATCGGTTTTAATACAAGTCACGCCCATTTCTAAGAGTTCACGCAAAAGGTTTTTATACCATTCTACCGCTTTTGGATAGGTAAAATCAATACTACCTGCATAATCTAAATTGCTAAAATTAGATCCGCCTTTCATCACTTCGGCATTTAATTTTCCAATGTAATTGTTAGCCATGGCTTCTTCATACTGTTCGGCATCTTCCGATATATAGGGCATTTGCCATAAACTTACCCGATAGCCATTTTGTTTTAAATTTGAAACAAACCGTTTGGGATCAGGAAACCGTTCTGCATTGAATTTCCATTCGCAAAGCCAATCTGTCTTAAACCAGCCGGTATCTAGATGGATCACATCGCATGGAAAGTCTTCTCTTCTTAGTCTTCCGCAAATTGTATTCACCTCTTCCTCGGAAAAATAGGTCATTCTGCTCATCCAAATTCCATAACTCCAAAGCGGTGGCAAAGTGGGAAAACCTGTTATTTTCTTGTACTGATGAATAATTTTTTCCGGAGTTTCCTCACCAATCAGAAAAACATCCATTACAGGCTCTTCAACCAATAATTGTACGGATCTGGTGGAAAAATCGGCCATCGAGAATTTGCAGTAAGTTGATGTGTGCAAAAACAAACCATACATTTCACTAGAAAGGTAAAAGGGAATATTTTTATAGGTACGTTTATTATTTACGCCTTGGCCATCTTGATTTTTAAGTTGAAATGTATTACCTGATAAATCCATTTTAGAAAAACGCTCGCCCGTTCCGACAAATTTTTCATCTGGTTTTGCGTGGAATGACATTGTGGCTTTACTTGGTGTATCATGCTTTTCAATAAACGACAAACACATAGCATCCATTCTACCGGGGAAAAATTGATCATACGCACTAACTTTAACAGCTTTTTTACCATCAGGGTAAAAGGTAGCTTGCATAGTTTCTTCTGGTGCTGGCAATAAATCACTCCAATGGTCAATCTCTGGATGTGACAAATCAAATACAGCCCGGGTTATGCCATTGTTATCTTTAACAATCCATTGGTTTTTGGACTTTTGGATATTCAATTTAACTTCCTGAATATCTTCTGCCATTTGAAGCATAGGTGATTCTAAGACAACCTCCTTTTCAAAACCTATACTAACCCTTAAAATTTTATCACCGTAAGCACGTAAATACAGATTGTAGTCTTTTTTTGGAACATCAAAATCTGGAGCAATGTCGTTGGATAATATTTGGCATTGGAAAGGCACGGTGAGCATAACTCCCAACTGATATTGAACAATATCAATGGGTTTGCACGCTTTCCATAATTTTGAAACACCTTCTTCTTTGGTTAGGTCGGTATTAAAATCCAGAAAGTCAAAAAACTGATGGTTAGTCTGTTTCATTTAGTTTAGTTTCTCTAAAAACACCCAAGTTTCATTGGGTTTTGTACCTTCTATTCCTGTTTGGTATTTTTTCATTAAGGCATTCCAATCGTTAACACGTGGATTGTCCTCTGTGGTTTTTGGATTTAGTTCGTCTAAGCTGGCTCCTTTAGGAATGCTGATTGCCAAAATGAGTTGCCGCCCATTTTTAAAAACCTGCAATTGCTGAAAATCTGCATTACAGAACCCCTCAGCTACCTCTGGCCATGCTTCAAATTGTGTTTTATGGTATTGCAAGTATTCTTCTTGTAACTTTTTATTTTCAACCAAATTGGCTGTTAGTAGAATATGCTCCCATTCACTAGCTAAATCAGAATCCTTACAATGCTCAAATTTGTTGAAATTATAAACAGGCGCATTGTAGGTTTTGATTTTGGCATTCGGGTATTCTAAGCTCAATTCATTCTTTAAATGTTCAACATGGTTCATTTTGGCATAAAGGACCATGTGATTCTCCCATTGATATAATTGTGCATCAATAACCCCATTTACTTTTGAAATCTCCTTGATTTTGGCATTATCGAAACCATCGCCAACCAACTCAACCGCTGCAAAATGAGGTACTTCCTGTAAAGGCCAATTTTTATCTATTTCCTTTTCTTTCAGTAAGTATTTATAGGGACTCCTAATCCCAGCGTTTTGCTTAATCTGTTCACTTACAAAAGCATTATTGTTCGCCCAAACATTGTCTGGGCCATTGGCGTTTTGAAGGAACTTTTCAGAAGGCACCCAATTATCCTTTACAGTAAAATACGCCGAGCCTTCATCTGTATACAAATAAAACCAATGATATGGGTCGTGCGCATAAGGATTGAAATAAATGCTATCAATAACATTTTCTTTAATGACGCTTTCGGGCTGTGCAGAAAGGGTGTAAATACCCGCTGTATCATATAAATGTTTGCCGTAATGTGTAATTTTGTTAGCAACTACCTGATTGCCCTTCATGGCATTTATTGTTTTTGTCCAACCCCAACCTAAACCTATTCCAGTGTATGAAACATCCGATATGGTGTTATGGGCAATAGTGATATCTTTAACAAAGCCCGCGCTAATGCCCACACAGCCCCAATCTTCATTAGTGACATCGGTGATTAAATTGTCAGCTATAGTTTCGTTTGAACAGACTTCACGTTCGTCTTTTGGGTTATAGGGCAAATGGGTTTCAAAGGCCTCTTCGGAAAAAACGCCAACATTGATGGCGCTTCCACCAATATCTTTAAATAAATTGCCCTGAACCAAATTATTATTGGTGCCCTTATTCAAATCCAAACCTGTTGATGATAAATGTTCAAATGTGCATTCTTGAAAATGAATGTTGTTGGAAAAATTAACCTCTACAGCCGCACGTGGTCTGCCAATCCAAGCCTGATTTTCCAATCCTGCTTTATCTGGTGTACCGGGTTCTTTTAATTTATAGGCGTCCAACAGGTACATCCCTGCCTGAATAGGAACATGGCCTTGTTTTGAAGGACGAAGCCAATTGCTGTGCTGAAACGAAACACCCTTAAAATAAACATATTGAACAGGATTATCTACGGTTCCATTTATTTCAACCAAATTTTCTAAAACAGGAGCAACAACCTTAGCTGAAGACATATCTTCACCTTTCCTTGGGTAGTAGTATATTTTTGAATTTGCTTTATCTAAATACCATTCACCGGGTTCGTCCAATAGACATAAAGCATTGTTTAAAAAGAAAGCTGAGTTTCCTGTTTTATCAGAAATCCAAGGGGCTGGCCATGGATGTTCACTTTGAATACGGCTTTCGGGCTGTTCAAAATAAAGCTTAGCACTATCACCTTTAATCTCCATATTTTTTATCCGTAAATTGGCTATTGCCCACCATTGCTGAATAAACATTTCCATGCCTGGCTCAAAGCTTACAGATTTATCTTTAAAGGGTATCCAACAGGTTTCCTCTTCCCTATTCCACGACAATACTCTCTCCATTTTAGAACCCGACGTACTTTTGGCCCGAGTAGCTTTTTCACTGTTTACCCATAATTGCCTAAAATCTAAAATATTTCCTGCTTTTTTTGGTGCATTAGCCACACAAACCAATCCAGACTTTAACCCGTTTATTGCTTCAGCTTTTTTCCAATTTGCTATTGAAACTCCACCACTTAAAACGGGATGGGCATTTGTTTCGGCCTCTATAATTGTGGGGCTTTCTGCAGTCCCTGAATCTTCAGGTCTTATAAAAATGGGTTCATTCAAAAGATAAGTACCATCCATTAAAATAATACGAATACCATCTTTAATAGAACGGTCTCCCAACCTGCGCATATTTCTGGCCTTACGTAACGCCATATTTAACGTTGCAAGCGGGCTTTCCTTTGTACCCAAATTGGTATCTTTTCCTGTATTGCTTACCCAAATTTCAGTAGCATTACATGAAAAAACAAAACCCAGAAAAAATATAAAAAAGTAAACCTTTAAAACCTTAAACATTTATACAATTAATCTCATTAAACCTTTGGCCTGACGCATTTTAAAAGATTGAAACCCAACAATAGCGCGGCAGGCCAATAACTGGTGATGTATCAAAAATTTTAGCTAATATTAGCAATTTAACAATAATTCTATGCTATTTTTAAACTTTGGTCAATTTTATAAAGCTTGAAGTTCTAGACCAAATTCCTGTTTTACATCAGCAATTTTAACGGGAAGTCCTGTTTCTAAACTTCTATCCATGGCTTGCAACAAGGCCACCGTTCCAATGCCTTCTTCCATGTTTGGATAAGCCGTAAAACCTTGCTCAATGCTATCGGCAAAATATTCCAAATAATTTTGATATTCACCGGCATGGTGCGTTTGCCCCTCAAAACGGTAATAATATTTGAGTTTTTCGTCACCCCAATACACTATGCGCTCCTCACCTTCATTTGTTGTGACAGAGTATCGTAATTCATGATAATCGGCTTGGCTTGCACCTAAAGTTCCCCTCAAAATGCAGCTCAATGTACTATCCCTTTTTGTGGGTTGTGTTGGTGAGGAATAAACGCCACTAACCCTTGCTATGCGGCCATCCTTAGCCTTAAAAATAAAGTGCATCGTGTCTTCATTTTTCAAACCTGCCTGCTCTCCATTGGCACTAATCATTCCATAACCCATAACCTCATCAATATTTGGTAAATACCATCTCACAAAATCTACCGGATGGCTTAGCCCCCCATACAACCATTTAAATGATTTTAACAAGGACCATTCTTTTTTTAAAAACCAGCGATTATCTGCATGGTAATGTGCCTCTACCGTAATTAAATCACCAATAATTCCCTTATCAAATTCCTTTTTTTGTTTTTTCATCGGTTCTGAAAACCTGGAACTTTGCCCAATAAAAACCTTTTTTCCTGTTGCATGACTTATTTCCAACAACTCACTGGCTTTGGTTAAATCATCAATAAACGGTTTGGTGCATACTACATGTTTATCATGCAATAAAGCTTGTTTAACGTGCTCGGCATGTAAATGGTCTGGTGTATAAATGGCTATGATGTCAATGGATTTATCATCCAATAAATCTTGATAATTTGTTGTGTAGTTGTTAAAATCAAATTCCTTTGCACGTGTTTTACAAAGTTCTTCATTAACATCGCAAACTTTAACCAATTTAATTTTTTTGCTTTGCAAAGCAGCAGACATTGTGCTGCGACCTTCACCAAGACCCAGAATAGCTATGTTTAACATGGTCTATATTCAATTTATAGTTTGGAAACTAAAACAATTAGTCCAAACGGAATAGTTGTTAATTTGAATATAAAATTAACTTTTTTATAGTAAAATTGTGTTACTTTTAAGCGATGGTCAATTTTATAAAAATTCTCCTGTGTTCCATTGGCAATTTTTATTTAATATCGCATAAAACTTGGCTGAGGAAACTTTGATTGTTCATTTGATATAGAACATCAAATTTTTTTTACAAATCCCCAAAAACAAAGACTTTTATGAGCAATCTCAATATATGGTGGCACAAAGATGACCCAGGTCCTTTAAAAAACCTACCTTTTATCGTTCAATTTGGCAGCATGAAATTCTCTAAAGTTAGGCTTGATGAAACTATGCGCCCACATTTGAATGATGGTATTGAAATCCATTTTGTAAATAGTGGCAAATATAAATGGGTTGTAGACGATAAAGAAGTTGAATTACTTCCCGATAATTTATGTATTACCGCGCCCTGGCAATTAAACGGTAGCCCAACCGGGAAAATGGATATTGGTCAAATTAATTGGATGGTTATTAAACCCAAAAATTATGGAAAGAAAACCCCATTAAGTTTAGGCCCTTGGACAAAACTAGACCAAAAATTTCAAGAAAGTTTAGGTCTTATGATTGCTGATGACAATAACTTGGTTATAGAAAAGGCCAAAATTTTCAAAAAGTATTTTGTTGAACTTGAAAAGGAACTAATAAATCAAGATGAAGGTTTTGAAATTATGGTGGGCAACATCATAGAGAACTTTTTTATTGAGCTGCATAGAAACCTATCGTTCAGAAAACAAAAAATTCACGAGGAGACCAATTTTATTGATAATTTAACCCAACTCGTTTTAGAAGATTTAAACAAAAAATGGATTATTGATGATCTGGCTTACAGATTTGGTATGGGCAAAACAAAATTCACTTATGAAGTGAAAAACTTAACGGGCTATCCGCCAAACAGCTTTATCATTAACCTAAAAATAGAAAAGGCTATTGATATGATTATGAAAGACGAAACCAACATGTCTGATATTGCCTATGCCTGCGGATTTTCTTCGTTACAGCATTTTACCTCAACCTTTTCGCAACGTATTGGTGTAAGCCCCGGGAAGTACAAAAACCATAAGAAATAGATTCAATTGTTTAATACAGAAGATATTATCGAAGAGACGATAGTTGAATAAGAAAACTACATTTTATCCCATTTTAATTGATTGCTTCAATTTGGTTTTGGTCTTCCAATATTTTTGGGCTTAAGAGTTTTTGTTCTTCTAAAACCACAATAACAAGGCGCACGTAATCATTTATGGTTTCGTCCATTGATTGAGGATCCATAATATCAATGTAGCCTTTCCAAATGAGTTCCCTTTCTTTTTCTGGGCAAATGCAATACATTGAGGTTTCGGCATGGTAGACGACATATTCGTTGTAATAATCTGGATTATAATAGGCGTCTTGGTATTTTAAATAGTCTTCTTTAAACCTTCTATAGGTTTTATCGTAACCATCATAATTGGTTTTGTAGTCTATTTTATCTTCGGTACCAATTACTTTTGTAAACAAAACAGTATCAAACCCATCATTTAAAAGTTGGCTTTCCAATGCCTTGAGCTCTTCCTCCGTCCTGCTATTTGAGGTAAAAGAAGGTTCAAAAAGCTCTAAACTCGTTACAGATTCTATTCCTCTAGCTGCATATTCCATTTGCAACTGGTCCTCAAATTGCTGCCTTGCTTTAAAGTTAGAAGTCATTCCAACCAGTAAAACCTTATTAGGGCTGTAGGAGTCTATATCTGGGTTTTTCCAGTTATCAACCAGTTCGGTTGTAGAACAACTAAACACTAATAAGGCAATAATCAATATTTTAAAACAGTTCATTTTTAAAATAGTTTTACTGAAGCAGGCGTTTTTGTTTTCCTTCTTTTATAATGTTTTTTATAAGTACAAACAGTTGTGTTTTAAACGTTCTGTAGTTTTCCAAAAACTTGGTTACCCGAGTTATAAGCTCAACATGTTCATTTTTATAACCATCCTCTTCATTTAGTTGATCAATACCATCAACCATTATTTTAAGTCCTTTTTCATGCTTTTTAACTACCTCAAGCAAAGCATTTGTTGCCTTTTGCGAACTGCTTAAACGGGAAACTATTTTTTTGCTTTCGGCAAAGTGTTTGGAATCAATAAGCTGAAGTGTATATGATTTTACCAAATCGTCAAAAAACAATTGCTCATCTTTTATGAAATTGAGTTCAGACAGCCATTTAAGTGAATCTTCGTGCATGATATCTGCGCTTAACCAAGGCTGATATTTTAATTTTATTTCTTTCGTTTTCATCTTCTTCCATTTTTTAGTTTGAAAAAAAAGCAGAAAGCAACTCGTTTCATTGCTTTCTGCTTCCGCAAATTGCTATTCAACTTCAATAACTTTTTTAGGAATTTCTTTTTCAACAGGTTTCTCTTCTTTCAAAAGTTTGATTTTAAGAACACCATTTTTATAAACGGCTTTTACATCTTGATTTAAATCTACAGAAGTTGGAAGAACAATGGATTTTTCAAAGGATCTATAACTAAACTCTCTACGGGAGTATCCTTCTTCTTTTTCCTTTTCTTCTTTTTCCTTCTCTCCACGAACGTGAAGAACATCATCTTCAATAAAAACTTCAAAGTCTGTTTTATTGAAACTTGGTGCTGCAAATTCAATTTCAAAATCTTTTTCATGTTCTTTAACATTCATAGCTGGCATCAAACTATCTTCTTCCAAGAAATCACCATTAAAAATGTCATCAAATCCCATTAAATTATTTAATCTATTGTTAAATAGCGAGCTTCCCCAAGGTCTTAAAATATTGGTGTTCCATGGGGTTGGTAATTGGTTTTCAAAAGGTGATAACCTATTACGTTTTCTTTTTTTCATTAATGTTGTCATAATATTTTATATTTGGGTTAAACTTAATTTCCAACCCTAATATATTCACAGAAATAGCTTTATGCAATGATATATATCAGTCAGATTGATTGCGTTTGAAGGTTATATTAACACTTTTTCAACATCCGTAAGTTTGGGTATCTTGACCGTCCAGTTATAGGTATCCTTTATTTTTACACGAAAAGCATCCAGAGCATTTGGTTCTCCATGAACCAAGAAAACAGTTTCTGGTATGTTTTTGATGTTGCTCATCCAATCCAACAAATCATTTTGGTCTGCATGTGCCGATAGGCTTTCAATACTTTTAATTGTTGCCTTAACGGGATAGTATTTTCCGAAGAAACGTATTTCATGGGCACCGTCTTGTAATTGTCGTCCTCGAGTGCCTTCTGCCTGATAGCCAACCAGCAAAACTGTTGTTGTAGGTTCGTCTATAAGTTGTTGTAAATAAGTCAGCACGCGCCCTCCGGTTACCATGCCACTTCCTGCTATGATGATTTTAGCACGTTTATCATCAATGGTTTCCCAGGTTTCCCTATATGATTGAACAATGTTAACGTGATGGCACATGGCGTTATAGTCTGCCATGGAAAGTTTGTGCCATTTGGGGAACCGCTTAAAAACATCCAAAACATTATTACCCATTGGGCTATCTATAAAAATGGGAATATTAGGGATTTTGTTTTTTTTATAAAGTTCCCAAAGTAAATACATGAGTGTTTGTAAGCGCTCTACCGCAAAGCTTGGAATTATTAAATTCCCTTTTTTATGGATGGTTTCATTAATGAGTTCGGTTAAAATGGCATCTACATCCTCTTCGGGGTGTAGCTTGTTTCCATAAGTGCTTTCCACAAACAAAAAATCCGCCCATTCCGGTTTTTTGGGATCATCCAGTAAATAATCGTTGCGGCGACCAACATCTCCAGAAAAAACAAATCGTTTTCCGTTAATATCCAATTCTATAAAAGTTGCACCAATAATGTGTCCGTTATATTGAAACCTACATGATATATTTTCGGATAACCTTATCCATTTATCTGGCATTTCAACCTGAAATAAACCAATGGTTTTTTCGGCTTCAAACTCAGTATAAAACGGCAAAGCAGGATGATGTTTGGTATATTTTTCTTGATTAGCTTTTTTGGCTTCTTCCTCCTGTATTTTGGCGCTGTCCATTAAAATTATTTCTGCAATGGCCAATGTGGGTGCCGTACCTAAAATTTTTCCTTTAAAACCCTGTTTCATTAAACGAGGTAAATAACCCACATGATCAAGATGCCCATGAGTAAGCGATACAACATCAATCGCTTCAACATCAACGGGCAAATCATCCCAATTAAGTTCCCTTAATTCCTTTAACCCTTGAAACATACCGCAATCAATCAAGATATTCTTTTCCGAAGTTTCAATAAGAAATTTTGAACCCGTTACAACACCGGCCGCACCCAAGAAATTTATTCTGCAAAAATTGTCCATGGCTTTTAGCTATTACATAACATACTTATTTCACTTAGAATTTTTTCTTTTCTAGTGTCCGAAACCCCCAAATGATCGAGATAAAAAGCATCCCCAATTAATTGACGGCACAAAACCACATCCCTACTCAACAAAAACTGCTTTTCCCTGTTTGTTAATAAGGTTGAAACCGTAATGGGATATAATCCCAAACGGTCAATACGGTCTTTTAAACCATCATTTTTGGGGTAATCCCAACTCAGTAAATACAAATTAACGCAACTGCCATATTTGATGGCATCTTCCGTAAACCTTGTATTGGTTACCACCCACCCTTTTGTAAGTTTAGATTCGTTCTTTAAATCACCATTCCAAAAAGCCTTGATATCATTGTAGCGTGAGTAGATATACAATGGAATCTTCACATTGCAATTTAGCCCTTCTTCACTGTGAAATTTACATTCTATTACGGATGTTTCCCCATTCTTATGTGCCAATACATCAACCTCATGGGTTACACATTGGCCTTGTAAAATCTTACCGACTTCGGTTTTATAGCCTGAATAACTAAGAATGGCACTTACAAAACGCTCAAAAGGAAATCCCGTTGGCCCCAATTCATAAATGGCTTTTTTTAACTTATATTTTGAGGCTAAATAGCTTTTTTTCCTCTTTAATAAGGCGTATGCCCTATTGTAGATTTCTTTTGTTGAAATGCCTTGATATAATTCATCCCTAACTTTATCAATTATTTGGTTGATGGTCTTCTGGTCTGCTCCAACACGCTTAAGTGAAGACCTAAGTTTTTCCATAGAAAATTTTGTTTTCTCACCAGAGGATTTAATAATATCTACAACATTGTTTTTCATACGTTGTCTATTTTAACCCAAAAAACGAAAACATTAATTCCGTAAATCGTGCATGACCATTATAGGAACAGTAGAATCATTGCCGATTTCCTTGACCAAAGGGTGTGATAGGATGCTGCCAAAAAACATGTGCTTTTTGTTGATAAAAGCAACCATATCACTTTCCCTACTTTGAACGAAACAATTTATAGCAGAAGGTACGTCTATATGTTTAAGGAAATGAAACGTATGTGGAATGCCATTGAAATATTCGGCCAAAAGCTTTTTGTTACTCAATTGTTCTTCACTTAAAGCAGCTTCTTCCAAAACATGCAAAACTCTTATTGCTGCGCTACAGTTCTTGGTTAAATCGATTAAATATTGAAGTTCCTTTCTTTTTAAATGGGTTTTGTAACTGGTTGGAAAAACAATTTCTTTTGGTATGTTGTGTTTCGCCAGTTCCGGCACCACTATAACAGGGCAGTTTCTTACTTTTTCCATAACATTAATGGCTACACCGCCAAACATTCCGTTTCGCGCCGAGGTTTTTCCCTTAGTACCCATAATGATGATTTCTATATCCTTTCCCTCCACAACATTCTTAATAGCTTCAACAACATGGTTATAAACCGAAATTGTTTCAAAATGATGTTTTGTGTTGCCATGGTCTCTAAAAGCCAACATGTCCAGAATTTTTGCCAAATTATTTTCCGATTCCAATTTAGTCGTTTCATAAAGTGCACCCCCTGGTTCCATATTGATTAAACCACCAATGATATCACCTGATGCGGAAAACACATTTAGAATGTAAAAATCGCACTGTTCTTTTTTGTATAGCTCTATGGCGTAAGTAATGGCCTGCCATGCATTTTTAGAAAAATCGGTTGGCAAAAGTATTTTACGTCTCATGATATTGCTATTTAGTCAGTACTTAAATTTATACCAACCAATTGCCAAAACCTATGATATTTATCAGTGAGCCTTTATTCGGGAATCACCAAAAACGGTACTGTGGGATGAAACCCTATTTTTTTGATTACGGGCTCGTTAAGTATGTTTTCTATGAAACTGTGTTTGTAGTTTATCATGGCCAATAAATCGATGTTTAACTCCTCAATAAAATCATTGATTTCAACTGCCTTTTTGGCGTATTTGGGCATCCAATGGAGGCTGTATTCGCAGTGGTTCAAATGGCTTTGGAGCATCATCAAATTATAATTCTGAACATCATTCAATTCTTTCTTTTCATTAATGTGCACAATCCTGATTTTAGAATTGTTCAAATCCACAAATTCTTTTAAAGGTTCTAACTCACTATCATTGTAGAATCGATTATAATCTGTTGGAAAGGCAATTTGATGTGGCTCAGTAAAGTCGTATTCTTCAGGAACAATCAAAATAGGGCAATCTTTCAAGCCTTTAGTGATGCTTACCGTATTGCTGCCAAAGAAAAATTCTTTTGCTCCTGTTGCCCCTTTTGTGCCCATAATAACCAAATCGATATCCCATTCTTTAATGGCTTTTTTTATGGCATCCTTTAAAACTTCGGTACTCAAAATTATTTGAAAGTTATGATTGGCATTGGCGTCAGATGTTTCAGCTAGACTTTTTAACTCCAATAACTCTTTCATTGCATCGCTTTTCATATTATCGATTAGTTTGCTTGAAAGGTTGGAAAACATGGGTACATCAATAGATACCGAGTTTAAAAAATAGAAGGTACAAAACTCATCCTTTAGAAGCTTTAATGCATAAACTGTTGCATTCCAAGCATTATCTGAAAAATCAGTGGGCAATAAAATTTTACGTAACATGACCTTTGTTTTTTTATGTTCTAGCTGGAATAACCAAAAACGGAACATTTAAATGGAATCCGATGTGGTTTATTTTCGATTTGAAAAATAAATTCTCAAAAAACGAGTGCTTATTGTTTATCATGACCAACAAATTTATTTTCGCTCTCAACTGAAAATTATTAATGGCCTCTGGCACATCTTGATTGCTGATACTGTGAAACAAGTGGGCGATTTCTCCAAAATATTTTTCAAGTAACGCTTTATTGGATTCTTGGGCTTCAGACAACTCGTAACCATATGAAACATTCATGATATTAACGCGCGTGTTATAAAGCGAAACTATATCAATTAACGGCTTAACATCATCCTCTTGGTACTGCATTTCATAGTCTGTTGGAAACAAGACTTCTCTCGGAATTTCAAAATCAAAACCATCTGGAATGGCCAAAACAGGGCATTTTACATTTTTGAAAACATGCACCGTATTGGAGCCGAATAGGACCTCCTGCAATCCAGAAGCTCCTTTGGTACCCATAACGATATAATCTATTTCATTTTCTTCAACAAAGCTTTGAATTTCCAGAATAAGGGTATTGAATGCAGCTATTCGCTCAAATTTATGGTTAGGGTTCTTAAACTTCTTTTTTATTTTCTTTTCAACATCCTTTAAATGGCTGATTACCTCTTCCCGTATTGAATCACCCAATCCAAATTGGGAAGGATTAATCAAAACATACTCTACATGGTATACCGCGGGAGTATAGGTGTGCAACAGATAAAATGTGCACACTTCATCCTTAAAAAGTTTCAGCGCATATTCTATGGCATTCCATGAATTATTTGAAAAATCTGTGGGAAGCAAAATCTTTTTCATGGCTTTTATGTTTAATATTTTAGTTACGTTCAATGTTTTGCAATGCTAAAAACGGAATGTCTAGATGTAAACCCAGTTCGTCTATAGTTGATTGGAACAAAATATTATCTGAAAATGTATGTTTTGAATTGACCATTACCAACATATCAATCTTATTCTCCTTTACATATCTGTATATAGAACCAACAATGTCATGGCTGTTCTCTACGTTAAAATTTAGCTTATTTTTACAAAGCTCTTCTTTTAAAAAGTTTTGGTTGTCTTCTTGTCTTTTTGATAGTGTTTGTGTTTTGGACAAATACAAAACATCTATTTTAGACCTAAAAGAAGAAAGCATTTCGCAAACCAGTTTTAGTTCCCTTCGTTTATACGGAATCATATAATCCGTTGGAAAAAGTATTTTCTTTGGCTGTGTATATCTGTAATTTTCCGGAACTGCTAGTACTGGGCAATCTACATATTTTAAAACCTGCAACGTATGGCTGCCAAAGGTTAGTTTCTTGTTATTGGTTTCACCCTTTGTACCCATAACAATGATATCAATATTCTCTTTTTCGACAATTTTATGGGCTTCATCCAAAAGGGTATTGTTTGCCAAAATCATGTTGTACGTATGCCTCGGATTTGGTGAAATGGTTTGGATTTTTTCTAGGGTATTTTCAAGTTTTTTTTTGGCCGCTTTTTTTGCGACCTCTGCAACATTTTGCACGGTTTTATTTGAGGATGATGTTTCATAAGCATAGGCCATATCTTGGTATGCATGCATGATGAAAAATTCGCTGACGTCATATTTAAATAAACTCACAGCGTAATTAATGGCATTCATTGCATTAACTGAAAAATCGGTGGGTATCAATATTTTCCTCATCTTCTCAAGACATTATCTTTAAAGTTAAGACCTTACTAGCTTTTGGACAATGATATTTGTCAGTCCACTAACCCTATTGCGGTACAATGCCGTAAGCAGCATTCAACAAAAAAAGACCAGTAAAAAATAACAGCATATAAATAACCTGTACCAGTTTTATATTAATAAGTTGTAATCCAGCAATGGTACGCTTTGGGAATATGAACAACAATAGGCCAATGAACAATGAAGTCCACCCAATTAGGGTAATTATAATCTTCCAACTTAATTCCCAAACATTATGGAACAATATATTCACCATGCCAACTATTATGGCCACAAATGCGGTTATGATGAGAAACTTTTCATCATTTAAATCATTAAATATTTGCTTGATGCGTTTAGGATTTAGACTTAAAATCAAAAAGAAAATAATCAGGTACCAACCCCAAAATTTTGCTAAAAAAATAGAACTTTCCATAACAGTTAATTTTTTTCATGTAAGACTAAAAAAGGTATCTCTGTATGATAACTTATTTCTTCAACTTTGGAATGGAACAAAATGTGCTGAAAATAGTTTAGGTTTTTGGCTACCATACAAATCATATTAATATTCCTGCTTTCAATAAAACATTGAATGGCGTCTTCAAAGTTTTTATTGGTTAAATAGTGAAAACTATGGTCGAACGGACTAAAGTAGTCTTCAAGTAAATCCTTGGTGTTTTTCTGGTCGTTGTTTAAATCTGTTTTCTTTTTGGAAATATGAAGAATTCTTAATGCCGCTTTCCATTTTTCCAAAATTTCGGATAAAGGCTCTAAAATTTGGATGTTGTAGGTTAATGAAAAATCGGTGGGAAATGCTATCTCTTGCGGTTTGGTAAATTCAGCACGTTCTGGTATGGCCAAAGTGGTGCATTTTACTTTAGTAATGATATCGCCAGCATTACTACCAACTATTATTTTTCTTAATCCCGAAGCGCCTTTTGTGCCCATAACAATCAAGTCTATTTGTTTTTCCTCAACTTGTTTTCTTATGGAATCAATAAAGAAATCGTCATCGGTTATGGTATAGAACCTGTGGTTTTTATTTTCAGGAAATTGCTTTGAAATACGCTTTAAAATCTCACGCAGTTCTTGCTTGGCCGGCAAAGCATAAATGGTTTCTACAACATGTTGTGTCGTTAAATAGGGTGAATCATCCAAAACAATAGTACTGGGCCTATTAACATGCAACAAGAAAAAGTTACATGCTAAGGTGTCAAAAAAATTTATGGCGTATTTTATGGCATTCCATGAATTTTCTGAAAAATCGGTGGGCAATAATATATTTTTCATCAAACTGCATTTTTTTATCTTTTACTAATTTATGCAGTGCATGGTTTTAATGAAATGATATTGGTCATTTTTGAAATTTAATAAAAATTGAATCTCGTTAATTCACAATTTTTAGCCGTTCAATATCAATGACTTTTATGTTTCGTCCATCGGCTTTTATAATGCCTTCTTTTTTAAAAATGGCCAATGTTCTTATTAAAGTTTCTGGTGCTATACCGGCAACACTTGCCAAATCATTACGGGATATTTTTATGGGGTCGTTTGGCTTTCTATTGATTTTTTCAGCAAACTTTAAAATGGTGGCCGCCGTTTTTTTGTTTACCGAGCTGTATGCCATTTGAACGAGTTCGTCCTTAACTTCAGATAAATTATCGGCCAAAAGTTCAAGCAAGGCAATGGCCACCTCATGGTTTTGATTGAGTACTTCCTTAAATTCTATGATTGAGATGCCAACCAATTTTGTATCCTCGATTGCCGTAGCAGTTTCTTTATGAGGTATATTTTGGGTAAAGGAGTTATACCCGAATAAATCATCTTCTTTGTATAAGGCCGTAGCGAGTTCTTTACCTAGTTCGTTAATCTGGTAGCACTTAACGGCACCTTTGGCTATTAGGTAAATATAATTTGAATGGTCGCCCTCCCGATAAACAATATCCTGGGCATTAAATGAGAACTCATGGCCATAGTCATCAAAAAAATTCTTTAAATCGTTGAGTGATTTCAGCTCACTTTCATTAGGTTGAATTGCTTGTTGCTTCTGACTTTTTTTCAATTCCTGTAAAATGGAAACTTTGGCCAAACGACTTTCAATGGCCGTAATCAGTTCGTCTTCTGAAAACGGTTTGGTTAAATAATCGTCCGCGCCCATATTCATGCCTTTTCTAACATCCTCATGTTCTGTTTTGGCAGACAAAAAGATAAAGGGTATAAATTTGGTATTCTGGTTTTTGGAAAGTATATCAAGTACGCCATAGCCATCCAGTTCTGGCATCATAATATCACACACAATAATATCGGGTAGGTGCTTTTTGGCCATATTCACCCCAACCCTGCCATTTGAAGCCGAAATAACCTTGTATTTAGATAGCTCCAAAAGCTCTGCAGTGTTTTCCCTTAGCACGGTATCATCTTCTATGAGTAGAACTGTTTTCATCGGTTCATATTTAGTTTGTCAGCTTTGTTCTTTGGCTACATTTGGAAATTTAATCGTAAATGTGCTGCCTTTATTTTCTTTACTTTTAAAGGAAATTGTTCCGCCCAAGTTTTCTAAATGGCTTTTTGCAATGTTTAGACCTATTCCTGTACCTTGGGTATTCATAACGTTTTCGGCCCTAAAATACCGTTCGAAAATACTTTTCTGGTCTTTCTCCGGAATACCAAAACCATTGTCCTTGACCTTTAGCGTTGTAATTTTTTTATCTTGTTTTATTTGTAAATCAATTACCGACCCTTCAGGCGAATATTTGATGGCGTTATGCAATAAATTTGAAAAAATCAATTGAATGATCTTCTCATCTTGGCAAAGTGATAAATCATCAATATTTTCAGGGTAATTAATCTGTTGCCCTTCCTTTAAAAGCATATTGGAATTGTAAACCACCTCGTTTACCACTTTGCTCAATTTAAAATTGTTAAACCTGTAATTCACCTTTCCTGTTTCCAACTTCTCAATGGATAGAAAGTCATTAAGTATATTGTTCAAGTAATGTACCTTATCCGTTATTGTTCTAATATGCTTGTCGCGGTTTTGTTGCTGTTCACTCAACGTGTACTTACCCAACAGTTGACTGGATGTTAAAATACCGCTCAAAGGGGTTTTAAATTCATGCGATACCAAAGACAAAAACTTTGTTTTAAGTTCATTAAGTTCCTTTTCCTTACTCAGTGCTTTTTTAAGCTGTTGCGTTCTTTCGGCTACTGTATTTTCAAGTTTTGTGGTATAGTTTTTTCGTTCAGTTATATCCAAAATAATGGCTATAAAAACACGTTTTTCGTTTAAGTTTGAAAGTTGCAAATGAACCTCAACGGGATATTGCGAACCATCTTTGCGTTGGTGAAGTCCTTCAAATTCCAGTTTCTCTACCTTTTTTTGCAACAAAAGATTTATGGTCTTTTTGAATTCTGCCTCACCGCCATTTACATTAATATCCAAAGGCGTCATGTCTTTCAGTTCCTCAAGGCTGTAACCTATATTTTTTTGGGCGCCGTAGTTTATATTGATGAACTTTAAGGTTTCTGCATCAAAAACATAGATTTCATTTAACGATTCATCAAAAATTGATGCCAAATGATGGCGCTCCTCCTCCATCTTCTTCTTGAGCGTCACATCATTTTGAATACCAATAAAATGGGTAACTGTACCTCTAGAATTTGTTATTGGAAAAATATACACATCATTCCAAAACATGGTTCCATCTTTCTTGTAGTTTCTCAAGGTGGCTTGGCAGCTTTTGCCATTTTTTATAGCTTCCCGTAAATATTTTAACGGAGGTTGGTCTCTGTCGTTTCCTTGCAAAAACCTACAATTATTATTAAGTATTTCTGCTTCGGAATACCCTGTAAGGTTTTGGAAGGCAGAATTAAAATAGATTATTGGGTTGTCTGGCCTTAATGCGTCAGTAATAATTATACCGTTATTGGCAGATTGTAAAGCTTGTGTACGCAACATCAAGTTTTTTTCAATTTCCTTCTTTTCAGAAATATCCTTGATTAAGGCCATTACATAGGTTTTGTCGTAAACCGAAAATGGATTTAACTCAATCTCTACATTAAAAATTGTGCCGTCTTTCTTTAAGGCAAAAATATCGGTTGCCCCGCCCATTTTCCTACGTTTTCCCCTTTGAATGAACTTTTCAAAATAAGAAGCATGGGCTTTATGGTAATTTGAGGGTATTAATAAATTAATGTGCTTATGTATAATTTCATCTTTGGCATAACCAAAAATAGTTTCAACCGCAGCATTCACCTCCATAATCTTTTGATGGCTATCCACAATAATAACAGCCTCAGATACGGTCTTTAAAAGAATATTGAATATCTCCTGGTCTTGCTTAAACATAACCACCCCAATTTGCAAAGCATAATAATTGAAGCGAAAAGTAATCATTATATCTATGGAATTGACTGATTTATGTCATGTACCAAAAGGCAAAAATTATGTAATTTTATAGATGAATTTTGTACAAAATGAAACCTATAAACAATCTTCCAAAGCATTTTTATCAAAATCTTGGAAAGCTTTTTTATGCCATTGCCGCTGCGGATAACATGGTGAACAAAACAGAGATAAGCGAACTGAAAAAGTTTGTGCACGAGCATTGGTTGGCGGTGGGTGAAGCTCATGGTTCAATAGAAAATTTAGTAAACCAAATAGAACTTATTTTTGATGAAGCCAACAGCAAAAAACTTAGCCCAGAAAGGTGTTTTTCTGATTTTGTTGCCTATAAAAAAGAGCACAAATCATTGTTTACCAACGACATCAAAAATCTCATTCTAAAAACCGCTAGTGCCATGGCTAATGCCTTTTCCAGTTTAAATAAATCGGAATTGATTATACTGGCCAAACTAGATTTAGAGCTAAAAAAATAGAAGAAATGAAAACAAACTTTAGTACCATTGTAAACGCCAATGAAGCTGTATTGATTGATTTTTATGCCGATTGGTGTGGTCCATGCAAAATGCTTGCTCCAATATTAAAAGATGTGAAACAAGAACTAGGCGATGCCATAAAAATCATAAAAATTGATGTGGACAAAAACCAAACTTTAGCTTCCAAATATCAAGTAAGAGGTGTGCCAACCATGCTACTCTTCAAGAACGGAAAACAGGTTTGGAGACAATCTGGCGTACTTCAAAAAAATGACATCGTAAATATTATAAAATCTAGCTAATGAGTATACATATTGAAGCCAAAAAAGGAGACATTGCAGAGTCCGTTTTATTGCCAGGTGACCCCATGAGGGCCAAATGGATTGCAGAAACTTTTTTGGACGACCACTTTTGCTACAACGATGTGCGTGGTATGTTGGGCTTTACGGGTTATTATCATGGCAAAAAGGTTTCGGTACAGGGCACCGGAATGGGAGTGCCCTCGGCTTTAATTTACTGCCATGAACTCATAAATGACTACGGTGTTAAAAACCTTATTCGTGTTGGCTCCACGGGTTCTTATCAAAAGCATATAAAGCTAAGGGATATCGTTATTGCCATGGCGGCATCATCAACTTCTGGCATCAATAATTCCAGGTTTATTAACGCCGATTATTCGCCAACCGCAGATTTTGAATTGTTTATGAATGCTGCGCTGTATGCAAAAAACAACAACATTCCCATTAAAGCTGGCAATGTTCTGACCGCCGACGAATTTTATGAAGATGATGTTAATGCTTATAAAAAATGGGCTGAATTTGGTGTACTAAGCGTTGAAATGGAAACGGCTGGACTGTACACCATTGCCGCTAAATTTAACGTCAAAGCCCTATCTATTTTAACGGTATCCGATTCGTTGGTAACCAAAAAAGCCATTACCGCAGAAGAACGGGAAAGTTCCTTTAATACCATGATAGAAATTGCGCTTAATACTTTTTAAGTTGCAAAAACAGCCCTAACTTCATAACAAATTTTGAATCATGAAATTATTTCAATTCACAATACTGCTCTTAATCCTAGCTTCCTGCTCAAAAAGTCAAGATAAAATCACTCCAGAAGAACGACATTTAACAGAATCGGTATATTCGTCGGTAACCATTCAGCCAGATAGCCTCTATCAAGTATATGCCATTGTTGCTGGAATTTTAGACGATAATTTGGTTGAAGAAGGAGACGTGGTAAAAAAGGATGACCCTTTAATTCAAATCATCAACAATACACCCAAGCTTAACGCCCAAAATGCCAAACTCACGTTACAATTGGCAAAAGAAAATTACACGGGCAGTTCGGCTATTTTAAGCAGTATTGAAGACGAAATTATTGCAGCAAAACTCAAATATACCAACGACTCTACAAACTACTTCAGACAAAAGAATCTTTGGGGCCAAAACATAGGATCTAAAATTGAGTTCGACACAAAAAAACTTAACTATCAATTGTCCTCAAACAACCTCAGTCTTCTTCAAAGTAAATACAACCGCACAAAACATGAATTGGAAACGGCGGTTAAACAGGCACAAAACAACTATGAAACAGCGTTAATAACTACAACGGATTTTACAGTTAAAAGTCAGATAAACGGCAAGGTTTACGCCCTGTATAAGGAGCCTGGGGAAATTGTGACCACTATGGAACCGTTGGCCTCCGTTGGCAGTGCGAATAACTTTGTAGTTGAAATGCTGGTTGATGAAGTTGATATTGTCCGCATTTCGAATGGTCAAAAGATTATTATTCATTTGGATGCCTACGATGGAAAAGTTTTTACCGGAAAAGTTTCCAAAATTTATCCAAAAAAAGACGAACGCAACCAAACCTTTAAAGTCGAAGCCGTTTTTGAAAATCCGCCCGACATTTTATATCCCGGACTTTCAGGTGAAGCCAACATCATTATTGCTGAAAAAACCAATGTATTGACCATCCCAAAAACCTATTTAATTGATGATAATAAAGTAAAAACCGACGACGGAATAATTAACGTTACCAAGGGATTACAAAACATGGAATATGTTGAAATTTTATCTGGAATAACAAAAGACACGCCCATTTACAAACCCACAGAATGACCAATTGGAAAGTCATATTGAGCATAGCCAAAACGCATTTGCTAACAAAAATTAAGCAAACGTCCACTGCTGCCTTGGGTGTGACTTTTGGCATTGGGGCTTACATTACTTTGGTTTGTTTCATGACCGGCCTCAACGCCATGCTCGATAATTTAATACTCAACCAAACGCCCCATATTCATGTTTACAATGAAATAGAGCCTTCTAAAAATCAACCTATTTCATTATACAACAGCGTTAAAGAAAGTTTTAATGTGGTGCATTCCGTCAAACCCAAATTAACACAGAAAAAAATCCATAATGCTTTGCCCATCATTAAGTATTTAGAAGATAAACCAGAAGTTCGTGGTGCCCTCCCACAAGTAAAAACACAAATTTTTTACATTGCTGGCTCTATTGAATTAGGTGGAAACTTAACGGGTATCAACCCCATTGATGAGGCCAGATTGTTCAATATGGGTGACTATATTGTTGAGGGCTCTGCCGACGCTTTACAAACCTCAGAAAATGGTATTTTATTAGGTATAGGCATTGCAAAAAAAATGTCGTTAAAAGTTGGCGACCGCGTACAAGTAAGCCCCATAAATGGTGGTATTTTTCCTTTAAGAATAGTCGGTCTTTATCAAAGTGGTATTGCAGATTTAGATGCAATCCAAAGTTTTACAAACATAAAAACGGTGCAACGCATTTTAGGAAAAGCAAATAATTACATCACAGACATTAACGTTAAATTATATGATATTGAACAGGCCGTTCCCCTATCAAAAAAAATTGAACAACAATTTGGTTTAACCGCTATTGACATAAAAACCGCAAATGCACAATTTGAAACAGGTACGTCCATTAGAAACCTCATTACCTATGCTGTTTCCATTACATTACTTATTGTCGCCGGGTTTGGTATTTATAATATTTTAAACATGCTTATTTATGAAAAGATGAATGACATTGCCATTCTAAAAGCAACGGGATTCTCAGGAAAAGATGTACAGCATATTTTTATGAGTCAGGCCATGATTATTGGTCTTGTAGGCGGTGTTTTAGGTCTAATTATTGGTTACGGATTGGCACGTCTAATTGATACCATTCCGTTTAAAACTGAAGCACTTCCAACGGTAGAAACCTTTCCTGTAAATATAAATCCGATGTTTTTTTTAATAGGCTTTTCGTTTGCCATGATTTCAACTTTTTTGGCTGGTTACCTTCCGTCGAAAAAAGCAAAAAAAATAGACCCAGTAAAAATCATTAGAGGCCAATAAAATGAGCACTGTTCTAGAAGCCAAACATATCAACAAATACTTCAAAAAACCGGTGTTGTTCCATGTTTTGAAAGACATCAATTTTCAAGTAAAAAAAGGTGAATTTGCCTCAATCATGGGGAAATCTGGCTGCGGAAAGTCCACGCTCTTGTACATTCTTTCAACTATGGACACCGATTATGAAGGGGAACTCTTTTTGAACAATAAACTCATTTCCGGTCAAGACAAAGACCACCTTTCATACATTAGGAATAAACATATTGGCTTTGTTTTTCAGTTTCATTATTTGTTGGCCGATTTTTCGGTTTTGGAAAACGTTATGCTCCCAGCTAAAAAACTTGCTGAAAAATCAGCTCAAGAAATTGAACATGATGCCTATGAGAAACTAAAGATGCTGAACATTGAGCATTTGGCAAAAAAACGTGCTTCAAGGGTTTCTGGTGGCGAAAAGCAACGCATTGCCATTGCTCGTGCATTAATCAATAATCCTTCCATTATTATGGGTGACGAGCCCACAGGCAATTTGGACAGTTCAAACTCCAAAAACGTTTTTAACATATTTAAACGGTTATGTGATGAGCAAGGCCTATCACTTTTAATTGTTACCCATGACGAAGATTTTGCCAAAAAAACCGACCGTATTATTGAAATGGAAGATGGCAAAATATTGGTTTAGCGGCGCTAATGATTTATGTCATTTTTTTTATCTTAAAAGGATAGTAACTTTCTGCTAAAATTAACGCAAAATGGCTTTTATAGATTATTACAAAATATTAGGCGTTCCAAAAAACGCCTCAGAGAGTGATATAAAAAAGGCTTACAGAAAACTGGCCCGAAAGTACCACCCAGACTTAAATCCGAATGACAGTGTTGCCGAAAAAAAATTTAAGGAAATCAACGAAGCAAACGAAGTTTTAAGCGACCCAGAAAATCGAAAAAAATACGATCAGTATGGGGAACATTGGAAACATGCTGAAGAGTACGAAAAAGCAAAACAGCAGCAATCGCAACACCAAAGAAGCTATCAGGGAAGTTCTGGTGGCTATTCGGCTGAAGATTTTTCAGATTTTTTTGAAAACATGTTTGGCGGTGCATCGGCAGGCGCTAGTGGTAGACAGGTAAAATTTAGGGGGCAGGATTTTAATGCCGAGTTACAACTGGATTTAAAAGATGTTTTCACCACGCACAAGCGCACGCTAACCGTTAACAACAAGAACATAAGAATTACCATTCCAGCCGGAGTTGAAAACGGGCAAATCATTAAAATTAAAGGGCATGGCGGAAAAGGCATAAATGGTGGCCCAAATGGCGATTTATATATACAATTCTCTATAGTAAACCACTCCAAATTCAAAAGAGATAAAGCCGACCTTTATACTACAGTTGATTTAGACATCTATAAAGCCATGTTGGGTGGCGAACTTACAGTAGACACATTTGATGGGCAGGTAAAACTAAACATAAAACCAGAAACACAAAATGGCGCAACAGTCAAGCTAAAAGGAAAAGGATTTCCTGTTTACAAAAAAGAAGGGCAGTTTGGCGATTTGTTTATAACCTACCAACTAAAAATCCCAACCAATCTCTCCAATACGGAGAAAGATTTAATAAAACAATTACAAACACAGCGTAGATAATGGAAAATAGAGATTTAATACCGGTAAAATTAATTTGCAAGCATTATAAAATTCCTTCTTCGTTTATCAATACGCTTGAGGAATTTCAACTCATAGAACTGACTATTGAAAAAGATGATTTTTTTATCCATAGAACCCAGTTAAAAGAGGTTGAAAAAATGGCTCGATTGCATTATGACCTTGAAATTAATATGGAAGGAATCGATGCTATATATAACTTGTTGGAACAAGTTGAAAACTTAAAACAAGAAATTAGGACCTTGAATAACAGGTTGCGGCTATACGAAGATTCTTAAACAACTAAAATGGAACGCCTAAACCAATGGATTGCTGAAAACCCTAACCTATACAGTATCTTCAAATTTATACTGCTAGCTACTTTTGTTCTTGCCATAATTCAACTTTTTAGAAGGTTTTTAAGAAAACAAGTATCAGATGCATCTGTTCGCTACAAATCCCAAAAAGGGATTGAAATTTTTGGTTATGTCATTTTAATCCTTCTATCTTTCTCCTATTTCACAGGTAATATTAAAGATTTTACGCTCGCAATCGGCCTTTTTAGTGCAGGCATTGCTTTTACACTTCAAGAACTTATTTTAAGCATAGCGGGGTCGCTTTACATTTTCATAGTAAAGGTTTATAAGCCAGGCGACAGAATTGAAATTAATGGCATTAAAGGCGATGTTATTGACGTAGACAGTATTTACACCACCATGATGGAAATTGGGCAATGGGTGAGCAGTGATAATTACAGCGGTCGTATTGTAAAACTAAGCAATGCCTTTGTGTTTAAAGGGCCTATTTATAACTACTCCCAGGATTTTCCGTTTATATGGGACGAATTTAATCTTCCCATTCGGTATGGTTCGGACATAGAATTGGCAAAATCCATTATCATTGAAACAGCAAAGGAAATCCTCTCTCAATTTACCGCCAATTCAAAAACCCAATGGAAAGCCGTGGTGAACAAATACTATATTGAAGATGCCATTCTAGACCCTACTTTGGCCATTTCACTAACGGATAATTGGATTCAATTTAACTTAAGATATATTGTTGACTATAAAAAAAGACGATTTACGAAGCATACCTTACATGAGAAAATCAACCAAGAAATAAAAAAAACAAATGGTAAAGTGATACTTGCATCAACAACTTTAGAGATTATTAAAATGCCAGAATCAAAAATTAATATTGATAATTCTTGATTTAAAACGTAACATGGGTTACATATAAACAACGTTTTAATTGACCAATATCATTGTAGGAAGGTATCTATAAAATTATTTTTAGTCTATTAATATTTAATACCTAATACGATGAAAAAAATAATTTTATTAGCAGCATTTGTAGCTTTTGGTTCTACAACATTAAACGCTCAAGACAGATTGCAGGACAGAGACCAAGATAGAATTATGTTGGTTAATGGAGATGTATTGCAAATTAGAGACCGCGATCAAATTAAACTCAAAGACAAGATTGCATTAAATGATGGCACAGTAGTTTATCCTGATGGTACCTACCAAACCAAAGATCAAGCAAGATTACATTTAAGGGATGGAGAATGTTTAGATAATGATGGTATTCTTTATAGAAATGAATACCAATATCGCTACAAAATCCAACAAGAAAATAATGGTTTGGCAGAAGCCCAAATTCAACAAAGAAATCAAAATAGATTTCAAGTTATGGTAATTGATGGTGAAGCCTATCAAATTAAAAATCAGTTTCAAAATCAAATTCGTGAGCAAGTTAAACTTAACAACGGAACCGTTGTAAACCCAGACGGAAGCTACCAAACCAAAGACCGTGTACAAATGCGCTTAAAAGATGGCGAATGCTTAAACATGAATGGGGAAATGTTTAAAAATACCCTACAACATAGAAAAATGACCATTAACAAACCTATGATGAAAAACAAGATTCAAAAAAAGTCAATAATTAAAAAGCAAACCCAGAAAAAAGGTGCCGTATAATCTATAAAAAAAGGGGTTTTATTTAAAAATAGAATCCCTTTTTTAAATTTTTAAAACAATCACCATGAAATTGTCAAAGCTTTATTTCATTGTTTTTTTAGCAATGGCCATGATCAGTAATACATTTACAGGTCAGGAAAACGCAAATGATGAAATTCAAAAAAAGCAAACGGATTCATCATATTTTTCATTGAGTTTGGGTTACATAAGCGATGCCGTTTTTTTAGGAAGAAAAGACTCCATAAGTGCTCCGTATTTATATCCTTCTATTAGCTATTATCATAAAAGTGGATTTTACACCACAGGTTCATTTTCTTATCTTACAAAAAAAGAGGACAGTAGAATTGATTTACTTTTAGTTACACTAGGATATAATTTCACTATTGAAAAATTTGAAGCAGACCTAAATGCCACAAAGTACTTTTTTAATGAAGATAGCTATAATGTGATCTCACAAGCTGAAGTAGACCTTACAGCAAATTTAAGTTATGATTTTAATTTTTTAAACTTAGGCACAAATGCAACTGTTTTTTTCAACAAGGATAGCAGTTCCGACTTATTCATATCTTCTGAAATAAGCCATGATTTTATCACGAAAAGTAAAAAATTTCAAATTTCCCCGACATTGGGCATTCATTTTGGCTCTCAAAATTTCTATGAAGAGTATTATGTAAACAAACGGTTTGGCAGTGGCGGACAAGCACAAGGCTTAGGGCAAGGAAATGGCGGAAGCACCCAAACCACAACCACCTCAGTCGTTTTAAATGAAAGTGAAAAATTTGGTTTAATGGTCATAGAGTTTAGTTTGCCCATTTGGTATGTAAACAAACCTTTCGCCTTTGGACTATACCCCTTTTTTGTAATACCAAAAACACCAGCGACTTTAACCACTGAAACGGATGTTTATAGTGAAGATTTAGAAAATACTTTCTATTTTTTGATTGGCATAAGTTATAGTTTCTAATTATTTTTGGTATACTAACACAACAGGGAAACCTAAAAAACATGTAAACCATGTTAACCTTTAAAAACTTTAATATTGCCGATTGGTTTTCATTTTATCGTATAGCTGCTTCGCCCGTATTGCTGGTTTTACTCTGGTTGGATTTACGTTTGGCATTTTCTTGGTTTTTATTGATTAGCTATTTAACTGACGCCGTGGATGGCTATTTAGCCAGAAAGTTAAAAATAACCAGCCCTAGAGGTTCGCAACTCGATTCCTTTGGCGACCAAATTACCTTAATTGTTGGCTTATTGGGTTTATTTTACTTTGAAACCGATTTTATTAAAGCAAATCTAACTCTGATCATTATTGCATTTGTCCCTTACATTGTTCAAATGCTAATCGCCTATTTTAAATACGGCAAAGCAACAGCATTTCATACCTATTTGGCGAAACTTTCGGCCGTGTTGCAGAGCCTATTCATTTTATGGTCACTATTTTTCAACCCAGAATACATCTTGTTTTATATTATGATTGGCATTGGCATTTTAGAGACCATAGAAGAAATCAGTCTTATTTTTATGTATGACAATTGGGCTTCTGATGTAAAAGGTATTTATTGGGCCTTAAGAGATAAACGACGTTTAAAAAAAAGGCGATAAAAACTCTTTGACTGATTAATATCATATAATAAAATCTCAGGTTATAATAAATTTACTCTGCAAGAATCAAACTGTTGAAGTAAACTAAAATCAAGAACACTCTTTTTAAAACCATATAACCTAAAAATCATGATTACCAAAATAAACAAAGAAGCGTGTTTAAAAATATTGGCCGATAATTATATTGGCCACTTGGCTTACGTTTACAAAAACTCCCCTTTTGTGGTTCCAATCACCTATTATTTCAATAGCAAAAACAAATCACTTATTGGATATACAGGTGAAGGCCATAAAACAACTGCACTCAAGGAAAATAATGCTGTGGCCCTTGAAGTAGAGGATATTGAATCTATTGACAATTGGAGCACTGTTTTAGTACAAGGTACTTATGAAGAGTTGGAAGGACCTGACGCAAAATTCCAACTACATAAATTCACAAATGGTGTAAAAGAAATCATTGCGAAAAAAGAACACAAAGAATATCAATTCATCCCACAATTTTCTGACAAAACACACCCCGAAGCCCCGCCCATAGTTTACCGCATAAATATTGAGGAAATAACGGGGAAAACCAGAAGATATTCTTAGGAGAAACATTATAAAAACAAAAACACCGTTAAATAAATTCAACGGTGTTTTTTTATCTTTTTATTTGTCGGGGTGGCAGGATTCGAACCTGCGACCTCCTGCTCCCAAAGCAGGCGCGATAACCGGGCTACGCTACACCCCGATATGGCTATTGCAAAAATTGCGGAGAGACTGGGACTCGAACCCAGGCAGCACTTACGCGCTGACAGATTAGCAATCTGCTCCGTTACCACTCCGGCACCTCTCCTATTATATAATGAACTATAGCAATAAAATTGCGGTTGCAAATGTAGTTCATACTAGATAAGCACACAACTATTTTTTTACTTTTTTAAAAATTTTATTCGGGGTATTCTATCCTTAAATGATAAATGTTTGCCAGCTTGTGTTTTAACACTTTTTTTATCGACTGGATTTCCTTGAATGTAATATTAGCATTTAAAAACTGTCCTTCCTCAATTTGCTTATTTATAATGTTTTCAACAAAAGCTTCTATCTTGGTTGAGTTAGGTTCCTTTAAACTTTTAGAAGCAGCCTCAATACTATCACACATCATTAAAATGGCGGTTTCCTTGCTAAATGGTTTTGGACCAGGATAGCTAAAATCCTGTCTGTTTGCCTCATCATAATCCTTTTTCTCCTTCATATAAAAATAATAAACCAAACTCGTGCCGTGGTGCGTCCTGATGAAATCAATAACACGATCTGGTAAATTATTTTTTCTGGCAATTTCAATTCCGTTTAATACGTGGTCTATAATTATTCGGGCACTTTCTTTAGCAGAAAGTTCATCGTGCGGATTAATTCCAGTTGATTGGTTTTCTGTAAAATACGTTGGGTTTTTCATTTTACCAATATCATGATACAATGCCCCAACCCTGACCAACATGGCGTTTGCCCCAATTTCATTTGCCGAAGCTTCAGCCAAATTTGCCACATTTAAAGAATGGTGAAATGTACCGGGTGCCAAATTTGAAAGTTCTTTCAACAATTTTGTATTGGTATCCGACAGTTCCAAAAGTGATACATCCGAAACCAGACCAAAGAGTTTTTCGTAAGCGTAAATTAACGGCTGAACAAACAAAGTTGCAAGTCCACAAAGTATAAACCATATAAAGGTTTCCCATTTTAGTGTTTCAACACTACCCTCATGAATGACAAAAAACGCAAAATACGCAATGATGTAAATGAGTGTAATTTGCCCCACCGAAATGAACAAATTGGCACGTTTATAAAGTTCTGATACCGTTAAAATAGTCACGATTCCCGCAATAATTTGAAGAAACACATACTCATAGCTGTTGGGCACAATAAAGCCCAAAAGCAATACCGTTAAAACATGGGCAAATAATCCCAATCGGGCATCAAAAAAAGCCTTAAAAACCAAAGGTAAAATGCAGATGGGTACAATGTAAATGTACTTAGAATCGTAGTTTACCACTAAAGTGGTAATAAAAATTAAAAGTGCAATATTGAAGAAAATAAAAGTTACCTTGGTATTGTCTTCAAAAACATTTACCCTGTATTTTCTTAAAAACAACAATAACATGAGCAGTGCCAATGCCACGAGCAAGGTATAAGCAAACAGTATCCAATTGTAGTTGGATTTGCTCCAGACTTGCGACTCATATTCAGATTGTAGCGACTTTAAAATTTGATATTTACCACCTTCAACAACCTCTCCTTTTGAAACAATCAGAGTTTCCTTGGCAACGCTTCCCTTGGTATACGAAATTTTACTTAACTCATCTTGAAGAACATTATCTGTAACTTCCTTGTTGTAAGTCAGGTTGGGTTCTATTAAATCAAAAAACAAGGCAACATATGCTGTTTTATAACCAGACAGCTTATCCTTAACCAAAACTTTATCAATCACATTTGAAACCGCATCCTGTTGGACCAAACTTGAAAAAAAACCATCATTAATTTCTTCACGGCCATCGAGAATGGCAATTCTTTTATCATCAGGAAAATCATGGGTTTCAGCTAAAATTCCAAACTCGTAAAGCTGCGAAATGATTGTTTCTCCCGTTTGCTTTAATTTTTGGGTCAGGCTTCTGGACAATGTATCGGAAAAAACAGCTTGAAATTGAGCTTCAAAATTGCTTCTTACCTTGTTTTCAATGGTGTTATCTAAATCAAAGTATAAAACAGCATTATCGGTAAGTTCTTTCTTTTCTGAAGCTATTTCAGCATCAGTCTTTTTAATTGCAAAATCAAAAGGTGCTTGTAAACTTTCAGATTGCCAAGGTTTACCTTTTTCAAAGCTATATTTAAACTTTCCGCTTTTAGGAAATAAATACACAATTAAAACTGTGGTGCATATAAACAACAGTCCTTTGTAAATCAGGGAATGGTTTCTATATAGCTTGTTTATGAAGTCTTTCATTTAAAAATCAAATGTAATAAATATTAGGGGTTTCTCATTTTTTATAATGAATGAATCCTTCAGGTTTCTATCAAAAAATCATTATTTTCGCAATTACTAAAGTAAATATTTTAAACTAATGAATAACGAAGTAGTTATTGTTTCTGCAGTAAGAACACCAATTGGTAGTTTTTTGGGTGCACTATCTACAATAGAAGCTCCAAAATTAGGTGCCATAGCCATAAAAGGCGCATTAGATAAGATAAATTTAGACCCAAATTTAGTTGAAGAAGTTTTAATGGGAAATGTGGTGCAAGCCGGTACTGGCCAAGCACCCGCAAGGCAAGCTGCCATTTATGCAGGCATTCCCAATACGGTGCCGTGCACTACAGTAAATAAAGTTTGTGCCTCTGGGATGAAAGCAGTTATGCAAGCAGCCCAAGCTATTGCTTTGGGTGATGCCCATATTGTGGTTGCAGGCGGCATGGAAAATATGAGTTTAATTCCGCACTATTTACATGCACGTACAGGCACAAAATTTGGACCGACTACTTTAGTTGACGGTATGCAAAAAGACGGCTTGGTAGATGCTTACGACCAAAATGCTATGGGCGTTTGCGCCGATGCTTGCGCTATTGAATATAAATTCACAAGAGAAGACCAAGATGCCTTTGCCATTCAGTCGTATGAACGTTCTGCCGCTGCTTGGAAAGCTGGAAAATTCAATAATGAAGTTGTTCCTGTTGAAGTTCCCCAAAGAAGAGGCGAACCCATATTTGTAGTTGAAGATGAGGAATACAAAAATGTGCGCATGGATAAAATTCCGCAATTGCGCCCTGCATTTTCAAAAGAAGGCACGGTAACAGCGGCCAATGCCTCTACCATTAACGATGGTGCTGGCGCCATGGTTTTAATGAGTAAAGAAAAAGCTCAGGAATTGGGGCTAAAACCTTTGGCAACGATAAAAAGCTATGCAGATGCTGCCCAAGAACCGGAATGGTTTACCACGGCTCCCGCAAAAGCTTTACCGAAAGCATTAAATAAAGCAGGTATTGATTTAAAAGATGTTGATTTTTTTGAGTTTAACGAAGCGTTTTCTGTTGTTGGATTGGCTAATATGAAAATCCTCGGGCTTAACGACTCTAACGTAAATGTAAATGGTGGTGCTGTTTCATTAGGGCACCCACTAGGTTGTTCCGGTGTTAGAATTATAATCACACTTTTAAACGTTTTGGAACAGAACAATGCAAAAATTGGTGCAGCAGCCATATGCAATGGTGGCGGTGGTGCATCGGCAATTATTATAGAACGCAACTAAAGGTATTTAATGCAATACGGAATTTGTAATTTAAGCATTGTTCCCCTTAGAAATGAACCAGCAGACACCAGCGAACTTGTTTCGCAGATACTTTATGGTGAATTTTTTAAAATCTTGGAGCAACGCAAAAATTGGAGCAGAATAAGACTTTCTTTTGATAAGTACGAAGGCTGGGTAGACAACAAACAATATATTGAGATTAATGAAGAGGAATATAAATCTTTGAGAAGTGAATCACCAAAACTTTCTACAGATTTAGTTGAATTTATTGAAGACGACCAAAAGCAGCTTTTTCCAATTTCCATGGGCGCTACGCTGAATGGACTTTCGCTTTTAAACCATCATTATGATGGCAACTTTATAGAGCATAAAAATCCAAAATCAAATATTTTGCAAACTGCATTTTTGTATTTAAACACTCCTTATTTGTGGGGAGGCAAAACACCTTTTGGTATTGATTGCTCTGGATTTACACAAATGGTTTACAAACTAAATGGCTATAAATTACTGCGTGACGCCTCACAGCAAGCTACACAGGGTGAAGCCTTGAGTTTTATAGAGGAAAGTGAGCCTGGCGATTTAGCTTTTTTTGACAACAATGAAGGTGTCATTACCCATGTTGGCATCATCATGGAAGATAACTACATCATTCATGCCCATGGAAAAGTACGGATTGACAGATTAGACCATTCGGGTATTTATAATGCAGATAGAAGAATGCACACCCATAAATTAAGGGTCATTAAAAAAGTGATATAAAAAAAGCGCCTTTTAAAGGGGCTTTTTTATTGTATCATGAGTGTTTCTATTTTACATTCATTAACTCTACATCAAAAACCAAAGTAGCATTTGGGGGTATTACACCACCTGCTCCACGGCTACCATATCCTAAATGGCCAGGAATAACCAATCGGGCTTTATCACCTACCTTTAATAATTGAATACCTTCATCCCAACCTGGAATAACTTGTCCAACACCAATTGGAAACTCAATAGGCTGGTTTCTTTTATACGATGAATCGAAAACTGTACCGTCTGATAATTGTCCTTTATAATGAACAGAAACCGTTTTACCTTTCTCAGCCTTTTTACCGATCCCCTCTTGAATAATTTGGTAACGCAAACCACTCTCGGTTTTTTTAAAACCGGCAGCAATTTTATCCAACTCTGCCTCAGCAGCTTTTTTAGCCTCTGCAATTCTTTTTTCACGAGCACCTTCAAATGTTCTGAATGCTTCTACAGCATTAAAGCTTTCGGCTTCATCTCCTACTCGCAAAATCTCTAAACTTTCTATTTTATCACCTTGCTCAATGGCATCTACAACCTCTTGTCCGTGTTCTACTTTTCCAAAAACAGTATGCTTTCCATCCAACCATTCTGTTGCCGTATGCGTAATGAAAAACTGGCTTCCGTTGGTTCCAGGACCAGCGTTGGCCATAGACAAAATACCTGGTCCATCATGCTTTAAATCTGGATGAAACTCATCATCAAACTGGTAGCCAGGATTGCCTGCACCAGAACCTTGTGGGCAACCACCCTGAATCATAAAATCTGGAATAACCCTATGGAATTTTAAACCATCATAATATGGTTTACCTTGAGGTTTTGCACTATTTTCAAGATTTCCTTCCGCCAAAGCCACAAAATTACCAACCGTTCCCGGTGTTTTTTTGTATTCTAAAGCAACAAGTATTTCTCCTTTTGTTGTATTAAATTTTGCGTATAATCCGTCTTGCATTGTTCTAATTTTAAAGAAAGTGCAAATATAGGGAATGAAGCTTGAAGTCAGAAGCCTGAGGCTAGAAGTTTTAAGAATTTTTAATTAGCCACTTCGCTAATAAATTTTATTCGGTAAAGGCGTAATTCTTCATCGTCATAATCACCATCAAACTCATTGATTGCCGTTTTAATGTCGTCCGATTCCGATTCCATAAAATATTCGTGGATTTCCTCTTGCTGGTCCTCATCCAAAACCTCATCAATCCAATAATCAATATTCAATTTGGTTCCAGAATAAACAATAGCTTCCATCTCTTTTATGAACTCCTCCATGGTCATCCCTTTGGAAGAAGCAATATCATCAAGCGGCAATTTCCTATCGACGTTTTGAATGATGTACAATTTGTTCGAAGAGTTACTTCCAGTTGATTTTACGATTAAATCATCTGGTCTGGTAATATCGTTTTCTTCTACATAATTTGCTATTAAAGCGATAAAATCTTTACCATACTTTTTTGCTTTTCCATCACCAACGCCATGAACATTACTGAGCTCAGACATGGTTATGGGATACTTTAAAGCCATATCTTCCAAAGATGGGTCTTGAAAAATAACAAAAGGTGGTACACCAAGTTTTTTAGCATTCTTTTTTCTCAAATCTTTCAACATGCCCATTAAAACCTCATCTGCAACAGCACCACCTCCTTTTGATGCGGTAACTATTGAACCGTCTTCCTGATCGCCATCAAATACATGGTCTTCTGTCATCATGAAAGAATTAGGGTTTTTAATAAAATCCCTGCCTTGTTCTACCAATTTTATGACGCCATAAGTTTCTATATCTTTTCTCAGGTAACCAGCAACCAAAACTTGTCTTAGCAAGGCCATCCAATATTTTTTGTCCTTATCTTTTCCTTTACCAAAATAAGGTTGCTCGTTTGTTTTATGTGAATTGATAAGCGCATTTTCAATACCGACCAAAACATTTACTAGATCCTTAGACTTGTACTTCTGATTGGTTTTATCAATAACCTCTAAGAGCAATTTTACTTCATTCTTAGCTTCAATTTTCTTTTTAGGATGCCTAATATTATCATCCATATCACCGCCTTCACCAGTTTCATTATCAAACTCTTCACCGAAATAATGCAGGATAAATTTTCTGCGTGAAATAGATGTTTCAGCGAAAGCGACAACCTCTTGAAGCAATGCCTGGCCTATTTCCTGTTCGGCCACCGGTTTACCGGACATAAATTTCTCTAATTTCTCAATGTCCTTGTAATTGTAGAATGCCAAACAATGTCCCTCGCCACCGTCACGACCTGCCCTACCCGTTTCTTGGTAGTAACTTTCTATACTTTTTGGAATATCATGATGGATTACAAATCGAACATCGGGTTTATCTATACCCATTCCAAAGGCAATGGTAGCAACAACAACATCAACATCTTCCATTAAAAACTGATCTTGGTAATTGCTACGTGACTTGGCATCGAGACCAGCATGATAAGGTACGGCCTTAATACCGTTTACCTGTAATACCTGTGCCAATTCTTCCACACGTTTACGGCTTAAACAATAAACAATGCCCGACTTTCCATCATGTTGTTTTATGAAACGAATGATATCAACATCAACATTTTTAGTTTTTGGCCTAACTTCATAATAGAGATTTGGCCTATTGAATGACGCCTTGAATGTTTTGGCATTGGTGATGCCAAGGTTTTTTATGATGTCTTCTTGAACTTTGGGCGTTGCCGTTGCTGTCAATCCGATAATTGGAATTCCTTCTCCTATTCGTGCAATAATATGGCGCAAATTTCTGTATTCTGGCCTAAAATCGTGCCCCCATTCACTAATGCAGTGTGCTTCATCAATAGCCATAAACGAAATTTTCACCGAGCGCAAAAACTCAACGTTTTCATCTTTAGTCAATGATTCTGGAGCAACATATAATAATTTGGTAATTCCGTTAACAATATCTTCTTTAACCTTTTTAACTTCAGTTTTATTTAAGGAAGAATTCAGTACATGTGCAATTCCATCTTCTTTTGAAACACCACGTATGGCGTCTACTTGATTTTTCATTAAAGCTATAAGTGGCGACACTACTATGGCGGTGCCTTCTTGCATTAATGCAGGTAATTGGTAGCAAAGAGATTTACCACCACCAGTTGGCATAATGGCGAACGTATGATTTCCAGACAATAGACTATTTACAACATCTTCCTGAAGCCCCTTGAACTTGCTAAACCCAAAATACTTTTTAAGCGCAGCGTGCAAGTCAGTTTTTGTTATTGACATGTGAATTATTTACTTTAAAAAACAACTTTAGTAGTATTAAATTGTACGAACTAATTTAACAATACTTTTGAAGAACCCTCATATTTTTTTTCGTTAGTTTTGTAACGAAAAACCAAATTACAACAATTTTCAATTGTGATTATTCCTAAAGATAAGAAATTCTTTAAACATCAACTCAAAAATTGAAAAATTTGAAAGACAAAAGTTCAATTCTTAACACAGCCATAGAAACAATTAAATTGGAAAGCGATGCCATCTCAAATTTGGCCAACTTGGTAAATGATGATTTCGCAGAGGCTGTGGAACTCATTTATAATTCTAAAGGACGTGTTATCATTACCGGAATAGGCAAAAGTGCCATAATTGGCAATAAAATTGTCGCCACGCTTAATTCTACTGGAACGCCTGCCGTCTTTATGCATGCAGCAGATGCCATTCATGGCGATTTAGGATTAATACTTAAAGATGATGTTGTTATTTGCCTTTCCAAAAGTGGAAATACTCCAGAAATCAAGGTGGTGGTTCCATTAATCAAAAGAGCCCAAAATAAAATTATTGCCATTACAGGAAACAAGGATTCATTTTTAAGCCAACATGCCGATTATATCTTGAACGCTTTTGTTGAAAAAGAAGCATGCCCCAACAACTTAGCGCCAACAACTAGTACTACGGCACAACTTGTTATTGGTGACGCTTTGGCTATATGCCTATTGGAACTCCGAGGGTTTTCAAGTAACGACTTTGCCAAATACCACCCCGGTGGTGCATTGGGCAAAAAATTATATTTACGTGTTCAAGACCTTTCATCGGTGAACCAAAAACCAAAGGTGACTTTAAATACAAGCATCAAAGAGGTTATTGTTGAAATCACCGAAAAAATGCTGGGTGTTACGGCTGTTGTGGAAAATAAAAAAATTGTTGGTATTATTACCGATGGTGATTTACGTAGAATGCTGAGCAAAGTAGATGATTTTTCTAATTTAACGGCTAAAGATATTATGAGTTCCAACCCCAAACGTATTGAAGCCAAGGCTATGGCTATTGATGCTCTGGAAGTTATGGAAGCCCATGAAATATCGCAATTATTGGTTGAAGAAAATGGCAATTACGCAGGAGTTGTACACTTGCATGACCTAATAAAAGAAGGAATCATATAATGGCAAAAAAGGATGTTAATGAGATGTCTTTTTTAGACCATCTTGAAGATTTACGGTGGCATTTAATCAGAATTTGTTTGGCGGTAATCATTGTTGCCACCTTGGCTTTTATTTTCAGTAGAATTATTTTTGAAAAAATTGTTTTTGCTCCGTTGGACATGAGTTTTCCAACCTATCATTTTTTATGTAATGCCGCTAATTTTTTAGGTGTTGAAACCACATTTTGTGCTGAAAAAATGCCGATGATAATTCAAAACAGAACCATGGCCGGTCAATTTTCAGCAGATATCTGGACGGCCATTTTAAGTGGCTTCGTTATCTCTTTCCCTTATGTTATCTACCAACTTTGGAAATTCATTAGCCCAGGATTACATGCAAACGAACGGAAACATTCCCGTGGCTTTATCATCATTTCCTCGCTTTTGTTCTTCCTTGGTGTATTGTTTGGTTATTATATTGTCACCCCATTATCGCTAAACTTTTTGGCCAATTATAGTATTTCGGAAATTGTTGATAACCAAATAGACATCAGTTCATACATTGCATTGGTAAGGTCATCAGCTTTGGCTTCAGGTTTGATTTTTGAATTACCCATTATCATTTATTTCCTGACAAAAATTGGTTTGGTGACCCCGGAGATATTAAAGAAGTACAGAAAATACGCTTTGGTTATTGTTTTGATTCTTTCGGCCATCATCACACCACCAGACATTGCCAGTCAGGTCATTGTGGCCATTCCAATCTTAGTGCTGTACCAAGTAAGTATTTATATTTCAAAAATTGTAGTTAGAAACCAAAAACGTAAAGCCAAACAATATGCCTAATCTAGTTCAAGAATTCAACGATTATCGTTCTAAAATGAATGATAAAATTTTGGCAGACAACAATAAGGTCATCAAACGCATTTTCAATTTAGATACCAACGCTTACGCGGAAGGTGCTTTAGATGTTAAAACAAAAGAATTACTGGGATTGGTAGCTTCGGCCGTCTTAAGATGCGATGACTGCGTTAAATACCATTTGGAAACCAGCCATAAATTAGGATTGAAGAAAGAAGAAGTTGTTGAAGCATTAAGCATTGCTACATTAGTTGGTGGTACCATAGTCATCCCCCATTTACGTCGAGCATACGAATTTTGGGATGCTTTGGAATCCAATAATTAAACAAAAATCACGTTATTGCTATTATGATTTTAAAAGCCGAAAATTTAATGAAGTCCTACAGTGGGCGAAAAGTAGTAAAAGATGTTTCATTAAAAGTTGAACAAGGTGAAATTGTTGGACTTTTGGGACCAAATGGTGCGGGAAAAACAACGTCCTTTTACATGATTGTGGGACTGATAAAACCAAATGGCGGCCATATTTATTTAGATAAAACCGAAATTACCAAATACCCGATGTATAAACGTGCCCAAAATGGTATTGGCTATTTGGCTCAAGAAGCCTCTGTTTTTAGGAAACTTAGCATTGAGGACAATATTTTAAGCGTGCTGCAACTAACCAAATTGGGCAAAAAAGAACAGCACCACAAAATGGAATCGCTTATTGAGGAATTTGGTTTGGGACATATTCGTAAAAGTCGTGGTGACTTATTGTCTGGTGGTGAGCGCCGTAGAACTGAAATTGCCCGCGCATTGGCAACCGACCCTAATTTCATTCTTTTAGATGAACCATTTGCGGGTGTTGACCCCGTTGCTGTTGAGGACATTCAGCGCATTGTAGCCCAGCTAACCAAAAAGAATATTGGCATCCTTATTACAGACCATAACGTGCAAGAAACCCTTGCTATTACAGATAGAACTTACCTGATGTTTGAAGGCAGCATACTTAAAGCGGGTGAACCCGAAGAACTCGCCAATGATGAGATGGTACGTAAAGTATATTTAGGACAGAATTTTGAATTGCGTAAGAAGAAGATACGGGATTAGTTTTAAAAAAAACAAAAGACTATGCCCTTATCAGAAATTTACTTTTACATGATTCTAATTATAACTCAATTACTTTCATTTAGTATTATTTCTGGCGTAGAGGATTTAAAAGAAAAAAAATATTTTTTAAGATATTTAAAAATTGCAATTCCTATAAGTATTATTGGTATCTTAATGGAATTGATAGGTTGGAATTATTTATGTGATCTTCAATGTGTTTTTATTTGTTCTGTCCCTATTATAACTTTAATCTTTTCAAAAGGAATTATTAATCTTTTCAAACTAATTTTTAAAAAAGAGCCTTTTCAAATGTACCGTAATGAATTATCTGACGGTATTTGGATTGAAAATAAAGGTGACTTAGCTAACAAGTTTTACTATCAATTTTTTTCTTTTACAATTCTTATAGTTCCTATAATAGCATTAGTAGTAATATTCAAATTTTTAAATGACATCATGTGCTAATTTCATTTTAAACATCTAATCTACCGCTTCACAACCAACTTCTTCGTTACCAAAATATCATCATTACTTCTTAGTCGAACAAAATAAACACCATTTGATAGTTTAGAAGTGTTTACTTTTTGATTGTTAGTCAAGTTTTGAACTTCATTAACCAACCTTCCATGAACATCAAATATTTTAATGCCAACAGTTTTAATATTTGGACCAAAACTTAAGGCAATCTCATTGTTGGCTGGGTTGGGTAATATAGAAAACTCGTTTGTATCAAATTTTGTAGTATTTAAAGGCGCTCCAACAAACTTAAGTTTAATTACCGCTCCGTTGTCCGTTATTGTGTAAATGGTCAGTCCATCGGGGTCTATAGCCACATCTCTAAAACGCTCACTAGCAGAATGGAATTCCTCGTATGTCCCATCTTCCAAGGCAGAACCATCAGCATTTAGTTTTGTTCGAATAATCAGTCCTGTTTTTAGTGTTGGTATTAAAAGGGATGTTCCCCAGCCCGGAATCTTACCGCCCTCATAAATATCTATACTAGAGGGTGCCACGGTTGGCCATCCTGAAGAGCTTCCTGCTGTGGGTTCTGTTGCCAATGTTGTATTATAAGTCCCTATTGGCGGCATAAAATTGGGCATGCTGGCTGCAGATGTTGATTCCTCTATTGGAGCCTCTGGGCAATTGTCAATAATATTGCTATAAGACCCACAACTTGATGGGTAATTTGACCAATTACAATATGCATATCCCATATCGTCATTATAACCAGCGATTAAAGGCCATCCATAATTTTTCCCAAATTCAATAATATTTAATTCATCATCCGTTTTATCGCCATGTTCAGAAGAATACAATCTTCCGTTTGAACCAAACACCAATCCTTGGGCATTTCTAAATCCGTAGGCATACACGTGGCTTATGACACCGTTGAGTTCAGGGTTGTCTGAAGGGATACTTCCATCCAAATTCAACCGAAGTATTTTTCCTTTATAATCGGAATAATCGGTTGGGCTTGTTGGTAAATATTGAGCCCTAATCTCGGTGCAAGCCTTGCTTCCCCTATTAGCAGCAAAATCACCAATAGTCCAATAAATTTTTAAGTCAGGACCAATAACTATTTTGCCCGAAGTGTGGTCGTTATTCGCTTCAATACCCTCAATAATTGTGGTTGCTGTACCACTGTCAAAAGCTCCTGACGCAGAATTATAAGTGTATCGAGCGATACGAAATGCAATGGGAAGCCCCAAACTTGACGTTGCGTCATAGGTATAAAGCAAATAAACGTAGTTGTTAGTTGATGTGTTAATATCGGTATACAAATCAGGATGAATGGCCATTCCCATCAAGCCATTTTGACTGGCGTTTTGCAAAACCAATCCTGACAAGTTCAACATCTCTGTTTTTGCTCCTGTGGTTGGATTTACCCTTACTAATTTTTTGCCCTCGCGTTCTGTTATCCACAAATTTCCATCAGGCCCATATAACATAGTATTCGGTTTTGCTAAAGCTCCGTTGGCCGTTACGTTTGAAACTGTCCAATCTGTGCCTGAAGTAACAGGTGTTTGCGCCACCATAATATTTAGCCACATTAGACTCAGCATAATTGTAAATTGTTTCATATAAAGTTTAGTTTTATATTTGCTTTTTTCTTGCAATAAGTTTCTTAAACCCTGTGATAATCAAAAAAGCCACAAAACCTATCACCAGCCCTAAAATAAAATCTTTTATGAAGGACGGCCAATCTTCTACAAAATGGTGGAAATACTCAATATTATGTGAAAAAATCCCTCCTGCAACCAGAATAAGGGCAATAGTACCAATAACCGAAAGACTTTTTATAATAACCGGTAGAGCCCTGATCAAAAGATTTCCTAAACCAAAAAAAAAGCCCTTTTTACCTGCTCCCCTTTTTATTAATGCAGTACCTAAATCATCCATTCTAACAATAAGAGCTACAATGCCGTAAACCCCAATGGTGGCAATAATGGCCACCATAGAAACGACCAAAATCTGAAATGAAATAGGCTTGTTTAAAACGGTACCCAAGGCTATAATCACTATTTCGATAGACAATATAAAATCTGTAAAAATGGCAGACTTTATTTTAGCCTTTTCAATATCTAGAACTTCTCCAGCCTCTTTGTTTTTTATTTTAGCATGGTCATTGTCATGTTTGTGAGGTACAAAATATTCTACAATTTTTTCAACACCTTCAAAAGCCAAGTAAATTCCTCCTAAAATTAAAATTAGAGTTACAGCCCAAGGTAAGAACGAACTGAGCAAAAAAGCAATAGGCAAAATAATAAGTTTGTTTAAAAACGAACCTTTAGTAATAGCCCACAACACGGGCAATTCACGTGAAGATACAAAACCAGTGGCCTTTTCAGCATTCACTGCTAAATCATCACCCAGAATACCAGCGGTTTTTTTTGTTGAAACTTTAGTCATTACTATAACATCATCCATTAATGCTGCTATATCATCTAATAAAGCAAAAATTCCTGAGGCCATTAAAATGTTTTATTTGAAGTTAAATTGTCAAAAACCGACATAGATATATATACTAAAATGATTATTGGGATGGCAGCAAACTTTAAAACAATGAGCAGTACCAAACAAAGCATGACAAAAATATAACGGGTAGCATTGTTTTTAAAACTGAAATCCTTGAATTTTAGAGCAAATAACTTAATTTTTGAATTTAATAAATAACAGCTCAAAATCGTCAATAAAATTAAAAACCATTTGTTTAAAATAATGGAATTCATAGTATCGTTATTTTGAAATTCCAGAATTAATGGCAAAGATATGATTAGCAGCGTATTTGCCGGTGTCGGCAAGCCTTTAAAATAAGTTTGTTGGTCTTCATCTATATTAAATTTTGCTAGTCTGTAAGCAGAGGCTAAGGTGATTGCCAAACCTAAAAGAGGTAAAATATTGTATGTATACGTACTCCCTTTAAAATCCATACTACTCCCCCAATCATTTTCCGAGTTTACAAGCATAGGAGTTTCTAAAGTCAGTTCCAAAAGCTTAAACATAACAATTCCTGGCACTACGCCACTGGTAACCATATCAGCAAGAGAATCCAGCTGCAAGCCCAAGTCACTTTGAACTTTTAATTTTCTAGCTGCAAAACCATCAAAAAAATCGAAAAATATCCCAACAAACACAAACAGAGCAGCAGCTACAAAGTTGTTGTTGACTGCCAAAACAACCGCAATACATCCACTCAATAAGTTTAAAAGCGTTAAAGCATTGGGTATGTGTTTTATCATAAGATGATTGTTTCTGTAAAAATAGTAAACAATTTTCGTCTAAAGCAAGCAATAAACAATATCTGATACAATTTGAAGTTTATAGGTTTATAAATTATGTGCATATTTGTAAAAAAATTGCGATTGAGACTTTACATCACCACATTGTTATGTGCCTTATCTGTAACCCTGTTCAGTCAAACCACTAGAAAATATTCTAACGAGTTTATGAATATTGGTGTAGATGCTGCTGCATTAGGAATGAGCAGTGCCGTAACCGCTCATTCGGCCGATGTGAATTCCGGATATTGGAATCCTGCAGGATTGTTAAAACTGGAAGATAACCAATTAGCTTTGATGCACTCCAGCTATTTTGCCAATATTGCCAATTATGATTATGCCGCTTTTGCTATGCCATTGGACAATGAAAGTGCCGTTGGAATTTCATTAATCCGTTTTGCTGTTGATGATATTTTGAACACCACCCAACTTATTGACGAACTGGGCAATATCAATTACGATAGGATTAGCTTATTTTCCACCGCCGATTATGGCTTAACGTTTTCATACGCCAGGTCATTACCTGTTCAAGGCCTTAACTACGGTGTAAATGCAAAAGTAATTAGAAGAATTATTGGTGACTTTGCCTCTTCGTGGGGATTTGGACTGGATTTAGGACTTCAGTTTGAAACCGACAATAATTGGAAATTTGGTGTTATGGCCAGAGATATTACGACCACATTTAATGCTTGGGCTATTGATGAGAATGAGTTTGAAACCATTAGGAATGCTGTTGAGGGTCAAAACCAAGAATTGCCCGAAACTACCGAAATCACCATCCCAAAATTGCAACTTGGGATTTCTAAATTGGTTGATTTCAATTACGATTACACCTTGTTGACTTCATTGAATTTGAATGTTCGTTTTGAAGAGAACAACGATATAATTTCTACTTCGGTAGCCAGTATAAATCCGGCGTTAGGTTTTGAATTTGGGTATATAGACATGGTCTATTTGCGTGCGGGGATGGGTAATTTTCAAAATGAAACCCAATTTGATAATTCCGAGCAATTAAGTTTTCAGCCCAGTTTTGGTCTGGGTTTTAAATACAATGGCATTCAAATAGATTATGCCTTTACTGATATTGGTGACCAAAGTGTGGCCTTATATTCAAATGTGTTTTCTTTAAAACTCGATTTTAGTATCTTTAGATGATGCAAAAAATACTATTATTTTTCATTTCCCTTTTTCTATTATCTATTTCTCAGGCACAGGAAATTCAGTTATCCGAAAATGCTGAAATAAGCGTCCTTACTGTTGGCCCAGGCCCCTCGCTTAACGATGCCTTTGGACATAACGCTTTTAGGATTAAAGACCCAAAAAATGGTATTGATGTTACTTATGGTTATGGCGAATACGATTTTGATGCGCCAAATTTTTATCTAAAATTCGCACAAGGAAAGCTGAACTATTTAATCAGCAAAGCAGATTTTAATAGATTTTATCAAGTTTACAGGTATTATAATCGCTCAATAAAAGAACAAACTTTAAATCTTTCGGAAGCTGAAAAGCAAAAGTTGTACGATTACTTGGTTAACAATTATAAACCTGAAAACAGAGCTTATTTGTACGATTTCTTTTTTGACAATTGTGCCACGAAAATTAAAGATGTCGCCCGAGTTACTTTAAACAATAATATTCAATTCAATTTACCTAAGGATTATAAAGAGGCCACCTTTAGAACAATGATTCAAAAAAATCTGAACAGAAATTCTTGGGGAAGCTTGGGCATTGATGTGGCCTTGGGGTCAGTAATTGATAAGCAAGCAACTGCTGAAGACCATATGTTTTTACCTAAAAACATTTATGCTTTTTTTGAAAATGCCACCATAAAAAATGGTGAAGAACCTTTGGTAAAAAATAGCCAAATTATTTATACTAAGAGAGAGGTTCCTGTTACCAATTCGTTTTTTACCAGCCCTTTATTTATTTTAGGGTTAGTAGGGCTATTTATTATGTATATTACCTACAAGGATTACAAAAATACTACCCAGTCAAAATGGTTGGACGTTACACTTTTTAGTCTTACTGGTATTATTGGAATCTTTATTCTATTGCTTTGGTTTGCAACAGACCATAAAGGCACACACCAAAACTACAATTTGCTTTGGGCATTTGCACTTAACATTTTAGCCATTGGTCAATTGTTCAAAAAGAAAGTTAGCGGATGGTTTATAAAGTATATCAAGCTTTTGGTTATTCTGCTATGTCTACTAACTCTTCATTGGATTATAGGCGTTCAAGTATTTGCTATCGGCTTGATTCCACTATTAATTGCACTAGGAATAAGATATTTATTTTTAGTAAAACATTATTCTACTGACCAATAAATAGCCAGTTCAACTATTGCCCACGGAAGAAAATTACCGTACTCAACGTTTTTATCAACACGTTCATATCAAGGAAAAAACCTCTGTGTTTGATGTAGTAAAGATCATACTGAAGTTTTAGCAAGCTGTCATCGACCGAGGAACCATACCTTGTTTTTACTTGCGCCCAACCTGTAAGCCCCGGTTTAACCATGTGTCTTGTTTCATAAAACGGAAGCATTCGTGATAATTCCTTAACAAAAAATGGACGTTCAGGACGAGGGCCAATCAAACTCATTTCACCTTTTAAAATATTGATGAACTGAGGAATCTCATCCAACCTCGAGTGTCTTAAAAATTTTCCGAAAGGCGTTATCCTTGTATCGCCTTTTTTTGCCCAAACGGCACCTGATTTTTCAGCATTCTTAATCATTGTGCGGAACTTTATAATCTTGAAGACATTTCCATTCTTACCAACTCTATCCTGTAAATAAAAAAGGGGGCCACGGTTGCCCAAAAGATTACCCAAAACAATTAATGGCAAAAAAGCAATGCCAATTAGTAATCCTGCAACCGAGATTAAAACATCAAAAAGGCGATGAAAAAAAAGGTAAAATTTATTTTGGTTATTTCTACTAAATGGAAAATATCTGTAAAAATCCTTGCCCACAAACTGAACGGGGATACGCTGGGTTAAATCTTCATAAACTTGGGTATATTCGTTTATTGGAAAGCCCTCCTCCAGCAACTTTATCAAGGTGTAATAGATTTCAGAAGTTATATTTTCTGTGCTATAACTGGCTACAACAATTTCCGATAAATTTTCTCTCTCTACAACTTCTCTAATTTCGTTTGGACGGTATTCAGGTACTCCTTTGAACTTTACGCCTGCATTTTTACTCACTTCACAATTTACAAACCCAACAATCTTATAATTGGGGTCTGATGCATTAAAGGTATCAACAATGGTTTCTATATTTGAGGTTTCACCTATGACCAAAACTTTTTTGTAAAAACGTGGCGAAACAATAAAAGAAATATAAGCCCAACGCCACAAAAACAAAGCAATAAGAATTGAAAAGAAAAAAAACAAGATTTGTAAACGATTATCAGGTAATACAGGTGTAAAAAACGGTGTTAAAAAGTAAAACAGTACTGTTGTTGAAACCGTAAACACAATACTTGTTGAAATTTTTTCAATTTTACTGGATTTTTGCAAATCATAAAGTTCAAAGACCGTCCCAAAAATGGACACATAAAGAATGAGCACAAATACCCATCTCCAGTTCTCTTTGGTTATTGTAAAATAGTCAAAATCAAAGGTGTTTCCAACAAAGTATAATAATGCCAATATTGAAAGAATATCAAAAACACGCAGCAGAATTTTACGTTCCGAGATATTAAAATGAATACTGGGTTTTGACATTTTTATGGGCTAAAAGAAGAACATAAATATAACAACTATAATTTTAATGAAAAGAAAATTATTTCAACACTTCAAACCACTGCTTTTTAACGAATTCCCAATCAAAATGTTCAACAAAATTGCGTGCTTCAATGGCCGTTTTATTAGCTTGGTGTTTTGAATGGAACAAATTTAGAACGGCCTGCGCTAACGTCTCAACAGAATTCGGCTCTACCAAAATTCCACGTTTACCATGCTCAATCAAAAAAGGCATACCCCCAACATTGGTTGAAATCACTGGTAGTCCCAAAGCCATAGCTTCAATAACGCTTACGGGCATGTTATCAAAATTGCTAGTATTGATAAAAACGTTGTAATTGGCCGAAAGCGAAATCCAATCTTGTTTTGATAATTTTCCTGTAAAACGGACATCAACACCCAACTCTTCAGCAAACATTTTTGCTTCTTCAAGACTGCCATCACTATCTGGCCCAACCATACAAAGCTCAGATTCAATGCTTTGTTCTTTGAGGGTCTTTAAAACCTGAATGGCCAGAAACGGGTTGTATATTTTTGAAAATGAACGTACCCAAAGCATTTTAATCGTATCATAATTTCGTCTTTTGAATGGATACTGTTTAATCTCAATGGCATTCGGAATATGAACAACGTTTATAAAACCTAAAGCCTTAAATGCGGATATCATATAGATAGAAGGCGCCACATTAATAAAAGCATTATTAAAAATGGCCTTAGACAATTTTGGTGATGTTTTTAATCTTTGCGGCAAGTTCCCACCGTGAAGAATTGGAATGTATTTCAACCCCAAAATTCTGGAAAGCTGACTAACAAAATAAGCGTAATAAAAATTTAGGGTGCTGTAGGTATCAATTAAAACAAAATTAGCCTTTTTTCTATATTTAAAACAAGTAAAAAGCATATCCAACAACCTCAGTAGAATATTTTTTTTGCTGGATGCCGAATAGACTTTAAATCCTGAATTTTCAAGCAACAGAGATAATGTATCAATCGCCGAAACATTGGATTTCCCTTTCGCATTCGATTTATTTCCTATATAAATAAGGGTTTTCAAGTTTTTCTAAACGTTAGATGTTTTCTGTAGTTTTGCTTCCATTCCATTTTTCATTGGCTTTCTGAACTTTTTCGAATTAAATTGAACATCCAGCAAACACAATCCATAAACAAAAGCAGGCGCTGCTATGCGCATTGCGGAGTGGTTTATGGTTAAAAACCAGAAAAAATAACAAGAGTAAAAAAATACATTTGATTTGTTCTTGAGCCTAAAAAATAGTGGTGTTAACAATAAAATTAAAAAGGCTGTAACACCAAACAACCCATGCTCCGATAAAATACGGCTCATTTCATTATGAGATGCCGCCAATACACCCTCTTTCTGCTCCCTTAATTGTTTTATCTTTCCAACACCAACGCCTAATACCGGATTGTTTAAAAACTCTTCAATTTCAAATGAAATTAAATCGCTTCTACCGGTTGTGATATCTTCCTTCTCCCTTCCCAAGGCATCTTTGTTTGCATATCTGTATTCTATTAAACCACTTGTTTGAACTTTTGAAAATACCCAAACAGAAAATGCCAACCCAACAAAAACAAAAACTACTCGACTGATTCTTAATTTGGCCTTTATGTTGACTTTCCTAAAATAGAAAATGATGAAAACGGCTATCATAATCAATGCTGTAATAATCCCTCCTCTACTGAAGGTAACAATACCCCTAAAACTCAATGCCGCAAGGATTAATCCATTTATAATTTTAAGCAATAATGTTGGTGACAACATAAAAAAGCGCAGCGTAAAAACGAACATGCCCAACCCTAAAACCGTTGATACTTGATTGGGGCCAAACCCTCCTGATGCGGCGAAATTTGAACCAGTCCCTGTCAAGGTTTCTCTAATGTCCGGAGTGTATAAAAACAAGTAAACGGTCATGGCGACTAAAGGCAAACCCATATACAAAAGAACATTTTGCATATTTTGATAGCTTATTTTTCGTTTGAAACAAAAAATTGAAACTATCCCCAAACAGACAGGACCACTCAAATTAAATGCAATATCTGTTCGCAAAGTTGATTGTTCTGTGGCATTAAATCCTGCAACCAAAATTCCGGGAACAAGTAGAAAGATATAGAGAATATAAGGTATTGGTTGTTTGCTTAATCGTGTCGTAAAAACTCCCAATAAGGTAAAAAGAATAACCAAATACTTGGAGGCTTCGTACAATAAATTACCCCCTGTCATCCTTATAAAAACTTCTGCTCCCACAACATAACTACATGCCAACAACACATTTAAAGCTTTTTGTGATGGCTTCGCCCTCACTATTTGGAAGAAGAAATAGACAGAAATAGCCAATAAATAAACTTTTGACAAAACTGAAAAACCATAAATCAAAAATCCAATCAGTGCATGTATTGCAATTGTTTTTATGTAATTAAAGTTTTTCAATTCTATTTGATATAAATTTATAGGTAGAAATAATATTTTTTATTTGTGCTTTTTCAGAAAAATTTTCATCAATGTGTCGGTTAAAAAGAGTCGAAAAAGTTTTTCTTGTCGTTTCATTTTCAATTAACAAAATCAATGCTTCCGCCAACTCACTCGGTGATGATGGATTGACCAATACTCCATTAATTTGGTTGCTAACAACAGTTTCACACTCACCCACTTTAGTAGCTATGACCGCTAAATTTGTCAATCCATACTCCAACAAAGCTATGGGCAGACCTTCAGATTTTGAAGATAACACACCGATGTCACACTGGCTTAAAATATGGTATACATCGGGGTTACTATCATATAAGAAAACAGATTCTATCAAACTCAGTTCATCTATCTTATTTTTTACCATTTTTGAATACCCATCATTGAAATTTTTACCAACACAATGTAAAGTCCAATCAGGATATTTGATATGTACCTCCTTAAAAGCTTCAATAAGCGTCATATGGTCTTTTTGGGGCCTCAAATTAGCCAGACAAACAATCCGCTTACCTGAAATTCCATGCAGTTTGGTTTCGGTTAATGTTTTGTTTAAGATGGCAAAATTTGGCAAATAGGATACATTTTGAAACTTTAACCTTTGTTTTGCCCAAAATTCCAAGTTTTTATTTACACTAAAAATATGGGAAAAATATTTTGAGCATAATTTCAAAACGGTATGTTTTCTTTCATTTAAAAACTCACTATTCCCATAATGGTCATGCCATACAATGTTTATTTTTCTATTTAATAATTTTATTAAGGTTGCTAAAAAAAAAGAGGTTGAGTGTGCATGAATAATTTGGACTCTTTTATTCTTAACAAAAGCATTTAGCTGTCTAATTGACCCAATGTCAATAGTTTGTTTTTTATCTAAAAATAAATAATCAACATTTTTCAAAATATCATTTTTCAACAGTCCTTCTTCTCGAGTTGCACATAATGCTGAATAACCTATTTCATTTGACAAAGCATTGGCAATATTTACAGCAACCCGCTCTGCACCACCTGTTTGTAAAGAATCTATTAGCTGTAAAACCCTCATTTATGCTTCAGTAATTTGGAAACTTCAGTTTCAAAAGTGTTCAAAGTATAGTTTTGGGACCACTTTGAGGCTAATTTAGACATTTCTATCAGTTCTTCCTCTTTGCCCAAATATGATACGATTTTATCTACAGCATCAACCAAATTCGGTTCAATTAAAATACCCCTTTTTCCAAAATCCAACATCCATGGAACACATGAAATTGAAGTGGTAATAGGAATTGTTCCATAGAACATAGATTCAGCCACGGCTTTGGGCCAACCTTCAGATTTTGATGGCAATATCAAAAAATAGGCGTTTTTTAGAGCTTGTTTTACCACTTGTTTGTTTTGATTGCCATGGAACGTAACGAAATCCTTTAGATTATTATGGTTTATGTAACTCTCCAATTCTGGCCTTAAAACCCCATCGCCAAAAATATCCAAGCTTACTTTTTTTCCTTTTTTTTGAAGATTTTCAACGATTTGAATAGTTAACAACGGCCGTTTCCCTTCAACCAAAGTCCCGATAAAAACAAATTGTAATGTTTCGGAATAATCGCGAACTTCGGGGAATTCAATTTCATCTTTTTTGAAACTTGCCGTAAAAAACTGTTTGATATTTTTGGTTTGGTTTTTCCATGTTCCATAGACCAAAACCGACATATTTTTAGTAAGAAACGTGTTAGAAAGTAGCCATTTTTGAAGTTTATAGCTAAAAGGTTGCTTTGCCTTTGGATCCCAATTTCCGGCATATTTGGCTGTTTTGACTTTCTTTGGAAAAAATATTTGCACCAATCCGCCCAACAAACCAATGTTGCCTGGGCAGCGCAAATGGATGTGGTCGGCATTTTTTGAAGCTCTGTATATGGCCATCAAAATAATTGGAAGTTTACAAAATGAACGGATTGCATTCTTAAAATCGGTAAACTGAATGGCCGGAATTTCAGAAAACTGGATATTACTATGCCTATAATCCAAATCAATGGCCGTTTTTTCTTCCTGAGTTTTTGGAGCAACAATAAACACTTCATCAACATATTTTAACCACAAGTTCATTTCCCGAACATAAGGAGCATATGCGGAAATATTTTCCCCTTTTAATTTATGCTCAACATGTGTGATGATTAAGAATTTCATAATTCTTCTAAATGTTTTCTCCAGCCAGAATTAAAATTCTGTTTAAATAATTTTCAGGATGTAGATATTTTCTGCTCCACTCAAAATTATTTTTTCCCATTTCAAGATATTTCTTTCCTTCCAAAAGAAATTCTATTTTTCCTGGAATTTCTTCATACGATGAACGCGATGACAATTTTTCGTAATTTACATGTTCCTCAAAGTTTTCTATACAAACATTTAAAGGGGTTGAAATAATGGCCTTTCCGTACAATGCATATTCACCAATTTTCCAGCCCGGTGTGTTTTTTAAGCCATCGTCAGCAATACCAATATTGTAAACCGATAGTTTTTTTAGATAGCTTTTTTTATCGGATTCATCAGGCGAAAGCACCAAATCTGGGGCCATTTTATTCGATAAACTATCACCGTACAATCCTACCGATGCATTTTTGAATTCCTTTTTTACAATCCTACAAGCCTTTATCCTGAATTCATTTTGAAGACTTCTGCGTTCTTTCTCATCTTCGTCCGGGTGGTTGTCTGGGTTCCATAATCTGGTGTAATAAATAATATTTCCTCCATAATCTGATATTGTTTTTGGATAATTCCTAATATCCAAGGTGCCATGTCCTGAATTGGTAAATAAGCCAAAAACGTCCAAAGCTCTGCCAACTTCCGTTTTATTAAACTTTTGGAATAGCAAATCTTTGTTCAATTTCATTAAAAGAAGATGACTTTTGTAAGCCATTGGCACGTTAAAATTCAAAGGGAATACGTTGTTCTTTTTATCCTTTTCCAACAGCGAACGTTTAAAATAAAAATCGAAATTATTTGGTAAATCGATGAACTTGGTGTCGTCCGAATAATCAAAAAAGATCGCTTTATTGTTAACCGTCAACAACGCTGCGTTATGCTTTAGATTAGAATTATGAGCAATATTCACATCCATTTTATTGGCTCTGCAATAATAAAAATATGCGTACACCAAATGCGTTAAATGATGTGTCCATATTGATAGTTCTAATTTCATGTTCATTGATTAAATAATCATTTTTTTGCAATAAAAAATATTGTGGAGCCTTCGTATTGATTAAAAATAGCCTTGACAACATTTTTATAAAAATTCAAGGATTTATACTGAACATAAGGAAACTTTTTGATTTTCACTTTGCAATTGGTAAAGTTATTAAGCTCAAAAATTTTCTGAATACTTTGCTTGGTAAAAAAATTTAAGTGAATTGGCGGGGCATCTTGGTAAAGGCTGTCTTTTTCTCTATCTGGATAATTATGTATTTTGTTATAATTTGGTGTTGAAAGGATTATTTTTCCATTTTTATTCAATTTGGCATAAGCAAGTTCAATAAACTTTTTCAAATCTTGCAAATGCTCAATGACTTCCCATAACAAGATAACATCAAAGGATTCCTCAATTTTTTCCATGGCCTTGAAGTCGGCGTTTATGGTGTTCAAACCCAATGCTCTTGATTTTTCGAAGGCTTCTTTGTCAATTTCAATTCCCAAGTATTTAATTTGGCTATTTTCATTTCTCAAGTAAGCTCCCATTAGGCCAATACCGCTTCCAATTTCCAGAACAGAACTGCACCCCGAGTTTAAAACATGCTTTTTTAAAATCTTGGCCCTATTGTGCCCTATTTTAATTTTTTTGTTTTCGAGCAGCATACTATATTCATCAACGGCATAACTGCTATATTTGGCATTGGCATTATTATATAGTTTGTCATAAAGACTGACCAGCTCATCTTGGGTGAAAAATTTCAAACAAAAAATTAGCTTACAATTGTTGCATTCACCCAAGTTGAATTTTTCGTTAATCAGTTGGACTTCGCTATTGCATATTTTACATGTTGTGCCCATCTGCTTTCTATTTTTTTGTTTTTGGCGCATTAAATACTACACTTATTAATCCTGTAATTCTACCAAAACTTTCGGTAAATGCCGCTTTTTTGTCCTTGGTGGTTAAAGTATTGGTCAATCTAATAGCAGTCAATAAAATAGCCGTGGCATACCATTTAAACTTTTCCTTAAAGGTTGGTTTTGGGTATTTAACCCGCCACACATACCAACCATTTCTTACTACCATTTTTCCGTATTTAAACTTATTTGGCCGCCCATCTTCATCATGGTAATGATTTAATTTTGCCGAAGTGTTTACGTAAAGCTTGCCCATTTTTGAGAGGCGCAAACTAAAATCGGTATCTTCATAAAGTCCGTAGCCATCGAAATAGGTTGAAAATGAAAGTTTATCGAACACTTCCTTTTTGTAAGACGAAACACCTCCCATAATTTGCTCAACCTCATAAATTTTACCTGAGGGTGGCAAAAAGCCAATACTTCTGCCATGGGCAAATGTTGGCAAAAAACCCGGTGGTGTATCTGGCAATAAACCAAACTTTCTCCTTAATTTAAAACGAGAAGGTTCGTTGCGCATCCAACCGTCAAAATAAAATTTGGACGGATTGTTTCTATTATTGCTCAATTGCCATTCAACTTCATTTTTAATATAGCCTCCAACTGCGAGAGCATCATTTTTGACTTTATAGGTTTCTAAGAGATTTTCAAAATAATTCTTTTCCAAAACTATGTCATCATCTAAAAAACAAACAATATCAATATTTTTACCTACTCTTTCTATACCATAATTTCGTTGTTTTGTCAATCCTCTATTAGCTTTTTCAACTTTAAAATATTTCAAGTTTTTGAAAAGGTGAGTCTTTAATGATAGCTCAGTTTCATCATCAGTAGAACCATCAACAATTATAATTTCATTAGGGCACAAGGTTTGTTCATTCACTGAATTCAGCAAATTATGCAAAGCCTTTGGCCTCATGTATGTGCATACCACTAATGAAAAATTCATCTTTATTTATCTATCATTTGATTTGCCCAATAAACACTCTGTCTCCATTGTTTTTTGAAGGTTTTGTAGTATTTAAATGGATTTTTTATTGATTGAACTAAATAAAACTTAAAAAACAAAACCATTTTATACCCCTTTAATTGCTTCTTTGTTTGATGCATCAGCTTATAAAATGTAATAGTTGGTGATGGTTTTGGCTTGTCTCCATATTTAGCCCAAATATGTTCGTGAGGTTTTCTAAACCCACCAATTGGGGCTTTTAAATGTTCGATTTCAGGTTCGTGCAAATATATTATATCAATGCCTTTTTTACGAAGTTGCATGCCAAAATCGGCATCCTCACCAAAACCAAATTCATAATTCATGTCAAAAGTTAAATTTTTAAGACATTCTGATTTAACAATACTACATCCTGAACCAAAAGTACTCCACTGAATTGGCTTTAAGTGAGTTTTCTTGTCCTTTTTTTGTAAGCAACTTAAGGTCACGGCGTCAAATTGATGTCGCCTCATCTTATATAATGAAACTTCGATGAAATTTGTCGGGAATCTAATATCATCATCAGCGAAAAAAACATAATCTGAAATCACTTCTTTTAAAGCCAAATTTCGCGCGTTACAGGCTCCCGTTTGATGAATAAATTTGTGAACTATTTTAAACGGCCAAGTTTTATTTGAAATAAAATTCAATTCAGTTGTGCTATTCTCATCTTCATTTTGTTCAATTATAATAACCTGTTGTGGCAATAAGGTTTGTTTCTCCAAATCCAAAAGAACATCGTGCAAAAATGCTTTCCTTCCCAATGTAGGTATAATGACATCGATAGTTATATTATCAATATTTTGACTTTGTTTTTCCAAGGGTTGTAAATCAAAATTTGATGAAAACTTATGCTTTTTTACAAGGATGGTTCTAATGAAAGTCAAAATAGGAAATCGCTTTTCAAAAACCATAAAATTTAATGGGAATAATAAACTCCAAATACCTTTGTAATGTTGTTTTACAAACATAAAAAGTTGAACTGTTGAAGCTTTTGGCAGATTAAAACCAATATTATTTTCCAACAATAGTTTTGGTTCAGAATAACAAAACAATCCGTTGGGCATACCGAGTTTAGCCATGGAATTCAACACAAAATCGAAAGGCAAATTTAACTTGACTTTGTTTTCAAATTTTAATAGTTGGGATGCATGTATTGCGCCAACATTACTGCTCATCAACCAGGTTGGGTATTTTACTTTTTTGTTTACTTTTAAAAAAGGGGAATCTTCAACATAACCAATTTGCTCTGGTAAATATTGGTGATTACTAAAAGAGAGCATCATGTTTTTTAGGTAAAACGATGCCTTGACTCCTTCAATATTTATGTTTTCTTTTTGGGAAGTGTGTGCCCAAATTAAAATGCGCTCTTGGTAATTTTTTGCAAGATCAAGCAAGGCTTTGGCTGGATTTTTAACATCAATACTGATAGGTTTATTATTGTTTAAATCAACAATATCGACAACCTTTTCTCCAGTATGCGTTAAAAGAATCATTCGCCTAAAATAGATTTATAATATTCTATGTTGATGCTTGCATTCTTTTTAATATCAAAAAGCTTTTCAACTTTTTGTCGGGCCTCTTTTCCAATTTGTAAACTTAAGTTTTCATCATTGAATAGTTGCAAAATCCTTTCAGCATATAAATCAATGTTTGTTGGATGTACTAAATACCCATTTACACCATCGTCAATCAATTCTTGTGCCCATCCTATACTTGTATTGACCACTGGTTTTTGCATTGCCATAGATTCTATAGTGACCATGCCCAGCGTTTCTGCAAAAGAAGGAAAGGTACAAACATGAACCTGTTTTATATGTTCTTTAACTTCTCCGTATGGAATTTTACCCAAGAAACTAACATTATTTTTTGCTTCCTTAGAAAAAATCTGTTCGATTAATTTGTAAGTCGATTTTGCTCCTGTTTTAATATCTGGAGCATCATTTCCTATTAAAATAAGTTTACTTTCGGGTTTGGATTCAACTATCTTGTTGAAAATTTCAGCCAACTCGAAAACGCCTTTTTTTCTTATGATTGTACCAATGTATAGGATTGTATTTTTATTGTAAATCTCTGGGGTATGATTTTCAAAATTTTCTAGTTGCAAACCGTAATGGATGGCTTTAATCTTCTTTTTATTAAGTCCGAAAATTTTTCTAGTTTCTTCACCTGCGTAGGTTGTAGGCGCTATATAGGCAGATGCTTTTTTTATGGCCATTTTTTCAAACATGAAATTTTTAAACTTCTGCTTCCTATGCTCTAATTTGCAGAAATAAGCATCACTACCATGAAAACGGATGACCAATGGCACATTAAATTTCATAAAGGCTGTTATACCAGTCCAGTCTGGTGCTTCTAGAATATAAATATCCTCTTGTTTAACAACTGAATTTATATAACGTTGCAACTGCAAACGATAATGATACCAGGTTAAAAATCGATAACTTCTTTTAGCTATTAAATGAATTTTAACACCTTCATCCTCAGCAAAAGCGTCTTCGTTTTGATGGTAAACAAAAACAGTAACCCCAACACCTTTTCCCACCAATGCAATAGCCAAGTTTTTGATGCTCGTGCCAATGCCTGCGGCATGATTTACCTTTGGGTGAGGATACTCAGATGTTATAAAACCTACATTCATTCTAATATCTTGCTAATAGCCCTCCAAATATTCTCGGAGGCTTTTGTTGGCGTTTTTCCAACTACAATATCATACCATGTTTTACACTCATCCACATTGGACAGTTTTCCATCCAAAATTTGCTCAACCAAACTTTCCAAATCGTTTTTATCGGTACAAAAAACCACTGCTTTATCACTTGGCATGCTCCTAAAGTGGACATATTTATAATTTTGCCCGATATCTCGAATGCCCTTTTTTAGCTGGGGTTGCTCATAATTGTAATAGATACAAGGTTTGTTGTGAGCCACAAAATCAAACACCGTTGAAGAGCAAACGTTGGTAACAAACTCACTATGTTCGCATACATTATACAGCATCTTAAAATCTTCTGGCGTTGGCAAAACATGGTTCCACATAGTACCAACTTGCTTCCAAATGGGGTCTAAAACAGCTATAATATCTTTATTGGCTTCAACTACCTCATCATACCTTGAAGTAAAATCAACAGGGCATTTCCTATATATGATGCCCAGATTTTTGCCTTTATTGTTCAGACTTCTAACGGCTTTAGCTAAATCCTCCAAATAAAATTGGTCGAGGGGTGAAGTCGTTTCATCATCACCTGAAAAACAAATGTATTTCTTATTGACATCTAAATTATATTCTTCAAAAAATTCTTCCCTGTTTTGTTTTAATGATTCGTTGTAATGTGGTTCAAATTGTGGTGTACCCGTTACGAAAACCTGATTTTCCTTTATAAACGGATAATATTGAAGCACTTGGTCTTTCATTAAATCGCTCCAAACACAGTAATAATCCGTTTCAACTACTTGCATGGCTTTGGGTACGTTATCCCAAGAATACACAAAAGCCACCGTTGGAATACCTAAATCTTGAGCAGCCAAAAGTGCACTAATGGACTGTGTAGCACGTTGTGTGGTACAAAAAATCAAATCGGGTATGTGCTGTTGCAATTGCGATTTGCAATAGTTGTATTTTGACGTGGAACGCTCTAATTTATTTATTTTTTTCCGAAGTTTTTCAATACCTCTTTCCGAAGAATGCAAACCAATTAACCATTTGGCATACAAACTTTTAATTATGTTTTTCAACCCTTTGTAATTGAATGGAAATTTATAAGTTGGGTAAACGTCGTCATTAAATTTGTCTCTCGACACATTTAATTCGGCACGCTTTCTTGCCCTAGAATAAATGGGCAATAGGGGATGTGCGGAATGGTCCTCAATCTTGAGTTCCTTAAATCCCATACTATCCTTCAATGAAAAAATAGTGTTGTTCCAATAAGTGATATCGAATCCCATTTTTTCACCAATAGCCTTAAAATCTGTAAAAGCAAAGTTGCGTAAACCAACACCATCTGGAAAAAAAACGAACACTTTTTTCTTCATTTACTGTTACTTTTAAATGGGCAAACGGCCATTAAATTATCACAAATCCCCTCTAAAACCTCTTTTTTTGGAAGCGTTTCTTTACTACTAAAAAGGTTTTCAAGTGTTTTTAAATCCATTTTCGAATCTTCGATTTCTGGTTTGTATGCAAGCATTGAAACCGACTCAAAATAATCCTGATACTTAATGTCATCACCAAACACATCATCTGAAAATTTTTGCCAAACAGCCGGAATTCCATAGGCATGTGCCACAATAATCCCGTGCAAAGATGAGGATACTATTTTTTCACATTTCAAGAATTCAATGGTCTTTTCTTCAATATTATTGGTCAACATATCAATAAGCAGAATATCCTTTTCATTGGCATAAAAATCTTCTATCCTATTAAAATCGCGGTAATGCGGAATAACCCCAAACTTATATTTCTTTTCAATTTTCGGGTTGTAATACTTTGGTAAAAGCAGTCCCGGGTCACCATAAATTTCAGGAACATCGTAACCTTGGCTTAACAAGTGTTTTCTGGTCTGCGGCCCACGAACAGCCAAAAATTGTGCTTTTTTTATGGGGTATTCTTTTGAAATAATACCACTTCCCCAAACAATGCATTTATGGTTCACATTTGCCAAAATACTACCAATGGTAACATAAATGGGTGCAAAAAAATCATAAATGGAAAACTTTTTAGGCCAACTGAAAACGACCTCTTTAGCAGATATTTTTTCAACAAGATACTTACCAAGTACATCGCCATAATTTTCTTTGGCCTTGCCCTGAATCTTAACTTCGTTCCACCAAAATAATCTAATTTTATTGGCTGAAAACATTACACTTTCTGGTTTTTTAGCTTGCTTCGTTGTACCTGTTCAATAGGTAAAATATCCTGATTTTTAAATTGAAGTGCCTTGTAAACCGCATTTACATCCCTTGAAAGTTTTCTTAAACCCATGGGTTCTAAAGAAGCGGCATGGTCTGTCCCTTTCCAAGTTCTATCAATGGTATAGTGCCGCTCAATTATGTTTGCGCCCAAAGTATAGGCTGCTACATCAACTGCAATTCCCAAATGATGCCCAGAAAATCCAATATGTTTAACATCATTTTGGTACTTTTCAAGAAGTAAATTGATATCCAACAAACAAACATCCTCAAAAGGCACAGGGTAACCAGAGGTGCAATTGTAAAGCACCAAATCTTTGTTTCTCCCATACTTTTTGAAAAGATTTACCAAATCGTCAATCTCATCTTTGGTGGTCATACCTGTAGAAATATGTATATCACCTTTGTAATGCAGACACAACCACTGTAACATCTTCTTATTATTGTTGCAAGCCGATGGAATTTTAATAAACTCTGGGTTAAGTGAAGCTATTTCCTTTGCAGATGTCAAATCCCAAACTGAAGTGGAATAGGCTATTCCTATTTCTTCGCAATAATCTTTAAGTTCTTTATGTTGATTGACATCAAACTCCAAATATTCCCTGTGGGCACCATAAGTATCACCATAGGAATTTACTGGATTTGGATGCGGTTGGTTGTATTGCTCTTCGGTCAATAGCTCTTTATTGTTGCGCTTTTGGAATTTTACTGCATCAACATTACAGAATATTTTTGCCACTTTTATGAGTTCTTTGGCAATCTCCATTTCACCTTTATGGTTGCAACCAATTTCTGCAATAATATAGGGCTTTTTGTAAGTATTCATTAGATTTTTTGGGGTTATTGAAATCTTTTGTTATAATTCAAAATAAACTGACAAGCTTCTCTAATCGCTCCAGCACCGGAGTTTTTAGACAGCACAATATCAGCATGTTGCTTTACTATATCGGTAGCATTATTTGGTGTTAAAGACCAACCAACGCTGCAAATATTGGTCAAATCATTCACATCATCACCAATGTATGCCATGTTATTTAAACTTGTATTTTTATTTTGAGCAATGTGCTTCAGTAATGTGTATTTATCTTTTACGCCGAGAAAAACGTCTTCTATTTTCAATTTTTCCATACGTTTGGCTACCAATTCTGAATTCTCTGAAGTCATCACCATAACCTTTACACCATGTTCCCTAATGATTTCAAGCCCCATCCCATCACGCATATCGAAGCTTTTAGTATGCTCGCCATCCTCATTATAGGTTATTGTTCCGTCAGTAAAAACTCCATCAACATCTAAAACCAAATGGGTTATTTTTTCTGGACTTTTTTTACGTTTTTGACGCTCCATCAATAAATTTTCAACCACTATCCAATCGGTTTCTGAATCTATTTCGTATAAAGATTCTTCGGACATTTCCACTACAGCTACCTTATTGCCCAATCGGTTTTTCGAGCTTATCAAACTCTCCTTGGCTGTGGCATAAACGGCCCCGTTTTCAATAAGCAGGCCTTCAAAATCTTGTCTGCGCGGTCTATTTTTTGGATTGTAGTTAATAGGCTTTCCTGATTTATCCCATAAAAAACGGTGGGTGTTTACAACGGTCAATGCAGAATCAAAATCACCATTTAACCTTTCCAAACAGATATTTATATCTTCTTTTTTTGTGAATGGTGATGTGGCTTGCAACAAACAAAACACATCAAAATTATAATTCATCGATTCACAAAATTCAATCATTGCCATTTCGGTTGAAGCTGAATCACTAGCACTCTCTGCGCTTCTCAACAATGGCTTTACTTTGCCTGTCCAATGGTATTCTTTTTTAATGAATTCAATAATCCCCTCATCATCAGTATACACAAAAATTTCGTCAAGATTTGAAAAAATTGCTTCACCCAAAACCCAAGTAAACAAAGGCCGACCGACCATTTTACGTTTGTTTTTGTTTGGAATGCCTTTAGAACCCTTTCTAAGTGGAATAAAGCCTATTTTTTTCATTTAAAATAAAGTTTACTTTGTTAGATTATATATAGATTGCTTTTTCCACTCACAATAATCCTGTATTTCATAGTCATACTTTCTGAAAATTGCTTCTAATTCTGATTTAGAGTAATCACTTAACCAACCATTTTTATCTCTTGATAGGTTGATAATATCTGAACAACAATAAGATATCACAACCTGTTTTATATTATTACCGCTTAATTGATTAAAAACGCTATCTATATTGTAAACATATTCTAAAACACCACTGAAAACAACCACATCAAATATAGATAAATCAAACGATATGGGCTTATTTAAATCGCAAACTAAAGTGTCATTAAAACGTTTTATGATATCGGAAGGCGTATAGCTTTTGTAGTTCTTTAGGTAGTTTTTTAAAAACATGTTACCAGCGCCAAACTCTAAAATATCACAATGGGGCCTAATAAAATCTCCCAAAATAGCGGTTCTTTCATTCCAAGATTCATGAAGTTCATTATTATTTTTCCACCTGTTATGGTCTGAGGTTTTAGTTTTAATGAGTTGTTTATGAGCTTTTTCTCTTTTTTCAATAAGTCTTTTGTTTCTCTGGTTGTTAAAAATACTTTTAACCTTATTGATAATTTTTTTTAAGTAATTGCCCATCAATACTTAGTTTAACGATTCATTGTATAAATCCACCACTTTATTTTTGATGAAATTTAATTCATATTTAGGTTTAACATCTTTCTGGTTAATTTCAAAAGATTGCTCTAACAATTTATCGTTGGAAATAGCCTTAAAAATTAACGATTCTATCTCTAGGTTATCTTCAGGGTTTTCTATTAAAAATCCATTTTCATTATTTTTTATCAACTCGGAAGAGACCCCGCCTGGGTTAGATTGGATGGGGAATGCCCCCATCACAATGGCCTCAATCAATGTATTGGGAATGCCATCGGAAACACTATTGCCTATGTAAATAAGTGATTTCCCCATGAGTTTCATAATCTCATTTTGCGGTAAAAACTTTTCTTTTTCAAAATATTCAATATTCAAAATTGTTTCTTTTTTTAACATTTCAATATAATGTACCACTTCTATATCAGCCGAAAAAACTACAACTTTATTACCTTTAATTTTATCCTCAAGTTTTTTAATGGCATATAATACCTGTAAACAACGACCCAATTCTCCTTGATAACCTTTAATTGATATAATTTTACGCTCTTTAATTGGTTTAACTATATCATTATCAAAAAGATTGAAATCATAACCTCCACCACCCGGAAAAACACCTAAAAATCTTCCTTTAAACCCATAATTTTCTGCAATTTTATAATCCCTATGGCAATCTGAAATAAAATAATCAACCCTTTTGAGTACTCTCCTTACTTGAATTTCCAAAAGATTAACCGAATTTAAATAAAACATATCGCTTCCCCATGAAGAATATATCCATTTTATGTGTTTGTTTTTTTCTAATATGTCTATTATGGGAACGCAAGAAATTTGCATGGCGAAACTATGAACCGCATTTGGATTGACTTCTTGAAGGTATTTTTCAAAAACCTCAACTGTTTTACGCTCATTAAAACGTTGAATAAATTGGTATAGCTTAGGAAATGATTTCTTTAAAAAAGTTCTTCCAGGGTATTTATATTTTAATTTCCAACCCACCTTTTGCTGTACCCAATCTAGCTTATCTACATAACCGCTCATCCCTAAAATATCAAACCAAAAAACCTCATGGCCAGCATCCTTAAGTTGGTCAGTCCAACGAAAAAAATGCAAGGTGGGCATCGATACCATTAAAATTTTCATAAAGCTCGATATATGGTTAAAACAATGATTCCCTTTTGGCGGTTAAAGGAATATTGATAGGGGTTGTTGCGATATTTCTTTATGATTTCCTCCAAAATCAAGTTATTGATCACTTCCATGGATAAAAATGGAATACTTTTCTTCCCAAACCATCTTTTAAGTTTGTTCTTGATTTTCTCCAAAACAGAAAAATCTGATATTGTTAATTGAACTGTTTCATTTTCAAAATTATCCAGTTGTGCCAAAAATGCCTGCAATTGCAAATTTGAAGATTGCAAATGAAATTGATGATTAGGCCAAAAAAGTTTTTCGTAATCTTTTGGGTTTGGCATTTTTCCCCATTCTGAAAACCGATTTGCTTGAGTTCTCTTTGTTTCTTGTGTTTGCACCATATAAGCGTGGTTGATACGTTCCAACTGAGAATGAAACGGATGTGAGCTATTTTTACTTCTATAAGCTTTAGGGTGCCATTGATGCTTCACTAAAATTTCTCGATTATAAAAATGAACCGTCAACCCTTTATTTTTCATTCGGATGTGGATATCGGTATCTTCAGCTCCCCAACCGTGATAAAACTCGTCGTAACCATTTAGTTCTTTGAGCACATCTGTTGGAAATAATGTAGTACCCGTTACTTCATCGGTACCTTTAAATTCAACAGTGTAATCATCAAATCCTTTTGTTTTAAAAGATTCATTTTTAGATAAAAACCCATATTGAAAATAATATACTTCCTCTGGTTTTGCCAAATTTTGAGCCTTTTTTATGAAATCTTGATGAAAAACCAAATCGATATCCCCAACAAAAAAATAAGGCGTTTCACATTGTTTTAGAGCAATATTTATGGCGCGACATTTATTCCATAATTGCCCTGAAACGGGACAGCCAATAAATTGAATTTTTGGATGATTGGGCAGAATTTCCTTTAGCTTAACAACATAATCATCATCTGAACCATAATCAACCAATACACAGCTAAAATCTTGAACAGATTGCTTCTTTAAAGAATTCAAACAATTCCTTACGATTCTTAAATCGCGATTTCTATTGGTTAAAACTAAGGTTATCATTTATACTTTTATGTGTCGATTAGAACAATTTTAAAGATTTGAATAATGAGTAAAAATAGAATTTTATAAACGCAAACTTGTTTTTTTCTTTATGAATGATTGTGAAAACCAACATTAAACCCTTTATATATTGCTTTTCTCTATTGTAAGCAGCCATCAAGGAAATTTTGGTTTGTTGTATGCTTTGTCGTGTGATTTTCCTTTTGTGGGAGAACTTTTGGTCTAAGGCCACATGCTTCAAAATACTTAAATTAACCTTTTCAATGTCACTTATTTTCTTTCTCAGTTTCGCGGAAACTCCTATTTCCATTCTATATACAGCTGTTACATCATCTAAAAAATGAATTTTACCTCCATTTTTTAATACCCACAAATAAGTGGGCCAATCTCCATAGGGAAAATTTAAAATCCAATTGGGCAAAGGGTCTTTTTTAGGAATATTTCTGAACATTGCCGTTACTGAGGGAATTAAGTTACTAAAAATCAAATCGTCAAATCCATAAACCGATTTCTCTCTGTGCTTTTTATCTTCAACCAATCGGTTATCCTTGTAAAGCTTAAAATAATTTGAACCGACAATATGATAATCTGGATTATTTTCTAAAAAATCTATTTGCTTTTGCAACTTATATTCATCAATCCAATAATCATCACCGTCACAAATGGCAATGTATTCACCATCGCATGCTTTAATGGTGCGCATATAGTTGGCTATGAGGCCAATGTTTCTATCCAATTCGGGAAGCAACTTTATTTTTGAAGTATATTTTTTTTGATAATCTTGGCAAATCTTTCTGGTGTTATCTGTGCTGCAGTCCTCACCGATAACCAGCTGATAATTAAAGTTAGTTTTTTGCATCAAAACACCCTCAATAGCCTGCGATATGTAAGCTTCTTGATTGTAGGTGAGCATGAAAATGCTGACTTTGATTGCTGACATCATTTCCAATTAACCAACTTTTTTAAAAATTTCATCAAAATTCCTATAAACCAATGCCTTTTGTTCTTTTAGGTATTCTTCGGCTTTTAGGTAATCCCAGTTTTTTAATTTTTCATCTATTGTTCCTAAATCATTAAAGTCAATACAGCCGTGACCAATTTCAGGACACCATGTTTTAAAATAGGAATCTGCCTTTTTTATTTTTTTGTTCAAAGAAAAAAACGGGACACCATAACTTTGAGCCGTTAAGGCACCGTGTAAACTCGTGCCCATATAAGCCTTGGCATTGGAAATGAGCCACATAATATCAAAAATGTTATTTGGCATCACGAATTGAAAGTTTGACGAATACTTCTCCATCTTCATCAGCTCTACATCATCTTCATGTTTAAGCGCCAAACCAATTGGGCATAATATAATTTTTGCTTCATGTATTCTGGCTAGCTCTTCTATCAACAAAGCAGTTTCCTTAAAATTTTCTGGCGATTTATTATATCCAAATTGAACGAAAAAGTATTTTTCAGGAATAGAATCAGGGTTTAAATTTATCTTTTTTTCGAGCTCTTCCACTGGATAGAAGTCTGACATTATTACGGCAGAATCGGGCGACAAAATCGAACTTATCCCAAATTCTTTTAATGACTTTAATGTCCTATTATCCCTTACTGAAATGTGACATGAAGACTTCAGCCTATCCACTATTTTTACATTAAAATCGGAAGGGTTATTTTTATTGAACGTTCCGCCAACTCCATTATAAACAATTTGAACCTGCTTGGAAGATTCAAATTCAAAAGTTCCGGGTGTGAACGGAAGCAACACATTTTTTTTTTGCAATAGTGCATCCGTTATTTTTAACCTAGCATTTACTCTTCTGATGAATTTGTACTTCATTAACCTAACAAACAAAGGACTGATATAGGAATATAATGTTTCCCAATCTGCAAAAAAAACGTCACCTCCACCAACAACAACAGTACCTCCCATTTTTTTTAGGTTCTGATGTAATTCCCCATAAGAATTGGTAGGGTAGCCACCAAAGTAACTCAAATTACTTTTTACAATGCCGTAATAATATATTTTTGAATCGATTTTTTTCTTTTTCGCAACTTCACCAAATACAATAGCAAATAACAAATCTCCATAATTAACCCTATCTGAAGCTGACAAAAAATGTATTTTATTGAGGTCTTTCATTTACAGCTGGTGCAGGGTTAATAATTTTTTGTTTCCAAATAAGGGTCTATTTTTAAACTTCAAGGCTCGTTTTTCAACTAAATGCCATGACAAATATCCAAAGATAATTGATAGCAATAACGACCAAAGCATTAATTGATACACATTCAGTTTATAAAAGTACACCAGTGTTTGTTGTACGGGAAAACTATAAATATAAATGCCGTAGCTCATATCTCCTATTTTGCCAAAAGTACTGAAAAATGGCAACGGCATAAATCCAACAGATAAAACTATAATAGGCAGAACAATATGTTTTACCATATCATAAACATTAAAATAAATTGAACCCGAAATAATTATAATAGCTAAAGGGGCAAGCCAAGTTTTAAATATCTTTTCGAAATTTAATGCTGCCAAAAGGCTCCCACAAACAAAAAATGTACCCAAATCGAGTATTTCATAACCGTTCATTCCAAAAATAGATGAACCTGCAAATCTGTACAGAAAACCGTTGTAAATAATCAACAGACTAGCAAAACAAAGCGCTAGTGACAAAACTTGTACCTTTTGATGTTTTCTAAAAACAAACAACAGAGATAAAGCAATGTATAATGAAAACTCATACCTTATGGTCCATAATGATCCGTTAATGGAATGATAAGGATTATCATCAAAAATCCCATTAACAACAGGTTGAAAGCCATAAAGAGACAAATTATATGGCAGGTATGTAATAACATCTTTGTTTTTTATGAAAGGGACACTACTTTCATATACAATTGGCGCAAATATTAGAGTCAAAATCAAAACAACAAAAAGCGCCGGAAAAAGCCGAAGAAACCTTTTCTTGTAATAATTAAAAAGGCTGCTACTACGCTGAAGGCTCTGAAAAATGAAATATCCGCTAATTATAAAAAAACCATCTAGACCCAATCGAGCCAGCACAATTTGTCCGTTACTGATTTGATAAATCCATTGGGATGATTCACTAGCTCCTGATAAAGGGTAAGAATGTGATATAACCACAAAAACGGCAAAAAGAAATCTTAAAAAGTCAAAGTTATTTTTTTTTGTCATTATACTAGCTCTTCAACTCAAAATTTTTTTGGCTTATTGAATAAAAATTTAATGGTATATAAAAAGCGTAATATGATGAACCAAAGGTCAACAAAAAAATCTTTAACCAATCTTATCGATGACATTATAAAGCCTTTGGATGCACTGAAAAAGCCAACATCTTGGTGCCAAAGTTGATAATTGCCAATCAAATCATTTTTAAACCGAAAGAAGATTTGTTTTTTGTTACGTTTTATTTGATAGCAAAAAATGGATTCGACAAAATCAATATCATAACCAGCTTTTAAAACCCGAACCGTCCATTCCTTATCTTCAAACGTTGCCACATCACCACGAAATGGATATTTCTCCCAAACCGATTTTCTGAATGCCGATCCCGAAAAAATTAATCCTGATTTATTGGGGTCTTTTTTTGCTGAAACTTGGTTAATAAAGTTTCTATAATCATTTGGACTATGCAAACACCTCAACCCTGCCAAGTTTGGGTTTTTATCAAATTTCATTTTAATGAGTTTAAAAAAATCGTGGCTCACTGGGTAAGAATGCGCGCTAAACATAACAACATAAGGAAAATTTGTTTGCTGTGCGGCAAAGTTGGCACTGCCACCATAACTGAAGTTTTTTATAGTAATAAATTTAGCACCGTATTGATTTGAGAACGCTTCACTTCTATCGGTAGACAAATTATCAATGACCAAAATTTCACCAATGTCATCTGCATATCTTTCAGTAAGGTTTTTTAAAAGAAAGCCCAGTGCCTTATCTTGGTTTTTATTTCTAATGACTACCGATATCACTGTACCTACCTATTTTTTAGCTTTTTGATTGGGTTAATTATTGCTTTTCCTAACTTGAATTCTTTTGATGACTCCAATTTATTATTCTTATTTTGGTAAAGATTCAAGAGATAGAACATATATTTTATGGTATTTTCAAAATTATCTTTGTAAATCTCTTTATGCTTATTGAAAACATATTCCATGTTGGAAATTCTATGGTTTTGAAGCGTATCAAGCAACATAGACTTCTTGGATTTTCTATAAAAAAACAAAAATTCTTCGACCACTTTAAAATTCCAATTTCGTTTAAGAATGGATATCCAAAACTCCCAATCTTCGAATCCATTTTTCATAGTTTCATCATAACCTCCTGCGAGTTCCCAGCATGATTTTCTATACAAAGATGTTGCTATAATATTGTTTTCAAACATCAATGCGCGATAGGTCGAGCCTGAAGGTTTTAATTCATGAACAATATTCGTTTTGTTATCTACAAAAAACTTACTGTAACAAGTTACGATAGCTGAAGAATTGTCGTTTTCCAATTCTGGAACTAATTTCTCTAGGAATTTCTCATGGATAAAATCATCGGCATCTAAAGGCAAAATAAATTCACCTTGGCTGACTTTTATTCCAGCATTTCTGGCGCTACTTAATCCGCCATTATGCTTTTCAATATATTTAAATCTTCTGTCTTTTTTAATCCAATTTCCAGCAACTTCTTTTGTGTTATCGGGGCTTCCATCGTTTACTATTATACATTCCCAATTAGCATAAGTTTGGTTTAAAACCGATTGCAAAGCCTCTCCCAAAAAATGGGCTTGATTGTAGCACGGAACTATTATTGAAATTAGTTTATTCATTTTAAAATTTATTTAAAAGACCTAGTTTAACTAATAACTTTATAGTTCTAGAAGACCTTAAATTGTTTAAAGTTTTTCTGTATGCTATCACATCTTCTAAATCTTGGGCATAAACGGTGTAATCTTTTAAAACTTCTTTCTTTTCGCTTTGCTTTAAAATTCTATTTTCAGGATTAGAACTCATGCCCCCTATGTAGAAAGTTGACAAAGGTTTACTTACATACTTGTATGAGACATTGAATTTACAAATAGCATCTAAAAAAAATTTCCAGTCTGAAACAATTTTAAAGTCTTCTTTATACATTCCGATTTTCTGAAAAACCTCTCTTTTTATAAATGTTGCAGGATGTGGCAGCGTATCTTCCATAAAATATGAAAACGAAAGTGTATCAGGATATTCTTTAATAAAAGTCTTATTGTTTTCAATTACTTGAAGGTTAAAGAAAGTAATATTATCATCTCCCAAAAATTGAATATTTTCCTTTAAAACATCATTATCAAAAAAATGGTCACCGCTATTTAAAAACAACAAATATTCTCCGTTTGCAGCTTTTATGCCTTTGTTCATGGCTTGGTAAACGCCATTATCGGGTTCGCTTATGTAATAATCAAAGTTATTTTTATTGTTTTCAATAAATTCGGCACTACCATCAGTTGAAGCACCATCTATAACCAAATATTCAAACTCGTTATAAGTTTGGTTCTTAATACTATCAACTGTTTTTTTCAATCCTTCAAGATTGTTGTAATTAACGGTTATTATGGAAATTTTTGGTTTCAAAAAATTTAATTTTAAGCCTTTTTTTCTTCGTTGTTTAAGCCTCTCATAAAATCATCAACATCAAAAAAATGCTTCTCAACAAGGTTCAATTCTTCCCTGCCAAAGTTCCACCACTTCAACTCGAGTAATTTATTGATTGTTTCTTCATCAAATCTGTATTTAATTACCCTAATTGGATTACCAACAGCAATAGCATAAGGAGGTATGTCTTTTGAAACGACCGCCCCTGCACCTATAATAGCCCCATCACTAATTGTAACGCCATCCAAGACAGTAACATTCATTCCAATAAAAACATCATTCCCAATGGTGATGGGTTTGAACTCATCAAATTTATTGGCAGAAGATAAAGACAATCCATTCTGCTGGGCAGTTGAATAAAACATGGGGTGCGTTGAAACACCATGAATTGGATGAATACCTCTTCCAGCCATAAAATTGGCACCAATGGAACAAAACTTCCCAATTATTGTATTGTTTAGCACCGAATTCTCTGATATATAAGTGCAGTTGCCTATTACGCTATTTGTCAATCTTGATGGAGCATACACTTTAACGTTATTGCCCAAATACGTTTTTGACCGAACTATTTGTTGGCTATATTTAAGAGTTTTCTTTAATTCCGGAAAAAACAAAAACACAGCATTTCGAACTTTTTGCTTGAGTATTTTATTGAAGCTTTTTTTTGTTGGTTTTTTTAATGCCTTGTAAAAATTTTTGATTAGTGTAGTAGCTTGGTTGTTTTCCTCTAAATCAATTGGTTGAATCTTAATATGCTTAGCCAATTTTCCAATGGTAAATTCCTTGTGCCCACCATTGTGCATCCCAGAATTGTCGAAACCAATATTTTCTACTAAAGATTTATTAGGGTAAAGGGTATAACCATCTCTTAACAAAACGGATGCATGCCATTTTATAAACCATGTATTTAACTTTCCTGAAATATTGTTAGCTAATTGGCTGCTTAAATAGTCATCACCAAACTTATCAAATTCTTGTAATAGTTTTTTACGTTTTAATTCATTCCACAAAAAAATCGAATCGTTTGAAAAATGCTTCCAAGCCTTTTCCCAGGTAGCCCAACCCCAACATAACGGTACGTTAAAAAAGAAGGTTTCCGGCAACTCTTCCTTGTTTGGGTACATATAGCCAGAAATGTGCATCACATTATCATTACTTTCATAGAATTCCAAAGCATCATTCATATATTTTAAAAATCCTGGGGAAGTTTCTATGTCATCTTCCAAAACAACAATCCGACCATGTTTTTCAACAACTTCTGTAACACCTTCAATTATAGACCTTGCCAAACCCTTATTTTTTTCACTTACGAGAACGGATACATTTTTGAACCTATTTTCTTTTTTGGCTATTTCAACAACTTCGCTAATCTTATTTAAATCGGTTGAATTAGGTTTTGGCCCATCACAAAATATGTACAAATCACTTTCTGCCGCTTCAGGATTTAATACCAATGCATCTAAAGTCCTACGGGTGTGTGAAGGTCTATTATAAGCAAAAAGTGCAATGGGAGCCAAACTCATGCCGGTGGATTTCTGTTTATAAATAAAAATGGAAACAATTGTTGCCTCAATCTCACAATGGGAAAATATTTAATGCTCAACGTTGAAAACAAAAATTTCATATTATTCAAAAATAGGAAGTTCCAATAGAAAATGGCCTGAATCAACCCAATATCTTGCTTATATTTTATAAGCCATATGATTTTTAAGGTCTCATCGGCGTAATTTTTTTTAATCCCGTTTTTGTCCATCCAGAAAAATAAGGTTTCATACATTTTTATGGTGTAAGTTTTGTACAAATCTTTTCTGTTAAAAACATTATTGTCATGAACCCCTCTAATAGCAACTGGTGTGTTGAGCAAGCCAGTTTTTAATTGACATTTTAGGGCCATTCTCCAAAAAAGCTCTGTGTCTTCACCCACCTTCAGTCTTTCGTTGAAAAGCCCACTTTTATTAAAAACCTTTTTTTTCACCGTTAAACCGTTAACATGAAAATGCCCTAATTCACCAGAAAATAAAGCTTTAAAAAGTTCTGTTGGTTTAATGGCTTTTTTAACCATGTTCAACTCAAACGATTTTCGTTCTTCCACGGTTGCATCTCTGTAAAAATGGTAGCCAACTGCGTTGTAAATACCGTCTATATTTGTATCTAAAGCCAACTTTTCTTTGTCAGCTTGAAATCTGTTTTCTAAATAGAAATCATCGGCATCCAAAAAGGCAATATAGTTTTCCGTTGCTTTTTCTATGCCTAAATTTCGGCTTGCCGAACGCCCTTTATTTTGATTGTTTTTGTGATGAAAAACTTTAATTTTGGGATTGTTGCTTTTAAGCTCTTCAAGTATAATTTGGGTATCATCAGTACTACCATCATCTACAACTATAACTTCTGTAACCTCTGGCTGATTTAAAGCCGATAAAATAGCTTTTTCAATAAATTGTTCTCCGTTGTAAACAGGTATAATTACTGAAACAGAAAACTCCATAAGCTGAATAAAATTTATGATTAAAACTTATTGATTAAACCAAGCTTGACCAACAATTGTATTTTTTTTGATTTTCGTAGCCCTCTAATGACTCTTTCAAGTTTAAATTTATCTTTAAGGTCGTTCATCAGTATTGGAAACTCTTCATCTAAAACCAATTCTCTTTCTTTTTCCATAATTTTTCGACCTTCTGGATTGGTACTTATTCCTCCGTGGTAAAAATTGGTAAAAACGCCATCAACATATTTATAAGTGGCATTGTGTTTTATCAATGCCTTGATAATGAATTTCCAATCTGAAACAATTTTCAACTCTTCATCGTAATAGCCATACTCATCAAACAGTTTCTTTTTTATAAATGTTGATTGGTGTGGGGGTAAATCGTGATGTAAATATGAAAACGATAGGGTTTCCGGCGTCTTTTTTAATTTTACTTCTCCTTCTTGTATTTGATTGATGTTGAAATATACGATATCCTCCCCTGCTAAATGAGTAGCTATATTTGACAACGAATCACTTTCAATAAAATCATCACCGCTATTCAAAAAAAACAAATATTCGCCTTTGGCCATTTTTATGCCTTTGTTCATGGCTGCATATATACCTTTATCCAGTTCGCTTACCCAATAACTGAAACCGGTTTTATTGGCTTCAATAAATTCTTTGCTGCCATCTGTTGAACCTCCATCAATAATAACATGCTCAAAATTGGCAAAATTTTGATTTTGAACGCTTTCTACCGTGCGCTCCAAGCCCGATTTATCGTTATAATTTACCGTTATTATTGATACCAGCATTTCCAGAAGCTTTTTAATTAATCTTAGAAATATCTTTTAAAGCACGTATTATTCGTTCTGTGGATTTCCCATCCAATTTGTAAGTGGTGTTTAGTACTAATTCATCAATATCACCTAAATTATCTTCAGCTTCAGAACTTGATTTGGCTATAATATCTCTCAAGTTGCCAGCCTTCCCTATCACCTTTTCATAATTTCTGTACTTGAGCAGAAAATCATAATATTGACTATTTCCATCCTCAAACAAATCAAAAGCAATTACTCTTTTGTTAATCATGAGCGCCTCTTCAATAATTGTGGAAGCCCTACTGATTACTATATCAGACGCCGAAATGATATCATAAACTGAATTGTTACTATCATTAGATTTTATTATTCTAACATCATAATCTGCCAATTTTAAATCTTGACTTACCACATCATAGATGTTATCTAGTACATTGTCATACGGATGCATTTTTACTACCAATTGGTAGTCATCAAAATTTATACTAGTGTAAACATTTTTCAAATACTCAATGTAACAAGCCTTTGGGTCTGGCCTATCATCATATTCTGTGTGCATGCAAGTTACTAAAGATATAACTTTTCGATTTTCATCAAGCTTTAAATTTGAATTTGAACTGAATAGATTGTCGTGTAAAGGATTTCCTGTGAGATATACTTTACCTGAACCAAATCCATATTCAAGTAATCTATTAAAAATTAACTTACCAAAAACTATTTGATATTTAGATTTAGAGGACAGTTGCCCCTTTATGTAATCATCTTGATTACCACCATGTTGAATACACACCGTTTTTAAATTTTCACGGTTCAAGAAGTCGATTATTTCTATTCCCAATTTGTGTGCCTTTATGTAAAAAGTATGGTCAAGGCATACAACGTTAACCGATTTTTTGAACTTGATTAGGTTAAATGGAGAACTATCATAATTTACATTTTTGCTCTCGGTAATTTTCTTGGAAAGTTTTGAATCGAACGCTAAATTTTGTTTAGCAAAAAACAGCGAAACTTTTATCTCAGGATTATTTTCCAAAATATAGTTTAACAACGGCGTAAAAATTCTGATTTCCGTTTTGGATGTGATTATAAAATTAATATATAACCCTTTTGTATTTTTTGCATCCTTAAAAAAAACCTTTTCCTTAAAGTAATTGGTCAAATTCTTTTTAGTAATTGGAAAATAATTTTCAATTACCTGATATTTTGACAAAAACAACGCTGATATTTTCTTTTTAAGATAACTCAATTTTTGTTGCTAAGGTTTTCCAAAAAATTTCTAAACTCTAGGAATGATTTATCGTTGGGCAATTGGTAATTCTCATTTATTCGATCCAGTTTTATCTTCCTTATATCATTATCAACAATCGCTAGTTCTTTTAACCCGAGCATAGCCAACAAACCTTCAATTTTATATGTGTTAGATTTTAGGAAAAATGTTGGCACATAATTCATCAAACCAAAAATTCCTATGTGATATCTACCCGTAATTAATACATCAAAATGATTGATTAAGTTACCTATGTTTTGATAATCAACTCCATCTTCATATGAAATTGTTTGGACTCCTATTTTATTTAACTCACTAGCTATCTGTATCTCCTTTTCTTCAATTTTAAGATAATATGGCTGAAAACCTAAAGCCTTGATATCATTTATTTGCTTTTTAATGGATAGCAAAGAAATTCCATCTTTTTGATTGGGATAAACACCTAAAACTCCAACGGTATATAAACATTTTTTTTCGGGCGGATTACCTTGTTCTAGCAAAATATTTTTGTTGAAGTCGTCATTCTGGTTAATGTTAGCTCTAAAAGCAAAATCGGGAATTATAGATACATCAATATTTTTTGACTTAAGATAGTTGTATGATGAAGTTTCCCTAACACTGATGAAATCAACAACTCCCATTACTTTTTTGGTAATTTCATCATGCATTTCCTGATAACTTCCATTAACCAAAGCCACAACTTTACCAATATGTTTAGAATAATAACCAATTGCCAAAAGAGTTAGACCTCCCATGGAATTATGATGAATGGTACCTTCCATGTTGATTAAAACTAAATCAGCTCTTTTAATGCTGTTTTTAGTTTCCTCAGATATATTCTGTAGGGCACACTGCTCCCATAATTTCAAATCAATTACTTTTCTGTTTTTTAATACTTTAAATTTTCTCAGAACTTTTAAAAGTAATTTATTGGATTGCTTGTATAAACCGTGCTTGAAGATGCCATATTCTGTTCCCAACGGCTTAAATTCTATTTGAGAACTTGGCAAGTGTTTTGTTACAAATTTTGAAAGCTCCGTTACTGTGGCGTGACAACCTGGATTTGTTTCTATGCGTGTGTCATTAAAGAAAAGGACTTTCATGCTAAAATAAATTAGAAATAATAATTAAAAGTATTTAAATCTTCCAAAAATTTGGTTTCAACTATTCTTCTAATTTCGGTATTATAATAGCCTTTGTAATTTGGTTTACTGCTATTTGAAACGTTAAGTTTTTTCAAATTTAGTTTAAACCCAAAAGTATCTTCAATTTTTGATTGGAAAGCTGATAGGTCTTCATATCTTCCAATAAAATCCACTGCTATTTTACCATTTAAATCTGTTACAAAATTTAATTGCAATTTTGTAGAATAGAGCTTAGAAACCCAACTGTCTTCCTCCTCAAGTAAATCTACAAAAGCCTGAAAGTTATCTATCTCTTTTATTTCATTTCTTACTTCATACTTTTTCAAATAATTGTAAAGCGACACCATCCTTTCAAATGGATTTCTAACAACGGCAAACTTAAAATAAGTCAAAAAATCAAAATCCTTAACTTGTTTTTGTATCCAACTGGACTCATCATATATTTTAACTAACTCTTGAAATGTTTGATGCTTAGTTTTACCAGATTCCGCCCAATGTTTTTCTTTTTCTTTTACGCTTTGCAAAGCTTGCTGGATGCTAGTTCCTGCGTTTTTAGGAATATGAATGAAAACAAATTTATGTTTTTTAGAAATGACCATTTCTATTTCCAAGTTGAATTTAAAACAATAGGCGCATAGCTTTCTTGCTTTTTACCTTGCACAAGCAATTCTGCAAAATACAATACCCTACCTAAAACATTTCGGAGTCCGTTAGATTTGAACTCAACAACATTTAAGGTTAACGAGTAAACACTTCCTGTTAAATTCATTTCTTCCAAATGTGCATTGAAACTGAAAACACCATTATTCATCTTGTTTTTAGCTTTAAACTGTTTTTCTGCAATGGCAATTGCCCTTTGCGATTTATCTGTTACGACAAGTGAAAAAAGAATATCTTCAAAATTATATTCTTTAAAGAAAGATAGCTCAAAATAAACATTAACACTATCACCAAAGTTTATCTGTATTTGCTTATTGTCATTTAAGACAGTTTCACCATTAACCTTAATTTCTGAAACACTAAAAAAATCACTAATAGTATTTATTTGTTCTCTATTTGAAAAACTACTGTCGTAAGCTTCAATGGCCTTACCTACATCTCCAAAGAACAATTTTGGAACACCATGGGTCATCAAAATACAATCTGTACAAATCCTTGCTATTTGAGGCATTGAATGGGAAACAAAAATCATAGCACATTTAGTCGATATTTCACTTATTTTATTGTAACACTTAATCTTAAAGCCAACGTCTCCAACTGCTAAAACTTCATCTATAATAAGTACATCGGGCTCCATTTGTGCAGCTATGGCAAACCCCAAGCGCACTTTCATACCACTACTGTAATGCTGTACGGGCATATCAATGAATTCCTCTAGTTCAGCAAAAGCAACAATCTCATCAAACTTTTCAGAAATTTCTTTACGCGTAAAACCCAACACTGCCCCATTATTGTATATATTTTCACGTCCAGTCAATATTGGATTAAAACCAGCTCCTAATTCAATTAGTGCCCCTACCCGACCATTTACGGTAACTTTGCCAGCATCTGGATTGATCAAGCCATTTAAGATTTTTAGCAACGTGCTTTTTCCAGCTCCATTATGGCCTATCAAACCCAAGCATTCCCCTCGGCGCAACTTAAAACTTATATCTTTGACCGCCCAAAATTCTTTAGGTCGTAATTCACGCTCATTCTTGTTACCACTAATGCCCGTAACCAAATCTTTAACACCATACCAAAGGCTTGTTTTAAGATCTTTACAAAACTTTTTACTTAAGCTCTCAACATTAACCAAAACCTCTTCTTCACTTTCATTATGTGAAATTTGAGACAAACTATTTTTTATTTCTATCACATTTCCCATAATTAAGCACTCATCCTTTCTACAATTATTGGAATTGAAATTCTATAGAATACCAAACCTAAACTTAGCAGTGGTATGCAGCAAATTAATAGTACCGCGTAATAGGTTAGATACTCAGGATGTAGCCCCAACGCCAAATCTCTGGTGGTTAAGATAAATGGTGTAAAAGGATTCCAAACCATAATGGTTTTCATTATTCCACTAGCCGGAATAGCATATACTACTGGTGTGGCATACATGAGGAAACCTAAAGTGAAATTAATTAATTTTTCAATATCCCTGTAGAGCATACCTATTGGAGTTAAAAATAACCCAATGGTTATGCCAAATACTACAGCGGCCAAGACGGTCAATGGTAACCATAACAATGACCAGTGAAAACCAATGCCATAAACAAAGATGAAAATTATTAGTAGAAGTATTTTAACAGAACTATTGAACAGCAGTTTAAAGACCCCGGAAACTATCAGTGCTTCTTTCGGAAAATTAATTTTTGTTATAATAGACCTTGCCGAATTAGTACTACCAATGGGCGTATTGATGGACTCTTTAATAATTGCCCACAATAAAGTTCCCGAAAAGGCATATACAGGGTAAGGAACACCTGTGTCCGTTAATCTTATTGTTCCTGAACTATTTAAGAAAATCCAAATAAATGCTGTGGTAAGTGGAGTTATAAAAACCCAAATAATTCCTAAATAAGATTGCCTATATTGCGCTTTTATATCCCTTACTGCCAGTTGTGTGGCTAAAAACCGAGACGAAAACATATCTGAAACTGAAGCTTTTAGAAGTTTCCATACGTTTAAATTATTTTCTTTTTGGTAAACCCTGGTTTCCAATCTCTTTATTAAACCTTTTAGAATTATATTTTTGTAAAAAAACTTACTAGGCTTTTAAGCCAATTTCTTTTTTGCTTTACTTCCTCATGATAGCCGTTAGCATATGCACCATAACCATAGCCATATCCGTAACCATATCCGTAACCGTAGCCATATTTTCCTTTTTGGTTATAGCCATTGTAAACAAAACTTATATTTTTAATTTCCCCCTTATTGTATTTGTCGTTAACCAAGTTTATCATACCCTTTTTAGTATAATCTTGCCTTATAACATAAATGGTAGCATCAACATACTCCGTAAGTTCCAATGCATCAGCAACCAAGCCAACGGGAGGTGTATCTAAAACAATATAGTCATAGGACTTCTTCAAACGCTCCATTAAGCCATCCATGCTTTCACTCATTAATAATTCAGAAGGGTTTGGCGGAATTGGTCCTGAAGTAATTACATCCAAATTTGCAACCATTGTTTTCTGAACTATTTCTTCATAAGTTTTTTGCTCAATTAAGTAGTTAACAACACCTACATCGTTTTCAATATTAAAATCTCCAAAAATTTTAGGTTTTCTTAGGTCTAATCCTACCAAAATGGTTTTTTTACCGCTCATGGCAAAAACTGTTGCAATATTGATAGAACAGAACGTTTTTCCTTCACCACTTACTGATGAAGTTACCATAACAGTTTTACCACTCTCCAAACTTTGCTTTTTGTAAAAGTATTGTAGACTTGAGCGTAAGGACCTAAATGCTTCAGCTACTGTTGATTTTGGCTTAAGATGTACAATTAAATTATTGTCCAAATAATTCTTTCCTACAACTCCCAATAACGGTATATTAGTTAAATTCTCCAGAACCTGCGGGTTATGTATTTTATTGTCAAAAAAAGTTAGAAAAAAAGCCAGTAACAAAGGTGGCAATATACCTCCTATAATGGCAAATAGGTATCGTGAACTTAATTTTAAATCTATTGGTACGGCTCCTGTATCTTTTGCTGTATCTATTACTAAAATATCCGAGACACTTGCTGATTTTATTATATCTGCTTCACCGCGTTTTGCCAAGAAAACATTATATGTCTGTTCACTTAAAGAGTATTGCCTTTGTATGTCAAATAGTTTTTGTTGGGCCTTTGGTAATTTTCTAATCTTGGCTTCTTCAACGGCAATCTTTGAATTGATCAATCCGGTTTCTCGTTTTATTTCATTGGTTGCAGAGCTTATATTTTCTAAAAGCACATTTTTCAGCCCTTCAATTTCTCTATTTATATCTGCAAAAATGGTGGCATCACTTCTTACTGTTGTGCTGTATTTCGATTTTTGCACGGATAAATCATTAATCTTTGATATGTTGGACAATATATTCGGGTCTTCAATACCGGCCACAGCTGGAGCAGGCAATTCAGTAAAACTATTACTTGTTTCAAGATAGGTCCGTAAACTAGCATAATAGGCAAGTTTTCTATTATTGTTGTCCTTTTCAAGCTCTAAAGAATTTAGCTTTTCGCTAATTGCCGAACTCTCACTGTTCAAATTAAAAATTTTATTTTCTTGTTTATATCTGTTTAAAGAATCTGCATTAACTGTTAACTGATTTTTTACCCTATTCAGTTGCTCATCAATAAATTTAATGGTGTTGGTAACAAACTGATTTTTTCTGTTTAACTGTTCTTGACTAAGCACACGTACCGTTTCATTCAAATAATCAACAATTTTTGCTTTGTTAACATCAACCATGCTTAGATTTAAAATGGCTGAATTTCTAGGGTTTTCAATGTCTAATTTGTTTCTGTATTTTGCCACTACAGTGTTAAAGTCTACAAATTGTATAAAGTATTCCTCGTTTTGACTTAATTCCCTGCCCTCTCTTAATGATAAAACCCCGTTTATGAAAGGCAGCTTAATCGTGTCATTTAACTTAAATTGTTTCTTAAACTCTCCTATCGGTACACTTAAATTGGATTTACTTTTATTATAAAAATTTTGGGCTCGAGCGGTGTTAGATTCAAAGTTTACAGAAACTTCAAACTCATCCTTTTCAATAAATGTTATTTTAATGGGAACATTTAATATTTGCTTTGTGTTTGGCGATAAATCAAATTTAAAAGGTGCATAGGTATATATGTCGTCTTTTCTAAATCTAGATTCTTTGAGATAAGTAACGTAGAACTCTAGATTATCCACCACTTTCTCATGAATGGAACGTGACCTCAACGAATTAATTGTGGTTTGAACTTTACCTGAAACACCTCCCCAATTAAAAGTTAAGCTCGTATTTGAAGTAAATAATGGATTTGATTCTTCTTCAATAGAAATTTGCGTATTAAGTCTGTATGATTGCTGCTTTCTAATGTTCTGCTGATAAACTATAAAAACTCCGATCCCTATGAACAACACAAAAAGCTTCCAATAACTTAAAACTCTACTTAAAAACGCCTTAAAATCAAATGTTGGTGTTACCCCTGATGATTCTGAAACGTCAAATTCCTCTTCCATGCTCAGTGTGTTATAAGTTCTTGGTTAAGAAATAAGTTGATACTAAAACCGACAGTATAGATGCTATAGTGGTTAAGTTTTGGGTTGCCGTTTGCCCAATCCCAATAGCTTTGCGTTTAAGCGGTTTTACCAAAATAATGTCATTGGGTTGTATAAAATAATATGGTGATTGCATTGCCTTGATATCCGTTAAGTCAATATGATGGATTTTTTGTCCATCAGGATATTGCCTAATAACTAAAACATCCTTTCTGTCTCCTGTTGAGAGAATATCCCCTGCATTGGCTAGAGCTTCTATTATGTTAGCTCTATCCTGAAATAAAGTATAAACCCCTGTTCCTCTAACCTCTCCTGTAACTGTATATCGCAAACCAGCAAGCTTAACGGTCACAAAAATTTCGGCAGTACTTTTAAAATATTGCTTTAAGAGTTCACTTTCTACTTTATCCTTTATCTCATCTATAGTAAAACCTAAAACATTAATTTCTCCCAAAACTGGAAACTCAATGTTTCCATGTAAATCTACCGTAAAACCATTAAAATATAATCCTCCTAAGTTTTGCCCATTGGTACTTTTCTCTCCTGCAGGGTTGAATATTCCTGTCAATTCATCATCAAGAGCTTTTACGTTAATACTCAAAATATCGTTAACTTGAACCCTATAGGGTTTTGAAAGTTCTTTAATTGAAAGGGAATCTTCTAAATGAACACCCTTATCTTGCAAGTAAACAATATCTTTATTTGTAATACAGGAAACTGATAGCAAGCTAACAACTAACAAAGAAACAATAAAATAGCTCTTCATATTGAGGCATGTTGATTTAAAGCAAATATAAGTTTTAAGGCTTAACAATAAAACTTTTATCGGATTTTTTGGTTATTTGTCCGTTCTTTGTAAAAAATTATCGCATTGAACTATTTAACGGTAGAAAACATATCCAAATCCTATGGAGAACTTGTGCTCTTTGAGGATATTTCATTCAGTATACATAAAGACCAAAAAATTGCGTTTGTTGCAAAAAACGGTACAGGAAAAACCTCAATATTAAATATTCTTTCTGGTGACGACCAACCCGATTCTGGAAACATTATTTATAGAAAGGACATAAAAGTTTCATTCCTTTCTCAAGACCCGAAATTTGACGATTCATTAACCGTTGAAAAAACCATTTTTGTTAGTGACAACCCTATTTTAAAAATCATTTCAAACTACGAAAAGGCTCTTTTAAACCCAGAGGACACCGATGCCTACCAAACAGCATTTGATGCCATGGAACGTCACCAAGCATGGGATTTTGAGACACTCTATAAACAAATATTATTTAAACTTAAACTAGAAAATTTAGGCCAAAAGGTTAACACGCTATCAGGCGGACAAAAGAAAAGGCTTGCCCTTGCCAATGCATTAATCAATAAACCCGACCTGTTAATTCTAGATGAGCCCACAAACCATCTTGACCTGGAGATGATTGAATGGCTAGAAGACTTTTTTGCCAAGGAAAATCTAACATTATTCATGGTAACGCACGACCGTTATTTTCTAGAACGGGTTTGCAATGAAATCATAGAGTTGGATGAAGGACAGCTTTATAGTTACAAAGGTAATTATTCGTATTATCTAGATAAACGTGATGCCCGAATTGAGCGAGAAGCAGTTGAAACCGGAAAGGCGCAACAGCTTTATAAAAAAGAACTAGCCTGGATGCGGAGGCAGCCGAAAGCCAGAACGACAAAATCGAAATCAAGAATTGATGATTTTAACGATATAAAGCACCGAGCCCATCAACGCAGAAATGACCATATAGTGCAGTTGGAACTCAATATGGAACGATTGGGAAGCAAGATTATTGAGTTTCATAAAGTTTCAAAATCGTTTAAAGATAAAATCATTTTAAATGCATTTGATTATACTTTTAAAAAGGGTGAACGTGTTGGCATAATTGGCAAAAACGGCACAGGAAAAACTACCTTTTTAAATATATTGACCCAAACGGCAAAACCAGATTCTGGCAAGGTTGTAAAAGGAGATACCGTAAAATTTGGCTATTACACCCAAAACGGCATCAATATAAAACCTGAACAAAAGGTTATTGATGTTATTCGTGAATTTGGTGATTACATTCCGTTAAAAAAAGGTAGGCAAATTAGTGCTCAACAGCTTTTAGAACGTTTTTTGTTCAGCAGAAAAAAACAATACGACTTTGTTGAAAAACTTAGTGGTGGAGAGCGAAAAAGACTCTATTTGTGCACGGTGCTGATTCAAAATCCAAATTTTTTAATTCTTGACGAGCCCACAAATGATTTAGACATTGTAACACTCAATGTATTGGAGGAGTTTCTCTTGGACTTCCCCGGTTGTATCATCGTAGTATCCCACGACCGCTATTTTATGGACAAAGTGGTAGATCATCTTTTTGTTTTCAAGGGTGATGGCGTTATTGAAGATTTCCCTGGAAACTATACCGATTATCGGGTGTATGAAGACAGCCAACCTGATATTTCAACTATTGGTGAAGATAAAAAGGAAAAAGAATCTTGGAAACAGAATGAAGCCTCGAAATTAAGCTTCAATGAAGAAAAGGAATTACGGAATATTGAGAGCAAATTAAATTCGTTGGCTTATGACAAAAAAGAACTGGAAAACAAGTTCAATAACCCAAATCTTTCTCAAGAGGAAATAAACAAATTATCAAAAGATCTTCAGAAAATTATTGATAACATTGAAGCTAAGGAAGAGCGCTGGTTTGAATTGTCAGCAAAATTAGAATGACAATTTGATGCTCTACCAATCTATTCAATATATAAAGTTTCTTTTAAAATCCACAAATCAACATGGGGTGCACTCTCCTTTTGTTTACAACTTAGTCACCAAATGCTTATATGATAAGACAAAACATAAAGCCTATAGTTCCATTTCAACTTATATAAACGCACTTTTAAAAAACTCTTCTAAAATAAGGGTAACAGATTTAGGGGCAGGCTCACAAGTGATGAAAAAACAGGAACGCATGGTTTCTAAAATGGCCAAAAATGCTGGTTCCACACACAAAAGAGCCAAACTTTTATACCGAATCGTATCCTGTTTTAAGCCAAAAAACATTTTGGAACTGGGAACGTCTTTGGGTATTGCAACATATCCCTTGAGTCTAGGAAATCCTGAATCTATCATTATAACCATTGAAGGTTGCCCAAATATTTCAGCTTTTACAAAAAAACAATTGGAAAAGTTTCAAGTGAAAAACGTAAATATTGTTAATGGCGATATTAACGAAGTAATTGGAAAGCATGTTTCAAAACAATATGATTTAATTTTCTTTGACGGAAACCACCAGAAAGAAGCTACCTTAAGTTATTTTGAAACCCTTTTACAGACTGCAAATAATGATTCCGTCTTTATTTTTGATGACATTTATTGGAGCAAAGGGATGACCGAAGCTTGGGAAACCATAAAAAAACATCCAAAAGTAACCGTGACCGTAGATACTTTCTTTTGGGGATTTGTTTTCTTCAGAAAAGAACAAGTTAAAGAACATTTTAGCATTCGTATTTAATGCTAAAAAAAATCCCGAAGCTATACTTCGGGATTTAAATTTTAAAAAAAGATTATCTATTTAATCAAATTGATTTCAACACGTCTGTTTAACGCACGTCCAGCACTGGTTGTATTGGTTGCAATAGGTTTGCTTTCGCCATAACCTTTTGAAGATAACCTATTTGAAGCTACCCCATGCTCAATCAAATAAAGCATAACAGAACTTGCCCTAGATTCAGATAAAGTTTGGTTTGATGAATCCTTCCCTACACTATCCGTGTGCCCTTCTATTGAAAATTTAGCCGAAGGATATTCATTTAAAATACCAACTATTTCCTTTAAAATATCTGTAGATTCATCTTTAATTGAGGACTTGCCAGAATTGAACAGTATGGTTTTTGCATACTCATTCAATGTTTTTTGCACCTCTTCAGTAACCACTGGCTCTGGCTCCGGACAACCGTTATTGGCAACAGTGCCGGGCACATCAACACAGTCATCATCCTTATCAAGCACACCGTCACCATCAGTATCTGGCCACGGACAACCATTATTTTCAGCTGGCCCTGCTACGTCTATACAGGCATCAACATTGTCCAAAACAGTATCACCATCAGCATCACCCCATGGGCAACCATTATTTTCAACCTCACCGGCTAAATCTACACAGGCATCAACATTATCCAAAACAGTATCACCATCTTTATCTCCCCATGGGCATCCATTGTTTTCAACAGGCCCAGCCTCTTTGGGACAGGCATCCAATTTGTCAATTACCCCATCTCCATCTTTATCTTTTGCTTTTCCTTGATAAACTGGTATTTTAACACCCGCATAAACATCAGCTCCTTTAGTATCGTCACTTGTCAGTGCTGTTAACACAGAACCCGACCCTAAGTACAATGGGCCCATTCTAAGTCCAGCACCAGCTTGAAAACCATTATATTCTACCATACTTAATGGCAGATAAAAACTGAACCATCTGCTCTCAAAACGTGGGGTTAAAGAAGCAATGTTAGGTATACTGCTGGTATTCATTTTGCCCTTTTTAGAAAGCGCAAAATCTGTGTTTAGGTTCAAATAAAATTTACCACTAAAATTCCAATCGGCATTAAAATGCAAAGCTGTTGGCAGTTTTGTTTTATAGCCTACTTTAGAGACATCTGAAGAAGAAATATCCTCTAAGAAAGCTTGAACATCTTCGGCATTGTCAAATTCGTCTTCAGAAAAATTTGTATCAATTCCATAAACATCTTCCTGACCCTCTTTGTAATTAATGGAACCCAAATCAGTTACCGAAAGCCCTAGCTTTAACTTATACTTATTCTTGTGTTTTAAAGTATAAGCATCGCCATTTGAGTTGGTTTTGGTATAGTCTGCATGGTTTGGCCTAAATTCGTAAACAAAACCTAAATCAACTCCAAAACCATTGGCCTTGGGCAATTCGTAATCGTAATTGTCATTATCAAAATTATCAAAACGCCCAAAGGTTATTTCACCAGTAGAAACAATACTTCCAGTGGTTTCACCTCCACCTAAATTTGTTCCGTCAGCGTCATAATTCACGGTAACGTTTCTACCGTAAAGATAACCACTACCCATACCTTGCAAGTATTTCAAGGAAAGACCTCCTTTTAAAAAGTGCTGTTCATTGTTCATTAATACCATGGCATAGGTTAACCCAACCTCTGCCCAAGCCTGGCCAAAAATATCGAAATCACCTTCATTAACATTAAAATCATCCGTTGTCTCATCATCTATGGCATCAACGGTGTTCCCATTGATTTCATTGATGTTAACTACAGATCTTGCCCGCGTAAAAATAGCCAACGAACTTGTTTTGGATAAATTAAACATAAACGACGGCCCCAAAACATCTTCATAAACAATAAGATTATTGTCAGCCGACGGGGATTTTGTGGCGTCTAAATCAAAATCATATTCGTCTTTTAAAGCATCAAATAAATTAACGCCATAATAATCATTACCGATAAGTGCACTGGCACCTAAAAGATTAATATCAGTTTTAAAACGAGAATCAACAATGTTGGCAGGGTTCGATATAACGCCATTTACACCACTGTAATTGTCTGTTAGATACCCGATAAAAGATTGTGCTTGTAGGCCAATTGCTCCTAAAACGAACAACATAAATAAAGTAGTTTTCTTCATAATTTCCAGATTTGGTTTGTTAGTTAGAAAAAATTATTTGACGAAAATAAACGTTTTGCCGTAAAAAATTTGAAAAATCCTATTTTTTTTGACATTCACCGTTAAAAAGATACCTTTTGAAGCAGTTTTAGAGAACCGAAAAACTCTTTTTCCTAATTTAATTAATCATGCCTGCTAGTAACCAAAATGACAAAACATCTATTAAATGCTGCAAAACCTTTTAACTTATCAATTTTTACCTCTAACTTCGTAACATGAAAATTTACACAAAAACAGGCGACAACGGTACCACAGCATTATTTGGTGGGACACGTGTGCCCAAACACCACATTCGTATTGAGAGTTATGGAACTGTTGATGAATTAAACTCCCACCTCGGCTTAATTCGAGACCAAAATATAAATCAACATTACAAAGATTTAATTATAGAAGTTCAAAATAAACTCTTTACCATTGGGGCTATTTTGGCTACAGATCCAAAAAAAGCTATTTTGAAAAGTGGTGAAGAACGCTTGAATATTGAAAAAATTTCTTCAAAAGATATTGAGCTTCTTGAAAAAGAAATGGACAAAATGGACAAAGACCTACCTACCATGACACATTTTGTGCTTCCTGGTGGGCACCAAACCGTGTCATTCTGTCATATTGCCCGTTGTGTGTGCCGTAGGGCCGAACGTTTGGCCTCTACGCTTAACGATTTAGAACCCTTTGAGGCAAACGCTTTAATTTATTTAAACCGTCTTTCCGACTATCTATTTGTCTTGGCACGAAAGTTGACTTATGACTTGCAAGCAAATGAAATTAAGTGGATTCCTGAAAAAAAATAGTTTTAAAAAACTTTTAGATTACCTATCGATTTCTTAAGGTTCCACCCAAAAACTTGCCCAACAATTAACGCCGCAATAGTAAATTTTTAAAGGTTTCTGGCACAAAAGAATACGTTCTTAAAATTAATGATTAAATATTTCATTTTTTCCTTGTCTGTTTGAACTAAAAATTTATTTTTGCAGAAAAATTAAACGCATAAAGAAATGTATTGGACTTTAGAATTAGCATCTTATTTAAGTGATGCGCCTTGGCCAGCAACTAAAGACGAATTAATAGATTACGCTATTAGAACGGGTGCTCCATTGGAGGTTGTTGAAAATTTACAGTCAATCGAAGATGAAGGTGATTCATACGATTCGATTGAGGAAATTTGGTCAGATTACCCTACAGACGAAGATTATCTTTGGAACGAAGATGAATATTAAAATAAAAGCATAAAGAATAGTTAAAAAGTCTCGATTTGAGGCTTTTTTTTTGTCCTAAATCTTTATAGAATCATAACATAATGTATCTTTGAATGTTATTTGAGATACTTCAAAAATAGAATAAACAAACACGAGCTGCACTAGCAAAATAGTGTAACCAAAAAACATAAACACATGAATTTTTTAGATTCCGTTCTAAAGGTATTTGTTGGTGATAAATCAAAACAAGATGTAAAAGCCATAACCCCTTTAGTTGATAAAATCAAAACCTTTGAAAAGGCTTTGGAAGCCTTAAGCCATGACGAATTAAGAGCTAAAACCGCAGAGTTTAAGGCTAAAATTGCAGAGGCAAATAAAGATATTAATGACCAAATCGCAAATCTTTTACAAGAGGCTGAAAATACCGAAGATATTGACCAACGAGAAGATATTTACGAGCAAATAGACAGCCTTAAAGATGACGCCTACAAGATTACCGAAGATGTTTTAAACGATATTTTGCCCGAAGCTTTTGCGGTTGTAAAAGAAACGGCGAAACGCTTTGTAAACAACACTTCAATAACAGTAACTGCCAATGAATTTGACCGAGCACTTTCTGGCGAAAAAGACTATGTTGTTTTAGAAGACGATAAAGCAGTTTGGGCAAACTCTTGGGATGCCGCGGGAAAACCCATTACCTGGGATATGGTGCATTACGATGTACAGTTAATAGGTGGTATTGCATTGCACCAGGGCAAAATTGCCGAAATGCAAACAGGTGAAGGTAAAACGCTTGTGGCTACCCTACCCGTTTACCTAAATGCGCTGGCTGGCAAAGGTGTACACCTTGTGACGGTTAACGATTATTTGGCAAAACGTGACAGCGCTTGGATGGCTCCAATTTTCGAGTTTCATGGCTTAAGTGTAGATTGTATTGACCACCACCAACCTAACTCGGCTGCACGCAGAAAAGCTTACAATGCCGATATTACCTACGGAACAAACAACGAATTTGGCTTTGATTACCTACGTGATAACATGTCGCACGCACCAGAAGATTTGGTTCAGCGCCCTCACCATTATGCCATTGTGGATGAAGTAGATTCGGTTTTGGTTGATGATGCCCGTACACCACTTATTATTTCTGGTCCCATCCCAAAAGGAGACCGCCACGAGTTTAATGAACTAAAGCCAAAAGTTGATGATATTGTTGCGGTTCAACGCAAATATTTAACCGGTGTTTTAGCAGAAGCCAAAAAATTAATTGCATCTGGCGACACTAAAGAAGGAGGTTTCCAGTTATTGCGTGTATACCGTGGGATGCCAAAAAACAAGGCCTTAATTAAGTTTTTATCCGAAGAAGGTGTGAAGCAATTGCTTCAAAAAACCGAAAACTTCTACATGCAAGACAATAACCGCGAAATGCCCAAAGTTGATGCTGAGTTGTATTATGTTATTGAAGAAAAGAATAATCAAATTGAGTTGACCGACAAAGGGGTTGAATACATCTCAGGAAATGATAATCCAGATTTTTTCATTCTACCTGAAATAGGTGTTGAAATAGCAAAAATTGAAGAACAGGGTCTTTCTAAAGAAGAAGAAGCCAATTTAAAAGAGGAATTGTTCAAAGATTTTGGCGTGAAGTCAGAGCGCATCCATACCCTAAACCAACTTCTAAAGGCCTATGCTTTATTTGAAAAGGATACGCAGTATGTAGTGATGGATAATAAAGTAATGATTGTTGATGAGCAAACTGGCCGTATAATGGATGGGCGTCGTTATTCAGACGGGTTGCACCAAGCCATTGAAGCGAAGGAAAACGTGAAAATTGAAGACGCCACACAAACCTTTGCAACGGTAACCCTTCAAAATTACTTCAGAATGTATCGTAAGCTATCTGGTATGACGGGTACTGCCGTTACAGAAGCTGGAGAATTCTGGGAAATCTATAAATTGGATGTGGTCGAAATTCCAACCAATCGCCCTATAGCCCGCGATGATAAAGAAGATTTGGTATACAAAACCAAACGCGAAAAATACAATGCAGTTATAGACGAGGTAACGCAGCTTTCTCAAGCTGGTCGTCCAGTTTTAATTGGTACTACTTCCGTTGAAATTTCCGAATTGCTTGGCAAAATGTTAAGTATTCGTAAGATACCACACAACGTCTTGAACGCAAAACAACATAAAAAAGAGGCCGAAATTGTAGCTGATGCTGGAAACGCTGGCCAGGTAACCATTGCAACAAACATGGCGGGTCGTGGTACCGATATTAAATTATCTGATGCAGTTAAGAAAGCTGGCGGATTGGCCATTGTAGGTACAGAACGTCACGATTCGCGTCGTGTGGACAGGCAGTTGCGTGGTCGTGCTGGTCGTCAAGGTGACCCAGGAAGCTCACAGTTTTATGTGTCTTTGGAAGACAATTTAATGCGATTATTTGGTAGCGAGCGTATCGCAAAAATGATGGATAGAATGGGATTGAAAGAAGGTGAAGTTATTCAACATTCCATGATTTCAAAATCTATTGAACGCGCCCAGAAAAAAGTTGAGGAAAACAACTTTGGGGTGCGTAAACGATTATTGGAATATGATGATGTAATGAACGCACAACGTGAAGTAGTTTACAAACGTAGAAAACATGCTTTACACGGTGAACGTCTTCGCGTGGATTTGGCAAATATGATTTTTGATACTTCCGAAGGCATTGCCGAAACCAACAAAGGAGCCAACGATTATAAAAACTTTGAATTTGAGTTGATTCGTTACTTTTCAATGAGCTCACCAATTTCAGAAGCGGAATTTGGAAAATTAACCCCACAAGAAATCACTTCTAAAATTTACAAAACTGCATTTGAGCATTATAAAGAAAAAATGACTCGAAACGCAGACTTAGCATTCCCTGTTATTAAAAATGTGTATGAAAATCAAGGTGATAAATTCAAACGTATTGTAGTACCGTTTACTGATGGCTCCAAAAGCTTAAATGTGATTACAGACCTTCAAAAAGCTTATGAAACCAATGGCAAGCAATTAATCACCGATTTTGAAAAAAATATAGCTCTTGCCATTATTGATGATGCCTGGAAAACCCATTTACGTAAAATGGATGAGTTAAAACAGTCCGTTCAATTGGCCGTACATGAGCAAAAGGACCCACTTTTAATTTATAAGTTTGAAGCATTTGAGCTCTTCAAGGCCATGATTGACCAAGTGAACAAAGATGTTATTTCGTTCTTGTTTAAAGGTGAATTGCCTCAAGAAACCCAAAGCACGATTCAAGAAGCTAGAGCACGTAAACAAGAAAAAGTTCAAACCTCTAAAGAAGAAATTCCTAATATGGATGAACGTTCAGCGCAAAGTAGAGCTGCTGGGGCTGGGGCAAGCAGACAACAACAAACTGTTGAAACCGTAGTACGTGACAAGCCAAAAATTGGACGTAACGACCGTGTTACCATTAAGCACGTTTTGAACGGTGAAAACAAAACACTAAAATACAAGCAAGCCGAACCTTTAATTGCCAAAGGTGACTGGGTTTTGGTTGAAGATTAACAAATTCCTTAGAAAACAGGAATCTTATTAAGTAAAATCCCAACAAAAATATTTGTTGGGATTTTTTATTTGTTACGCAACCTATCTCTTAAATTTCCATCTTAGTTAAAATTATTTGAATGAGAAAAATTGTACTTTCCTTTTTAACCTTATTGGCAATTAGCTGCGATAAAAACGATAATACACCCGATTGCTCAGCAGTTGATTGCATTTCGTTAGCCATTTATGTTAAATTAATTAATTCGAAAACTAGCAACAATTATATTCAAGAAAACAACTTAACATCTGACAATATTTCCATTATTAATGTGAATAACGAAAGTATTAGCTTTTTCATTTTACCTGAAAGTGAAAGCATATACAACAAGACCATTGCAATCGTTCCAAACCAATTAAACCAGACTATTAGCGTTGAAAATTTAACAGAAATACTGCTTTTATATGAAATTACACCTCCTAAAACAAATAGTTGCTGTGATTTTGGAGATATTGAAAACTTAGAAGTAACAAGTGAATATTCTTTTGAATTTGATGACAATGTAAATATGCTAACTATTTACATTTAAACTTTAAAAGCTCTGTCGTAAAAAATTAAATGGGATTTTTTATGGATTGGTCATTTACTCTAATGATTAAAAACGAAAAAGTCTGCAAGAGCAGACTTTTTAAATAAACGTGGGGAGAGCAGGATTCGAACCTGCGAAGTTAAAAAACAACAGATTTACAGTCTGTCCTCGTTGGCCGCTTGAGTATCTCCCCAAAACCGTGGGCAAATATATCATAGTTATTCATATTATCAAACAAAAAATGGTGCTCCACTAAAAAAATTACAATTAAAAAATAAAGTTTCTCAACCTCAATACAATACAACAAAATCTAAACGTTAATTAGCAAAAAGCTCTTCCATTTTTGTACTTTTATCGTTATATGAAACATGTTATTTATCTCTTTTTATTTTTATCATCTTCAATTTTTTCGCAAGAGATAATTGAAACAGAATCCATGAAAAAGACAAAGTTGGATATTGACATGCTCGTTTCAGCAGATAATTTTGGCAACATCTATTTCACCAAAAGTAATGTTTTTTATAAAAAAGGCGAGCAACAAACTACAACGTATAATAATCTTCAATTAGGTAACTTGTTCTCGGTAAATACGTTCAACCCCTTAAAAATTAATCTGTTTTATAAAGACTTCAATACCGTTATTATACTTGACAATAGGTTGGCCGAAATCTTTAAAATAGACTTTAACACGCTATCTCCATATAAAAACATCACACATATATCGACAGGTTTTGACAATAACATTTGGTTATTCAATCAAGACACGCAAAAACTTGAACTTTTTGACTATAAAAAGCTCATAACCAGAGCCCAAACTGCTCCCGTTCAAAGCGATGTTTTAGATTTAAAAAGTGATTACAATTGGTGCTATCTACTCACTAAAAACTATTTGTACGTTTACAATTATTTCGGGAGTCTTGCTAAAAAAATGAAGAACGATGGATTCACGTCAATTGTGGTAAGCAATGAAAATATTGTCTTTAAAAAAGGTGATTCGCTTTTCTATTTAAGTAAAAATAATAACAACCCTATTCGCATATCCGCTCCCAATTTTTTAATAAAACAGTTTTCTCTTACCAACGAAACCTTGTATATTTACGACAGCGAAAGCCTTCATGAATTGCAACTAAAAATCAATTAAAACTATGCATATTGCTGTTGCCGGAAACATTGGCGCTGGAAAAACCACTTTAACAAAATTATTGGCAAAACATTATAAATGGGAAGCCCAGCTTGAAGATGTTGTGGACAATCCTTATTTGGATGATTTCTATAACCAAATGGCACGATGGAGTTTTAATTTGCAGGTTTACTTCTTAAACAGTAGGTTCAGACAAGTACTTCAAATACGGCAAAGCGGAAAAGATATTATTCAAGACCGAACCATTTACGAAGATGCCCATATTTTTGCACCTAACTTGCACGCCATGGGTTTGATGACCAATCGTGATTTTGAGAATTACAAAACGCTTTTTGATTTAATGGAGTCTTTAGTGCAAGGGCCTGATGTTTTAATATATTTAAGAAGCTCTATACCTAATTTAGTATCCCAAATACACAAACGTGGCAGGGATTATGAAAATTCAATAAGCATCGATTATTTAAGTCGACTAAATGAACGTTACGAAGCCTGGATTCATGGCTATAATAAAGGAAAACTTCTTATTATTGATGTTGACAACCTTAACTTTGTGGACAACCCAGAAGATTTAGGCCGCGTAATCAACACCATTGATGCTGAAATTCATGGGCTGTTTTAAGATGCTATAAAACCATGCTTTTTTGCATGCTGTAAAGCCTGCTCACTGCTCTCCACCAAAAGCACAGGTGTTGTTCTATAATTTTTATATAACTCTTTTACCCGCTTAATTTTCGCTTTATGGTTCACACTTCTTAGATAAATAGCTAAGATGTTTTCAGGATACATTTCTGCTATTTCCAAATAAATATAAGGATCATGTTCCCCAATATCACCGATAAGTATGAATTTTAAATTGGGGTATGTTTTTAGCAAGTTTAAAATTTCCTTTTGTTTTTGAGGTATATTGGGATTAGATTTTCTTGTGAATGGTTTTGGAAAGTTTCTTAAAATAATGGGGCCTTTCGGAAAATTATGCTTCTTTAAAAAATACTCTAGATACCTATATAAATTCCACGGGCTGTGGCTTACATAAAAAACAGGATTGGCTTCGTTTCCACTTTTTCCTTGGTGCAACAAATTATAAAACTCTGGGGCGCCTTCAAGTGGCAAGCGTTTTCCGGCAGATGTCAACAATGTATTAAAAACTACCCGCCACTTTAACGGAGATGCTATTCCCGTATGTAAAATGGTATCGTCAATATCACTAATAATACCAAAAGAAGCTTTATTTGAAGGGATTAACATCTCGGCTGGAAACCTGTTTTTTGATTGAATGGTTCTTTTTGAGTTATCCTTTTTGTACGAGCACTCAAGGTTTACCCAGCCCTCATCGTTAGCAAAAGCACTAAGGTTTTCAACCTTTTCGTCCAATAAAAAATACCCCCTTTCATTAGTTTTTGTATTGAAGAACTTACTATTTCCAACCTTTATTATAAGTTCGGCATTTTTAATTTCATCCGTTTCAAAACGTTTCCAAGCATTGAACAACAGCTTAAATGCCCCTTTTTGTTCTAAGTCGATGCTTTCATCTTCTAAAGCTCGACCTCTTAGATACAAATGATTAGCTTTTCCATAGGTTTGAAAAGCAATTATTTGAAGCGGATCTTTTTTAAACATTCTGCCTATTTAAAACATTCTAAAATACAAAAAAACCACGCCTTTTTGCGTGGTTAATTTTCTGAAAAAAGTTTAGCTAGTTAATTTACTACTTCTTTTTCAACGGACTTGATTACCTTTTTAATTTTGGCTTGTCCGTTTTCAATATTCTTTTCTAGGGCTTCAATCTTTATTTTTACTTCTTCTTCTAAACCTTCAAAAGTTTCATATTCAGTAGATTTCTCACCATCTTTGGTTGTAATTGTAGTTACAATAGCCTTAACAGTTCCATCATCATTTCTGGTCATTTCTACCTTCACGTTTTTAACAACCTCAACATTTTCCATTTGATTATTTTCTGAAACATAAGCCGTAACAACATCAGAAGATAAAGCAATACTTGGAGCAATTACCAAGGCTACAACAGACATTAATTTCAACAAAATATTTAAAGAAGGCCCTGAAGTATCTTTAAATGGGTCGCCCACAGTATCACCAACCACTGCAGCTTTGTGAGCATCCGTCCCTTTTTTGCCTTGCTCTTCAATGGTTTTTTTAGCATTATCCCATGCTCCACCAGCATTAGATTGGAAGATTGCCATAAGCACACCGCAAGTTGTTACACCCGCCAGTAGACCACCTAACATTTCAGCACCTCCAATAAAGCCTACAGCAACGGGCACTGCAATGGCCAATAATCCAGGAAGTACCATTTCCTTTATAGAGGCTGTAGTTGAAATAGCAACGCACTTATCGTACTCGGCCACACCATCAGCGGCATCAAATATTTTTCTATCGGCATCAGAAGCCTTGCTCATGTCGGAGTTGTATTTACGCATAACCTCAAGAGCACCTTTAAGGGCAGGGATATCTCTAAATTGACGACGTACCTCCTCTATCATCGCCATAGCAGCACGACCAACAGCATTCATAGAAAGTGCAGAAAACACAAATGGAAGCATACCTCCTACCAGTAGTCCTGCCATAATATCTGGCTGGGATACATCAATAGTTTTTACACCAGCCGTTTCCATAAAAGCAGCAAATAATGCCAAGGCTGTTAAAGCAGCAGAAGCGATGGCAAATCCTTTACCAATGGCCGCGGTAGTATTACCAACAGCATCCAACTTGTCAGTACGCTCTCTAACTTCACTAGGTAATTCAGCCATCTCCGCAATACCACCGGCATTATCTGAAATCGGTCCGTAAGCATCAACAGCCAACTGAATACCTGTATTAGCCAACATTCCAACGGCAGCAATGGCTATACCATATAATCCCGCAAAATGGTGGGATACTAAAATTGCAGCAGCAATTAAAAGAATTGGAATCATGGTAGACATCATACCTGTACCCAAACCAGCGATGATGTTGGTTGCAGCACCAGTTTCAGACTGTCTAACAATAGCATTTACTGGTTTTGTACCTGTGCCTGTGTAATATTCAGTTACCTTTCCTACGGCCAAACCTGCTACTAAACCAGCTATTACGGCTATAAAAACACCCATAGAACCGTGAGGTAAGCCTTCAGCGCCAACAAGCATTTGATCAATAATAAAATAGGAAGCAACAACCATTAGTCCGGCCGAACCAAACTCACCAATATTCAGTGCCTTATGAGGTGAACCACCATCTTTCACTTTAACAAAAAATGTACCTATAATAGACATAATGATACCTATGGCAGCCAACACCAATGGCAAATAAACAGCGCCTAAGCCATTAAAGCCTTCAGTTGAAATTAAAGCTCCCAAAACCATTGTTCCAATAATAGACCCAACGTAGGACTCAAATAAATCAGCGCCCATACCTGCAACGTCACCAACGTTATCACCAACGTTATCGGCAATAGTAGCCGGGTTTAAAGGGTGGTCTTCAGGAATACCAGCTTCAACCTTCCCAACTAAATCCGCCCCAACATCAGCAGCTTTAGTATAAATGCCACCTCCAACACGTGCAAATAATGCAATAGAAGAAGCACCAAGAGAGAATCCAGAAAGCACATTAAGTACTTCAGCAGTTCCCCAGCCCATTTCACTGTAAATCATAAAAAGTCCGCTAAGTCCTAAAACTCCCAAACCTACAACACCCAAGCCCATTACAGCACCTCCGGCAAAGGCAACTTCCAAAGCCTTTCCTAATGAGCTTCTGGCAGCGCTCGTTGTTCTAACATTTGCCTTGGTAGCAACTTTCATACCGATAAAACCAGCTAAAGCAGAACAAATAGCCCCAACAATAAAAGATACCGCAACCATACCATTAGACCCCTCTTCAGAACTTCCCTTGAAATACAATAAGATGGCTACAGCAACCACAAAAACAGATAATATTTTGTACTCTGCTTTTAAGAATGACATTGCTCCGTCGGCAATGTTTTTAGCTATTCTTATCATTTTTTCATCACCTTGGTCTTGCTTTGATACCCATGCACTTTTAATAAATACAAACGCCAAAGCCAATACGCCAAAAAGCGGCAAAAACTTCACTATTAATTCCATATTCAGTCAGTTATTTTAAGTTAATATTTTTCAATGCTGCCAAAAATAGGAAAATATAAGTGATAAAAAAAACCACCTTATATTTAAGATGGTTCAATTTTTTTAGGATATATTATCAATATGATAATCTAGATGGTAAATGTTCTTTTTTTCTTGTGTTCACTCTCTTCATAACGCTGTACACATTCAAAATATATTCTTCTGGCTTCTTCTGCATTGCCCCATCCACCAACATCAACTTTCTTCTCTTCCAAATCTTTGTAAACCTGAAAAAAGTGCTCTATTTCTTTTAGTCTATGTGGGTTCAAATCTGTAATATCACTTCGTTTGCTCCAAACTGGATCTGAAACCGGTACACAAATTAATTTTTCATCAGGTCCTTTTTCATCGGTCATATGGAAAACACCAATTGGCCTAACTTCCATAACAACCATAGGATATGATGGCTCAGTAGATAGTACCAGAATATCCAAAGGATCTTGATCTAAAGCCAAAGTTTCAGGTATAAAACCGTAATCTCCTGGATACATCATTGAAGAAAACAGGGTTCTATCAAAGCGAATTTTGTGCAAAGTAAAATCGTATTCGTATTTATTTCTACTTCCCTTTGGTATTTCAATTAACACATCGAATGTTAAGTTTTTTTTATTTGCCATATTTACTTGCTTTTTTGCGCTGCAAATTTACAGAACGCTATTCCGTAAAGCAACAAAAACAAAATGTTTTATCCGTTTTTTTCAAACATTAGTGTCGATTTCGTCCTAATCATAATTATTAGGATAAATGTTTTAATATTTCATATATTGTCCTAGACTAATTTAAATAACTAATTAATAATGCGAAGACTTCTGTTCGTCCTGTTACTGGTTTGCCCTTTTCTAAGTTTTAATGCACAAAACCAGCCATGGCAGGGAAAGTTTGAACCCATTGATAATTTAATTTCTCCCCCAAACAGTTACAGAACAGCCAGTGGTGCCCCCGGGAAAGCGTATTGGCAACAGCGTGCTGACTATAAAATAAAAGTAACCCTTGATGAAAAAAACAATATGATTTTGGGTGAAGAAATGATAACCTATCATAACAATTCACCCGAAGATTTAAGTTACTTATGGTTACAACTGGAACAAAATGTCAATAAAAAGGGAAATGAAGACTTTGGAAGCATTAACAACAATGTGAAAGACGGCATAACCTCCAGACAAATGCAATTTTTAACCCGGGCAATGGATTTTCCTGCTGGCTACTCCATAAAATATGTCAAGGATGGCGAAGGGAATAACCTGAAAACACTGGTAAACAATACCATGATGAAGGTGAAGCTGAATAATTCGCTAAACTCTGGTGAATCTGCAACGTTATCCATAGCATGGTCCTATCCAATTACCGACAGAAGCCTATTTTTATTATCAAGGGAAGGTTATGAATATTTTCCTGAAGATGACAACACAGTTTATCTCATAGCCCACTGGTTCCCGAGAATGGCAGTGTACAATGACACTGAGGGCTGGCAAAATCAACAATTTCAAAAATTAGGTGAATTTGCATTGGAATTTGGCGATTACGACGTTGAAATCACTGTTCCTGAAGACCATGTTGTGGCATCAACCGGCACGCTTTTAAACAGTGAATCAGTATTGACTAAAACACAATTAAATAGGCTCAAAAAAGCGGAAAAGTCCTTTGACAAGCCTGTTATGGTAATAACCAAAGATGAAGCCGTTGATAACGAAAAACGAAAATCAAAAAAGCTTAAAACTTGGAAATTCAAAGCTGAGAATGTTCGGGATTTCGCTTTTGCCTCTTCAAGAAAATTTTTGTGGGATGCCCAGACCGTAAAGCTGCCAACCAATACCGTTATGGCCATGTCTTTTTATCCAAAAGAAGGGTTGCCCGTATGGCAGGAAGAATCTACCAATGCCATTAAGCAAGCACTTGAGGTATATTCTGAAGCTACTTTTGATTATCCATACCCTGTTTGTATTTCGGTAAATACATCCAATATTGGCATGGAATTCCCAATGATTAGTTTTAATGGAGGCAGACCCGTAAATGGAAAAATTAGTAATGCAGCAAAACAAAGTATGGTTGGCACCATAATCCATGAAGTGGGGCACAATTGGTTTCCTATGATTGTGAGTTCGGATGAGCGTAAATGGATGTGGATGGATGAAGGCTTAAACACATTTCTTCACCAACGCACGGTAGCCGAGCGCTATCCAGACTATAGCAGTGTTACCCCAAAAACCATTGTTCCCTTCATGAATGGAGACAAAAGCATTTTAAGGCCAATTATGACAACTTCAGACAATGAACTTTTCAACCAGTTTGGCATGAATTTTTACATTAAACCTACGGTTGGTCTTCAAATGTTGAGAAACTCCATTATTGGAAAAGAACTTTTTGATGAAGCGTTTAAAGAATATGCCAATAGATGGAAATATAAACATCCCAATCCTGCTGATTTGTTCAGGACTTTAGAAGATGCCACAGCAACCGATCTAGACTGGTTTTACAGAGGATGGTTTTTTACAACGGATAATGTAGATATGGAATTGAACAATGTAAAATGGTTTAAGGTTTTTGAAGAAAACACAAACATTGAAGACAAAAATAATTCTTCAGCTGTGAAAATAGCTGCAAACGAAAAAGGTGCTACAGAAGCTCAAAAAGATTTTTCTAATGGTCCAGAGGTTATCAATATGATGGATACACCTGACAATGCGTATGGTCAATTTTTATCAAGAATTGATGAAAAAGAAATTAGAAAAGAGCTTTCAGGCAAAAACATTTACGAGGTTACCATTAAAAATGTTGGTGGCCTGGTTATGCCTGTTACCATTGAATGGATATTTACTGATGGTACCAAAGAAATAGACCAATTGCCTGCACAAATTTGGCGCAGAAACGAATATGAAATTAAAAAAACCTTTATCAAGGAAAAAGAGGTAAGTAAAGTAAATTTAGATCCAAATTTTGAATTTGCAGACACCAACATGTCAAATAATACGTTCCCAAAGGTTCAAACTAAATCTGATTTTGAACGGTTTAAAGACAACAAATCAAACCCCTAATGGATTCCAAATAGGTAAAAAATACGTAGATGTGCGTATTTGATTTGGTTATTTATAGCGTTATCTTTAAAATGTAAAAGTTTAAACAACAATATGTTATGATACGCTTACATTTAAATCCCTCAATAGTAAAGCATTTGAATTTTAATGAACAGGATAAAATGCTTGAAATAGAATTCAAACACCACATTAAAGTTGCAAAATACTTTAATATACCACTATCTATTTTGCACGACTACATTGAATCATTAAAAGAAGAATCTGCCGAACAAAGCAATGATGCTCATCAATCAAATTTAAAAATAGTCTATTCTAATTTTAAAGCTTCTTAAATTAGGCTATCCTTTCAATTTTTGCACCAATAGCCCGTAACCGTTCGTCAATATTTTCGTAGCCTCTATCAATCTGCTCAATATTTTGGATAGTTGACGTTCCTTTTGCTGAAAGTGCAGCAATAAGTAACGATACTCCCGCACGAATATCAGGTGATGTCATTGTTGTGGCTTTTAAAGTCGATTTAAAATCATGACCAATAACAGTTGCTCTGTGTGGATCACATAAAATAATTTTGGCTCCCATATCAATCAATTTATCCACGAAGAACAAACGGCTCTCAAACATTTTTTGATGAACCAACACGCTTCCACGTGCTTGAGTCGCAACAACAAGTATGATACTCAACAAATCTGGGGTAAACCCTGGCCACGGCGCATCTGCAATGGTTAAAATGGAGCCATCAATAAAACTTTGTATTTCGTAACCATCAGTATGGGCTGGAATATGAATATCGTCTCCTTGTTTTTCAACGGTAATGCCCAATTTTCTAAATGTTTCAGGAATCAATCCCAGATCATTCCAAGACACATTGGTAATTGTCAATTCACTTTTTGTCATGGCCGCAAGACCAATCCAGCTACCAATTTCAATCATATCGGGCAACATGGTATGCTCAGTCCCTCCCAAGCTATCAACACCATCAATAATCAACATATTGGAACCAACGCCACTAATCTTGGCCCCCATTCTATTCAGCATTTTACACAATTGCTGTAAATAAGGTTCACAAGCCGCGTTGTAAATGGTTGTTTGACCTTCAGCTAAAACAGCCGCCATCAAAATATTTGCCGTACCAGTAACTGAAGCTTCCTCAAGAAGCATATAGGTTCCTTTTAATTTTTTCGCTTCAACACCGTAGAACTGTTCTTCCCTACTGTAACCAAATTTTGCCCCAAGTTTTATTAATCCTTCAAAATGGGTGTCCAATCTTCTACGACCAATTTTATCCCCACCGGGCTTAGGAATGTAGCCTTTTCCAAAACGCGCCAATAAGGGTCCAACAATCATGATTGAGCCCCGCAAACCACGGCCATCAACCTTAAATTGATCGGACTCCAAATAACTTAAATTGACTTCATCAGCCTGAAAGGTATAACTGCCTCTTTTTAGTTTTTCAATCTTAACACCCAATTTTCTGAGCAACTCGATAAGTTTGTTGACATCAACAATATCTGGGATGTTGTGGATTGTTATTTTTTCAGAAGTAAGTAGTACAGCACATAAAATTTGTAATGCTTCATTTTTTGCACCTTGGGGTTGAATGCTCCCTTTTAATCGGTGGCCACCTTCAATTTTAAATGTTCCCATACCTGTTAGTAGCGCTTTCTTTTATTTGAACCTTTTTTGTGATGGTGCCCCCCTTTTTTGTTTCCTGAAAACTTATTTTTTGAACGCATTAAACTCGAAGCATCCGATAAATCTTCATCAGAATTTTTCAAATTTATTTTTCCTCCAGAAAGTTCAAACAAATGATCATAGATTACATCATCTTCAACGGTATCTTTGTTCCAATTCAAAAAACACTTTTTCATATGGTTGGCAATGGTATAAATCAAAGCCTCCTTTAAATCGCCATCTTCCCATGTGTTTGCCACGTCAATCATGGTTTTTATATTATTTCCGTAGAAACGATATTTTGGGTGGTTTTGCGGATAATTTAAGGGTTCTGGGCGCTCCTCAAAAAGCTCTTTGGTAGGCTTTTCAAAAGGAGAATCCACATCTAACTCAAAATTAGACATGATGAAAAGTTGGTCCCAAAGTTTATGCTGAAAGTCCGGCACATCCCTTAAATGCGGCTGCATGTTACCCATAACTGCAATTATGGCTTTTGCAACTTTATTACGTTCTTCCTTGCTTTCAATGGCTTTGGCGTAATTAATCATTTTCTGCATGTGGCGCCCATATTCGGGAATGATTAAATGTTCACGCTCTGTGTTATATTCTAGATTATCAATCAAAATAAAATGTGTAAAGATTAATGTTTTGCATGTAGTTTTTGTGCTTGGGCAAAATACAAAAAAATATTAAAGACTAATTACGCCTTCAATTTTTTCTGCAACTTCCTGATACTTTTCAATTACGCCTTCTGGATCTCTCATCAAAAGGTTTACCGAAATGCTTGTATAATTTCCATTTTTAGATTCGGTTGTATTAATTACCGCCCCCATATTATCAAAAATGGCTTCCAATTTTGCAATTTTAGCGACATCAGACTTCACTATAAATTTATATAAGTATTCTGCTGGCCAACTATTATTGGCATAGAGCTGAGATTTTAACTTTTCGTAGAATTCATCAGAATTTGAAGGTGCACCCATAGTCATTTTTTCTATTGCAAATATACGGTTTACTTTCCATTTTTTTTATAGAAGTTAAATTCCGAATTTTACAGCAAATATAGCTGATTTGAACACTGAAAAGATTGTTATTACTGGTGGGCCAGGAACAGGAAAATCGACATTAATCAACGATTTAATCAAAAAGGGGCACACCTGTCTTGAAGAAATTTCGCGACAAGTAACCTTAGATGCAAAAAAACAAGGTGTAGACCAATTGTTTTTAAGTAACCCATTGCTGTTTAGTGATATGCTTTTAAAAGGAAGACGGAAGCAGTTTGTCGATGCCGATATTTATAAAAATGAAACCATTTTTTTTGACCGGGGCATTCCAGATATTATTGCCTATATGGATTATATCGGTGACACCTACCCCGAAAGATTTATTGCCGCTTGTGATAACTTAAGATACCACCGAGTTTTTATCTTAAAACCTTGGCGAGATATTTACACGAGTGACAACGAACGATATGAAAATTTTGACCAAGCATTGCAAATCCACGAACATTTAGTAAACACTTACCAAAAATTTGGCTATAATTTGGTGGATGTGCCTTTTGATACTGTTGATAACCGAACAGATTTTATTCTGAAATCGCTAAACCTGTAAGATGGAGCACCCTTTGCAAATACTTGAGCGTTATTGGGGTTTCACCTCTTTTAGACCTTTACAGGAAGATATTATAAATGCCGTAATTTCTGGAGAAGACACCTTTGCACTCCTGCCCACGGGCGGTGGCAAATCGTTGTGTTTCCAGATTCCGGCTTTGGCAAAAAATGGCATTTGCATTGTCATTTCACCATTAATCGCATTGATGAAAGACCAAGTACAGGCTCTAAAAGATAAAGGCATTAAAGCTATGTCTATCACCAGCGGTATTAGTTATGACGAATTGGATACGCTTTTAGACAACTGTATTTACGGAAATTATAAGTTTTTATACTTATCACCGGAACGCTTGCAACAAGAATTGGTTCAAGATAGAATCCGACAGATGAATGTAAATTTAATTGCTGTTGATGAAGCGCATTGTATATCGCAATGGGGCAGCGATTTTAGGCCAGCTTACAAAAACATCGCCATATTAAGGCAGCTTCAAACAACAGTAAATGTTGTGGCGCTAACAGCTTCAGCCCGTCCAGAAGTTATTGCTGATACTATAAAAGAACTGGATTTTATTAACCCTAAAATATTCAAGCAGTCGTTTTTTAGGTCTAATTTGGCCTATATGGTTTTTCATGAAAATGATAAATACTACAGGCTGGAAAGCATTCTGAAAAAACATGAAAAGTCATCCATAGTATATGTTAGAAATAGAAAACTAACCATTGAACTTCGAGACTTTTTAAAATCCAAAAAAATCAGTGCCACCAATTACCACGGAGGACTTTCAAATGCCGAGAAAGAAACGAACATGACCTCGTGGCTTAATGACCAAAACCAGGTTATGGTAGCCACAAATGCCTTTGGAATGGGCATAGACAAACCAGATGTGAAAACCGTTGTTCATTTTAGTTTGCCCGAAAGTATTGAAAGCTATTATCAAGAAGCTGGTAGGGTTGGTCGAAACGGCGAAAAAGCCTTTGCTGTTATTTTAAAAAATAATAGTGATAAAGATTTAGTTAAAAACCAATTTTTGAGCGTTTTGCCTTCGGTTGATTTAGTAAAACAGGTCTACAGAAAACTGAGTACCTATTTTCAGATATCCTACGGAGAGGGCGAATACCAAACATTCGATTTTGATTTCAACACCTTTTGCAAAACCTATAATTTCAATAGCATATTATGCTACAATGCGTTGTTGATTTTAGATAGAAATAGCATCATCTCGCTTTCAAGGCAATTTCAAAACAAGGTAACTTTGCAGTTTCTTACTCCAAACAATACCCTTTTTAGATATTTGGATACCAATAAAGGCTTAGATATTCTTGTAAAGTCAATATTGAGAATGTACGGTGGCGTTTTTGATAACATCACCAAAATAGATTTAAGTAAGGTTGCCGAGAAAACCGGAATAAGTGAAGATAAAATTGTCAACACATTACAAAAACTGGAACATGACGAGATTATTACTTTAAACCTGGCTAAAACCGATGCGCAAATCACCTTTATTGAACCGCGTGAAGACGACAAAACCATCAACAGAATAGCCTCTATAATTGAGCAACAAAACACGTTAAAGCAACAACAAGTGGCTGCCATGCTAGATTATGTTGAAAATGATTCAATTTGCAAAAGTGAGCAACTATTGGCTTATTTTGGTGAAAAAGACACAAAACCTTGTGGCATTTGCTCGGTTTGTATTCAGTCAAAGCAAGTGGAAAAAAGCCAACCTAAAGTTTCCTTGAAAAACCAAATAATCCAATTATTGGAAAATGGAGACCAATCGTCACGAAGCATTTTAGAAAATACAAACTGCGATGAAACTGAATTAAAAACTGTTTTAAAATTGCTTTTAGAGCATCAAATTATTACCATTACACCAACAAACACATATAAACTAAGCCATTTATGAGGGATTTAAGAATCGTATTTATGGGCACTCCGGATTTTGCGGTAGCCACTTTAAAAGCTTTGGTTGAAAACAACCATAACATTGTTGGGGTGATCACTGCACCCGATAGACCGGCTGGGCGTGGTAGAAAACTCAACGAAAGTGCCGTAAAACAATATGCGAAGTCTAAAAATTTAACCATTTTACAACCAACCAATTTAAAAAACGAAGATTTCATTTCCGAACTGAAAGCATTACAGGCCAACCTTCAAATTGTGGTAGCGTTTAGAATGCTGCCCAAAGTGGTTTGGCGGATGCCAGAATATGGTACTTTTAATTTGCATGCCTCATTGTTGCCAAACTATCGGGGCGCAGCACCCATAAATTGGGCCATAATAAACGGTGAAAGCAAAACAGGGGTTTCAACCTTTTTTATTGATGAAGAAATAGACACCGGAGATATGATTCTTCAAGAAGAAATAGCCATTGAGCCAGATGAAAATGCTGGAAGCCTTCATGACAGATTGATGGAAATAGGTAGTAGATTGGTTTTAAAAACAGTTGCGCTTATTGAAAAAGGACATGTTGAAACCACTCCCCAAAAAGAAACTAAAAAAATTAAAACGGCTTACAAGCTCAATAGAAACAATTGTAAAATAGATTGGGGAAATTCACTGGAAAACATTTACAACCAAATACGTGGTCTAAGTCCATATCCTGGGGCGTGGTGTACATTAAAAAATGGAGATGACGAATTGGATATCAAAATTTACCAAGCTGAAAAAGCTTATACTAGCCATTCCTTAACAGTAGGTACCGTTGTATCTTCCAAAAACGAATTAAAGATTGCCGTAGGGAAAGGATACATAATAATTGATGAAATTAAGCTTCCAGGAAAACGGACGATGGATGTAAAATCATTATTAAACGGATATGCCTTTGAAGAAAATGCCAAAATGCTGTAAACCCTTGTTAACACTGATATTCTAAAAAACTCGATGAAATACCTTTCCTTTATTAACAAATGCTCCAAGTTATCAACAAAACTGCGCATTTCCCTTGCAGTTACTTGCATGGTTGCATAATCCGTATAAATTTGTAGAGGATTTAACAAAATGTTTAACCGATTTATTAATAATTAAATTTTATATTATGAACAAAACAGATTTAATCGACGCAATGGCGGAACACGCAGGAATTACTAAGGCAGCAGCAAAAAAAGCTTTAGAGTGCGCGCTAATTGAAATTGAAGGTGCTTTACAAAAAGGAAACAGAGTTTCTTTAGTAGGTTTTGGGTCTTGGTCAGTTTCTAAAAGATCAGCTAGAGAAGGAAGAAACCCTCAAACTGGTGAAACTATCAAAATTAAAGCTAAAAAAGTTGTAAAGTTTAAAGCAGGATCAGATTTATCTAATGCCGTAAACTAATTATTTACAGTTAAATAAAATAGAAAAAGCCTTCACAAACATGAAGGCTTTTTTTATATATGCATTAAACAGTTGCATTTTTAATAAATAAATATTAGATTTAGTTACTAATTCCTCACAATATGGTAACAATAAGACCAAAAAAAGGGAACTTACTAATCGCGGAACCTGCAATAATTGGAGACGTTTCATTCAACCGATCCATAGTTTTATTGGCAGATCATTCAGATGAAGGCTCCATAGGTTTTATCTTAAATAAACCCCTAGAATACAATATCAACGATTTAATACCAGAGGTAGAAGCCACTTTCAAGGTTTACAATGGCGGCCCTGTTGAACAGGATAATTTATATTTTATCCATAAAGTTCCACAGTTAATACCTAACAGTATTGAAATTTCATTGGGCATCTATTGGGGTGGAGATTTTACTAAGGTTGCAGAGCTTATAAAGAACGATACCATCAAGGAAAATGACATTAAGTTTTTCCTTGGTTATTCTGGTTGGGATTCTCATCAACTCGAAAATGAACTTAAAGCAAGTTCATGGGTGGTTACTGAGAATATCTACAAAAAAGATATCATAGAAAAGGATTATGAAACCTTTTGGAAAGAAAAAATGTTGGAACTTGGTGGCGAATACAGCATTTGGTCCAACGCCCCAGAAAACCCAAGTTATAACTAGTTCAACCTTATTTTAACCTTTAGCTTTTGAAGCAGTAATTTAGCTACTTCATTACCAAATTCTTTTTTTCTATACTTACTAACGGGTTGAATTCCACTAATAACATTAGTTATAAAAATTTCATCTGCTTTTTGAAGTTCAAAAGGCAAAACAGATTCTTCAACCAATTCATATTCTTGAAGCTCTTTTACTATGTTTAAAATTTGGGTTCGCATGACGCCCTTTAAACAGCCGTCACTTAAAGGAGGGGTTTTTATACTGTTACCTTTCACAATAAAAACGTTACCATTTAATGCTTCAACCACTTGCTTATTGGTATTCAACAACAAACAATTATTTAAACCATTTTCCTTGGCATAGATACTACCCACAACATTTAAGGCTTTATTATTGGTCTTTAATGTAGACAACAAACTTGGCGAAACATAGTGGTCTTTAAACAAATCAATCTCATAAAAGCCATCAGTTATTGAGTAAAAATCATCTTTTAAAAAACTGGTAGAAATAACAAAACTTACAGCGTTGGTTTCGGGAGTGTAGAGCCCACCTTCATTTCTATGGATTATTAATTTAACACGTGAGGATGAATTTAATAATGCATTGGCATTGAGAGTTTTAATGATTTGTTCCTCTAAGTATTCCATGGTAAAACTCATCGGTATTTCCATGCGCATAATGCGCATAGAGGCCATCAATCTAAAATAGTGGTCTTCCCAAAATAATATTTTTCCATTAACTACCTTTACAGTCTCAAAAAGGGCATCACCATAGGCATATCCCCTATTTTTGGTTGATAAAATAGTGTGCTCCCCTAAAAGTTCTCCGTTAAAATTTATCATAAAAAAATCCCGCTAAATTCAATTTTAAAACGGGACAAAGATAATTTAAAATATTATTTTGATTATGCCGAGCCAAGCACTTGTTTTAAACTGGATATTTGATTTTCCCAAAGCATTTTGGCCTCATCAATTTCATCTTCTTCAGCAAAATCAGTAACAATTAATGAAACGTCTTTTGTAATTTCATCAACTTGAATTCGAATTTCAAAATAGCAACTCAATTCATCTTCCTCATCGGCTAGCCATCTAAATTTCACACGCTCACCACTTTTTTTGTTCAATAGTTTGGCTTTCTCTTGGCTGCCATCCCAAATGAAGGTAAACATTTCACCGCGAGAGTTTACATTATCTGAAAACCATTCGGATAAACCTGAAGGCGTTGAAATATATTGATAGAGTAATTGAGGAGATGCATGTATTGGAAATTCTATATCAAATCTAATTTTATCGTCCATAAGCAATTTTGAAATTAATATTGCCCAATATATACATAAATTGATAAGAAAAACAATAATTTTAAAGAATATTTTCCCTGAGTTTGGTTTGCTCACAACAATATTGTTTTTATATTTGCAGCCTCAAATTAGGCGAGGTAGCTCAGCTGGTTAGAGCGTCGGATTCATAACCCGGAGGTCGGGGGATCGTGCCCCCCTCTCGCTACATAATTAAAGTATTTAAAAATTAACGGTTTAGATTTTCTCTGAGCCGTTTTTTTATGTCTTTAAACAAATTAAAGTTGCCAGACCTGGTTTTGGCTAACGCTTCTGCTCATTCATTCGGAAAATCCTAAAGCTTTTATTATCTTGGTTACATTATCGGAAAATCTTAACTGATTGACGGACAATGAAATCATGGACAAACACGCTGAAAACAATTAAACTAAATGGTTTAATACATAAATAAATGAATCGCGAAATAATTGATATCAACGATTTTACTATTTTATTGGAAGAAGCTTCAACGGATAAAGCTTTGGTAGATTCGTGCTATTTTGATGAACCGGTTATTGCCATTGCTTTTTACGGTGCAGGTGATGTTGGCCTTAAAGTTAAATATGGGAAAAAAACCAAAGAGTTTCATCACACCAAAGGCATGGTACTTTCATTTTATGCCGATGAACATGTTGCCTTTGAGCATCATGTTTCTGAACAAAAACCGTTACAATGTTTGGTAATCGCTACTACAATTAGAAATCTAGACAAGTTACCTAATGGTGAAGGTCAATTTCTAGAAAAATTTTTAACACAATTGGTATATCCAAAAGACCATTATGTAGAAGGTCCCGTATTCAACATGACCCCAGAAATGTTTCTATTGGTAGAACAGTTTTTTAGCAACACTTACCAAGGTGAAATTAAAATGATGTTCTATAAAAGCCATATGACTGCTTTGCTTTCTCATTATTTTGGTCAGTTGGCAAGTCAAAAGTCCAGTGAAATAGATACTTCTAATCTTGAAAAGATTTATCAAGCCCAAGAAATTTTGTTGTCTGATTTAGAAAATCCTCCTTCCTTAACAGAACTCGCCAATAAAATTGGCACCAATACCAATAAACTTAAAATAGAATTCAAAGCGCAGTTTGGTGTTCCTGTTTTTAAGTATCTTCAAAATGAACGCTTGAAAAAAGCCCACAACTTAATCAAGAATGAGCAAAAAACCATTCAAGAAGCTGCTTGGGCTGTTGGCTACGATAGTTTAGGCTCCTTCTCGAATGCCTTTGAAAAAAAGTTCGGCTACAGACCCAGCCAAGTGTAAAATTCTTTTCGAATAAATCATAATTCTTTCTGAATAAGCCGTTGGTTTACAGGCGCTATAGATTTGTATCATAATTAAAAAACCAAAAAATTATGATTAACAATAAACTATTTAGCATTACATGTGCCTTTTTAGTCTGGATTTTAGGCGTAAGCTTTTACTTAAGTTCGTTTTACCTTCCCATTTTGGAAAATCCAGAGCAACAAGCCAACATTGTATTGGTATTAGCCATCATTCCCAGTGCTTGTTTAGGAACTTATTTGTTCTACAGAAAAGGACAAATGAAACCCTCCGCATTGGCACTCATATTCGTGGTTACGGCGGCTTTATTGGATGTACTCATAACCGTTCCTGTATTCGTTATTCCTGCCGGTGGGAGTTATATAGAATTCTTTAAAGCCCCTATGTTCTACATCATTATGGTTGAGTTTTTCTTCATCGTATTGTATTTCGGAAATTATCAAACTAAAAAAATCAAAAAATGAAAACCATTATATTTTTCACCACCATTTTATTGAACGCACTTTCAGCAGGCTTTTTTTTCGCCTGGTCAGTTTCTGTAATCTTAGGAACAAAAAAAGTAGGTGATTTCAATTACTTGGAAACCATGCAAAACATCAATAGAGAAATCTTAAATCCTGTATTCTTTGTTGTGTTTTTTGGAAGCTTAATTGCATTGATTGTTAATACCTCCCTACAGTTTAACAACAAACCAGTATTTTGGTTGGTCTTGGCATCAACAATCGTCTACCTAGTTGGCACCTTTGGCGTTACAGCCCTTGGAAATGTGCCATTAAACAATGCATTAGAGGCATTGGACATTACTCAATTAAGCTCATTAGACCTAAGGGATTTCAGGACTTATTACGAAGGTTCATGGAACCATTACCATAACATAAGAACAATTTCAGGTATGATTTCATTCATCCTATTACTCATAGCAACATTTATTCAAAAATTATTTTAAAACGATTCATTATGAACACAAACATTTTAGTTATCGGAGGGACTGGTAAGACTGGTCGCCGAGTAGTAGAACAATTACAAAACAAAGGAATTCAACCAAGAATTGGCTCAAGAAGTGCAACACCAAGTTTCGATTGGAACAATAAAGACACTTGGGTAAAAGCCTTGGATGGCATAGAAAAAATGTATGTCACCTATTACCCAGACTTAGCCGTTCCTGGAGCTAAAGAAGCCATTGAAAGTTTAACCTATTTAGCCAAGGAATTGGGCGTAAAAAAAATCGTATTACTCTCTGGAAAAGGTGAAACCGAGGCAGAGGCTTGTGAAAAAATTGTAATGGAATCTGGAGTGGATTACACCATTGTAAGAGCCTCTTGGTTTAACCAAAATTGGAGCGAAAGCTTCTTTTTAGAGCCAATCCTTTCAGGTGAAGTTGCTTTACCAATGGCTGATGTTTTAATACCATTTGTAGATGCAAATGACATAGCCGAAGTAGCAGCTACCGTATTATTGGATGATACTTATAATGGAGAAATCGTAGAAGTAACGGGCCCTGAGCTAATCACTTTTAAAGACATAGTCAACACCATTGCAAAAGCCAGTAATACAACTTTAAATTTTTACGATATTACTTTGGAGCAGTATGTAGAAGGAATGGAACAAATGCAATTACCCAATGATGTTATTTGGTTAATCGAGTATTTATTCAGTCATGTATTGACCAATCCAAAAAATCAACAGATTACTGATGGCATTGAACAAGTATTAAAGCGAAAAGCAAAAACATTTTCAGAATATGCCGAAGAAACTGCAAAAACTGGTATTTGGAACCAAGTTGAAGCCAATCAAATATAACCAACACTGTATAAGAATTAGTTATTGGGCATTTACAAAAATCTACTTTTAGATTTTTTAAAAGTATATTGCTTTATGAAAAGTTTTGTAAATGCCCTCTACTGTTCCTACAAGCTTGCAACTATTCCTCAAATCATAGAATCAATTAAGTAATTCTGTAATAAAATGACATTCGAAAAAACCTTATGCTTTTTTACTTTTTCAATTCTCATCCTTACTTCGTGTGCGGAAAATGAAAAGTCAAATCTTACTTTGCTTGACAATCAAATACCGACCAATACCGCACTAGTTTTTGGGAAAGGTATTATTTCTACAAACAATTTTGAATTCGCAATTACTTTCAGCCCTGAAATGGACGAACTGTTTTTTACACGACGAAAACCAGATAAGGACAATGAAATTTATACCATGACTTTAGTTGATGGTAAATGGTCAAATCCTAAACCGGCTTTTTTCAAACCAAATAAAGGATGGGATTTTGAACCCCATATTGACCCCACAGGAAATAGACTCTATTTTGGAAGTACCAGACCACTTAACGATACAGTCAAAGCATCTGGATTACACCAATGGTATTGTAAAAAAAGTAAGCATGGCTGGGAACAACCAATTCCCTTAGAAAAACCTTTTATCGACAGGTCCATTATTATGTACCTAACCTCTTCAGAAAACGGGAATTTATACTTTACCACAGGGGAAAAAGGAGACAAACCTGAAGACTGGGTGATTTATAACTCAATAAATGAAAACGGTAAATACAACAGCATTAAAAGAATGGGAAATGCAATAAACTTCAATGGAAAATATATTGCCCATTCATATATTTCTCCAGATGAAAGTTACATCATTTATGATGCTAAAAGTGATTCAGGATATGGAGATAGCGATTTATACATCAGCTTCAACGAAAACGGCATTTGGACAGATGCCATAAATTTAGGACCTGAAGTAAACACAGACCAAACGGAAATGTGTCCCAGTTTATCACCTGATGGAAAGTATCTATTTTTTCATAGAGGTAGCAATGACCGTGGAGATATTTATTGGATAGATTTTAGCCTACTTAAAAAACGAATTGAAATCTTAAAGGTCGACTAAAAATAGAGTTTAAATGCAATTGATACTTTCCGTAAGCCTTCCAAAAATTTTATAATGCAACTCCTCTTAAAACAATTTTGAATACCAACAAAACCATTCAATTATTGGCAAATTATCACTAATTTTAACATATGGGCAAATATTGCCCTTTTTTCCACCAATTTGTACCCTACCCAATCTGTTATGATTATAGAAATTTGTGATGCACTTTTAAGTGTTAACTCAATTTTTTGAGAATTCATTTCTTATTTACCAACTAATTTTAAAATTATAAACTAAACACGATATTTGAACGAATCATAACCATGAATTTAAAGGCCAACCTTCTCTTTTATTACATTACTACAATTTCTTTTCTTTTTCTTAATTGCGGCTCAGCTTCTAAAACAAATTCTGTTGTCAGTGCAGAACAAACAAGGGATAATAGCCTAACTAATCAAAAAAAAGAAGATGTTCTTTCAATTATTGAAAAAGTCAATAGCCATTGGCAAAAAACGCATCCAGAGCCTGGCAATGCCTTTTGGCATGTTTCAGCTTATCACACAGGGAACATGGAAGCCTACAAAGTCACTAAAAATCAGGACTATTTAAATTATTCACTAGCTTGGGCCGAGCATAACAAATGGATTGGAGCAAAATCCGAAGACAAATCAAATTGGAAATACACTTACGGCGAAAGCGATGATTTTGTACTATTTGGCGATTGGCAAATATGCTTTCAAACATACATAGACCTTTACAACTTTACTGGAGCAAATGATGAAAACAAAATCGCCCGTGCCCTGGAAGTCATGGAATACCAAATGAGCACCAAAAAAAACGATTATTGGTGGTGGGTTGATGGTTTATATATGGTAATGCCAGTAATGACGAAACTATACAACGTTACAAGAAACGATCTGTACTTAAAAAAACTGGATGAATATTTAGGTTATGCCAATAGCATTATGTGGGATGATGACGCAAACCTTTATTATCGAGATGTAAAGTATGTTTATCCAAAGCACAAAAGTGTTAATGGTAAAAAGGATTTTTGGGCACGCGGTGATGGTTGGATATTTGCCGGATATGCCAAAATCATTCAAGATTTACCCAAATCTGAACAAAAAGAAAGATACATAGTCCGATTTAAAAAAATGGCCAAAGCATTAGCCAATGCCCAACAAGATGAAGGGTATTGGACACGGAGTATTTTAGACCCCGAGCATGCACCTGGCCCTGAAACAAGCGGAACGGCATTTTTCACCTTTGGCTTTTTGTGGGGCATAAACAATGGCATTTTGAACAAAGAAACATATTTACCCATAGTACAAAAATCCTGGAGTTATTTAACAGAAGTAGCTTTACAAGAAAATGGCTCGGTAGGATATGTACAGCCCATTGGGGAAAAAGCAATTCCAGGGCAAGTAGTAGATGTAAATTCAACTTCAGATTTTGGTGTTGGTGCATTTTTGTTGGCTGCCTCAGAAATGTATCGATCCTTAAATTAGAATATTCAATAATCAACATAACAACTAAACTGAAATCAAATAAACTTAAAAATGAAATTAATTAAACTTTTCAAATTAACGGCTATTGTGCTAGTTCTGGTAGCTTGTAACAATAGAAACGAAAAAACAAACTTTAAAGACTGGGCAAAAACGCCACCGATGGGTTGGAATAGTTGGGATTGTTTTGGACCTTCTGTTGTTGAGGATGAAGTGAAAGCCAATGCAGATTACATGGCGAAGCACCTAAAAGATTTTGGTTGGGAATATGTAGTTGTCGATATCCGTTGGTATGTTGAGAATCAAACAACAGGTCATTACAATGCCTATGATCAGTCAGATTTTGTAATAGATGAATATGGAAGGTATATGCCGTCTCCAAAACGGTTTCCTTCTGCAGCTAACGGTTCTGGGTTTAAACCACTGGCGGATTATATTCACAGCTTAGGATTAAAATTTGGCATCCATATTATGCGTGGAGTTCCAAAAGAAGCTGTTCTCAATAAATTGCCTATTAAAGGAACCGACAAAACTGCAGCAGATATTTACTCTACGGAATATGAATGTACTTGGCTTCAAGACAATTACACCGTTGTGAGAGAAAAACCAGGTGCACAGGAATATTACAACTCCATTTTCGATTTGTACGCCTCTTGGGGATTGGATTTTGTAAAGGTAGACGACCTTTCACGCCCATATCACACCAATGAGATTGAAATGATTCGTAAGGCCATTGACCAAACCGGGCGACCTATTGTTTTAAGCATGTCTCCCGGAGCAACGCCTATTGAAGAACATGCCCATGCAACAGCAAACGCAAACATGTGGCGCACCATCGATGATTTTTGGGACAACTGGTCTCAGCTAAATTATTCATTTGAAAAATGTGCAGAATGGGCGCCGTATATTTCCCAAGGCGCATGGCCAGATGCCGATATGCTTCCTTTGGGCAAATTTATAAGAGGTGAACGCGCTACAAACCGCTACACAAAATTCACTAAAGATGAGCAATATACTCTAATGACCTTGTGGACCATGTTCAAATCACCACTTATGTTTGGTGGTAATTTACCCGATAATGATGAGTTCACAAATTCATTATTGACCAACAAAGAAGTTTTAGAGGTTCATGGCAAGTCAATTAACAACAAGCAATGGTTTAATGAAAATGACCTTATTAGCTGGATCGCTGATGACCCAGATAGTAAGGATAAATTTGTTGCCGTATTCAATAGTGCAGGTGATGGTTTCATTACGACTAAAAACCTATTATACCGCAGTGGTACTGTATCTCATTTAACTGACGGATTTGGTGAAGATATCGATATTGAATTACCTAAAGAAAGTGAAGATTTATACCTAATTGTCAATGATGGAGGTGATGGCTATTCTTGGGACCACGCCAACTGGATTAACCCAACAGTACATTTGGCCGATGGAAAAACTATTAAACTTACCGATTTATCTTGGGAAAAAGCCTTTGCTGGTTGGGGTACTGTTGGTATTAACAAAAGTGTTTCTGGTGGTATTTTAAATATAAAAGGAATTGAATATGAAAATGGTATCGGTACCCATTCGCAATCCATCATCCATTATAAACTGCCACAAAACAGTGTGCGTTTTACGGCCTTTGCAGGGTTAGATATAGCAGGAACCAATGTTAAAGAAGGCACTACCGTTGAGTTTATGGTTTCAACCGAAGACCCAACACCCTCAAACGAAGAACCAACTGCAATTCCCGTTGATTTAGAGGTTCTAGGTTTTTCCAATAAATGTGTTATCCGCGATTTATGGAATAAAGAAGATATGGGAACTTTTTCTGGGACAGAGTTTGCTCCGGTGATAAACTATCACGGAGCAGGGTTATATCGAATATCACCCCTTTCAGAATAATTTTCAATTAAAACAACAAACAAATAAAAAATAAAAAATGAAAACTAAACTATTAACACTTCTATTACTAACGTTTGCCGCTGGTTTCTCGCAAAATTCAGATATTGAAATTCAGATGAAGCAAAAGGCTGAATCTTATATTTCCAAAATGACTCTTGAGGAAAAGACCAAGCAATTAATGAATGCGGCTCCAGGCATTGAGCATCTTGGAATCAAACCATACGATTATTGGAATGAGGCCTTACACGGCGTGGCTAGAAATGGTAGAGCTACTGTATTTCCTATGCCCATTGGTTTAGGCGCCACTTTTGACACTAAATTGGTTCAACAAATAGGTGATATTATTGCTACAGAAGGGCGGGCAAAATTTAATGCTGCTCAAAAAATTAACAACTATAGTATTTATGCAGGATTGACCTTTTGGTCCCCTAACGTGAATATTTTTAGGGACCCCAGATGGGGCCGTGGACAAGAAACCTACGGAGAAGACCCATTTTTGAGTGGGGAAATCGGGACAGCGTTTGTAAAAGGCCTCCAAGGCGAAGATCCATTTTTCTTGAAATCGGCCGCTTGTGCCAAACATTATGCTGTGCACTCAGGACCTGAAGAGTTGCGTCACGAATTCAACGTAAATCCATCTAAACGAGATTTGTATGAAACTTATCTTCCTGCATTCGAAAAATTGGTTACCGAAGGCCATGTTGAAGGCGTTATGGGCGCTTACAATGCCGTTTATGGAGAAAGTGCATCGGGAAGCCCTTTCCTTTTAAAAGAAACACTACGTGAAAAATGGGGGTTTGATGGCTATATAGTATCCGATTGCGGAGCCGTTGCCGATATTTTTACAGGCCATAAAATAGCTAAAAGCATGGCAGAAGCTTCGGCCATAGCCATTAAAAGTGGCTTGAATCTGAATTGTGGATGGGCTTTTAATGACTTGGGAAAAGCCGTTGAAGGAGGATTGTTAACTGAAAAAGATTTAGACGAAGCATTGATGCCATTGATGATGACCAGATTAAAGCTTGGAATTTTAACTGATGCTGATGAATCACCATATAGTGACATTTCTGGCTCAGTAATAGCTTCAAAAGAACACGCCTTAGTTGCCCAAGAAGCTGCCGAAAAAAGTATGGTACTTTTAAAAAATGATGGCACGCTTCCTCTTAACAAGAACGTTAAAAACATGTATGTTATTGGCCCACATGCTACAGATGTATTCTCCATGATGGGTAATTATTTTGGACTTTCAAATAGCTACAGTACCTATTTAGAGGGTATTGTTGATAAGGTAAGCGACGGAACCAGTATTAACTACAAATTAGGTTTTTTACCTTATATGAAAAGCGTGAATTCTATGGATTGGGCCTTAGGTGAAGCCCGAAGTGCCCAAGTTTGTATTGTGGTAATGGGAATTTCAGGTGCTTTAGAAGGTGAAGAAGGTGATGCCATTGCTTCGGCCCATAGAGGGGATAAAGAAGACATTAAATTACCAGAGCATCAAATGGAGTTTTTAAGAAATGTAACTAAAGACAATAACAACAAAGTGGTTGTGGTGCTTACAGGAGGTAGCCCTATTGATGTTAAGGAGATTTCTGAACTTGCAGACGCGGTGGTTATGGCATGGTATCCTGGACAAGGTGGAGGTTATGCTTTGGGCGATTTGTTGTTTGGCGATTCAAACTTTTCAGGAAGACTGCCAATAACGTTTCCTGTGAGCGTAGAAAAACTTCCAGGTTTTGAAGATTATACCATGAATGGTCGTACCTACAAGTACATGGAAGACAATATCATGTATCCATTTGGCTATGGACTTACTTATAGTGAAGTTACTTATGCCAATGCTAAAATATTAAACAAAAGATTTAAAGGTAAGGAAACTTTAAAAGTAGAAGTCAGTTTAACTAACAGTAGTGATATGCCTGTTGAAGAAGTGGTTCAAGTTTATGTATCCACGCCAGCTTCAGGCAAAGGATTTGCTTTATCTAGTCTTGTCGATTTCAAAAGAGTAAAAATTGCAGCCAATGAAACAAAAACTGTTACTTTTAACATGTCACCTGAACTCTTAAAAACCATTCAAGAGGATGGTTCCTCAAAATTATTAAAAGGTGAATATACACTTACTGTTTCAGGAGCTGCACCGGGTAAACGAACTGAAGAACTAAATGTTCCTGGCACTGCATTGAAATTTAAGCTATAAGCTAAACTCAACTTTTATGACGGATAAGGTTAAAATTTCATTTTTAAAACTAATTGGATTTATGGGTAGATTACTGCCCATAATCTTTTTTGTTTCTTCGCTATATGCCCAAGAACAAACAAAAAATGGGCAAGTTTTTAAAATTAAAAATCCAGATTATAAGCTAAGTCCATACACAGGTATGACCAAGCAACATTGGAAAGATGCCGCCATGTATTTGTTAGAAGGTGCTTTTAGCTACATCAATACTTTGGACGACCCGATGAAATTCCCAAAGCAACCAGGGAAAAGTTATCCACATGATGAAGGTAGAGTGCCTACCGAAAAATTAGAGGGCCTTTGTAGAACGCTTTTTGTTGCCGCTCCTCTTTTAAAGGAACAGCCAAATTTGGTTATCAACCACATAAACGTAGCCGAATATTATCGATACCAAATTGGAAAATTAATTGATTCTGAAAGCGAATCTTATATTGTTCCTCGTGCGAAAAACGAAGGTCCAAGTCAAAATCTGGTGGAATTTGGAGCCTTGGCTGTGTCTATGCTCATTGCTCCAGAAATTTTATGGGAACCACTGCCCCAATCGCAAAAAGATGCTTTGGCTAAAACTATGATAAGTTACGGCGATGGTCCAACGGTAGACTCCAATTGGAAGTTTTTCAACATTTTTGTGTTGAGTTTTTTCAAGGAACATGGTTATTCGGTTAACGAAAAATTACTGGTTGAGTATCTGGAAAAATCCTTAACCCACTACCGTGGCCAAGGGTGGTACAACGATAGTCCCGCCTACGACTACTACAGCATGTGGGCTTTCCAAATGTACGGCATGGTTTGGTCTGAATATTTTGGAAACAAGTATTATCCTGAAATTTCCCAAAAGTTTAAAAACAACTTTAGCGATTTAAAATACAACTACCCCTATCTCTTTAGTGAAGATGGTAAAATGATTATGTACGGAAGGAGCATCAGCTATCGTATTGGCTCCATTATTCCATTTCCTTTGATGGGTTTTGAGGAAAACAAAAAAGACATCAACTTTGGTTGGATGCGCCGCATTTCATCTGGCGTTATCACACAATTTTTTACACACCCCGATTTTATGAAAGACCACGTCCCTACTCTCGGGTTTTATGGCGCCTTTGAGCCTGCTGTGCAAGTTTACAGCTGCCGCGGAAGCGTGTACTGGATGGGTAAGGCATTTTTAGGATTGTTGGTTCCAGATGACAATCCGTTTTGGACGGCAAAAGAAAACAATGGCGCTTGGGACACAGATTTTAAAAAAGACCAAGTTTACAACAATTACCAAGAGGCTTCAGAAATCCTTATAACCGATTATCCAAATATTGGGGCTTCCGAAATACGTGCATGGTGCCATGAAAAAGTGAAGGACGATTGGCAAAAATTCCGCTCAACCGAAAATTACAACCGACTGTCATACAACAGCGCATTTCCGTGGCAAGCCGATGGCGATAATGGTGAAGTGGCAATGAATTATGTGATAAAAAACAAAAATAATACATGGGAAGCTTTCAGATTATACGATTTTAAAAAATTCGAAAATGGGATTTATTACAGAGATGTTACACTTGAAACCGATGAAAACATTAAATTTCATTTAGCCGATATCCCATTAGCCAATGGTATTCTAAGAGTAGATAAAAATGCAAGTGATAAACTTATTGAAATGCGTTTAGGGCATTATGCTTTACCACAATTAGATAAAAATATTATAACTACGAAACAAAAAATTAAAGACCACGAGGTTACCATAATCGACAATGGCAAATACCAATTGGCTATGGTGCCTTTGTTGGGATGGGATAATACCGAAGTGGGTGAAACCAAAAACCTTCACCCTGAAAGCGCCGAAAGCAAAGTTATAAATGTTGTTAAAAATGAATCATCAAATTCATCCAAATCAAAAACCTATGCCTCTTTAATGCTTTGGAAAAAATCTGGTGAAAAGTGGACGAACAAAGAACTGATACCCATTAAAAACCTGAAAGTTCTTAATAATGGAGACATCAGTTTTAAGATAAAAGGTTCAGGAATTAGAAGGGTGAGTTATTAATTTACCATTGCTGATAACACTTACTTGAACTACTTATTATTTATTTAGATGTTAAAAAAATTCGAAGAATAGGGTTAATTGATCATTAATTTGTAATCGTGCAATTTCTTTATTTGTGAATTAAGCTTAAACTTATTTACAACATCAAGCAGTTCATTCCTTGAAATGTTCTCTAATTTTTTAACCCAAGCATCATAATTCCCTATCCATTTTTCAAAATGTTCCATATCCCAAACTTTACGGCCTGTTTCTATGCACTGCATTATTTGATTCGACAAATTTTCATCATCAGAATATTTTGCCACTAAATATTTAAATTCCAACAAACGAGCTTCGCCCGCCGAGGTTTGTGCCTGCTTAGATGAATCCTTATAGAAATCTAAATAATTAAAAAACGTATTGATACTTACATTTTGTCCAAGAGGCAAAAACCGTTCCTTTATTTGTGAAGAAGCCTCTTTTATTAGACTAGTGTCATAATATCCTATATTGAAACCTCGACCATCAGAATGAGTTAAACTACTGTAAATATTAGGTGTACTAATCCTTCTTTTAAAATCTGATTCAAGTTTATTCTTTATAATTCCAGTATTCCAAAAGGAAGACACTACCATATAAGGTCTATATTCGTCTCCATATGATAATTTTACCAACTCAATTCCAACAATCATAGGCCCTAAAATTTCAAAAAACTTATTACTCCCAGTTGGACAAAGGTTGGGGAAAGCCTTCAACCATTCTTCTTTAACATGTTTCATATTTAATGTTAGCAGGGACGGGTTGTTTTACAATAAAGCCCTTATCAATTTAACGGCACTTTCAGCAGTAATATCTCGCTGTGGTGAACCAAACATTTCGTAACCTACCATAAATTTCTTTACTGTGGCACTTCTTAGCAATGGCGGATAAAAACTCATGTGCCAATGCCAATGTTTATTTTCATTGCCATCTGTTGGTGATTGGTGAATTCCGCTGGAATATGGAAATGATGTATTAAACAACTTGTCGTAAGCCTTAGTAATTACAGAAATAGCTTCTGCATATTGCATGGCCTCAGCATCGTTCATTTCCAAAATATTGGTTTGGTGCTTTTTAGGAACAATCATAGTTTCAAAAGGCCATACCGCCCAAAACGGAATTAAAACTACAAAACTGTCATTCTCAAAAATAATGCGCTCCTGCTTTTCCAGTTCCTGCTTTAGATAATCCCCCAAAAGACTACTCTTATTTTTAATGTAATAGTTTAACTGTTGCGTGTTCTTTTTATCAACTTCATTCGGCAATGTAGACTGGCTCCAGATTTGTCCGTGCGGATGCGGATTGCTACACCCCATTACTGCTCCTTTGTTTTCAAAAATCTGAACGTAATTGATGTTTGGTTTGTCGCCAAGTTCTTTGTATTCCTTTTGCCAAGTAGAAACGACTTTTTTAATATTCTTCGGTTCCATATCGGCCAAACTTTTTGAATGGTCTGGGCTAAAACAAACCACTTTACAGATTCCCGTTTCGCTTTGCGCAATCAATAATCCATCGTTAACCTCAAAAGTTTTAGAGTCACTTTGAAGTGCTGCAAAATCGTTGGTAAACACAAATACATCTTCGTATTTTGGGTTAACCTCGCCGTTAATTCTGGTGTTACCGGCACACAAATAACAGGTTTCATCGTAAGACGGACGTACTTCGTTGGATACCGCTTCATTTTGCCCTTGCCATGGTCGTTTGGCTCTATGTGGTGAAACCAAAACCCATTCGCCAGTTAGTATATTAAATCGCTTATGTGAATAATCCTGTAAATCTGTATTTTCCATGATGGATTTTAATTTTTGGTTGGTTAATTAACGGTATGTGTACCTTGTGAAAGTTGGATAAAATATACCGAACAATCCTTGTTGAACTGATTTCGATATGCTTTTGAGGCAGCATCTGCAAATGCCTTGGCTTCCGTTTTTGATACTAGGTTAATGGTACAGCCACCAAAACCACCGCCCATCATTCTGGCGCCCAATACCTCTTGGTTTGATTTGGCCAAATCAACAAGAAAATCCAATTCATCGCAGCTTACCTTGTATTGATTGGACAAACCATCATGCGAAGCATAAATCAGTTGCCCCAAGGTTTCCAAATCATTTTCCTCTATCGCTTTTGAAGCTTTAACGGCCCTATCATTTTCTTGAATCACGTAGAGTGCCTTTTGGTAGTTTTCTGGAGTGACCTTATCTTTTACAGCTAATAAATCACTTTCAGTGGCATCCCGTAAAGCTTTGATATTCAACAATCCTGCAATGTTTTCGCATGCCGAACGTCGGTCATTATAGGCACTATCAGATAGGCTGTGCTTTACGTTGGTGTTGATAAGCATCAATTGGTGGTCCTTAAAATCGATTTCATAGGGTCTGGATTCCACAGTTCTGCAATCCAAAAGCAACGCATTATTTTCAATACCGAACATGCTGGCATATTGGTCCATAATACCGCAATTTACGCCCACGTAATTATGTTCCGCCTTTTGCGAAATCAATATCATATCGTGTTTTGAAAGGCCCAGATTAAAAAGTTCATTCAAACCAAAAACCACACTATTTTCTAAAGCTGCAGAAGACGACATGCCGGAACCTGCAGGAATATCGCCGGCAAACATGATATTAAAATTGCCCACAACTTTGTTTCTGTTTTGAATTTCTGCAACCACACCAAATACGTAGTTTTCCCAGCTTCCTTCTTTAGAAGGTTTTAGTTTATCCAGATTAAATTCCACTGTACTCTCAAAATCTAAAGCGTGGGCCGTTGATTTTCCAGAATCACTTTTTTCGATGGCCGCAGCAATTCCTTTATCTACCGCTGCTGGAAAAACAAACCCATCGTTGTAATCGGTATGCTCGCCTATAATATTTATCCTTCCGGGTGAAAAAACAAGAATGGGTTCCTTTTTATATAATTCGAGAAATCGGGACTTTACCTGTTGTACTAATTCTGTATTCATTTAGTTTAAGTTGGAAATAAAATTCAATTATAAATATATGCAAAGATAGAAGCAAAATTCTTGAAAATTAAATAATGACCATGCTAATCCAGTACAAATTTTTTACTAAAATAGTCTTAAAATATAACTAAACGAATACTGCTTATCCTCTAAACGGTATTGTTTGTGCGGATAGGCTCCCCAACTATTATCCCCACCAACACCACGTTGTTTTAAATCAATATGAAGATATATTTTATCCTTTTCAACAATAATATCTGTGGGGTGTGTTTGAGCTTTGTTTTCTCCCCCATCTAAAGCTTCAGTGCTCATATTTAATGCACTAAACCCCAATGGCTGTTCGCCAACAATTTTTAAACCTTCGTTGTTTAGGTTTTTTAGTTTTAACCAACGTACGTCTGTTTTATAACCAGCTTCTTGAGGTCTTATATACTCCCAAGTAAATTGATTTTCAACATCATCGTTATAAATTCCAACAAAAGATGCCGTGTTTCTATCGGAATAATTTTCCCAAGGACCTCTTCCATAATAGGTCAATCCATCAAAACTACCATCTAAAATCATGCGCATACCAAATCTTGGCATTTCAGGTAACTCTTTGGAAGTCATATCAATACTGGCTGTTATTTTTATTGAGCCATCGTTTTGAATCAAATAGTCAACGGTATATGGAACATCCAATTCTGAAATGACAAACTCCACTTTAATAGGTATACCAGTATCTGTTTTCTTTCCTACAGTAACTTTTTCAACCGTTAAGTTATTATGTGCATTTTTCCAAACACCTAATCTTTTTGGCATTTCATTGCCATAATCATTGTCTGTGGGCGCTCTCCAAAAATAAGGTTCTGGAAAATTCTCAATAGTTTCCTCTTCGCCTTTGGCCATAAACTTTTGTAATTTACCTGTGGCTATATTAAACTCCCCTTCAACCAAATCATTTGAAAATAAAAGAATGTCTTTTTTTACTTTGAAGGCAATATTTCCCTCTATATTGGCTTTTGAAACAAAATAATTACCTGAGTCAAGATTCAATTGCTCTCTGGCTACTTCATGGTTTTCGGGAATAGTTTCAGTCGCATGTTTTGTGTAGGCATAAACATCAAGGAAATATTCCTTATCACCCTCCAAAACTGGCAAATTTAATTTAACTCCTTTTGTTTCATTTGGCGCTACTTTAACTTCAAAAGCTTCTTCTCCAACTACTTTTCCGTTCGCTTTTAAAACCCATTTGAAGTTATAATTATCTAGGTTGGTAAAATTGTAGTGATTGGTTATTTCCAGGTTATCATCATTTAGTAAAAAAGAAATATCCTGATACACCTTTTTAACCTCATAAAGTGCCGGATGGGGAGTTCTATCTGCCGATACCAAACCATTGGCACAAAAGTTTTGGTCATGCTGTAGGCTTTCACCTCCTAAATCACCACCATAAGCCCAAAACATTTTACCATCCGGTGTTTCAGCTTTTAAACCCTGATCTACCCAGTCCCAAATAAAGCCACCTTGCATCTTTTTGTTCATTTTCATGATATTAAAATACTCTTGAAAATTACCATTACTGTTGCCCATAGCATGAGAATACTCACACATGATAAAAGGACGTGGATCATCACCGTTAGCATAATCTTTCATATGATCAATGCCAGGATACATAGGATCTACAATATCTGTATTCGGATTTTGACCAGCCTGTTCAAACTGTACAAAACGGGTTTTATCTCGTTCTTTCAACCATTTATAACCATCATAAAACACAGGCCCGTTTCCACATTCGTTACCCATAGACCAAATAATAATCGAAGTATGGTTTTTATTTTGCTCTAACATGCGTTTCATTCTATCCATATGTGCCGGTGCCCACTCTGGCAAATAAGCCGGATGTTTACCTTTATCGAACCAAGATTGCCATTCGGCACCCATATCATGGGTTTCAATATTGGCTTCATCTACCACGTACATACCCAATTCATCACACAAGGTGTATAAGTAAGGGTCGTGCGGATAATGACTCATTCTAATCCCATTAATGTTGTTTTGCTTCATTATTTTGATATCCTCCAACATCGTTTCCCTATCAGGAGTATGCCCCTTTGTACCGTGGTGTTCATGAAGATTTACACCATTGACCATCAATGGCTGTCCGTTTACCATAAGTTGGGAATCCTTGATTTCAACTTTTCTGAATCCTATTTTTTTGGAAACAACCTGAGTTCCTTTTTTATCCGATAGTGTTAAAACCAAACGATAGAGATTGGGCGTTTCTGCACTCCATTTTGAGACATTATTTACTGTTGAAGCGAAATTAATTTTTGCATCGGAAGATTTAATTTTCTTTTCTTCTGAATAAACCACATTTCCATTCTCATCAAAAAGTTTTATAGAAGCAACTTGCTTTTTTGGAGATTTTCCTTCAAATTTTCTTAAATCTACATTAACATTGAAAACACCATTTGTATAGGTATCATCTAGACTGGCGGTTGCAAAAAAGTCCCAAATTGTTTTTTTTGGAGCAACCTGCAAATACACATCACGCTCCAAACCGCTTAATCGCCAAAAATCTTGGTCTTCAAGGTAGCTTCCATCGTGCCAACGGAAAACTTGTACAGCAAGCAAATTTTCGTCATTTTTCAAAAATGGGGTTATGTTAAATTCGGCAGCAGTTTTTGACGCTTTGGTCATTCCAACCTCGTTACCATTCAGGAATACACGGGCATATCCAGAAATGGAGCCAAAATTTAAAAACACTTCACTTCCATCCCAATCAGTTGGAACCGTAAATGTACGTCTATAACTACCAACAGGGTTATAATTGCCATCAATAAAAGGCGGATTTTTAGGAAAAGGGTAAACGATATTGGTGTAAATTGGAATATCATAACCTTGCATTTCCCAGTTTGCAGGCACTTCAATGGTTTTCCAGTTTGAAACATCTAAATCTGACTTATAAAAATCCATTGGTCTTTCTTCAGGATTCTTAACAATATGGAATTGCCAAGTGCCATTTAAACTTTTGTAATATTTTGAATTTTGAGGTGTATCTGTAAGCGCAGATTCCTCATCATCATATAACACAAAAGAGGACCTTCCTGCTTCTTTGTTACGATCAATTATTTGTGGATTTTCCCATTCATTTGTTTCTTTCTGCGAATTCCCTAGCACAGTAAAAAGCAATAATACCAATGTTAATTTTAGATGTTTCATGTAATATTTAATAATGCCCGTTAATATTTTATTTAAACTTTAGTTGGTTACTCATTAATTTTAATTATTCCCTAACAACAACAATCTTTCTGGACCGATCGTTGACCTTCAGCACGTAAATACCCGTTGCCAATGACCTTGACAATGTTATCCTTAACACACCAGTGGCCTCATCGTACTCCCTATTAGGCACTTCCAGAAGCCTGCCATTTATGTCAAACAGGTAGACCAAATCATCCAAGGCCGTACCCGTAATGTACACCTGCATTGTGGTGACCGACACAGGGTTCGGGTAAACCCTCATGTCCATTACGGATATTGGCGTTGTGCCGTCCGTGAAACCCTCAAAATACCTTGCCCCGAACTCAAAGGCCTCTTTTCCTATCTTTTCACCTATTATCCGTCCATTGATATCATCCGCAGGTGGGTGTATCCCACCCCAGATACGCGACAGACTACATTGGTCTGACGCATCCCTGTAGGTCGCCCACTGCAGGGTAACGTCCACCGAGGGCCCTTCCTCGAACACCAAAAATTCGTTCTTCTTGGCAAAGAACTCGCCCATACCGCCAGGAAAATACGCATCGCCCGTTAGTAGGGTCAACACCTCGGCCGCCGCCCTTGAATAGGTGGAATGCCCTGAAACATAGCCTGCAAATGGAGGTGTAACAAATGTGGGGCGCTGATAAGGCCACCAGTTCTCCGCCAATATCCAGCCCACGCCCGCTTCGTCAACCGCTGGGTCATCTATATAATCGTGCCCCTTCCAAGAGTAAAGCTTTATCTTGCCAATGTTCTCATTACTCTTGCCGCCTAATGGGTCGCCCTCCTCAACAAGCTCGACCAAGCCCGGTATTAAGTGGATTCCGAGTGTATTATAGTTTGGCTTCGAAGCATCCGTACACTGCCCCTTAGCGCACATGTAGCGTATGGCCGATATGGGACGTATGTAATCGTAAAACCCCTTAACGCCCCAGGAAGCTATGGCAGAATCGTGCATAGCGCCTCCCAAGATGAAATAGGCCTTGATATCCCATTCTAAATCAAATAGGATGTTTCCCTGACCATTGAACCTTTTCTTCAAAAGCTCATGGTCGTTGATATAGTTCAGTATGGTAAACCAGTGTCCCGGTGGCGTCTCGGAGTCAGGGCCGTCCGCCCAGAACTCAGCAAGAACACGCGTATAGTCTCCCCTGGGAACAATCTGTTCTTGGTAGGGTTGTTTCGTCACTGGGTTCATCGTGTACCCCGCGCCTATGTCACCACCCTCGGCCTCTTTGTAAAAATCTTTATAATCAGAAAATTTCTGTGGAAATTGGTTCGATGAAATATTCCCTATGGATTTTGGTGATATATCCCACTTAACACCGTCGTAAGGGTCCAAGTGCGAGCTCCAGCGTGAGACCATCGTAAAAGTCCATTTATAGTCCTGTGAGGTCACAGATGGTGGCGCACCGGGATCGTGGTACACCCTATAGTCATGACCGTCTCGTATATGGGTAGTCTTTTCCCCTTCCACTAATGAGAACGGTTGAACATTGCCCCACTCTGGGCTCAAAAAATCTGGGGTAACGCCCCCTATCACGTTACCGCTCTGGTCTATAAAGGTATTGAAGCTGAGCGGCTGCCACCTTTCAGGGTCTATCGATTCCATTTGCGACTGGTCCGGCTGTGAAAGGTTCAAAGGCTCGTTAACAGGCTCGTAAAAAATGTTCGCGTACTCGTTCTGCTCATTGGAGCCATCTTGCAAGCCGTATTCTATGACTTGACTCGCTATATAGTTGCCCAATGCGATTGAGCTGCCGGTGCCGTAATCCTCATCCTTTATTGATATATCGTAACCTAGGCCCTCCATGACCGCATCCAGTATGGCCTGCGAAAGGGTTGGGTTGGGAGAATGCTTAAAACGTTCTGTCAATAGTCTGTAAGCCGAATAGCTTATGGTTTTGTCTCTAGCTTCTATAATTGGTTCGATGGTAGAAAAACCATCAAAGTTGCTTTTGAAGCCTTGAACCTGATTCCCTATCAAATAAGGAGATGCCTTTTCGTCATAGATGGCCCAAGCATCGTACATGGCAACACCCGTGTGGAATAGGTTTCTAGCATGAACAGTGGGACGCGCGTAGTCTTTTCTAATCAAGCTAAGTAGCGTTTCGTTCCACAAACGCGCAACGGAATGCCCATCCAGATTTACCGTACCTCCATCTAGTAACGATACCACTAATGCAATAATCTCACTAGAACAGATTTTATTCGTAACCGATAAAGTTATCCTACCTTCATTTTCAGTTCCCCAGTTTACAGTAATGCTATTTGGTTGACGTTCCAAAATCTCACCGCCCGTGACCTGCCAATTCAAGACAGAATTATCATCCAATGAATAAGAGTAGGTTTCAACGCTGTTCTTCTGTGCCTCTTTCTTGCCTTCGATTTTACCCGTTTCCGGATAAACACAAGCGTCCGTCCCAATTACAGCATTGGGATTGTAAGTACAGGAGCTAGGGTCCATACAGCCATAGAGTTTTACACTGGGCTGAACGTCCAAAACCTGATAGCCCTGACCTTCCTTTGCTAAAATAGTGGTGTTGGCTGAAATGTTCGTGTAAGTTTCGCTTAATCCAGAGGGCCACGTAATTTTAAACTCCGACACTACATTATCTGCCCCAAGTCCAAAATGCACAGGCACCAAATTCTGGGACAAAAAGCCCTTTCCAGAATAATACCTGTGCAACGAACCGCTTGACGTCTTTACTGAAAGTGTCGAGCCAATCGCGTCCCGGTTAGAGATCGTTCCCTCCAATTTAATCTTGAACCAGTTTATGTTATCTGATTCCCTAGATTGGTCCGTAATATCGTTTTCATAAAAGTAAGAAGGTCTATCATTGTTGCTGACGTAGATGTCCAAGTCTCCGTCATTATCAAAGTCAAAAACTCCAGCCCCAACGCTTATTGTTTCTTCTCCTAACCCTATGGTACTTGAACGGTTAACAAAACTAATCTGGTTAGTAGAAGAGAGATTCTCAAAATATTCATTTTTCTCTACTCGTACTTTGAATCCATTAACCACAAACAAATCTTCATCCCGGTCAAGATCAAAATCATGAAAAGCCACGTCCCACGACCAACCTGTTCTTTCAACTTGAAGTGTTGGGGCCAAATTTTGAAACGTATAATCACCATTATTGGTAAACAAAGCATTTCGTTCAATCGCGGTGATATATAAATCAAAAAAACCATCATTATTGTAATCCCCTATAGCCATTCCCATATCGTCGGCAGAATGGAGCAGTCCATAAGTATTGGCTTGTTCTACAAAACCTGTACCTTCTTGATTGATAAATAAATCACTTGTTTGGCTACTTCCATCATTGGCAACATATAGATCTAACCAGCCATCACCATTAAAATCAAAAGGAATGCTTTGATAGGAAAGCTTACTCAATGGGCCATCAAAAATATTGCTGACATCCGAAAAAGTGCCATCGCCATTGTTCTTATAAAGTCGGTTACCTTCGCAATCACTGTCCCAATCAGAGATATAAATATCAAGAAATCCGTCTTTGTTGAAATCAAACCAAGTTGCATCAGTATTGATACAATCATTGTATTTTTTAAAACCAGCTTCAATGGTAACTTCCTTGAAACTGCCATTGGATTCATTATGGAACAGTTGCATTTTGTTGGTATGTGTCATGAACAAATCTGGGTAGCCATCATTATCATAATCTCCCCAAAAGGCACCAAATTTAAACCCCGTTAAGGCCACAGATTCTTCCCCAGTCTCTCCAACAGGAAAAAGATTAACAAGCCCAGAAACTTCCGTTACATCAGTAAAAGTCCCATCATTGTTATTACTGAACAATTTGCTATGGCTAATGGTAAAACCTTCCAAATCTTGAGCCTTGGCCACAACAAACATGTCTAAATCGCCATCCAAATCAAAATCGGCGATTGCAACACCATTGTTTTCTTCTAACGTAGACAATCCTGCATAAGTTTCAATGTGATGAAATGATTGCGCATATAACCTATTATAGGAAAATAGAGTAACCAGCAATGCAAAAAGGAAATAAATAAATTTCCTTTTTGCAAAACCAATTATAAACTGATATTTAACCTTATTTTTCAAGTGCTATTTAACCACAAACCTTTTAACCGTAGAGCTTGTTCCATTGTCCAGCTTAAGTAGATACATGCCGGCCGGTAAGTCAGAAATATCCAATGTTGTTTTGTTCTCGTTTATTTGCTTAGTTGATAATGTTCTGCCATGGATGTCATAAATACTAACGCTCAATCGGCCATTTGCAACTGCCGCCCCTAAATCCAAATGCAGCTCATCCTTGGCTGGGACTGGATATAAACTTAGACTTTCCAGAGCACCTGCGTCTTCAACGGACAGCGTTCCATCATTAAATAAGGATGAAATTTCAGACGGAGACAAAGGATAATTGTAAATATGGAAATCTTCTACCCGGGCGTTCAGCAAAGGGTCTGTTGCCCATTGGCTGCGTCCAATATAGTTCATCATGGGCTTAAATTCCCCTGGGCCAACCTTCATGTTTATATCTTCGGCCACCAATACATTGTCCAAATACATTTTGGTCCCTTCAGTTTGGCTTATGGTTATGGCCACATGGCGCCACTGCCCAGTTGGAAAGCTGCTTACCTGCAATGATTGCTCTACGCCCCCGCTCTTCTTTATGCCAAAATGTAACTGCCCTGTTGACGATCGCGGGCTCAAGAACATGTACTCATCCGAACCATTGCCAAAGTCAAAAAGGCGCTGCCATCCCACGTTACCAGCCCTATATACCCAACATGCGATAGTGATTTCCTGGTGGTTGGCAATATCTTCGGGAAGCTGTACAAAATTCAACCCATTTAGGGACAGCGCTTGAGAGCTATATTGCCCTGCAACATAGCTCGGTAGTGTGTAAGGCGCACCATGGTACAGGTTTTCCGAACTGTCTGATGTTGAGTCATCATCAAATGTGTAATGGGCAACCAGGGCATCGCCTGCTGTAGCAGTTGTTGAAACTTCACTGGAATATCCAGAACGGTTCAATGAACGGTCTACGGCCTTGATTTTATAGAAATATTCAACTCCGGGAGTAACGGTGTTATCTACAAATTCTGTAACCGTTACATTTCGTGCAATGGTGTTATATGCACCACCAGACGATTCTGCCCGGAAAATGGTATATCCATCCAAATCTATTTCGGTATTTGCATCCCAAGAAAGCCTTATGGACAATTTTTGTGCCGTTGCCACCAAACCAGCTGGATTACTTGGCGCGTCAAATTCTATATCAGCATCTACAGGCAGCAAACGCCACTGTTGGTTATTTTGAAAATTTTGTGTCCATTGCGCAACATTTGCATTATCGGCAGTAGATGCACCCATTACATCAATACATAATGCACTCTCCCTACTTCGGATATAGAACCAACCATCCCCGGCATATTCCAAATACCATTGTTGGTTGCCCCCATTGGCCGAAGTCCAAAGATGGATGTTTGCTCCATTGTCCAAAGAAAAATTATTCACGTCCAATGACCTTGCTGGATCAGAAACCGGCTGGATACGGTAATAGCTAAAATCTCCCCCAATATCTATAGGTACAGGGTTTACCTTAAATTGTTGGGTAGTTGTACCTGTGTAAGTAGATTGATAAACATTGGTTCCATCATTTTGACCGGCCCCTACGGTCAATACCTTACTACTATTTCTGTTGACCAACATGTACTCACCGTCTACTGGTGGTTGTATGTCTTCTCCCCAGGTAATATTTACAACACGTTCCGCATTTCGTTGAAGCACTGTTTGATAGGCCCCATTGGGATCGGCCGGCAATTCAATTACATACTCGCGTTGTGGACCGTGGCCATCGTAATAAACCATTCTATCCTTTGAAAGGAACGCATAATTGGTCGGTCTGGCTTGGCGTTCTGATACACCACCAAAAGCTTGCACCTTACCATTCGGGTGCCTGTAAACAGAGGCCGCCGTCCAGTTTGGCCTATGTTCTGCGTATGCCAATCGCTGTCCATCACTGGCCTTGCAGAACTCACCACGGGCATATTCGGCAGTGCCCCACCAAATACCAGTCTGCAAACCGTATTCTACACCTACCATAGCCTCCATAACGTTGTGGAGCTCATCATTGGTTGCATGGTCGCCATTAGCACTTACGGCCTGATAAAAAGCGGCATAATTATCAAAATTCCCTGCCAATTGGTGCGTATTGCCCTCTTCAAGCCCAGCAGGTTTTAAAAAATTATACCAATCCAAGGCTACATCATTATTTAAGGTGTTACCACCTGAAACGCGAATAGTGTTTTCCGAAGTAAAAAAAGGCCTGGTCTTTAATTCCTCGCAGATATTATAAAAATCATTAATGGTACCTTGACCCGTAGCAGAATAATCTGGTTCATTAAAAGGGGAAACTGTTACAACAGTAAGACCTGCATCCATGTGCATTTGGGCCGTTATCTGAATCAAATCCGACCAATTAGTGGCATTACCCACAAAGGAAGGGTCTACGCTCGGGTGGTCACTATTAAGCACAATACCAGGTTGCGTTCCTAACCTGTTCTTTATTATGTTTATTCTCAAGTTGGTATTTGTTAGGGCTATGCCTTGAAGTGCTCCATTATTCAATGGATTAGTGGGCATAAAGGAAGACCTAACAACATCAACATCACCCATAAAAGCAATACCCCTACGCAAATTATGCTCTGAAAGCCATGCCAAATCCAATCCCCATATAATTGGTTTAGACACTCCTGTATCTGTAAGATCGAACGGTACAGCTCTATCTGCACGAGGTTGCGCTTTAAGATTATCACTCGTACTTGCCTGCGCCTGAATTGAGTTGGAGTTTATGCCAATAATTGATAAAACACTAAAGGCCAAAATAAATTTGATAGTAATTTTTCTTAACATCGTTTTTAAGTTTATTAGTTGGTAAAAACCGCTCAGCTATTCCATTTTTTAGAGAAGGATTTTACAATAAGGAATACGTGGTGTTCCTTATCACAAAAATACCTATTGTCATACTTTTAATAAGGGGGCGAATTGTTAATAAATGGGACACATAATGTCCAATATGTAAGATATCCTCATTTTTGGGTCAAAATCATTAATAACCCTCTTATCAAATATACAGAATATTACGAAAATCTTCAAGCTAGTGATTGCGAGATAATCCTAAAACAAAAGCCAGCTTGATATGCATTGTATGAAGCTGGCTTTTCTGTTTTTATTTGCTTTTAAACCAAATATTACCTCACCAAAAGTTTTTGTGTTTTTTGACCTTCAGCAGTTTTAATAGTTGCTATCCATAAACCAGTATTAAATTCAAAATCAGTATCGATATTGGTCTTTAATGTTTTAACCAAAGCACCCGTAATACTGTAAATGTTCACTTCGGTTGTCGAGGTTACATTGGATACGTAAACACGGTTGCCAATGGCTCTTAAATCCGTTAAAACAGGAGCAAAATTATCATCTACGCCAAGAATGGTATCTGTCCTGTACAATTCAAAGTCATCAATCCAAACCTCCGTAGCGGTTGGGCCACCATCACATCCGTTGAAGGACAGCCAACTTGCCGATGGACTTGAACCCGTAGAAAATGAATAATCAATCAGTTGCCATTCCCCTCCGGTATCAAAGGTTTCAACAACCGTTGGGTCGACATTGTTTGCAATAAACCCGATGCTTCCACCAATGGTCTTTACATACACATGCAAACGGTAGGTGGCATTAGGTGCCCAGTCTACTGGATTGATGTCAAGTGCCGCATTGCACCCCCCCAAGGTTGTCACTTTAATGTAATCGCCACAATGCGCATCTATATTATCAGTAACTACTTGCCTAATACCGCCATTATTGGCCCATCCTTGATAAGCAGACAAATCGTCGCATGCTCTATTCGGTGCTAAATTTTGTTCTCCTGAGTAAAGATGTACAAAACCGCAATCCTCATTGTTTTCATTTGCTACAACATCTGCTACTCTATACAATTCATAGTTGTCAATAAGAATTGCCGTGGCCGTTTCAGACTCACAACTATTAATGAAGATCAGTCCCGTTCCGGCATTTGCGCCCGTATTAAACGTATAATCCACTATGTCCCAAGTTGGGTTGTCAAAAACAAAGGCCGCCGCACCATCGGTGCCCGAAAACCCCACCTTAGCTGTTCCACCAACAGTTTTAGCTGCAAATCTTACACGATAAGTACTATTAGGAACCCAGTTTACAGGTAGGTCTAGAGAAGTGCCACATTTACCATTTAATCTCATGGCATTTGGCCCACAATAAGTATCTGCTGTTTCTAAAACTTGGTTTCCAGCGCCCCAACCTTGGTAGGAATTAAAAGCATCCATTTCTGGGTCTGGAGTTAAATTTGTTTTATCGGTATATAATGGCGTGAAAGGACATTCCCCAGGAACACTTATATCTTCGCCAAACAGACTCGTAATTTCCGATGCATCTAAAGCACGATTATAAATTCTAAACTCATCAATGGCTCCATCCAAAAGTGGATCTGGATATTGAGATTTTCCAATATAATTTTGAGTTGTTATACCCAAACTAAATGGATTAAGGGTGAAATTCTCTTTTCTACCAACCTCAATACCATTTATATACATGATACCTACAGTACCGCTCATGGTTATTGCAATGTGGGTCCAAGTGTTTAATACTGGATTCGTAGAGGAATTAATCTGCTGTTCTGCACCGTTATTTTTCTTAATTGCAAAACGATAGGTGCCATTATTACCATTTTGGGGTGTTAAAAACATATTGGTTGCACTGCCTGTTCCAAAATCAAAAATACGCACCCAATTGGTACTAGTTTTTAATTTGACCCAAGTGGCAATCGTAAAGTCCGTTAAGTCCTTAACAACACCATTTTCTATTTGCATATAAGAATCATCCGTACCTGTTAGATTAATACCACCACCGCCTTTACCTGCAGCAGATCCGACTGAAGGAAACAAGGTTCCATTGTACACACCCCACTGGTCATATGGACTTGCCCCAAAAACACCATTAAAATCGTAATACAAATGTTGACCTGCATTTGGATTTGAAGTCACCACATCAGAATCGGGTGTTGTTCCCATATCGTTAAATGCCGAAATGGTATAGTAATATGTAGTTCCATTAGCAGCAGATAAATCTGTATACTGGGTGGTCTCAAAACCTGTGGTGCCAATTGAAGTAAAAGGCCCTGACTGCGATTCTGAACGCTTAATATCAAATTGAGAATCCAATTTAAAATCCCATTTTAATTTCACTTGATCATCGCCAGACCCAACCAAAATATTTTGAACAGCTCCGCTTGGTTCTACCAATGCAAAAGTAGTTGCCATGGCTTCTGGTGAAGAAAATCCGCTTTCGACAGAACCAGCATTCACGGGCCAAAGTTTATAGTAATAGGTAGTATTGGGATCCAAATTGGTGTCTTGATAGCTCGTACCGACCACGTTTGCAGCGATCAGCTCGTAGGTACCGCCAGATGTGGTAGCCCTTTTAATATTGTAGGATACCGCATTTTCTACATTGGACCAGCTTAAATCAATTTTTTTGGCTGAAACTGGCACAGCGCCCAACATTGACTTTGCGGAAACGGCTATTTGCGCGGAGGTTGTTTCCGAATTGTCCTTGCCAACCGTCTTTAGGTGGTACAGTGCATAGTTGGGCAGGGCATCAGATGCAGTGAGGACATTGTAATCTGAAGAATCATAAAACGGCGACCAGCTTGTCTCTCCGCTCAACCTTCTTTCAACTATATAGTTGTTGACCAATTCCCCGTTGAGTCCTTCCCATTGCAATATGACGTTCTGAAAGTCCTCTGAAATTTTATAGCTCAAATTCTCTTTGTAAGGTTTCCAAGTGGGTATGTATTCCGTTGATGGATTAAACGCTTTTGCAGAGACCCTATCTCGCAGATATACCCCAACTGGTGTTAAAACCTTAGTATTAACACCACAGCCATCAGACCATGTTGAAATAACTTCGTTGTTTTGGTCTTGTAGCGCAGTCTGTAGCCATTGGTAATTAGCCCAATTTGGATTGTTTGCTTTCCAACAATCGTTAATTATTAGTACCGCCGACCTACAATCTTCAACCGCATTGTAAAATGAATAGCGCTCTACATAAGGTTTGCTTTCCAGAATATTTATGATGTTTGTAATATCAGTCAACTGTTTTTGCACATTGGCATCGGTTGCTAACCTGTTACCATTTGGCCACGCTTCAGTAGTCCAGTTGGCACCGTTGTTCCACTCCGTAATCCAAATAGGTCGTTGAAAAGCATTCCAAACATTATCCAAACGCCAAGACCAATCTTGCTGATTTACAGACCAATAGGAATGTATCGCTATAAAATCTACACGCAAATTATTTGCTTCTGCCTCTGCCATGAATCCCCAAAGACCATTATAGGGGTCTGAATGTGCTGGAGAACCAACACGCAATCCACTCTTCATGTAATATTTCCAATTGTCAATTACAACATCATTAGGAATATTGGCTTGGTCTGGACGATCTGGTTCGTTGTACCCCAAAACATGGGTAACATTCGGCTTACCTTCAATTTCACCAAAACTTGGCCATCCAAGATTCTGTTTAATAGGCACGTATTCTACAGTAGAACTTGTAGCGCCACCAGCAGACCAATCGTACCTCCAAGAAGCGTTAATGGCATCCACTTCGTCAAGAATCCAACCGGCCCATCCTTTTTTGGTCACGTAGTCGTGCAAAGCCATAACCCTAATGTATGAAATGGTTTCGTCTAAATAAACAGATTCTGTTGCCAAGACCGGTATTGCCAAATTGTCATCATCAGCCCTAAAAACCCTACTATACCCCGTACCATCAGAATTGGTAGCAAAGGTAGCCATATAACCTTGTTGCAATGTAAACGACTTTATTGCGTTATCAAAAGCACCTAAATTTGTATAGGTATTGAAGATAGGATAGCTCTGCGAGCTTCCCTGAAGATTTTCTTCTGTATATACTGTTAAAGGTGTTTGGGCTCGTAACTGAAAAGAAAAAAATACGGCAGTTAAAAATAAATAAGTAAAAAAATTTTTCATAGTAATCCTTAGTTTATGTCGTAGTTTTAGTTTAGTGGTATTAGGTTTTTATTTCATCAATTATCTTTAATTTTAAACTTTTTATCCTTAAAGTTTTTTGAGATTAAAAAAAAGTTACATAAGATAATCAAAAAAAATCTGATTACAAAGAAAATTAGCGAGCCCCAAATCAATAGGGTATAGATTAACAAAAATTGGGGGGTAAAACGTCCAAAATCTAAAAACAGGTCTTTTCAATAAATAATATTGTTAATATTGCTTATCTTATAAAATGCCAACTTTAACATAACTATTATGAACCTCTCATTACTTAAGTCCATTAGGGTTGTATTTATTGCTTTTTCTTTTGTTTTTACTTTAATTATGAACGGACAAGCCACTGTTTTGGTGCAGTACGACTTTGACACAGCCCAGGATCTCTCTGGTAATTTTACTGGAACCTTGGAAAATGGCGCAGCACTAATTCCTTATAATGGACATAATGTGCTATCGCTAGGCAACAACGATGGTTATTTTGATTTTGGTTCTAATTTTGGAACCATTGTCTCACAACTCGGAAACTTTAGCATTTCAACCAACTTATATATCTCCAGCACATATGGAATAAGCAACTTTGGCAACTTTGTTTGGACTTTTGCCAATTCTACAGATATGGCGGCCACTGCGAATGGAAATCTTTTCTTTGGCGCTATAAATTCACGCTACGCCATTTCACTAACTCATTGGCAAGGAGAAGAGAATCTTTCCATGAATCAAACTTTACCTCAAGGTCGTTGGATAAACTTAGTTTACACTCAACTTAACGGGACTGGAAAAATTTATATTGACGGTGTTTTAAAAATTCAAGGAACTATTAATATCAACCCACAGAATCTTGGGGCAACAGCATTTAATTTTTTAGGACGTTCATGTTATTCAACCGACAAATATTTAAAAACAGCACAATACGATAATTTTATAATTTATAATGGAGCGTTAAGCCAACAGGAAATTACAACTTTAGCTGAATCTGTAACACCACTGAATGACATCCTAGACGAAATGTTGTTGGCCGGAGCTGCTGATGCACTTAGCATCCCCAATGCAGATGCCATAAAATCAAATTTAATATTGCCAATAAATCTCAATGATGGCATTACAGTTAGCTGGACCTCGTCAAACACAGATGTTTTAACATCCAATGGCGAAGTTAACCGTCCTTCCATTGGCTCAAGCCCTGTGAGCTTAACACTTACAGCTGTTTTGCAACTAAATGGTGCTACACTAGACAAAGTTTTTGATATTACCGTACTTCCATTATATTCAGATACCGAAAGTCTTCAAATGGATTTAGATGCACTGACCCTAACAGGCAATACAGATAACATTAGAGAGTTTATTCATCTACCCATAACAACCGCTGAAGGCTCATTAGTGGTTTGGTCCTCCGATACTCCCGAATATTTAAACCATGTTGGCCAAGTACAGCAACTATCTCCATATGGAAACGGTAAAAAGAGAGTTGTTTTAACCGCTACACTCATCAAAGGAAATGAAAAAGCCAGCAAAAACTTTGAGGTTTGGGTTGCTGAAAAAGAAAATCGTTCAGCATATCTATTTTCCTATTTTACCGGTAATGACACAAATGGTGAGCAAATTCGCTTTGCAGTTAGTAATGATGGTTATAATTATACTCCATTGAACAACGGACAGCCTATAATAAATTCTGATACTATTTCGATAAAAAAAGGTGTTCGCGACCCACATATTCTGAGAAGTGAAGATGGAAATACCTTTTACATGGTGGTTACCGATATGAAATCTTTTGATGGCTGGGATAGCAACCGGGGTATTGTTTTACTTAAATCGAACGATTTGGTAAACTGGACACATGCTACCGTTAATTTTCCAACAAAATGGCCTACTGAATGGGGGAATGTATTGCGCGTTTGGGCACCACAAACCATTTATGATCCAGTTGAAGGCAAGTATATGGTTTACTTTTCCCTTTGGAACAATGATGCGACAGCTCCATATGACAAAATTTATTATTGTTATGCCAATGATGATTTTACCGATTTAATAGGCACTCCCCAACTACTTTTTGACCGGGGAACCTCTACCATTGATGGAGATATTGTTTTTAATGAGGTTGACAATCTATACCATATGTTCTTTAAAAATGAGGCCTTAGGAGGCATAAGTAAAGTAACGGCCTCCTCCCTTACGGCCCCAGTTGGGCAAGAAGGCTCACAATGGAGCGAGCCCTCCCCTCCTGTGCAACAAACTAACAAAGCTGTTGAAGGATCTGGTGTTTTTCGATTGATTGATACCAATAATTGGGTATTAATGTACGATTGCTACACAAGCGGGCATTATCAATATTGCAATACGCCCAACCTTACAGATTTTAGCTTTGTACAAGATAATTATAATATAGGTGCCCGCCATGGTACAACAATTGCGATATCTGGTGAAGAAGCCACAAGATTAGCTACTAAATGGCCCAGTTCTACCCTAACACCTATACCTGAAGGTGCTAGAAACAAGAGAATTAGAAAAAATGGTTTCAATATAAATACAACCAATAATACTGTCCAGCTAGCTGTTAATTATGGAACAGACCTTTCAAATTTTGACCCTGAGTTATTCGCGTCTCCTGGAGCGACCATTGCACCCTCTGGTCCACAAGATTTTAGTAGTGGTTCTGTAAATTACCTATTAACCCAAGGTGGGGCAAGTGTTACGTATTCGGTTTACACTCAAATTGAGTCAAATACTGTTCTTCCCGATTTTCATGCAGATCCCGAAGTATTATATTCTGAAAAAACAGGACGCTTTTATATTTACCCAACAAATGATGGCTATCCTGGATGGGGAGGCTATAATTTTAACGTGTTTTCTTCACCCGATTTAGTGCATTGGACCAATGAAGGCGAAATTTTGGATTTAAGCACCAATCAAGTACCTTGGGCTACTGGTAATGCCTGGGCTCCTGCTATTATAGAAAAAAATATAAATGGCAACTACAAATACTTTTTTTACTTCAGTGGAAATGATGGTATAAAGAAAATTGGTGTAGCCGTTGCAAACGACCCTACAGGACCTTTTATTGATTCTGGTGCTCCTATGATTTCACAATTACCGGTTGGTGCCAATGGCCAGCTTATTGATGGTGATATTTTTGAAGACCCAATTTCTGGGAAAAGTTACTTTTACTACGGAAATGGATTTATGGCTGTTGCCGAACTTAATGATGATATGGTGTCCATCAAGCCCAATACCACATCAGTCATTACACCTTCTGGTGGCAATTTAGGAACCTATGCATATCGTGAAGGCGCTTATGTCTTTTATAGAAATGGATTATACTATTTCCTCTGGTCTGTTGACGATACAGGTTCAGCTAATTACCATGTGGCTTACGGTACCTCAACCTCTCCAACCGGACCAATTAACGTTGCAAGCCAACCCATTGTTATTATTCAAGATCCTGCGAATAAAATTTATGGAACTGGGCACAATTCCATTATACAAATACCCGGAAAAGATGAATGGTACATTGTTTACCATCGCATTAATGCCGATTACCTATATTCAGACCCTGGTACCCACCGAGAAGTGTGCATTGACCAATTAACTTTTAATAATGATGGCTCCATAATTCCAGTAACACCTACGCGACGTGGTATAGACCCTGTAATTTTAGATCATGTTCAGAGCGTCTTGAGCATTACCGATATTGATGAGGATACCAAAAGCCACAAACTTTTAAAACGAGAAATCTATAATTTTTCGGGACAGTTTTTAGGTGTTAACATTAATCGTTTAAAAAACGGGCTTTACATCATTAAAAGCTATTATGAAAATGGTTCAGTCTCTACTAGAAAGATTTACAAACATTCTAACTAAGAGTTAACAATTGGTTACATAATTTCATGTAAAATTAACCTTTACAGATTGCTTTTATCTATGGCTATTAACCACCTCAGATTATTTTTTAAAACTCATTTTCTTTCCTGAATAATTAATCACAAGATCGTATTCTTTAGATAATCCAATACCTGTCCCTTTATTTTCGCTGACAAATTTGACATTAAATTTACGATTGCTTATCATGCCAGGAAAATAACCTTTACGGCTATCAATAGTTAGCATCTTTTTATTGTCGTTCCATTTGAAACTGATGGTTGAATATTTCCCACTTTCATAATTATAGTTGTCGTTTTCATCTTCGTATAAAGTGAATTGTCCATCTGCCCCTTCATAAATCCTAATTTCCAGGGTGTCCCAACTTTTTTCTGTTGCAAACTGAACCTCTGGACCCCAAGGCAAAATCGACCCCTCTTTTACATATATTGGAATAATATCGAGTGGCACTTCCTTTTTTACATTTTGCCCTCCGTTAAATTTCTCACCAGTCCAGAAATCAAACCAATCGCTACCTTCTGGTAGATAGACTTCCTTAGCTTTTACCACGCTGAAATCTTCAACCATTCCCATGTTCTTATCCTCAGACTTGTTTTTCCAGTACATAGCTTCTGTAACTGGATTTATTAATAATGACGGACCAAACATAAACTCGTCGTCTATATCTAGTGCGTTTTTATCAGAAGCAAAGTCCATCATCAAGGCACGCATCATACTGGAATGGTTGGTTGTTACATCCCATGAAGTAGAATAAATATAAGGGAGTAGACTATAGCGAAGATTGATATATTTCTCAATTGCATCATATGTTGGGTTTCCTTTTTCCCCAAACTGATAAATTTCACGGGGATACCCTTCTCCATGCGAACGCATCATTGGGCAAAATGTCCCAAACTCAATCCAACGAACGTGCAATTCACGATAATCTGGGTTATTAAGTGGGTTATTAAAATCCCACAAAAAGAATCCACCTATATCACTATTCCAATAAGGCAATCCACTTAACGATACGTTCAATCCAGCAGATATCTGATTGCGCAAGGCTTCCCACGAAGCCACTACATCTCCCGACCATAAATTGGCTCCATAGCGTTGTTGGCCAGCAAAAGCGGAGCGCGTAAGAATGAACAATCGCTTATCTTTTGTTTCTGCCAACTGATGTTCTGCAACACCACCAACCGTCATGAGTGGGAATGCATTCCGTACTTTTCTAAAAGAACCTAGATATGTTTCTGTGTCGAAATCCTCAGGCTGCGGATTCAAATGGTCGGGCTCAGAAGAATCAATCCACCAACCATCAATACCCAATGAAAAAAGCCCTTTATCTAGGTATTTCCAATAAATATTTCGTGCTTTTGGGTTATAAGCGTCGTACACCCTAACTCCAGAGGGATAATCCATACGTGGTGGCCATGCCTCATATCCCGATGATGGCCATGTTTCGAAACTAAATAGGGCATTGATACTATCGAGCTCCTTATATTGCTTGGTCATTGGTCCAAACGAATTCCAGATAGATATAATCATATGGGCATTTAACTCGTGTACATCGTTCACCATCTTTTGGGGTTGTTGAAAACCAGGATTCACAAAATCCATTGCATTCCACTGATAATTATTGCCCCAGTATTGCCAATCCTGTATAATACCATCTAAAGGAACACCCAGTTCTCTGAATTTTTTCACGACGCCAACCAACTCATCCTGACTTTTATAACGCTCTCTACTTTGCCAAAAACCAAATGTCCACAATGGATACATGGGTGCTTGCCCTGTAAGGTTACGCATGCAGGTAATTACATCATCGGCATTCCCGCCGGCCATAAAATAATAATCGATACCATCACCCACATCTGATTTAAAATAAGTGTTGCTAGGAGTATCTTTGAATGTAGTTGGTGAGTAATTATCCCAAAATACACCATAACCTTTATTCGATATAAAGAATGGAATATAGTCTTCGGTATTTCCTTGTATCATAGTTAATTCAACACCACGTTTAGACATCAGTCCTTCCTGTTGCTGTCCCAAACCATAAATAAATTCTTCTGGATCAAGTACAAATGATTGGGTAATCGAATACGTTTTAGAACCAGCATCAACAAAATCAACAAACGAAGCACCGTTTTCATTCTCACTTAAAAGCGTTTTTCCTTTGTTTTTAAAAGAAATCTGGCCATTTATAAGGTTAAGGTATACTTTCACCTCTCTGCTGTCCAGCATCAGTAAATCATCTTGTTGCTGAACACTAAATTTAACTTTCTCTGGAGATTGAATGACTGATAGACTTTCTTTTGAAAACACTTTGCCTTCTGGATACTTAACCACCCTAATGGTTGAGGGGCCATAAAATTCCAGTTCAACCATAATAGTATTAACCTTGGTTTTTATGCCTGATACCGTTCTTTCGTAAGTTTGAGCTCTGCCTGCCAAACATATAAATAGCAATGTTATGCTTAAACTAACTTGTAAATACTTCATTGTAATATTTGTTTAATGTTATTATTTATTTTGTGTTATTTTATGTAATCCTGCATCAATATACCTCAAAATGTTTGTCAGGTTTTGCTTAGTTTAAATTTATTCTATTCTAATAAAAACCCGATAAATTTTTAATGGCATTTACTTTTATTGGCCGTTCTAATAATTCAACTTTCTCCAGCCCAAAACATGGTACTAAATATTCTAAAACTGAACCAATGAAATCCATTTTAATCCTATGTTTATAAATAATTTTAACACAGGTCAATATTATTTAGTTTGGTTTGAAATCATTTAAATGCGAAAAACAAACCCTTTAGTTATTCATCCATGTAAATGTATTTATTGATTTTGCTTTTAATTTTAATGAAACATTTTTATCTGCTACAGCTACATCAACATCCTTATCACTTTCTTCTTGATTCATAATCATCAATACTATTTCTCCATTGGGATTGATAAAAGCTAAATGGTCTTTATTTTCTGTTGTTTTAATTCTGTGTGCCCCTGGTTTTACATAATGGCTCAAGTGTTTCATCAGGTAATATTCTGGGTTGTAGGTAACTTGCTTGCTAACTTTATCAATAGTAATCATAGCATTTTGTTTCCACCCCCAAGTACTCGCTCCTGTTGGATCCAATATCATATTCCAATACATATAACTATTGGTTCCGTTGCTTATATATTGATTTATTAAGGACCATGTATATTCAGCCGAAGCCCAGTTTCTTTCACCATTACCACATTCTGACTCTGTTTGCATAATGGTAGTATTTGGAAACTCACTATGAATAGTTGAAATAGCATGTTTAAAATCCCATTGTACGCCAAGTCCTTTTATATATTTTGAGGCTTCACCATCTTTTAAAATTGTTCGTGCATAGTTGGGGTCTCCAGAATTTACTGTACCTAACCAAATATCTGCCTTGGTTTCGTCTTTTTGAAATTGAGGGCCAAGGAACCGACCAATAAAAAATGCTAAATCTTCTGGTCTCCAAGTACAACTTTGCCAATGTGGTTGGTAAATAGGTTCATTTTGCACCATAATAAAAGAAATATCAATGCCTTCATTTTCATAAGCTTCTACAAATTTTGAAAAATACAAGGCATAGGCTTGTAAATATCTATTTTCCATTTTAAAGGCTGTGGCGTTGTTCCTAATGGCTTGACCCTCACTAATACTTTTATCGCCTCCATAAGGTCCCATGGCATAGTGGTTGTTCACTTTCATCCATAATGGTGGTACCCATGGCGATGCCCATATTTCTAAATCTGGTCTTACTTTTAAGGCTTCCTTAATGTATGGTATTAAAATGTAACGGTCTCTATTGATATTGAAGTTTTTCATTTCAAAATCTTCAGGAACATCGTTGTATGAATAATAATTTAACGAATAATCGTTAGAACCTAAAGGCATTCTGCATAACGAAAAATTAACACCTTCTTTAGAAAACAAATCGGTGATGATATTGGTTCTAAACTCTTCATCTACACTTTGTAAAGCCTCCCACCCCAATTCGTTAAAACAAGCTCCAAATCCATCCATTTTCTGTAACTTATCATTTGGATAAATAGTAATATTTGCATTACTCTCGGCAGATTTTAAACTTAAACTTTTGCCTTTAACCCATTGTTCTGTTTCAGTTGTATACGTCCATGATACTTTTTGGGCCAAAGTCCCAATCGTAATCAAAAGGAAAATTGTTAGAGTTAAGAAAATCTTATTCATAGTTAAATTGTTTTAGTTTGTATTTTAGTTTATGGTTTTAATCTTTAAGTTTTCGGTTTGAAAGCCATCAGCGATAACTTCCAAATTAATATCGCCAGCTTCCCTCATGCTTTTAATAACCACCATTGCCCGTCCGTTCCAAGCTTTTCGGATATTGGAAACATATAAATCAGTATCTTTTAAATTGGCATTGTCGACCCCAACAATTACCCCAGGACCAGTAACATTAAATTGAAGTCTGTTTGATGCATTTGGGTTAAGGATTCCATCTTTATCGGTGATTTCTACTGTTACGTAAACCAAATCCTGTGCATCTGATTTTATGGTTTGACGGTCTGCATTCAGTTTAATTTTAGTAGCTTCTCCTGCTGTTTTCAATAAAGTGCTCTCAACCTCTTTGCCTTCTTCACTAACCCCAACCGCTTTTAATTCTCCAACTTTATAAGGCAACGTAAATGTGGCTTTAAATTCTTCTGCAACCGTGGTGTTTTTTTCACCCACATACTCTCCATTTAAATACAAACGTACTTTTGGATATTTGGAGTACACCTCAACTTCTATGTCTTTACCTTCTTGATTTGGCCATGTCCAGCTTTCCCAAGTTGGCCATACCGCCCACATGGTGGTTTTAATCTCACCTATTTCAGGATTTGGCTCTCTAACCGCCATGTAAAGTTTTTCGTTATCATTATACAGCATGCTTCTGTAATGCGAAATAGGTTTACGCCAACCTATTAAATCAACATCGCCACAATAGGCGCCATGCCAAGGATACAAATCTACCATCCAATGCTCGCCATCGGGTTCTCCAGGGTAATAGTATCTCCCAATGCCCGATTCTCCTAAATAATCCATAGCCGTCCATACAAAATCACCGATGATGTAATTGTTTTTTTGAACCAAATTCCAGATAAAAAATGCACTTTTAGGATAAGATTCTGTATTCACAATAATTCTTGAAGGCACTCTTTCGTGGTCAGATTCCGCTTCCTGTAATTGGTAGTTATACCCAGCCACGTCGTGCGCAGCCATAAGCGGGTCGAAAATATCCCAACCTTGGCCCCAAGTGGTCATGGCAGACGTTACTGGACGTGTCGTATCAATTTCTTTCACCGCATCAGATAGCATTTTTGCTGTTTCAACAGCTTCTGGCTTGGTACGCTCAATGATTTCGTTACCAATGCTCCACATAATGATTGACGGGTGGTTTCTATCACGCAACACCATAGATTGCAAGTCATACTTCCACCAATCATCAAATAATGTTGAATAATCATGAGTTATTGGTGTAATGGTGGTTTTCATTTCACGCCATCCATCAAAAGCCTCATCAACCACTAACATACCTAAACTATCACAAGCGTTTAAAAAAGCTTCTGAAGGTGGGTTGTGTGAGGTTCTCAAGGCATTAAAACCAGCCGCTTTCATCAATTCTACTTTTCTCACCTCTGCTCTATCATAACCCGCTGCACCCAAACAACCATTATCGTGGTGTACGCAACCTCCATTTAAAAGTACTTTTTCACCATTTAGAACAAAACCATTTTCCGCTGAAAATTCAATGCTTCTGATACCGAATGTTTTTGTCAATTCATCAAGAACCTCATTTTCCTCAGTTCTCAAGAGAAATTCAGCTTGATACAAACTTGGCGATTCTGGAGACCATAAATTAGGGTTATCTACCTCAATTTCGTAATCGAATTCAAATTCGCTATTTGCCTGAATGGTATAGTCCATTTCAGGAAGTGCAATCCTTCTGCCTTCTGGATTACGGACGGTAACCTGTAACTTCACCAATTCAGGTTTATCAGATTCATTCTTAACATTTGCTTTTACCTGAACAGTAGCTTTTTCTTTTGAAACCTCTGGTATGGTAATGGCAATTCCCCAATCTTCAACATGAACCTGATTTGTAATTTTCAACCAAACATTGCGGTAAATGCCGGAACCGCTGTACCAACGGCAATTTTTTTGTAGTGAATTATCTACTTTAACGGTCAAGATATTGTCTTTACCAAACTCTAAATGCGACGTTAAATCGAAGCTAAATGAGGTGTAACCATAAGGTTGGATTCCAATAGATTTTCCATTGATGAATACTTCAGCGTTCATGTAAACCCCTTCAAAATAAATGGATATCTTTTTACCTTTCCAATCATTGGCTGCATGAAATGTCTTTCTATACCAGCCTTTTCCCATAGGGAAATATCCACCATCGCCACCTGATGGATTTTCAATTTCCGATTTACCTTCAATGCTCCAATCATGAGGCAAATCTAGGGTTCTCCAACTGGAATCGTCAAAATTTGCCGTTCTGCCCTCGGAGGTATCCCCAAGATTAAATTTCCAATCGTAATTGAACAACTGCTTTCTTTCTGGCTTTGTTTCTTCTTTTACAGAATTGCAACCAAAAGCAACAAGTGAAACGAATAGAATTAAGAGTTTTGAACGAAGCATTTTATTTATGTTTTTAGATTTGACAACATATTAATTGCAGTTTTCCTTACATCTAAATCTTTATCAAATTTTATAACATGTGAAAGAATATTTGCAGATTGTATTTTGCTTACTGCCAATTGCCTCACTCTTGGCGATTCATCAAAATAAGCGATATGTTTTAGATAAGATTCCGAACTTATTTTATTTACAGCGACACATCTCACAGATTCATTATCATCAAAATATGCAACCTGCTTAAGATATTCTTCATTATTTATTTTATTGGTTGCCAATGTTCTTACTGAAACATTCGAGTCAAAATATGCAACATGCTTTAAAACCTCTTCATCAATGAGTTTTTTTACCGCTTCCAACCTAATCAATGAGTCCTTATGAAAATAAGCGAAATGTCTTAATGCAGAATTTATTTCCTCTTTATTATTTAATAAATTTTTCTGGGGTTGTTCTGCTTTTTGTTTTGCTGCAATTTCCTTATTGTTTGAACAAGAGAAAGAAAAAACAATAAATAAAATGCTTAATATAACTTGTAGAATGGTTTTCATTTTTTGCTTTTATACAATTAATTCAAAACTTAGCTGGTTTGTAAGAAACATTATTTTACCATTTCAATTTTGAACAAACCTGAAGTATGTGGTTTCAAATTTTGGATAAATTCACCTTCAAATTCACCAACCAATGCTCCTGTCCAAAGGTTTGTGATTTTAACCTTTCCCTCTACTCCCAATTCTGAAAGTTTTGCGTCTACATCTTGAGATAATTCATCTGAAACATTAAATAAAGCTAAATAAGTTATACCCTCTTCTATGTTTTTAGAGGTAATGGCCAATTTATCATCATTGAAATATAACTGACGAACATCCGTACTTTCAGCATGCATTTTTAATACCTCTTTATTGGTAAGAAGCGACAAAGTAAAATCATCGTTACTTGGTAAATCACCGCCAAACATTAAAGGAGATTTAAAAATGGTGAAAAAGCTCATTAAGGTATATTGTTCTGCTTTGGTTAAGTTAGCCATTCTGTCATCACCAACTTCGCCCCGTATTGAGAGTCTCCCCAAAGGAATCATATCGCAATCTGGCCAAGTACCTGGTTTGATGTGCTCATACCAATCTTGACTTACTTCCATTAAGTGCTTTATGTGTGACCAGCTATCCCAAACATCATTGACCATGCGCCACATATTGGCATGCTCACTTACGTGGGAACCTGCATCAACGGGAGTTTCGCCAGGAGATGTGCTTAATACAATATGGCGACCACAACGGGCAATGGCGTTTCTAATGAGTTCAATTTCTTCCTTATGATAAATTGGCGCAGATAAGTCATCTATTTTAATAAAGTCGACACCCCAATCGGCGTATAATTCAAAAATGGAATTGTAGTATTCTTGCGCCCCTGGTTTATTGGTATTTATAGAATAATTATCCTTAAGCCATTTGCACTGATTTTCTGTTGAATAAATTTGGTCTGCTGTAATGCGATTCGTTCCTTTAATTGGCAGTTTATTTTCAACGGCATATTTTGGAATTCCGCGCATGATGTGAATGCCAAACTTTAAACCCTTTCCATGTACATAATCTGCCAAAACTTTAAACCCATTGCCATCTTCTGCGGAAAGAAAACGGTTTGTAGCTGGCATGTATCTTCCGTATTCATCAACCACATAAATGGGGTCTTTTTGGTTATACCCATGGGATTTTGGATTTTCTACAAACCACCTGATGTCTACAACAACATATTCCCAGCCAAAGTCCTTTAAATGCTCTGCCATATAGTCGGCGTTAGACATGATTTCATGCTCCCTAACCGTTGGGCCGTAACAATCCCAACTGTTCCAACCCATAGGAGGTGTTTGCGCCCATTGTTTAAAATCGGATTCTTTATCTATTGCTAAAGCCAAATCCTTGGCCTTTCCATTGCAACCCGACAAAAGCACTACTAAGGCTAATATCCTAAATATGTTGGTTAATAGTTTCATTTGATTCTGAACCTAATCTTGAACACCCTTAGTGGTCATTATTATAGGTTTAATGGTTCCATCTGGATTGTATTCCATCTTGTCGATGCAGATAGACCGACTGTAGCTATTTCCATCCGCTTGAATGCCCCCATTGTGATATATGAAATACGATTCTCCCTTAAAATCAATTATAGCTTGATGATTGGTATTACTGTTTCCAGCAATTTCATTGATGATCCCTTTATAAACAAAAGGTCCTTCAGGATTATCTCCCATGGCATAAGCTATACGTTCTGGAAACCCAATAGCAAACGACAATAAATACTTGTCATCCTTTTTTTGAATCCATGGGGCTTCAGTGTATGGAAATTCCATTTCCCCTTGTATGTCTATCATTTTTATACCATACGCTTTGTCATAAGAAATCATGTCATCATTCAATTTTGCCGCCCAACAAGCTCCATTTCCCCAGTAAATCCAAGCTTGGCCATCATCATCAATAAATACCGTTGGGTCTATAGTACGCCAACTGTGGTCTTTTCCGAAGCTATCTTCATTAGTGAATAATGGTTTTCCTATAGCGTCTTTATAGGGGCCTTCTGGCCTATCTGAAACTGCAACACCAATGCCCGTAGTTTGTGAGCTGTTGTACCAGTAAAATTTTCCGTTACGCTCAATCACTTGACTTGCCCAAGCTGCCTTGGTTTCACCCCAAGAAAAATCTGTGGCTTTTAATGGCGTTTCGTATTCCCAAAATTTTTTCATGTCGGTTGTAGCAAACACGCACCACTTTAGCATGCTATACCATTTTTGACCACCCTCAAAATCTTCTCCTGTATAAATGAACAAAGTATCATTGTGTACTAGAGCTGCAGCATCAGCAGTATATTTATGGGTAACAACTGGGTTGCCATTTGCTTCCCATGAATAAATGATTTTGCTTTTACCCTGCTCTGAATTTTGTGCCTGTACATTAATTGTAGTGGCTACAATCGAAAAAAAAGCTACTAAGGTCGTTCTTTTAAAATTCATTATTTAGTTCAGTTTTAAGTCGAAATTCCAATGATTCGCCAAGCGTAAAGCTTCGGTTTTGGTTAAATGTATTACTGCACCGTGCTTCGGCGACGTGAAATTTGTTGTTTTCATTTCACTTTCATTAAAATGACCAATCTCCTTAAAGGTTTTAAAATCGGTAGTTTCTACAAAACCAAAATTGTGCGGACTGATACTATAAATGTCATACATAAGGATCCATTTATCGCTATCCAATCGTTTCCAAACATTGGGCGCTTCGCAAGAGCCCGGCTCCTTATCTATCCAGTCTGGAATATATTCATAACCTTTATTAATATAGTTTGAAACCGCCATTTTCACTCCTATTGGTCGCTCTTGGGCCACATACATCATACAGTAACGGCCATCTGGCATTAGTGTAATATCGGCATCCAAAAGTTGAATGGTCTCATCTGGATATTCAAACAAAAGTTTTGGTTTTGTAATTAATTCCGAGAATTCTTTATTGGCATAAGCGTAGTACAATTTAGTAAGCCCGTGCCCCATACGCATGGTAAAATATACCATCATCTTATCTTCCTGTGGATCGTAAATAGCTTGAGGCGCCCAAGCACAACCAATGTCTTCAAATCCTTCAAAAGCTTCGTCAAAAAGAAAATTACTGTGCGTCCAGTTAATTAAATCATACGATTTCATGAGTACAAAACCTCTATTGTTACCCCAATCGTACTTTTCACCAGGTCGCTCCCATTGGGTATCTCGATAGCCTTTTTCCTTTCCAAAAATATGAAGGTCGGTCATAACCACATAAAAAGCACCATCTGGGTCACGCGAAATATGAGGGTCGCGAATCCCTTTTTGGCTTGCAATGGTGTCTCCTGCCACTATAGCCTTTCCTTTATTTATATCTGCGAAGCTTTTTCCATCTGTACTTAAAGCCAAGTGCAAACTATGGTCGTCATCCTTAAAATACACCATGAGGTAAGCACTTAAATCTTCCTGTGCTGTTGTAGTATCTTTTTTAGATTTACAGCCAAAAAAAGAACCGAATAGAATGACTAAAGCCAAACCAAATATGTGCCTTTGAATTAACATTAATATTAATTTAAAGGTTGAATTCCGGACACTGTTGGGGTAACTGGCTTTATGCTGCCATCTTCGTTAAATTCCATCCTATCGATACAAACTTCTCTGTGGAAACCTGCATTACCCCCCATTTTAATACCTTTTGGACGTGTAAAACGATGGTAAACGATGTACCATTCATCTTTATTTGGTACTTGAATAACACTGTTATGACCCGTGCCATAAATACCTTCTTCCGGTCTTTTTTCCAAAATCAAATTATTCTCTGGGATATTAAACGAGCCTGTTGGTGAATCTGAAGTGGCGTAACGCACTCGGTAATTTGGGCTTCGGGTATCGTCCTCAGACCATAGGAAATAATAGGTTCCGTTTCTATAGAACACTTCAGTTCCCTCCCTAAACGTTCCGTCCGGATTTAATCTTTTAAAGCTATTTTCTTTAACCGATACCATATCGTCGTTCAGCTCAACAACACCCATGTAACCATTGCCCCAATACAGATAGCTTTTGCCAGAAACCGGGTCGGTAAAAATATCAGGGTCTATTTCTTGCCCTCTATTAATGCCTTCTGGTTTTTTCCCTATAATTGGTTTTCCTGAATCCACAAAAGGACCCGCAGGGTCATCAGCAACGGCAACACCAATTTTTTGTGCTGCTGTGAAGTAGTAAAAATATTTAAACGCACCATTTATTTTTTTCTCAATGGCACATGGTGCCCATGCATTTCGGTCTGCCCAAGAAACGTCCTTTTTCAGGTCCAAAATAACGCCCTCATCTTTCCAGTTTACCAAATCATCAGATGAAAAGGTTTTGAAATACGTTCCAGACCAACCATGAAAACCATCGCTTGTTGGATAGATATAATACTTTTTATTCTTTTCGGAATAGATAATTTCTGGGTCGGCATAATAACCCACTAAAGTCGGATTGTTTTCTTGAACAATGGTAACTTTGTATGTTTTTTGCTTGTCGCCAGATGAAATGGTATATTCTACCGTACCATTAGAAAAATCTTGAGGACCTGATTTTGAAACTGAAGCCCATGCCACCAGTGTCATTTCGGGATCGAAGCTTACTAAGTCTGTGTTTGGAATAACCGGAATATTGATGGTTTCTTCTTCATCATCAATAATCACATTATTTTCTTTGATGTTTGGTGAATTAAAACCTGTGAACGACGAAGCATCAATTGTTCCCCATTTGTTCAACAGTCTTTGTTTTTCTGTTTCTGTAATTCTGATTACCGTACCATGTCTTGGATGAAAATTCATTGATATAGCATCATCAACCACAGTAAAGTTTTCTAGATCTTTTGATTTTGTAAACTGATAAGTGCCTGAGGTGTACATGTCGTACATCAAAATATATTCATCAGAATCTATCAGTTTAAAAATTCCAGATCCTTCAACAGCTGCATCTGTTTGGTCGTAAAACCCTTCTTGTTGTTCATATCCTTCAGTTAATTTATCTGAAACTGCTTTTCTAATGCCTCCTCCATGACTTTCATTTTTGAAGAACAGATTGTATTTTCCATCTTTATATATAATGTCCCCATCTATGCAGGCGCTATTAGACGGACTGAAAAACAATTGTTTTGGTACTGTTGCCAACCCTGTAAAATCTTTGTTTGCATAAGCATAGTAAATAATATCCGGGCCTTGAGCTCCCAACATTGACCAATAAATCATATACTGGTCGGTTTTATCATCATAAATGGTTTGTGGTGCCCAAACGCGCACTACATCGCCAAATTCTTCTGGATAGGTATTAGGAATATTAACCACTGAATGCGTCCAATTAATCAAATCGGTTGATTTCATGAGCACCATCGCTCTGTTAGAACTCCACCCATTGGCAGAAACCATATCGGTAACCACCATATAAAATGTTTTATCATCAGCCCCCCTTAGAATATGTGGATCCCTAACACCTCCAGTTGAACTAATTTCCTTAGAGTCGATAATGGGTTGATTCCCATTAAGCGCATAATAATTATATCCATCGCTACTTAAAGCATAACGAATGGCTTCTTCATCTTGGCTATTTCCTGTAAAATAAGTGAATAAATAAGTGGTGTACTTTTCTTGTGTCTTGCACGAAAACACCATGAACGCCAAAACGCATAGCGCAAAAAGGTTTAAGTTTAGTCGGTTAATTTTTTTCATCTTATTTAGTTTTATTTTGTTTCAAAATTTATTTCCACGGGCTTTAATAACGGGCTTGAAAAGGTAACCTTTACGTTTCCTGAATCTCCCGTAGCCTGTATGTAAGCCAAAATTTTTCCGCGAAAAGCCGCTTGGGTGTTATCGGTATAATCAGACATATCCTGATTATTGCCAGCTTCCATCCCTAAAAGTTTTGCTGGACCTTCTATGTTGCAAGTAATTTCATTTTCCGAAAGGTTAGCCAAAACGCCATGTTCATCAACTAATTCAATGCGGACTAAAATGGTTTCGCTGTTTTTGCTAATGACTTTTTTATCATTTTCAATTCTTGCCTCTAGGGCATAAGGCGTTTTTGGCGTTTCAATGGTATATCTGCTCAACTCATCATTTTTTTCAGATAGACCCACAGCCTCCAGTTTTCCAGATTGGAAAGGAATGTCCCAAAAAATAATACCTGTTTCATTATCATATACCTTTTCTTCACCAACTATTTTTCCGTTTAATTCAAGGTGCGCTTTTGACACATTGGTATAACAAACCACACGAATGGTTTGATTGCTTTCATAACTCCAAACTGGCCAAGCATCAATTGACAATCTTCTTCTATTTCTATTACGAATAGGATAAGTTCCAACGTAAATCATTGGCTTATTGCTCCAAAGTGATTGACGGAAATAACCTCGTGGTTTTATGTTCCCTGACAAATCGACCAGCCCTGAGTAAAATCCGCGTGAAGGCCAACGTCCAGATTCACCCAAATAATCTATTCCGGTCCATAAGAACTGACCAAAAATATGTTCATTCTCAGTTACCGCTTTCCAAGCCTCTAAATCGTGTCTATTTTCACTCCCGTAAATCACTCTGTTTGGGTATTTCTCATGATCTGATTGATACTTACTTTCGGTATAATTATAGCCTGTAATATCTAAAGCGCCCGGATATTCCGTTTCGTTGGACATTGCAACACCTGCCAAACCTGCGGTAACAGGCCTAGAATTGTCATATTTCTTTACCGCTTTCACCAAACGCTTTGCAATAGCTCCCAAACGCATGGCATCTGGTGCTTCTTTTTTAAAACCACCGTATACAGCCTGGGAAAAACCAGTATCGCCTCCGCCATCTAAAACAGGGTGTGAATAGGGATCGTTTGGATAATCAACTTCATTACCAATGCTCCACGCAAAAACAGACAAATGATTTCTATCTCTGCGAACAAAATCTTCAAGGTCTTTTTCTGCCCAATCAGCAAAAATATCGTAACTACCTTCAAAACCGGGTGTTCCCACATTCCAGCCTTCTAACCATTTACGCTTTGGGAATTCCCATTCGTCATAAGCTTCATTTAATACCAAAAGGCCCAACTCATCGCATAAATCATATAAATCGGGTGCTTGTGGATTATGACTTGTTCTAATGGCATTAACGCCCAATTCTTTCAAGGTTTCCAATCTGCTTTTCCAAACTTCCTTTGGAACCGCCGAACCTAAAACGCCAGCATCATGATGAAGGCAAACACCTTTTACTTTCATCCATTCATCATTTAGCGCAAACCCTTTATTTGGGTTAAATGTAAACTTTCGGAATCCTGTTTGGGTAATGGTTTCATCCACTAAGTCGCCATCCTGAAGTATTGTTGTTTTAAGCTGATAAAGATTTGGATTTTCTAAACTCCAAAGTTGTGGATTATCAATTTTTAATTCAGTGGAAGTTTTATTGGATGAATTAGCCGATAACTGAATACTGTTGGATGTCTTTCCTTTAGATTTTCCCTTAGCATCAATTAATTCATTAATTATTGAAATGCTTGTATCATTATCAGATTGATTAACGACATCAACTTCAACGTTTAAGATTCCTGAATTATCTTGCATTTCAGGATATGCATAAACACCCCACTGCGCCATATGAATAGGATTGGCATAAACCAACCACACATTTCGATAAATACCTGAACCTGTGTACCATCTGGAATCGGCACTCTTACTGTGGTCTACTCTTACGGCAATTGTATTTTCTTGACCATAATTTACATAAGCTGTTACATCATGAGCAAACGAAATGTAACCGTTTGGACGTTTTCCTAAAGATTTTCCATTAATAAAGATTTCACTCCTATTATAAACGCCTTCAAAGTAGAGATACACTTTTTGGCCACTTTTAGTTGTTGGTATCTTTAGGCTTTTTCTGTACCAACCTATACCTCCAGGTAAATAACCTGTGGCACTGGCCAAGTTTGAATTAAGCTGGCCCTTTACACTCCAATCATGGGGAATATTAATGGTTTCCCATTTAGAGTCGTCATAGTATGGTGCTTGAAAATTTTGGTTGTCCTGTAAAATAAACTTCCAATCTTCATTAACCTTTTGGGCATTTCCAAATCCAATTTGCCCCGTCAAAGTCAATTGTGAGCAAACAAAAATCCCAAACAATATTTTCTTTAGTATCATTATTTTAAAAATTATCAATAGGCATCCAAGCCAATTACATAACTAGCATTTTTGGTAGGTAAATTGTTTCTAAATGGCGATGTAAAAAATAGGGAGGGTAAATAATCTCACGCCTCCCCATTTTATTAAGTCTTGACCCCTAGAGTGGTCAATTTAATTTATTTCCTCTTAGGTTTTTACTATTCCTCTATAATTTCGAAAGGTGTGTAAAACGTATCAATAGCCGTTTTTTCGGGAATAAAAGAAGTTCTATACTTAATGGTTGATGTACCATCCCAATCTGTAAAGAGGATAGCTGATTCGCTAATATCTACAAAAATAGTTTTTTCCATTCCGTCATCACGAGAAGTGTATACTATCTCACTCCCAATAACTCCAGTACTTCTATCCATATTATCGAATGTAATCCTGTAACGATTGCCACTATAAAGTCTGGCAAGTGTAATAGGACGGTTAAAAAGTGTAGCTACATAACCTTCTCCATAAACTCTCCCTGTAACTGTTGAAAGAATAGAACTATTTCCATCACTATCGTAACTACGTACTTGGAAGCTGTAAATATTCTCTGGCAGATTATCAATTATAGTAGAGAACCTTTCACCTACTGAACCACCTGTTAAAGGCACCGTAATGGAATTATTTGAGTTATTCCAAGAAATTCGCACCTCAGTTGCCTTGGGATCAGAAGGCAAATTACCCCCCAATTGAACACGGTTATGGCCCCCAAAAACAAACAAAGAGTCCATTTTACCAACATAAATTCGCTCACCACCTTCTACATATTTAAGGTAATCATCACTGTAATCATCACAGGAATAGGTCAAGGAACCCAATATAAGGGAACCCAAAACAATTAAAATATTCTTAAAATTAGTTTTCATCTGTATATTTTTATTTTTTATTTATCTGTCAGATGCAATTCGCCAAAAATCATCTTTATGTGTATCAAGATTCGTAATGGCTCATTTCATATCAATTTAGTTTTTTAAAAGTTAGGATCTCCATAAATGGCAATTTCATTTACAGACATATATTCCAGCCCTCTCCAATTCTCAATACACTCTATTCTCAGGTAGCGTACCTTCGGTTTGTCAATGCTAAACAACACATCTTCACCGTTTTCACCAGCTTCGGTATCGGCTGCCGTTTCTTCACCTTCCGGTAAACCTGACGGTTTTAAGACCTCATATTCAGTCATTAAAGTCCATCCGGATAAATCACCATTGTTTAACTCATTGGCCCCCCATATTTTAAATTTCCTCATAGCACCTAAGTAATAATAAAAACGCTGACCACCAAGAGGTTCTGAGAAATTCCAAATATGGATACGACTTACTTTTGTTTCTTGTCCAATATCGAATGTAACCAAATGACCAATGTCTGGGTTAGTATCGGCTCCTCTGTTTGTAAAATATGAGTCGAACCATTCAATGGTCTCGTCATCCCATAGATTAGAAACAGCATAACCATCGTTATTAGCATCATTGGCCAATCTAATACCTACATAACCGGATTTTGGCATCAACTGTTCAAATAACGGAGTTATTGTAGTAAACAGAGTGTCGGTAACGTTAGACCATCTATCCCTAACCGTAATGGCAAAATCTTGCTCTACAGCTTCCAAATTTCTAAGACTTCTGTTTATTTCATCACTTTTAGTGTAAATACTAGTTGGTAGTGGCTCCCAATCTCCTACGTTGTTTCTTAACATCACTAAAATAGCAATATCATCCTCTGTAGGGTTTGATGCCTTTACATTAACACCACCAAAATCCGGTCCAATCTCTAGTGAATCAAAAATAGCGAAAATAGGTGCTGGTAAAGGGTTAACCGTAACAACAACAGGTTGAGATTCTGTCTCACTTTTATTACCAGCTGTAATGGTTACTTGTATAGGTTCTCCTCCTTTAAACCCTTCTAAAACCATATTATTTTTAAAATAAGATGATTTAGTTTCTCGTTGTGTTCCATTTTCGGTGGTATAACGTGCTACAACATACAACAGGTCTTCGTCAGATGGAAGGGTATATGTTAATTTTACCTTTCCTGGTAAATTTTCAATAGCCACGTTTTCAACAATTCCCGGCGGCACCGTATTACTTTCAAGCGGCCCATGCCCCTCTTCTTCGGAGCAAGCCATGAAGGCTAACATGACAACTAAGACAATAGCCCAAAATTCTTTTAAAAAGTTTCGTTTCATAATAATTATTTTTTACCAACCTGGGTTTTGAACCAGATTAGGGTTTTGTATAAGCGTTGATTGATTGATAGGCCAGAAATAATCTCTTGGTGAAACAAAGCGTTGTTGATATAAGGTAACTATCTTATAATAAGAACTTTCTGTATCTGAACCAACGTTCCAACCTTGGATAAGCTCGTTAAACTCAAGAGCAGCTTTTTTCCAACGTCTGATGTCCCAATAATTTTTTCCTTCGAACGCCAACTCTATACTGCGCTCTCTATGAATTATTTCACGCATACCTGTTTGCGTCGTGTATTTTGCTGGGTTTTTAGAAAAATTCTGCCATGAAGAAACCACGCCATCTAAACCAGCACGTTCACGCACTTTATCAACATATTCAATAACTTGAGCAGTAGGACCTTGTACTTCATTTAAGGCCTCGGCGTACATGAGGTACACATCTGCCAACCGTATTTCTGGCCAGGCATAATCTCTAATTGTAAATCCGTTGGATTCGTTATGCACCAATTTTTTAACAAAATATCCTGTAGTGTTGTAGTTGAATGGGCTATCTCCATTTCCAGCAGGACCACTACGCTTGGCTCTTAAGTAATATTGCTCTTCATTATCCAAACATTCATTAACGTACCAAACCGCACCATCAAAGCCCAAATCAGCATAAAATCGGGGTTCTCTGTTAAAATTCAAATTTGCTGTCGTGTAGCCTTCATGTATGTTTAATTTATGTTCTGGACCTGCCCTTCTTATGGAATCCACCTTTGTAAAATCCAAAGTAATATCTTCCTCCATTGGCACACCATTAATCGTGTAGAAATTATTGGCTGATTCTAAAGTGGCAGCATAAGATCTACGTGCTGTGTTTTGGTTAGCAGGTGAATAAGAGGCATCCGAACTATGCGTAAATGGTGCAACACATATTTGTTGCAAAGGCACAGATGAAGCAGAATGGCTGGACCAAAGAACCTCGGTGTTCCAACTTTCAGTTACAGCTCCTCTAACATTAAGCTTTGTTAGAGTAGTATCTGATAGTTCATAAACATCATCCATTTTATAATAAAGACTGTGCTCATCAGTTTCGGCAATATCAATAGCCGCTTTGGCCGCATCAGCAGCTCTTTGCCATTTTGACGCATCATAACTGGTATTGAACAAAGGTGTTCCATCTTTATTTGTAAAACCAGCCATATCTGTATTTCCATTGAATAAAGGACTTGCAGCCATAAGCAATAATTCCGCTTTTAATCCAACCGCTGCCGATCTGGTAACGCGTCCCAATTCATTTTGGGTATTAACAATAGTTCTAGGAAGATCTATTCTTGCTTCATCCAATAATTGCACCAAATAATCTACAACATCATCAACAGGCTCGCGAGATACCTGAATCTCGTCGTCCGGTGCATCAACAGGAATATTTGTACGCATTACAGGTATAGGCCCATACATACGTAATAAATAATAATGGTAAAAAGCTTTTAAAAACTTAGCCTCAGCCACCCATCTAGCACGCTCATTAGTACTTAGGTCTGGCACTTGATTAGTACCTTCCAAACGCTCAATTAAAACATTGCAATGCCTGATGCCATCAAACATTGGATAATTTCCTGGCACGCCAGGTCCACCTGGATAAGGGTACCCACCACCCTGTCCAGTACCTTCCCAAACATCTAAATAGGGATTTGAGGCTTGTTGTAATCCACGGGCAATATAATGTGAAAATGCCGTGAAAGAAGAGTTATTGGGTGGTATCCAAGCTTCATCACCAAGCAAAAGTCCAAAATTATATACTACATCACCACCTATCGGAATGTAACTGTAACACGTAAACAGATACTTTTCTGCTTCGTTCCTTAATGTAAATGCATCCTCAATGGTAGCCAAGTTATCTGGTACCACATCCAAAAAAGTTTCCTCACACGATTCTGAGGTCAACAAGCTGAAAACCATTATCACGGAACCTATCATTCCCTGAAGTTTTCTACTTTTTCGATTAATTTTTATCTTATTTATAATATTCATAACTAATTTTTTTAGAAGTCAACTTTTAAACCTATGTTATAAACTTGCTGAATTGGATACCCCAATCCGTTTCCTCCCATTTCTGGGTCCCACAATTTAAACTTGCTCCACAAAGCCAAATTGGTACCACTAAAATATAATCTAATACCTTGCATGCCTAACTTGTTAGTAAAGCTTTCTGGGAAATTATAACCTGCCTCAACCGATTTTAACCTTAAGAAAGACCCATCACGCATCCACCACGTTGAATTTTGGTTATTGTTAACCTCAAATTGATTACTTAAACGTGGCCAGAAGGCATAAGAATTACGATTGGTTTCAGACCAATAATCGTTAGCAATAACATCCAACAATCCGTTTTGGAAAGGCCCATTAATTACAAAAGGAGCAATGTTTTCTGCATTGATAAACAATGAGGTTCTGGCAACACCTTGAAAAAAGGCGCTGATATCAAAGTTCTTGTATCCTATGGTACCACCAAAACCATAAACAATTTCTGGTACTGTTGGAAAGCCAATGGGCACTAAATCGTTCTCATTGATGACATCATCACCATTTACATCCCTATATTTAATGTCGCCACCTCTTACATCACCAAACTGAGCTGGAGAGTTTGCAACTTCGTCATCATCAACAAACAGACGTTCGGCAATATACCCAAACCTTTGGTTGGTATTTAGACCAATAACAGAGCGGTAAGATAATTCATCGGGATAATTGATTTCATCAGATACTACAAATTCATTGGTCGCATAGGTAAAGTTTCCTCGCAATTGCGTCCACCAATTTTCGTTAAATGATTTATTATAGGTTAAAGTTGCATCCATACCTCTACTTTCAACTTCTGCAAAGTTGGTTATAGGCGTACTGGTAAGTCCTAGAGTTGCCCCAATATTGGAACGTGCTTGAAGGATATTAGTACGGTTTTGTCTAAATGCATCGACTATAAGTCCTAAATCATCAAATAATTCCAAATCTAAACCTAAGTTTATTTGTCTTGATTCTTCCCAACCAATATTTGGATTAGCGTATCTAGATAAAAATACGCCCGGTCTACCGTACTCAAATTCTTCACCAAACGAATAACCATAAGTACCGTTATTTAGATCAACATTAGAAAGATAGAAGAAACGCTGATCTGCAGCACCAATCTGATCATTACCCACCAAACCATAAGTAAAACGGAATTTAAGATCAGAAACTACGTCTCTAATTGGTTCCCAAAAATTTTCATTGGAGAGATTGTAAGCAAAACCTAGAGAAGGGAAGTATCCATATCTGGATCCCTTTGCAAAACGCTCGGAACCGTTATAACCAAAATTGAACTCAAAGAAATATTTGCTATCATAACCATAAGTAAATCTACCTGAAATACCATGGTTTCTACTCGGTAATGAAAGTATTAAGTTTCCAGCATTGCCAGTTTCAAAACTCTCTAAATAATTGATTAACATACCTGTAACTTCATGCACCTCATTAAACGTTCTGGCATAATTAACCGCGGTTTGCAGATGAATTCTAGAATCCAAAACTTTGGCACCAGGAAAATATTCAAGGTAATCTCTACCGGCAGCTCCTATAGAACCTTCAGCACCGGAGTTTATATTTGTTAAACGGATGGTACCCTCATCTGGATTAAATTGACCGGTGTAATAAAACGGGTTATATTCCCTTCTAAGGTCAAAAAATGAGTAACGTCTCACATAACCCATAGCACGTGCCGTCAAACCTTCCAAAATAAAACCGAAGTCTTGATTAAACTCTACTTGTGCTTGGATGGTGGATGCCTTGTTAACCTGAAACCCTTTTACCATTTCAGCATAAGGATTCACCATAATGGTAGGGTTTATACCTCCTGTTACAGCAGCACCAAACAATGGATGCTGAATATAAGGAAGAAAACTGGAAGGATAAGTTTTAGGGAATAGAACAGGATTAGACCATAGTGCATAATTGAATATACGAGCACCACCGCCAATAGGGCCATTATAGTCATCAAATTGACCATATAGATTTATAGAGGCTTTGGTTGTTTCAGTAAGATTTACATCAACATTACTTCTCAAAGAATAGTTTCTCAGTTTAATATTATTGTTGAAATTGTTGTTACCCTCTACGTTCAAAACACCATTGTCTATGTTATATGTTCCTGATATATAGTATCTTGCTTTTTCACCACCACCTTGGGCACTAATATTATAACGGCTATTTACTGTATAGTCTTTAATTAGTTCATCTATCCAATTATTATTGGGGTATAAATATTCGTTATCACCAATGGATGTTCTAAATATTTTATTTTGCGAATAAGGAGGCGTTAATTGAGGGTCTCTTGTTAAATACGCTTCATTTGCCAAATTCATGTAAGTAATATTATCGGCAAATTTAAAATTCTGTGTATTAGACGAAAAACTTGTTTCTGAACGAAAACTGAAACTCGTTTTACCCGCTTTACCTTTTTTAGTAACAATCAAAACCACACCATTGGCACCACGGGCACCATATACTGCAGCGGCGGCCGCATCTTTCAATACAGAAAAACTTTCGATGTCATCTGGCTGTAATCGAGCCATATCAGTTGATGTAGACTCAATATTATCTATTAAAATAAGGGGATTCAATTTACCAGAACCAAAAGAGCCTAATCCACGAATAAAGAAATCTGAATTATCGGCACCTGGCTCACCACTACGTTGAAAAGCAATCATACCAGAAACTCTACCAGCCATCATAGTGGTTAAGTTACTTGTAGGTCCTTTTATTTCTTTAGGCGATATTGTGGTAATGGAACTTACAACACTGGCTTTTTTCTGTGCTCCACCAAAACCTACGATTACAACCTCATCTAGAGCTTCTTGGCTTTCGTTTAGAACAATACTAAATACAGACCTGGTTCCTATATTAATTTCTTGAGGCTCAAAACCAACATAAGTAACTACTAAGATAGTGGCAGATTCGTCTATATTAAGCTCGAATTCACCATCAAAATCTGTAACAACTCCTGTGGTTGTTCCTTTTACGATAACGTTGGCACCTGGAAGTGGCACACCTTGGTTATCTTTAACTACACCTGTAATGGTTCGTTTTTGAATTTCACTTTTGAAATCCGTAACATTTTCTTTTGCTGCCTGAACTTGAAAGGAAGTGATGCACAATAAAAGCATCAGGGATTTTAGTTTCAAATCAAATTCAAGACAAGAAAAGAACACTTTTCTCATTTTGATTAATTTTATCATTTTAGTTTAGTTTAATTAATGAAAAGAATTGTTAGTTCTTTTATTTTGTTGTTTTAGTTTGCTGATGAAATACTGTAAAATCAAATTGCAAAACTTTACTTTTTATTGATTTTTAATTCATCTTAGGTTTTCCCCATATACTGTAATTTTAATCTGGTTATTTCTATTTTATTTTGGTAGTCTTAAAATGTTCGATACACACAGAACAAATTTAGATTATCACCACTATGTCGATAGGTGACAAATCATCTAAACTTGGGGTAATAATTGTTCAAAATAAAAACAAACTAGCAAAACACGCCTTAAAATCAACTAGTTTCAAACTATTAATACTCTGAATTTATTACGCTTATGTACGAATTTCAAAAAAAAAACCTTTAAAAGCAACAAAATTCACAATTAAATCTTACAATCAATACATCTTGTTTTTTGTAAGATCGGAAGGTAGCTTTTCAAACTGTTCTTTAAATAGTTTTCTAAAATATTTTACATTACTAAATCCGACTTCATAAGATGCTTGGGCTATTGTATAGTTTCCTGTTTTTAATAATTCGGCTGCCTTATCCATTTTCACTTTTCTAATGTACTGATTGATATTTAGGCCTGTAATGGCTTTTATTTTGCGGTAAAGTGATGTTCTACTCATGCCTATATCTTGTGATACCACCCAAACATCCAGCTTTTCTTCATCTAAATGATTTAATATGACACCTTCCAGTTTGTTTAAAAAGTCTTTTTCTTGCTCCAAAAGCGTGGAGTTTCCATTTATGGCATCCAACTGAGCATCTTCATTTTTCAAGAAATAGTTTCGCAGTTTTTTCCTCGTGTCCAAAAGATTTCTAATTCTGGTCTGCAAAATTTTACCACTAAATGGCTTTATAATATAGTCGTCGGCTCCATGCTTGTAGCCTTCCTCTATACTTTCGGTATTTCCTTTGGCTGTCAATAGAATTATAGGGATATGTGTGGTTTCAATAGTTTCTTTTAAGGCGTTACAAAGTTGTATACCACTTAGTTTGGGCATCATAACATCCGACACTATTAAATCTGGTACATAACGCAATGCTTTTTCCACCCCTTCTTCGCCATCCTTGGCATATATCAAATCGTACTTACCTTCTAACAAACCGTCTAAATAATTGAGAATATCTGGGTTGTCGTCAACGAGCAAAACAAGTTCCTTTTCCTTATCTATATTTATATTGGAGGTGATATCTTCAGAAGACTTTACTTCTGATGATGCCACCCATTCATCAGCAATCACCGTTTCATTTACTTTGTCGGTGTCCTTAACATCTAAAATGGCATCTACAAATAGCGATTTGTCTCTAGGAATAACCACTGAAAAAACACTGCCCTTGTTCTTCTCACTCTCTATGTTTATGGTCCCCATATGCAGTTCTGCGAAATTTTTGGACAACGCCAAACCAATACCTATACCTTCCTTGCTTTTAACCGAACTTGCCTGGTAATATCTTTCAAAAACATGTTCCAGCTCCTCCTTTTCCATACCATAACCCGTATCCTTAACTTTTATCTCAAAACTCTCTTCATCATAACTTAAAGATACATGTATTTCACCATTATCTTTGGTGTACTTAAATGCATTGGACAACAAGTTGTTAAAAATAATGTGCATTTTTTCCAAGTCAAACCAAGCAAAAAGATCTTCTTCAGGAAAATCATAACTTAATGCCATGCCTCTTTTTCTCGCCAAAGGAAAATAGTTATGTATCCATTGGTCTAAACATTCGGTTAGGTTATGTTCTTCAATCCTTAGTTTGCTTAATCCTAAATTAGATTTTCTAAATTCCAGTAGCTTGTTTATAGTTTGCAACAGTTGTTTGGCATTTTTCTGAATGAGGTTAAGGCTATTTTTATGCTTAATTGATTTTATTTCAGCCAATAAGTCCTCTAAAGGAGCCAAAATTAAGGTAAGTGGTGTTTTTAGTTCATGGGAAAAACTGGTAAAGAAACGCATTCTTTCTTCATTAAAATTATACTCCAATTGGCGTTGCTTCTTTTCAAATTCCAATGAGTTTATAAGCTTGATGCGTTCAGTATAATATTTCATAAACCAGTATAGGGCAGCCACAAAGAACAGCAAATAACAAATGTATGCTATAGTGGTTTTCCAAAAGGGAGGGTTGACGGTTAAGAGTAGTCTTTTGGTAACCTCCTCACCTGAGCCCAATTGGGCCTTAACATTTAGAGTATAATCTCCATGTGGAATATTTAATAAATTGACCTTCCCCGATTCGTTCGTACTTACCCAATAATCATTATAACCATCAACCCAATAAGAGTAAACGACATCTTTTAAGTACGGATATTTTAAGACCACATAATCTAGCGACAAAAAGTTTTCGTTATGGTTTAAGGAAATGTGGTCTTCATATAAGATAGAGCTACCAAGAATGGTGTTGTCATCATTTTCAGAGACCTGAATCTTTTTATCCAATACCTCTAACTTTTTAAAAACTATGGGATGAGCCTCCTTTTTGGTCTCGAATTTTTCTGAATGAAAAATATTCAAGCCTTTGTCTCCTCCAAAATAAATGGCACCCGATTTGGTTATTAAACCACAACGAAACATACCCCTTTGTATGTTTGTATAGGTATTCAAATTGTATATGTGACCCGTTTCTGCATTATAATGGCTTATCCCCCTGTACGTACCCAACCAAATGCTCTTTTGGTTTTCCATAACAATACTTGCGATGGAGTGATTACTAAGGCCATCCCTTTCCTTAAAAACAACAATGTCTTTGGTGCTGTCGTTAAATTTAACCAATCCACCGTTTTCCGTTCCGGCCAACAAACTACCGTTTGAAAGCAGCAAAATACCTAACACATTATCACTCGGAAAATCATTAATATTTGTGGTGTTATAAAAAATAGACTCGTTGGTCTTTGGGTTGTATTTTAAAAGTCCGTCACCATAAGTAGCCATCCATAAAAAACCATTTAAATCCTCTTTAATGTCTCGAATGTCCAATTTCCCTAAAGAACTAATAAATTCAAATTTATCAAGTTCCTCGTTATACTTAAATAAACCGCCTCTATTAGTGCCCACCCAAATTTGTTCTTTACCATCTTCAAAAACAACCCGTACATCGCTTCCTTGGTCAGGGTTTCCCTGTAAATAATGCGTACAACGCCCAGTTTCAGGACTCATTTTGTTTAATCCTCCTAAATATGTGCCAATCCACAACCTCCTGTTCTTGTCTTCATGTAAGGCTAAAATATAGTCGTTGCTGATGCTAGAAGAATTATAGGGAACATTTTTATAATGCTCAAATAAACCCGTCATGGGGTCGAATAAATCTAACCCTGAACCATCAGTTCCGATCCAAATCTTCCCATCAAATCGTTCCTCAAGGGCAGACACCCTATCATGCCCCAAGCTTTCACTTGTTGCATTGTTTTTCCGCAATAATTTTACTGGTTCACCATCAGGCTTAACAAACATTAAACCTATACCTGTTCCAATCCACATATTCCCATCCCAATCTTTTTTTAATGCAGTTACCGATCTATTGGAAACGCTTGTACCATCATCCTCCGGCAAATACCATTTTACCCGTAAATCTGGTTTTTTTTGTAAAAAACTTTGTTTATCCAGAATGCTAAGCCCTCCATTTCGTGTACCCATCCAAATTTGTCCAAGATTGTCCTCTTGAAAACAAAGGATATTATTGTCGCTCAAACCTTTCCCCTCAAAATCAGATTTCTGCATGTGTAAGGTATCGCTTGTTGCCGTAATAACGTACAACCCGTTGTTGGAACCAATCCATAAATTATTATCACTACAGGTGTAAAGCGCATCTATTTGAAGTACCGAGCTTTTTTTAGCGCCCTCAAGGGAAACCCTGGTTACCTTTTTTTTCTTGAGATTTATTTTATTGAGACCATTATTTTTAGAACCTACCCATAGCAGGGAATCATCTTGGCGCACCATGCTTATAATATCATCTGAAAAAAGAGATTCATAGTCATGGGGGTTATTTGAATATAAGGTTATTTTTTTATCGGGATACAATATCTGAACGCCAACGCTATCTACCCCTAAAATAAACTCACCGTTATCTCCGTATTCAAATCGGCTAATATTATCACTTAACAATCCATTTTTTTCATTAACCAATTCAAAAGACTCTTTTCGTGGGTCAAAAATATTTAATCCCTCATAAGTTGTAATAGCAAGCCTTCCCTTGTCAATAAGACGCAACTGACGTATAAAATTGTTACTGAGATTTCGATTGGGGGCAATCTCTTTATCTTTACCGTAAGTGATAAATTCTGTACCATCATATCGGAACAATCCTCCTGGAGTACCAATCCAAATAAAACCAAGAGAATCTTGTTCAATAGAATTAACGCCAAGCTCCACATCCAAGGCATGAAAGGTGAGCTCATCTTCTATTGGACTAAATTGGGTCGTGGAATTTTGCCCATATCCTGAAACAAGGCACAATAAAATAATTATAAGAGAAATTTTTCTTTTCATATTTTTTTTGAGCAAACCATTTTTTATTACATAATTTATGATTCAAAAATAAATTTTCACCAGTACATTTTAAAATTTAGGGCTTGAAAAACAATTTTCAAATTACCAAAATCAATAGCCTTTATTTATTGTTTTCTTAATCTAAGGTAACACTTATAGCCATTGTCGCCAAATATGTGGTCTTTCCATCTAAAATAATTTTATGCAATTCTTGTTTTCGATTTTAAAAATTACTAATTTCCAAAACACTAATTAAATCATATTAAGGACATTTTGTACCCCTTTTTTGGATGTTTTAAACCCCTATAAAATTTGATTTGATTAATATATTTACACCACGATTAAGTGTATTTCCAACACTTATTGTATATTTAAACAATTATTAACTAAAACTTTTTTAAGACATGAGAGAAAAATTACATGTTAGAACTAAAAAACATTTGTACACTTATGTATCAATGTTTTTACTTATGACTGCGTTTAGCTTAACAGCAAATGCCCAATTAACCTTGAACCATAGCTGGACTTTTGAATCTGACTTCAGTGATTCTGTAAACGGAGCCAAAACAACTGTATACGGAACACCATTCGTAGCTGACGGTGCATTGAATTTAGTAAACAACGGAGATTATTTAGGGTTTGATGGTTTTGAGTTAGCTTTCAGTGATCCTGATTTTGGTTACACTGCCATCACCATGGAATACGTGTTCTCATCCGCACCAACTGATAATCAAGAATGGACTTGGACTGGGTACTTTGGCAATGACGGGGGCGGAAATGCGCTTTACACCGCATTAAGCCACTGGGATGATGAGTTTCGTTGTACTTACAACGCTAATCAAATAGAAATTTTTGAGCCAACAATTGCCAACAATGATGGGTTTAAACACCATATTGTTGTAGTATTGACTGGTACCGAACTTACCGTATTTAAAGATGGTGTACTTGTTCAATCAAAAGTAAACGAAACAGGAAGCTTTACTATTGGTACTGAGCAGGCATGGCTAGGAAAAGGCTCGAATGCCTGGAGTGGAGACGCCACTTGGATAGGTAAAATTTACGAATTCAATATTTATGATGGCGTTATGGATGAAACCACTGCAGCAACTCGTGCCGCTACTTATTTAAACGCTTCAAACGCTAGTTTGGCATCTTTATCTCATAGCACAGGAACTTTATATCCAGCTTTTGATAGCAATATTACTAGTTATTCTATTTTAGTTGATTCTGGTACTGCTTCTGTTGATATTGATGGAACCACTGTAGTTGCAGGTGCCAATATCACTTCAGGCAACGGTACCATTACACTTACTGGAGACGCAGGTTCAACAGATGTTGTGGTAACAGCTGAAGATGGCGTAACCACCAAAACATATTCAATTACTATAAAATCAGATTGTTTTACACCTACATTCCCATCTGGAAACATGGTTGCCAATCCTTCAATGATTGGTCCTTTTACTGCCTTGACCGATTTTAGCCGCGAATGGACTAATTTTGACCCAAAAACCGATACTGAAGATGCTTGTGGTACCTCTTTCGGTAGTATTTATTTAAAAGGTACCTGTTACCCAAATGGAGGTGTTTTAAAATGGGATTCAGGGGTTGAAATTAAACCAAATACAAGCTACAGAATTCTAGCAAAAATTAAAAATGAAACAGCAGCAAGTAGCGATGTATTTAATTTTTGTTTGAACAGTGCTACATGGGATTTAACAACTAATGATACTACTGGAAACCAAACTCTTGTACCTATTCCAACCGGTTCTGGGTGGGTTACATTTGACCAAACAATTACAACTGGACCTGGTGCATTTGGAAACGTAGGCTTTTTAATTATGTCTTGTGATTCTGCTGATTTAGGTTTGATTGAAGATTTACTTTATATTGATCATTTTGAAGTATATGATGAATCTCTATTAAGTGCAAGCGATTTTGAATTAAACGCTGCTTCATTTAGCGTTTTCCCAAATCCATCAAACGGAGATTCATTTAAAATTGCGCTTAATTCATTTGAAGGTTCTGTAAACGTTAAAGTTTATAGCATTTTAGGTAAAGAATTGCTTAACAAAGATTTTGCAAACTCTAAAACTATTGAAGTAAACCACCAATTGAATTCAGGACTTTACATCGTTAAGGTAAATGATAAAGCTACTGCTAAGTTGGTAGTAAAGTAAACCTTTAGACTAAACTGATTAATAGCAACTTAATCAACACAATTTATTTGAAATCCCTATAAATTGTTAAAACCAAAATCCCCGATGTAAAACATCGGGGATTTTTTTCAAAAAAAAATCATGGTTATGAAAAAAAAGATTTTTGTACTTGCAACTATATTATTGGGCTTCATGACACTAGCCCAAAATGGCAATGAGCTGCCTTTTCAAAAATGGGCATTAACCCCGCCTATGGGATGGAACAGTTGGGACTGCTTTGGTCCATCGGTAGTTGAAAGCGAAGTTAAAGCCAATGCCGATTATATGGCTGCCAATCTAAAAGCCTCCGGTTGGGAGTACATTGTTGTAGATATACGCTGGTATGTGGACAACGAAGACGATGGGCATTACAATGCTTTTAATAATTCTACATTTGTTTATGATGAATTTGGTAGGTACTTGCCCTCGCCAACTCGCTTTCCTTCTTCTACAGGTGGCATGGGTTTTAAACCTTTGGCAGATTATGTACACGGCTTAGGGTTAAAGTTTGGCATCCATATCATGCGGGGTGTTCCCAAAAAAGCGGTTACTGATAATCTACCTATACTTAATGGGAATGGCAAAACCGCGGCTGACATCTACTCCACTGCTTTTGAATGTACTTGGCTACAGGATAACTGGACTATTGATGCCTCAAAGGAAGGCGCTCAAGAATATTACAATTCCATCATGGATTTATACGCTTCATGGGGTGTAGATTATATCAAGGTAGATGACTTATCGCGTCCTTACCATGATCCAGAAATTGAACTCATAAGAAATGCCATCGACCAAACTGGGCGTCCTATGGTATTGAGCATGTCTCCTGGTGCAACTCCTTTAAATCAACACGAGCATGCCAAAGACCATTCCAATATGTGGCGCATATTTGATGACTTTTGGGATAATTGGAGCCAATTAAATTACGCCTTCGGTCTTTGCGCCGATTGGGCACCTTATATATCTCCAGGGGCATGGCCTGACGCAGATATGTTGCCCTTAGGGAAGTTTATTAGAGGCGAACGCGCAACCAACCGCTACACATTATTTACTGAAGATGAACAATATACCTTAATGAGTTTATGGACCATTTTTAAATCACCTCTCATGTTTGGAGGCAATCTGCCTGATAATAATGCTTTTACCAATGCATTAATTACCAATGAAGAAGTACTGACTATGCACAAAACCTCGGTGAACAATCAAGAATGGTTCAGCAGTGAAAGCGGAACGGCCTGGATAGCCGATGATCCCTCAGAAGGTGATAAATATGTGGCTCTGTTCAATAACGGTGGCAATGATTTTGTAAATACTAATGACCTCATCTACAGAAGTGGCAACATTACCGAATTGACTGATGGTTATGGTGTTGATATAGATGTTGATATTACCCCTGGAACTACTTCTCTATTTTTAATAGTAGATGGCACCAGTGATGGTAATAGTTATGATTGGGCGGATTGGATAAATCCTACGATTCATTTAGATGACGACTCCACAATCCTTTTAACGGATTTAGATTGGGAATATGCGACATCAGGGTGGATGACCGTTAAAAAAAATCTGAATGTTGAAAATGGACCTTTAAATATTAATGGTACCACCTACACTAATGGTTTGGGTACGCATGCCAATTCTGTTATTCTTTACCAAATACCGAATAATACAGTCCGTTTCACTGCTTTTGCAGGATTGGATTTTGGCGGCACCAATCAAATAAATAGTACGCCAACACTTGAATTTATGATAGCTACTGAGGACCCAACAAAAAGAGAGGTAGATGTTAATAAAACTATTAAGAATTCCGGTAGGGTTAGCAGAACCATTCAAAATGAAGGTGTTTATCTTGAAGCTGACATAACTGGAGCAACAAAATTATATTTAGTTGTTACCGATGCTGGTGACAACTTCAATTACGACCATGGTGATTGGATTAACCCCAGAATTATAAAAACTGACAATACAGAAACACGACTGACAGATTTAAGTTGGGTAAGTGCAACAAGTGGATGGGATACTGTGAAAATAAACAAAAGTTTAGATAATAATCCTTTAACGGTGAACGGAATGGCTTATGAATACGGATTTGGTGTAAACGCCTATTCAATCATTGAATTTGATATTCCCCAAGAAGACTACACGTTATTTAAAGCTTTTTGTGGCTTCGATGATGAGGTATTAAATGCACCAAATGGTGTAACCATGGAGTTTATGGTGTTTACCCAAGACCCATCAATAGACAATGCATTATCCATACCCGTTGATTTAGCCGCTCTCGGCTTTAATGGGGATTGCAGTATTCGAGATATGTGGAGTAAAATTGATTTGGGAACATTCTCGAGTTCTGATTTTGCCCCTGTTATCAATAATCATGGTTCTGGTTTATATCGCGTTTCAGGATTAAATCGTTCAAATGAGGCCGTGATTACTTTGTCTGGTCCTTCGGAAGTAAATACTGGTGAGAATGTATTTTTTGACATCAACGTCGTTACGAGTACCGATACGCCTTCTGGATATGTCATGATATATCAAGATGGCACTCATGTGGGCACGGTTGAAGTTGATGCTGCAGGCAACGCACAATTTACCACTGCATTTTCAGAAGATGGAACTTATACCTTTACTGCAAATTATAGTGGCAATGCTAACTATTTGCCTAAAATATCTTCAGAATTACAGGTAACGAGTACTACTTTATCTGTTAAAACTAAAAACAAACCAACTATTGGTATATTAAGAGCCGACGGAAAAACTTTCCTAACAGGCATTACCGTGGGTAATGAAATAGAAATATTTAATATTTATGGCCAAAAAGTGATGAGTCTAAAAGCAAAATCAAACAAAATACCAATAAACTATTTTCAAGGCATAGCGATCATTAAAGTTAAAACTGATAATGATTGGGTAACCTTAAAGGCCATTTTATAAAGATAAAAGTCACTGTTTATAAATAACAAATGAGGATGACTTAATTAATAAGTTCTGGACGCAATATCCAGAACTTATTTTTTATTTTTACTTTATACAATTAGCCAATGATATTCAATAATTTAAAAATACTACTTTATTTGGGTATATTGATTTTAATAAATGCCAGAGTAAACAAAGCTTTTTGTCAACAAGAAAGACCACGAGTTATCGTAACAACGGATGGCGAAGCAGATGACCGTGCCTCAATGGTGCGTTTTCTATTAACCAGCAACGAATTCGAGGTTGAAGGCATCATTAATAGCAGTTCGCAATTTCATTGGGTAGGCGGCGAAGGTTGGCATGCCTTTCATCCTGTTACTTGGGTAAAGGACTTTATTGAGCATTACGGAAAAGTATATAACAATCTTGTACTTCACGACCCAAATTTTCCAAAACCAGAATATCTTTTAAGCAAATGGAAAGTTGGTAATATTGATGGAATAGGCGAAGATGATATCCGTACACAAGGCGCAGCACTCATTGCCCAAGTTTTGTTGGATGACGACCCTCGCCCAGTTTGGATACAGGCTTGGGGTGGCTGCAATACCATTTCGCGGGCATTGAAAAACATTCAAGAAGACCATCCTGAAAAAATGCAGGAAGTTGCAGCTAAAATGCGTCTCTTTCTTATTTGGGAACAGGATACAACATACCAAGAATACATTCGTCCCAATTGGGAGCATTTTAACATTCCCACCATCATATCCGACCAATTTGACTGTTTGGCGTATATATGGCCAAAAGTGCTCCCAAAAGAAGTCAAGACCTATTTTGAAGCCGAATGGATGACCAAAAACATTCTGAATGGCCATGGTCCTTTGTGTGACGTATATGAAAACAACCATGGAGCCTTTAACGCAGAAGGAGACACCCCTTCCTTTTTATACAATATACCAAATGGACTTCAAAGCATGGAATCACCCAACAACGGTGGTTGGGGCGGACGCTATGTTAAGGTAAGACATAATGTTTGGATGGATCCTCTACCCGATTCAACATATACCCGCCCAACGGAACAATGGGGCTTCCACAACAGTTGGTCTAAAAAAATGGAGCATGACACCAATGAAGAAAAAGTAAAAATACGAACCAACTATTTTAAACCTATATGGCGTTGGCTTGACGATGTACAAAATGATTTTGCCGCGCGTGCAGATTGGTGTGTTATGGATTATGCCTCGGCAAACCACCATCCAATTGTCCGATTAAAAAATAAATCTCTGAATATAAAAGCTAAAGCCGGTTCAAAAATTAAACTAGATGCAAGACCCACATTAGACCCAGATGGCGATGGGCTTTCTTACAAATGGTGGCATTATAATGAAGCCGACACCTATACTGGGAAGGATATTCAATCTTCAAATTCTGCTAAATCAAAAATCATAGTGCCCAAAGATGCTAAGCCGGGCGAAACTATCCACCTTAATTGTGAAGTATCAGACTCGGGAACCCCGAAGTTAACCAGATACCAGCGAGTCGTAATCGAGGTTATACCATAAAAAAAACCCGCGTCAATTAAGGCGCAGGTTTTTAAATGTATAATTTAACCACTTTACTAGTATGATTATTCAAATTTCGGCAAAATGAGCATGAAATATAGGGTATAAATCGGTTTAAATGGGGGTATTATATGTTCCTTTTTTTGACCATTTTCGGAATAAACAAATCCATAAATCTGAATTATTCCATTTCTATTTCATTTTTGACCGAAATAACCATGTAATTTCTGAGACTTAGTTGTTCTTATAATGTGTAGATTTTGTCAATTTAAAACAAACTGAAAATCTACCCCTTGCCCCAAATTTTGAATAAATCAAGTCTCTATGAAGAAATACATCGCTGTATTCGCCAAATACCTAAAACCATTTTTCAATACCAGAGCCGCCGGCCTGTATATTTTACTGTTCGCAATTGCCATAGGTGTTGCCACATTTGTGGAAAACGACTTTGGCACCAGTGCAGCCCAAAAACTAATTTTCAAGGCATGGTGGTTCGAACTACTTCTGGCACTTTTCGGGATTTCAATAATTGTTAACATCTTCAAATTCCGGATGATTCCACAAAAAAAATGGCCTCTACTTCTATTTCACACAGCCATTATCGTTATTTTAATTGGAGCTGGCGTTACACGGTATTTTGGTTATGAGGGCATGATGCACATTCGCGAAAACGACGCTTCCAACAGTTTTTTATCTGCCAATTCCTATTTAAAATTTCAGGTCAATAAAAACAATAATAGCTATAATTTTAATGAAGAAGTGTTATTCGCTTCCCTTGGCAACAATCATTTTAAAGAATCTTATTTGGTTGATGGCGATTTGGTGGAGGTTGAAGTCACCGATTTTATTCCCAACCCAAACGAAGTTTTAACAACCAATGAAAACGGAAAACCCACCTTAAAAATGGTGGTTTCAGGCATGAACGGAAGGGAAAACTATTTTTTAAGTGAAGGTGAAACCAAACGCATTAAAGGCATACTTTATAATTTTAATGATACTGAAATCCCAGATGCTTTTAATATTTCCTACCAAGGCGATTCGTTATCGTTCAAAACCAGCAAAACCTATTCGCAAATGGTTATGGCAACCCAAACCCGCGATACCATTTTTGGCTCTGAAAACTACAAACCTTTAAGATTAAGAGCGTTGTATTCTGACGGCTTGAATAATTTTGTATTTCCCGAATTCAGCCCAAAAGCTACCGTTTCCATGGAATCTGAAAGTCCAAAGGTTAATAACGAAAGCATAACCGCCGTGCAGTTGGAGGTTGCTGTTAATGGCGACAAACAAGAAACTACTGTTTATGGTTCACGGGGAAACGCTGGAAGACCTCAAATTTTGTCTTTTGAGGGTTTAAACCTTTCTGTAGCTTATGGTTCAAAAGACATTTATCTCCCATTTTATATCCAGTTGAAAAAATTCATTTTAGATAAATACCCTGGCACCGATAGTGCGTCATCCTATGCCAGTGAAGTTGTGCTTATTGATGAACCCAACAACGTGAACATGGATTTTAGAATTTTCATGAACAACATATTGAATTATGGCGGTTATCGATTTTTTCAATCCTCATTTGATAAGGATGAAAAAGGCACTTACCTAAGCGTGAACCATGATTTTTGGGGTACAACCATTTCATATTTGGGATATGCTTTGCTTACCATTGGCTTGATTTGGACATTGTTCAATAAGAATACAAGATTCTATCAAGTCATTCAAAAAATCAAAAAATTAAGAGCATCAAACGCAACTTTCATCTTTGCTTTAGGGTTTATGCTTTCTACGGAAATGATAAATGCCCAAAACGAAATATCACATATTACCCATGCTTCGGTTAGCTCAGAACACGCTGAAGCTTTTAGCAAATTGGTGGTACAGGATTATAAAGGTAGAATGAAACCCGTACATACGCTTTCCAGGGAATTAATGCGAAAAATTTATAGAAAAGAGAGTTATAAAGGCTTGAACGCCGACCAAATTCTACTAAGTATGTTTATTAATAGTAAAGATTGGTACGGTGAAAAAATTATTAAACTGGGCAAACATAAAGACCTATTAAATGCATTAGGCGTTAAAGGTGATTACGCTGCATACAAAGATTTTTTTAATGAAAATGGCGATTATAAATTGCGTGATGAGGTTAGGCAAGTTTACAATTTAACGCCCAAAGACCGTGGTGTTTATGAAAAAGAATTAATAAAAGTAGATGAAAGGTTAAACATTGTAAATATGATGTTTTCTGGTGGTATGTTGAATATCATTCCAGATACAAACGACGACAATAACACATGGATTTCCAATCATAGCCATGGAAATGGGCATGACAGCCAGTTGGCTTCAAACTTTTTCGGTGCCTATGCTAGTGCCTTAATAAAAGGGGTAGAAACCAATAATTATGCTGAAGCGAACGGTTTAATTTCAGAATTAAAGGCATATCAAATTAAAAACGGTGGTGATATTATGCCTAGCGAAACCAAGCTAAACGCTGAAATATTTTTGAATAAACTTAATGTTTTCAATAGACTCGCTTTATTATATTTTTTATTGGGAATGGCCTTTTTGTTCTTCCTATTTCTATCGGTATTTAAACCTAGGATACCTCTGAAAAAAGTCTATATGATATTATTCGCCATTGTTTTAATTGGGTTTGCATTCCATACCATTGGATTGGGATTGCGTTGGTATATTTCAGGTAGGGCACCATGGAGTAACGGCTACGAATCTATGATTTATATAGCATGGACAACCACGTTGGCAGGTGTTATTTTTACCAGAAAATCGTTTGGTGGTTTAGCAGCAACTATGGTTTTGGCCGCAACCATTCTTTTGGTTTCGATGATGAGTTTCCTAGATCCTGAAATTACGCCATTAGTCCCCGTTTTAAAATCGTATTGGTTAACCATTCATGTGTCTCTGGAAGCTGGCAGTTATGGCTTCTTAATGCTGGGTGCCATCATCGGTTTAATAAATCTGATTTTGATGATTTTTACCAATTTAAAGAATAAAGAACGCGTAAAAGCCATCATTACGGAGATGTCTTATATCAGTGAATTGACCATTACCGGTGGTTTGATTATGGTAAGCATTGGAACTTATTTAGGAGGTGTTTGGGCCAATGAATCTTGGGGCCGTTATTGGGGTTGGGATGCCAAAGAAACTTGGGCATTGGTTACCGTTTTGGTGTACGCTTTCATTTTACATATGCGTATTATTCCAAAAATGACAGGTTTGTTTATTTACAACGTGTCAACCATTTTTGGTTTGGCAACCGTAATCATGACCTATTATGGTGTAAATTACTATTTATCAGGATTGCATTCTTATGCCACTGGAGACCCAATTCCTATACCAACTTGGGTATATGTTGTGGTGGCCTGGATCGTTGCGATAAGCATTTTAGCCTACCTTAAAAAGAGAAAATATCAGGTTATATCTTAAACGGTACATAAAGTTAGGTTGGTTGGTTAATTAATGTACCGAAAGAGTTCCGTTTCTAAGTATTGAAACGGAACTCTAATTTTTTACAATTCCTTTAGCTCACTAAGAATACTTTCTAGAGATTTTTTGGCATCATTAAATAGCATTTTTGTGTTGTCTTTAAAGAATAAAGGGTTTTCAATACCAGCATAACCAGGATTCATGCTTCGCTTTAAAACAACCACGTTTTTGGTTTTTGCCAAATCTAAAATAGGCATACCATAAATTTTACTGGAAGGATCCTCTTTAGCAGCTGGGTTAACAACATCATTTGCGCCAACAATTATGGCAACATCGGTATCAGCCAGAAAATCGTTGGCCTCTTCCAAATCAAGAAGTTTATCATAGCTTACATCGGCTTCAGCTAGCAATACATTCATATGACCTGGCATTCTACCCGCAACTGGGTGAATCGTGTATTTAAGTTCTACACCCTTACTGTTAAGAAGATTTTCAACGTCCTTTGTGACTTTTTGAGCTTGAGCTACAGCCATTCCATAACCAGGGATAATAGCCACACGATCTGAATATGCCAATTGAACCGCCAAATCGGAAACAGAAATTTCCTTTATTGTACCTTCTGTTGCACTACCAGAAGCTCCACTTGAAGCACCAGAACTTGTGAAACTTCCAAATAAAACCCCAACCAAAGTTCGGTTCATCGCGGTACACATGAGCATGGTTAAAATAATACCCGAAGACCCCACAAGAACACCACCCAGCAACATCAACTTATTATCGGTCATAATTCCTGAAATGGCAGCGGTAATTCCCGTTAAAGAGTTCAATAATGAAATGACAACAGGCATATCAGCACCCCCAATTGGAGCCACAAACGTAATACCGTAAATGACGGAAAGCACTGTAAATACTGAAAGTTCTAAAGTGGTCAACCTACCGTGATACGCAAAATATATAGTCATTGCAATGGCAACGGCTAATAAAATAATATTAACAACTGTGGCATATGGTATTTTAAGATGGCGATCTTGAAGCTTACCACTCAATTTGCCATACGCAACCATAGAACCTGTAAAAGCCACAAAACCTAAAAACAGATTGGACAAAACAACGCTCATATCCGAAACCCCACCAATGGCATTATTGTTTATCAACCAAATTAAAGAAATCAACGCGGCAGAAAAACCACCAAAACCATTGAATAAGGAAACCATTTCTGGCATGGCTGTCATAGGCACTTTTTTCGCCGATATCAACCCTATTACACCACCTATAATGATGCCTAGAGCAATAAATAAATAATTGTTGTTTTCGGTCTCTAATGGATAAAATATGGCCAACATAATCCCTAAACCAACACCAATGGCAGCTAGAATATTTCCATTATTAGCTGATTTAGGATGCGATAATTTCCTCAAACCAACAATCAATAGAATAGAACTTACAAAAATGATTAAATCTAAAAAAACCGACATTATTTCTTATTTTTTTTGTTAAACATCTGTAACATTCTACCCGTAACGGCAAATCCACCAAACGCATTTATGGTGCCGAAAATAATCCCGCAGGTTCCTAATATTAAGGTTATATAATTGTCTGAAGGTGTTACCCGAATCAATAATATAGCACCAATTAATATAAGACCACTAATAGCGTTTGATCCTGACATTAAGGGTGTATGTAAAATTGTGGGGACTTTAGATATGATTTCAAATCCAAGAAAAATGGCAAAAGCCAAAATGTAAATCATATTCAAATTGTTCGAAATGAATTCAATGATTTCAGTCATAATTTAGTTTGTTTGTTAGTAAAATATTGTGAATTGCTGAGATTTAAACAACAGAAGATATACATGAAGATGTATAAATCTCATCTTGATTTTCGGTTTTTAGTTTTAAATCATCATCAGAGATATGATTTAAAAAATTGAAAACATTATTGGCAAAAAGGGTACTTGCATCTACAACAGCCGCGTCAGATAAATTAGAATCCCCAACAATGTGCACATAGTTATGCACAATGGTTTTTCCATCTTCGGTGAGTTCGCAATTACCGCCAGCATCAGAAGCTAGATCTATAATTACGGAACCTCGGCGCATATTTTCAACCATTTCCTTTGTTACAATTATTGGGGCTTTAGTACTTCTTACTGTAGCCGTGCAAATAACAACGTCGGCATCTGTAACATGGCTAAACATCATTTCCCTTTGCTTTTGCATGAATTCTTCACTTTGCTCAGCACCATAGCCATTTTTTATAGCTTGGTTTGCCCCTTCCACCTTTAAGAACTTTCCGCCCAAACTCTTTACTTCTTCTTCGGTTTCCAATCGAGTATCAACGGCTTCTACTATAGCACCTATACGTTTTGCTGTGGCAATAGCTTGTAAACCTGCTACACCAGCGCCAATAACCAAAACTTTTGCTGGTTTGATGCTTCCTGCCGAAGTAATCAACATAGGAAAATACCTTGGAAGCAAATCTGCCGCCCTTAAAACAGCCTTATATCCTGCAATTGAAGCCATAGAGGATAAAACATCCATAGATTGTGCTATTGATGAGCGTGGAATCATGTCCAAGCTAAAAGCTTGTATACCGTGTTTTTTCAATTTTTCGGAAACATCATTAAAAATATACGGTTTAAAATGTGAAATATAAATGGTTCCTTTTCTAAACTTCACATATTCTTCCTCCTTTACCGGAGTAAATGAAATAATAATATCGGCATTTTTATAAATATCTTCCCTATCTTTTATAATAGCTCCGGCTGCTTCAAAATCTGCATTTGCAATGAATGAAGTCCTTCCAGACTTGGTTTCCACCTGTACCTCATACCCTTTGGTAATTAGTTTTTTTACCACTGCAGGAACGAGTCCTACCTTTTTATCATGCCATTCTTTTAAAACACCTATAACCATCAATCTGTTTTTTAGTTTAATTTTATGCCCAAAGGATGCAAATTTAAGCTATTTTATTAAAGTTCCGTTCTCTAGAATCAAATCATATTTATAACCAGCACCAAAGTCCTTATTTAAAACAACTTGGGCTTTAATTGTAAACAAAGCTCCTTCTGGAACATAAGCATCTGAAGTTACAACCAAATCGTAATCATCCATTGTACCGTCTTTTATATGTATCCAGTTTCGATTCATAATGCCTGCGTTAATTTTGGTACAAACACCATCTAATTGCACAGTTTGGCCTTCAAATTTTTTTGGATTGTTGACCAATTCTGAAATTTTCATGGAACCTTGATGATGCACCACTTTTTCAGTATGCATTTCTATATCTACTTTTGGCATATTGCTTGGAACTGGTGTATAACTCTCGTCACTTGGGCTTGCTCCTTCTTTGCCATGTTCAGATGCACTAATCAAACTTGATATGAGATACACCCTATCAAAAACACGATCATATTCTTTGCTTTCAAAATTGGTCTTTAAAAGCCCGCCTTTATAATAATAGGTTTCCCCCACATTTACCTTCATACTTCTTGAGGCAATCCAATAAGGTTCTCCCCCATTTTCGGTAACATTTAAATACACGTATTTTGACGTTGGCAGCACTTCCTTTACAACCACTGAATGGAACTCATTTGATGCCGAAGATACATTGTTGAAATCTACTTTTGAATCGGAATCTCCTGAAAAAATGCCTGATGCATTGTTGTTTTCGGCATCAGCGGCCGGAATTACTTTTGGATCATTTTTACATCCTATAAATGTTATGATTGCCATTGCAGCAATTAAAAAAGATTTTGTTTTCATCTGTTAATATTATTTGTTTTTTAATGGTCAGATGTAATGCCCTATTATAAAATTCGGTTAGTTTCCTGCTTTTTGTTAATGGGCATTTCATTGTTTTTGTTTTTTGCTTCTAAAAAAGCGTTTAATAATTTGGGTGTTCACCCTATAATTTGTGACATTATCATATATTGAAACTTCCCCAGATAAACTAACGGTAAAAGATCGGTCAATATAATAAGAAAAATAGCCTCCTACGTAATGTTGGGCAAAATCTGGTATATCAGTATTGTATTTATAATTTACATACCTATAGTACATATCTGTGCCCAACCTGCCATCAATAAATTCGCGTGAATAACGCAATGAGGCTATATTGCTTTGCAAATAGTTGGAATTGTTCATATTGAACGTCAAAGACAAACGCCCATCAATCGGCAATTTAGACATGCTAACATAACCATAAATATTATCGGATTTATTTTGGCTATCACTTTGAAGCCTTTTGCTGTAGCTAAACCCAGTGTACATATGCTTTATTGGCCTTACATTCAATCTCGCCCTGAATCCTTGTCTGGCAATATCCTCGTCAAGCAAACGCTCAATATCAGTTTCGTAGGTTTTATAATAAATGATGCGTTTTCTGGAATCGTAAGATAAGGACAAATTAATGTTCTTGTTAAAACGATATCGGCTAGAAACATAAAAGTTCGTTATTCGGGCATTTTCCTTAACGCTGTCGTTCACTTTGTTATATAAATCCACTTCTAAAGTTGAAAATAAATGGAGGTTTTTAAAAATACTACTGGAGTGTTGAAAATAAGCAAAACGCCTGTCAATATCACTTTGGTTTCTTTGTTCGGCAAACCCAAGGGTGGTTTGAGAGTTAAAATTTTTTGATTTTGTTAATTTACCAACATAACCCCCATATTGCATTAGGTTTGGGTTAAATCCGTAGTCATAAATATCTGGCCTAAATCCTGCGATAACTCCAACGTAATTATTCCCCAAAAACTTTTCGGCCTGTATACCATCTATGGCGCCAAGCGAGGAAATTTTATAATTTATCTTTCTACCAAAAGTAACTGAAAGTGTGGTATCGACATCATACCTTACGGCCATGTTGTACACATTCAAATGACTCTTGTTCATATTACTTGTTGTATCCTTCGGATAAATGTTTTGCCTATAGTTCAAGTAACTTTCTACCGAGAATTTTGAGTTATTTATATGGTCGGCCTCCAAATAAAATCTGGTCATTAATCTATGGTTATCATCCTGAAGCTGATTAAAATTACTATAACTTGCGGCCGATAACCTGCTTTTTATTCGCTCAACATAAGTGGTCTTTTTACTTTGTATGGCTTGAATGGAATCATTATAGCTAATTCCAATATCTTCCTGAATTTCCTCGCTTTCCAAAACCACACTTTTATCTTTTATTTCATATACGTATGAAATTTTATCTTTTTTATTTACAATGCAATTATTAAGTTTTAAACACACTACTGATGATGATGACTTGTTGGTAACCAAAAGACATTTTTCCTTAATAGGTGTTTGCAACGTATCCCCAACAGCAATAACATTGGTGTTTTCAAACCGCACATAAGCATTCTTGGAAGTAACAAAAGTAACCTCACCAATAATGGTATGCTCGTTTTCTTGCGCTTGTAGGTTAATTGTTGTTAATCCCATACATAGTATGAAAATAAAGTAAAATCTTAATCTCATCATCTTGTCCACTGTTACGCTCTGCCCCGGGGGTGACATTCGTAACATCTTTGATTTCCTTGGTTTGTGTTATGGTCTCGCGTATGGCAATGTATGCAGTCAAATACTGAAAAATTGCTAGGATCTATATGACAATCAATACAAGTATCCCATTGATCCGGCTGTTTGTGCCTACTTTGGCTATCAATCGGGAAATATGGATTGTGATCGAACGTTGAAGGCGTCCATCCTGGATTTGTAGTATGGCACTCTACACAATCTGTTGGGAAACCAGTTGCCCTGTGATTCGGATTTGTAGCATTATCATAATCCGTTTGATGACAGCTCACACAATTCGGATCTGCATCACTGTAATTTGCTGTTTTATGACATTGGGTACAATCCTGAATATCATGGCCCAAGGTCAGAGGGAAAAAGTCATGATTAATATTAGCAGGTGTCCAACCAGGGTTCGTGGTGTGGCAGCTTGCACAATCTGTGGGGAAACTGTTCGCGCTATGGTTTGGATTTGTGGTGCCTTCATAGTCCGTTTGGTGACAGCTCACACAATTTGGATCGGCGTCTGCGAAATTACCTGTAGTATGGCACTGCGTACAATCCTGAATATCATGGCCCATGGTCAGTGGGAAAAAGTCATGATTTATGTTCGCCGGTGTCCATCCCGGATTTGTGGTATGACAACTTGCACAATCCGTTGGGAAACCATTTAAACTGTGGTTTGGATTGGTCGTTCCATCATAGTCCGTTTGGTGACAACTCACACAATTTGGATCGGCGTCAGCAAAATTTCCTGTGGTATGGCACTGCGTACAATCCTGAATATCATGGCCCAAGGTCAATGGGAAAAAGTCATGATTTATGTTCGCCGGTGTCCAACCAGGATTTGTGGTATGGCAGCTCACACAATCGGTTGGAAAACCATTTAAGCTATGATTTGGATTCGTAGTTCCATCGTAATCAGTTTGGTGACAGCTTACGCAATTTGGATCAGCATCACTGTAATTACCTGTGGTATGGCATTGTGTACAATCCTGAATATCATGGCCCAAAGTCAATGGAAAAAAGTCATGGTTTATGTTTGCAGGCGTCCAGCCAGGTACTGTTGTATGACATTGTACACAGTCTGTTGAGAATCCAACAGTAGTATGATTTGGATTTGTGGTGCCATCATAATGCGTTTGGTGACAGCTCACGCAATTTGGATCCGCATCGGCGAAATTACCCGTGGTATGGCACTGTGTACAATCTTGTATATCGTGGCCCTGTGTTAACGGGAAAAAATCGTGATTTATGCTTGCTGGCGTCCAGCCTGGAGCTGTGGTATGACAACTTGCACAGTCTGTTGGGAAACCATTTATACTATGGTTAGGATCAGTTGCACCGTCATAATCAGTTTGATGACAGCTCACACAATTTGGATCCGCATCTGCAAAGTTTCCTGTGGTATGGCACTGTGTACAATCTTGAATATCATGGCCCAAAGTCAATGGGAAAAAGTCATGGTTTATGCTCGCTGGTGTCCAACCAGGTACCGTAGTATGGCAACTTGCGCAATCCGTTGGGAAACCATTTAAACTATGGTTAGGGTCAGTTGCACCGTCATAATCAGTTTGATGGCACATTACACAATTTGGATCAGCGTCACTATAATTGCCTGTGGTATGGCACTGCGTACAATCCTGAATGTCATGGCCCAAAGTCAATGGAAAAAAGTCATGGTTTATGTTTGCAGGCGTCCAACCTGGTATTGTTGTATGACATTGTACACAGTCTGTTGAAAATCCAACAGTAGTGTGATTTGGATTTGTGGTGCCATCATAATCCGTTTGGTGACAGCTCACGCAATTTGGATCCGCATCGGCGAAATTACCCGTGGTATGGCATTGGGTACAATCTTGTATATCATGACCTTGTGTTAAAGGGAAAAAGTCATGGTTAATATTCGCTGGTGTCCAACCAGGTATTGTTGTATGGCAACTTGCGCAATCCGTTGAGAATCCAACGGTGCTATGGTTCGGGTTTGTTGTACCATCAAAGTCCGTTTGGTGGCAGCTCACACAATTCGGGTCAGCATCCGAAAAATTATCAGTAATATGGCATGCTTTACAGTCTTGAATATCATGTCCTCGGGTTAATGGGAAAAAATCATGATTTATATTAGCCGGTTTCCACCCTGGATTTGTGGTATGACAGCTTACACAATCTGTTGGAAAACCATTGTTTCTGTGTTGCGGATTTAACGTTCCATCATAATCAGCCTGATGGCACGTTACGCAATTTGGGTCGGCATCAGAAAATTTATCTGTTTTATGGCATTGGGTACAATCTTGTATGTCATGACCCAAAGTAAGTGGGAAGAAATCATGATTGGCAATTTTATCACTCTCCCATCCAGTTCCTAGAGGGCTGTGGCATTCAACACAATTTGTTGAAAAACCAGATTCGGTATGATTAGGATGCTGCGTTGCCTCAAAATCTTGCCTGTGGCAGCTAATACAATCATTACCGATTCTATCAAATCTTATGTTCGTTTCCGAAGTATGGCATTCTACACAACTTAAACCTCCGTGCGCCCCAATAAGTGGAAATCCGTTGGCTTCATGTATTTCCTGAACATTGTCAACAATCCAAGTTTTGGTGGTATGGCATTGGGCGCAATCATTTCCCACGGACATGCTATGCACATCGTTATGGCAAGAAGCGCAATCTTTCGGGGCTCCCTTGAATACGAGCGTTTCATGACAGGCTTTGCAATCTGTTTGTGCATGGGCACCCTCAAGTGCAAAATCTGTTTTGCCATGGTCAAAACGCATGAGGTAAATATCTATTTCCCAACCTGATGGATTATGGCATTGGTTACAATTAATCTTGAAATCTTCCCCGTGGGGCGATTGCGCAAAAACCGATGTCACCATCAAAAACAACCCTATTATGAATGGCAGTCTATACATTCGAATTTGTTTATCTTGTAAATGACTTCTTCTTTACCGTCAATTATGGTGCTCGTATGACAAGCCTTGCAATCAACTTCTCTGTGCTTACCTTCTAGAGGGAAATTTGTGGTATCGTGATCAAAATTCTCGGGCATCCAACTAGTTGTGACGTGGCACCTCACACAGTCGGTTACACCGTTTATGGCAAATTTATCTTCATGTACATTTTCATGACATGCTATACAGTCTGAATCTAAATCGATGAATTTCTGTACTATTTCAGACTTATTTTTTTCGTTTTCGCTAAAATGACACGCACTACAAGCTACATCTTGATGTTTTCCTGTAAGTGGCCATTTTGTGTTTGAATGGTTAAATGAATCAATGCTAGACCATGAATCATTAACATGGCAAGCCGTACAGTTTTGTTCTGGATAAAACTTCTCTGAAATAAAATCTTCATGGATATCATTATGGCAATCCACACATTCTGAACCCATATCAACAAATGTCCATCGTTGCTTTTCTTTACTAACATGGCAAGCGTAACAAGGTGTGGCAACATGTGCGCCTTTTAGAGGAAAATTGGTTTCCTCATGTCGCTCGAGCGTAAATAAACTATAATCGAAACCTTCTTGCAACGAATGGCATTCCACACAGTCTGGCGACACATTATTTACCGCAAACTCACCTTTATGATAATCCTTATGGCATTTGTTACATGCCGAAAAGTCAATGGGGTCTGTATAATGGCCCGTTTTGTGGCATTTTTTACAATCTACCTCAAGGTGCTTGCCTTCCAATGGGTAATCTGTAACGCTATGGTCAAAACTTTTGATGTTTTTAATAGATGAAAAACTGGTTTCGCGGTGGCACTTGGCACAATCTTGACCAAATTTACCATCATGAACATCGTCATGGCATTTGGCACAATTGTTTTCCGTTATGCGCAAATTATCTTGGAAAACCAATAGCGGATTGTCGGTTTCTTTGTGGCACTCATAGCAATCAACTTCTTGATGTTTTCCTTTTAAAGTAAAATGGGTTAAGTTATGGTCGAAGGTTTTTTGTCCAAAAAATAAATTAAAATCACTTTCTTTGTGGCAAGATTTGCAATCCCCCGGAAGTTTAGCTTCGTGAGCATCTTCATGACAGGCAATACAATCATCAAACGCCAACCCTGTAAATTCTTGAAATTCTTTTCCGTTTCTAGTGGTTTCCTTATGACATTCAATACACTCCACATCAATATGTTTTCCTTTTAAGGCAAATTTGGTATTATCATGATTAAAGTTTGTTGCAGGTCTAAAGGCATCAAAACCATGGCACTGAATACAATCTTGCGACAGTGTTTTTTGGTGAAAATCGTCATGACAGGTTAAACACTCTTGGTTTAAACCCAAAAATGTGTTTTTCTTTTTTTTCAGCTCACTATTTTGAATATTGTCTGGCATATGGCATTCTCTACAATCAATCGTGGCGTGCTTACCCTCTAATTCATATCCTGTTTCGCTATGGTTAAAATTATCTTCATCAAAATGAATTTCATCAAACTTCCTCCCATGGTGTTCACTATGGCACTTAAAACAATCCTGTTTAACAACACTTGGACTGGCATGCAAACCATGTTTATTACTAATCAACTCTTGTATTTCTTTGTGGCAATCCAAACATTTGCTGTTTAAAACCTTGTTTCCCAACTCATGACATTGGGTACAATTGCTCATGCCTTCCAACTCTTTATGTGCTTCAGATAACTCACCAGGAGATATCTGCGCATTGCCCAAGGCCGCACAAAAAACCAAAATTGCTATATGTACTATTAACTTTTTCAAATAGTGTTTTAATGGCTTTTCATGGTATATCCAAAACGCTTGGTGATTTTTACACCGGCCTTTTCCAGAAAGCTTGTTGGCAGTTCCCCACCAGCAAAAATGTAAACCAAATCGTTGTCTATTTGTTTCACCTCATCATCTTCATCAATCTTTAACAACACATCCTTTTCATTTATGGAAACTACGTTAGAGTTGTATATAACTTTCATCGAACCATCTTCTATGGCCTGTTGAACTTTTTCCCGATTTTTTGGCTTCAATCTGGCAAACTTGTCTTTTCTATAGGATAAAGTTGTATTGTTTTCATCTTTTAAAAGCAACGCCGATTCTATAGCTGAATCGCCTCCACCAACAACCAATACGTTTTTATCTTTAATGTTTTCCGGCTCCAATAATCGGTAGGCCACTTTTTGGGTGTCCTCTCCGGGAACGTACAATTTTCTCGGGCTTCCACGTTTACCAATAGCTAGCAATACATGGTTACAAATGAATTCTTCATTGGTATTGGTCACTATTTTGAACGTTTTATCTTCTATTGGAATGATACTTTCAACCTTGGTGTTTTCCTGAATTTTGATGTCGTGTTCGGAAATTACTTTATTCCACAGTTGCAGCAATTCGTCTTTTGAGGTATTGTATAATTTTGCCTTTCCATATAGCGGTAAATCCATGGGAGCAGTCATGACTATTTTTGACCTTGGAAAGGTATACACCGTACCACCCAAGGAGTCTTGCTCTAAAGTTACACTAGTTAAACCATGTTGTTTTGCGGCCAATGTTGCCGATATTCCCGCAGGACCGGCGCCAATAATTACTACATCAATAACATTTTCCTTTGAAGGCTTTTTAGCCTTAACCATATTTTCAATAGCCTGTTGACCCTGCTCCACACTATTTTTAATGAGCCCCATACCACCCAGCTCACCAGCAATATAAATGCCTTTGAAGTTGGTTTCGAACGACTCGCTTACATGTGGTAAATCTACCCCTCGAGCTTCAGTCCCAATTTTTAAGGTAATGGCTTCTACCGGACACGCATGAAAACAGGCACCATGACCAATGCAGTTGGCGGTATTGATTACCGTGGCAACACCATCTTTTATACCTAAAATGTCTTTTTCAGGGCAAGCGGTTATGCAGGCCCCACTACCAATACAATAGTTTAAGTTAATGTGGGGATATAGCGAAACGGGCTCAAAAAGGCCTTCTTCTTTGGCTATTTCAACTTTCTTTTCAACAATAACCGATTTCACCTTCTTTTTTCGGGTGTAAAAGAAGACTGTTATCGCACAAAGTATAAATACCGTGCCATAAACCAATATTTGTTCTAACAGTACCTCTTCCATTTAAAATATCCATTTATAGCCAAAAGCCACTGTAATTCCTATATGCAGAACTACAATGACTAGCATAATTAAAGCAAATGGCAAATGCGCCACATGCCAATATTTAAATAACCTTTGCATGGTTTCCAGTCGTGCTATTTTGCCCGAAAGCTTCACATCGTCCCGAACCAATTTTAAAATATATTTTTGGTCTTCTTTGGGTATTTTCTTCAACTTGAACTCCCTTTTTAACTGCCTTACATTGTTGTAAGATATATTTTCCGAATTGGTTACATTTTCAATGACTTGAAGCGTTTGGGCATCAAAATCAAACTTTTCATTTAGCACCGAAGGCAAATCGGTTTTTAGGTTTTTAACTTCTTTTAAAGTTAGCGCCCTACCTTCAATGGTTCTGGGTATTTGAATATAAATAAACCTTCCGGCCACACCACTCAAGACTACCGCCACCATGCTCCAAAACGCAATGGAAACAATGCCGCCAAACTTAAATGTTGTATGGAATAAAATAAGGATGGGACCCAACGTGCACAAAAAAATGTGAAACTCCAATAGGTATTTTAAACGAATTGCTTTCGATAAAAAATTATAGCGTTTACGCGCTATATAGATTAAAACACCAATTAAAATCATTAATGTTCCAAAAACACCCAATCCCTGTCCATAAATTCCGCTGGGTTTAAACCAATTGTGTCGGGGGTGGTAAAATCGTTCTTCTAAGGGCAGACTGTAATATGTGTAGCCCGTGTACACCAAATAAGCAGTTACAATTAAAGTAATTGCAACCATTACAGCGATATATAGATTATGAAAGGGGCGTGTCAAAATATTATATATTATTCAGTTGGTTAAAATCCCTAATACCAATGTTTATTTATATAACAACCCAACTTTAAAGTTTACACGGAGATTTTAAGAATTTGTAGAACTTTTTTTAAAAATTGGACAACCAACATCGATTAAGTGATTGATTTCATCTTTTTTCAGTAAAAAAGCCTTTAAAGTTGTTATATACAAAAGAGCATATATTGAATTAAGTAATCCAGCCCATGATTAATAGTAATCTATTATAGCTTAACCTACATGATAAACTATAATTAAAAACTTATTTTATGGCGAATGCAATTAAAAATCAAAACCCAGTTTACAGAGCTTTTGAAGGCGACATAACATTTTACATGGCAAAGTCTTATTCAAGGCAACCATTAAAAAACAAGTTTGAAATTGAATCTATTTTAGAAGATTATAACCTTCGAATTTCGTTGTTTAAAAAAAATGAAGACCTTGAAAATGGAATTATTGTCTTTCCTGCAATTCCTAAAATTGAATTTTTTGGAGAGCTTTTAGAATTTGATTATTCTGAATTATCTGAAAGTGAATCTACCGTAATTTTTAAAGGGGACTTAAAAGTGCTTTGCAATAAAAAACAAAAAACCTTTTTAGGCAGCATCAAAAAAATAGATGATACCGTTTTTATTAAAGCCAACTTAACGTTAGATACTTCAGAATTTGATTTTGAAAAGGTATTGAACTGCCCAAAAACACTAAGTTCTGCTAAAACCGTTTCGGTTGAAGTTTCGCTGCAATTAAAAGCTTAAATGTTATTTAAGGACAAGCTTGCTTCAATTTCATTTCGTCCTCACCAAACTGTAAATCGATTTGGGTGCCATTATCCTCAGGATTTATTTCTTTAAGTCGCCAAGTATGTCTAATTATTGAAAAATCATCAAAACCTATGGTCAACCTTAATCCAGTATCTAAACTTACATACCAAGAACCTTGGTAAACAGTACTAGATCCATTGGTTGCGATGGCTGAACCATCAGAGTTAAATTCAAATTCAAAACCACTAAACTGAGCTTCTTGATGCTGGCCACTAACCACAAGTTCATATATTTTTAGTGGACATTGTGCAATCAAAGCCTTGAAGCTTTCTTCTGTTTCTGTTGAATGATGGTCATCATCTTCAAAATCAAAATCGTCATCTTCATCGCATGCATTGATAACGTCTTCAATGGCCAATTGTAAATCATCTAGATTATTTATGCTTACAAACGTACCATCGTAAAGCGTTAGGGTTATTGGGAAGTTTATGTTGACAATGAGATAATCTTCAATCTCTTCAATAAATTCATAAAGAGCTTTGTCACTATCAATGCTCACAGCATCTAGTTTATCGGTTAAAGTATTGTATGTTGTTACTAAAATTGGGTAGTCAAAATCTATACATTCAATATCGTCATCTTCTTCGTCTTCATCGTCACATTCATTCCTGTAAATATTAAGTTCACTTTTTGAATTAACAGACACTTCAGTAAAATCTTCCAAGATAATTGTGATTGGGTAGGTAATTGTAAGGGTATCGGTATCCGTGTCACTTTCACTAAAAATAGATGCAATTATTTCATAATCATCTACTGTATTAATTGTAACTTGGTTACCATTAACCATCAATTGAACTGGTAGTTTTACGGTGATGCAACTTGCACTGTCAATAATGTTATCAAAAGAACCATCTTTTAATGTGGTGCGCTTGATTAAGTTAGCAACCATTGATTCTTTAACCAAAGGTTCACCATTTAAAGGCTCTCCAAAGCGATACTCGTCATTTCGGCAAGCCGAAAAAACAGCCAACACCAACAATGTAAGAAATAACTTTATTTTAATATTCACAACAACTTTTTAATTAATCCGTTACGTAGATATAACAATTTAATCAACCAAATTACGTACTAAAACAATTTTTTCTAAATTTAACCAATAATAAACCGTAATGCCAAAAGATATTCGGGAACATATTTGTGAAGAAAAGATTTTCTCAGGAATTTATAATAAATACGCCAAAAACCTGCATGATTTCTTGTACTACAAATTTGGGTCGCACCTGGATCCAAATGACAAAATGCAGGAAGCTTTTATTAAACTTTGGGAAAATTGCAAAAACGTAAAACCTTCCTCAGCACGGTCATTTCTATTTAAAGTGGCCAACAATTTAATGCTGAATGACATAAAACACCAAAAAGTGGTTATGCGGTACAAAGAAGAAAAACCAAAGGAATATACCAATGAAAGCCCAGAATTTATTTTAGAGGAAAAACAGTTTTTAAAAAAATACCAAAAGGCATTGGGCACATTACCAGAAGAACAGCGCATTACGTTTTTGATGAGCAAAGCGGATAAAAAATCGCATACCGAAATAGCCGAAATACTTGGTGTTACAAGGCGCGTTGTTGATAGTAGGGTTTACAACGCATCATTAAAGCTGAAAGCTGAACTTGAAGAATTCAATAATTTTTACGCAAAAAAGTCTTCCAAATTGTTATAATAGTAAAGCATAATCTATGGACAAAGATTACTTAAATAAAAAATGGCTTGCCGGAGATTTAACAGAAGAAGAGGGTAAAGCTTTTGAACTGATTGAGGACAACGAACTTTTGAAAAAAATTGTTGATGAAGCCCCTGTTTTCAGTGTGTCCCACTTTTCAAAAGCAAAGGATTTTGATGAACTCAAGCCACAAATTGATGCTAAAAAGCATTTAAAGAAAAAACACAACTGGTTGAATCCAATGTTGAAAATTGCTAGTGTTTTAGTTGTAGGTTTTGCTGTTTATTTTCTATTATTTTCAAATAATACGGTGAGCATTGAAACCGCTGCTGCTGAAAAAAGACTGGTTCAACTTCCAGATGCATCACAAGTTACCCTAAACGCAGCGTCTGAAATTGAGTATGATGAAAAAACCTGGGCAGATAAAAGATCTGTTACTTTAGAAGGGGAAGCTTTTTTTAAGGTAGCTAAAGGTTCAAATTTCGATGTTAATACCGCCGTTGGCAAAGTAACCGTAGTGGGTACGCGATTCAATGTAAAAAACCGAAAAAACCTATTTGAGGTGAGTTGCTTTGAAGGTCAAGTACTATTAACTTATGGCAAAGAAAAATGGGCGGTACTTCCCGGAAACATGTATAGAATCATCAATGGAGAAGTCACTACAGATATAGTTGATGCAGGCAGTAAACCATTGTGGCTTTCAAATGCCAGTTACTTTAAAAAAGTACCTTTTTCTGAAGTTGTTCAGGAACTTGAAAGACAGTACAATGTTGAAATTTCAGTTGACGAAAATACGGCAAATCAATTATTTACAGGAGGTTTTAATCATTATAACTTAAAGGAAGCCCTAAAATCCATTACCCTCCCCTTAAAGCTAAAGTTTGTTATGGATTCATCGTCTAAAATTTCATTGCATCAAATTGAATAACGTACGGTATGTAGTAATCCTATTTTTTGTTTTTTTTTCATTCAATGTTCAAGCACAGCAACAAAAAGTACTCCTTTTTGAAGTTTTAGAGCATTTGGAAAAAAAATATCCATATCGTTTTAATTACCTATTCAGCACCATAGATGGTGTTATGGTAACCTTTCCACCAGAAAATAGTTCGTTTGAAGAAGCTCTAATTGATTTAGAGAAACAAACCTCTTTAAATTTTTCCGTTTTAAACGACTTTGTTTCCATAACTGAACAAGATTCCTTTTTTTTATGTGGCTACCTTAAAGAAACCGAAACCAATACTGCAATTGCTAATGCAACCATACAGAGCCAAAACACCACAACAAGTAGTGATGACAATGGTTATTTTCAGATTGAAATAAAAAAAAATGAGAAAAACCTCCTGTTTCAACATTTGGGATATAAACCTTTAAAAAAACCTCTATACTACTTTAAAAGAGATTCCTGTGCCACCATATATTTAGATATCAAATTGGTTAAGTTAAAGCAAGTTGTTTTATCTAATTATTTAGTTGAAGGAATTAGTAAACTCAAAAACGGAACGTTTAAAATTAATGTTTCAGAGTTCGGTATTTTGCCCGGTTTGATTGAACCTGATATTCTGCAAACGGTTCAAGCTCTACCTGGAATACAAAGTGTTGATGAAACGGTATCAAACATCAACATTCGTGGGGGTAGCAATGATGAAAACCTTCTTTTATGGGATGGCATTAAAATGTATCAATCTGGACATTTTTTTGGGCTGGTATCTATTTTTAACCCCAAAATGATTGACAACGTTACGCTCATAAAAAATGGTTCGAGTGCCAATTATACCGATGGCGTATCTGGCACTATTGAAATGCAAACTACTGACGCTACAAATCCTGATTTTAAGGCCAGTATTGGCATAAATTTCTTGAATTTGGATGCCTTTGCCGATGTGCCTACAAGCAAAAACTCTTCGCTACAAATTTCAGCACGAAAAGGCTTGAGCGATTTTTACAAGACCCCAACCTACGATTCATTTTTTAAGAGAATAAAACAGAATTCTGAATTGGACAGCAATAATAGTAGCCAAAACAACTCAAATATTGAGTTCGATTTTTTTGATACCAGTTTAAGATGGCTATACCAAATAGACGAAAAGAACCAAATTAGATTAAATTTTTTAACGCTTGAAAATGAACTAAAATTTGATGAAAATGCCACTATGAACGGTTCTATTGAATCACGGCAGAGCAGTCTTGAGCAAATTAGTTACGGAGGAGGTTTATTTTACAAAAGAACCTGGAGTCCAACTTTCGAAATAACCTTGCAAGCTTACGAAACCAACTACCAAATAAAAGGCATTAATGAAAACATTGGCCTTAACCAGCGTGCATATCAAACCAATAAGGTTTCTGAAACAGGGGCAAAACTTAACACCATCTATAAATTCAACAACAGATTTTCAATCTTAAATGGCTATCAATTTACTGAAACCCAAGTCACCAACTATGATGACGTAAATAATCCGTCATATAGCCTTTTTGTTGCCGAAGTAATTAGAACACACGATATTTTTTCACAAGTAAAATATATTTCAGAAAACAAAAAAAATGCACTAACGGCTGGCTTGCGTGCAAATTACATCCCAAAATTCAATACATATATTTTTGAGCCGAGATTAAGCTTCAACAGAGCCATTAACAACTATTTAAATTTGGAAGTCCTTGGAGAGTTTAAACATCAAGTCACCTCTCAAATCATCAATTTGCAGGGCGATTTTTTAGGTGTTGATGAACGCCGATGGCAATTATCAAACAACACCAATATTCCTGTTATAAAAAGTAAACAGGCTTCTGTGGGTTTGCAATATAACCGAGGTGGTTGGTTGATTAACGGAGAGGGTTATTTTAAAAAGGTGACGGGAATAACATCGCAAAGCCAAGGGTTTCAAAATCAATACATTTATTCAAGAACATTTGGAGATTACACCGTATATGGTTTTGATTTCCTACTGAGAAAGCAATTCAAAAATTTAAACACTTGGCTGAGCTATACCTTGATGGATGGCTATTACGATTTTGAAACGCTTCGTGCTGATGAATTTCACACGAATTTTGATATCACAAATACCATTACCTTTGGAACCTCCTATAATCTCAACAATTTTAAATTTTCCGGTGGATTCAATTGGCATTCTGGTAAACCAACCACAAAACCCATATCTGGAGATGAAATTAACAACAACAAAATAAATTATGAACTTGCTAATAGCACTCGATTAAAAGACTATCTTAGGGTTGATTTGTCCTCTAACTATCAAATAAATTTGTCTAAAAAAATTAAAGGTGAAATAGGATTTTCTGTTTTGAACCTGCTTAATCACAACAATAATTTAAACACGTATTATCTTCTTGGCAACGACAATTCCATTGAAGAAGTTTCACAGTCTTCTTTGGGCATTACCCCAAACCTTAGTTTCAGGGTTTCATTTTAATCCATCACAAACTTGAAGCCTGTGGTAACAATACTGGAGCCAAATGTAGTATCCCTGTCATATTTATAAAATTTTAGATCTATACTTTTCAGACCCAATTTCCAAATGTGTGGTTTCGCAAAAATATCGGTGTAGGTAACCCCGAAACCAAACTGATTTGCAGTGTATTCTGAAAGATCGTAATCTGAAGTATAGAATTCATCAGTTGACAAAGCAACTTCATACGGATTAAAATAATCTGCAGATGTTTGGTTATAAAACCTATAGGACGGGTAAAGCGTAAACTTGTCGGTTATTTTAACTGGAAACTCTATACTTGCCGTGTGCGAATTGATTCCCCAATCATCAAAATAGTATCTGTAGAACGACCTCATCGTCAATCTTTCATTCAAATACCAGTTTAAACGACCTCCAAATGCTACTTTAAATCTGCTGTCTGGCAATTGTTCAATAGCATCCGCCAATTGAAAACTATCAATAAAAGAATCTGCAACGTCAGCAAAATATACACGTTGGAAAGGCGTGGACAACAAACCTTGCTGTTTTATAAAATCCACGGTCAACAAACCTTGCACATTTTTATCAAGAATTTGGGAAAAGCCAAACCCTAAGGAATATGAGTTACGTCCCTGATTGCTGAACCTCTGAAAGCTTGGATTATAATTGGCATTTCCTGTAATGGTTTTGGTTGTAAACAGCCTATTGTTCAACCCATTTCCACCAGCTTCAAAAGGTCTTAATTCAAAAGGATAAATGGGATTCCAAGTATCTAAATAAACATTGGCATTCACACTTAATTCTGTGTTTTTTTCATTAAAAAGTTTGCTGTACGAACCACCAACACCAACGGAGAAGTAGTCGTACTCAGAAGATATGGAAATTTTAGTGGACCAAATAGTATTCCTATCATCAGAGCTATGGCTATAACTTCCGGTAAGATTAGCCCACAAATCGCTACTTGAGGCACCAGAAGATGCCTGAAATGGGTCTGCTGATCCGTCATCAAAAGGATTAATATTACTTGAAGAAGCCGATGTGTACGCTGAAATTCCAGCATCAATAGTCAAAACGTCATCATCATTCATGGGCATTGAAACTACAAAAGTTGCCGTAGCATCAGTTAGCTCCTCAGTGCCATTACCACCAGTTACAGCAGCATTATCACCATTTTGCGAATAGTAACTTGACAAAAAATCGACTTCACTGGTTTCTAAAACACGCTTTTTATAAACGTTGGTTGCATCTTGGTCTGTTTGTGCCATAGTTTTCACAAACGTGAAAATGCACAACAAAAAAATTATTTTTTTTAATTGATTTTCCATAATTAATTACAACCACAGCCCCCTCCTGTTTTTCCACCGTTTGCGCCAACGGCGGCTTCTCGGTATGAATGCATGGTACTTACATTTCGGTCGCTCTTATGTGTTGTAAGCGCCATATCTGGATCGTTAATGTTTACCTTTTCGTATTCTTTAACAACAGTACAGCTGTAAAAAATGCAAGCCATAGCCATTAAAATTAAAAAACGCTTTATCATAATTTTTCTATTTGAATATTCTCGGATTTAATAATGTTGCCCTCATCATCGATAATAATACATTCTATTTGCGGCAATTGATTTATCCTGTCCAACCCAGCCTCTTTACCCATAACAAAAACTGATGTAGCCAGTGCATCTGCCAGTTCTGCTTTTGGAGCAAAAACTGTAACGCTAATAATGCCGCTTGACGGATAACCCGTTCTCGGATCAATGATATGGGTAAATCTTTTTCCGTTAAATTCAACATATTTCTCATAATTTCCAGAAGTAACCACGGCACCATTTGTGATAGGCAGTAGAGCGAAAACTTTATTTTTATTTAATGGGTTGGTTATAGCTACTTTCCACTCACTCCCGTTTGGTTGCTTGCCCCAAGTATTCATATCGCCCGAAGCATTTATAATCCCAGCAGGCACACCTTTGGCCATTAATAGGGCCTTTGCCTTGTCTGCCGCATAGCCCTTGCCTATGGCTCCAAAACCGATTTTCATTCCAGCAAGCTTTAGAAAAACAGTTCTGTTTTCTTTGTTTAAAACAATGTTTTCATAGCCAACTTTGGCTACCGAATTTTTTATTTCGCTCTCTATTGGCATGACTGTCATACTTCCATCGAACTTCCAAATTTTATCCATTGAGGCATAACTGATATCAAAAGCGCCATCAGTTAATTTTGATATGGCCATAGCCCTTTCAATGAGACCAAAAAGTTCCTCACTAACTTGTACAGGTTTTATTCCTGCATTATTATTGATTTCTGAAGTTTGGGAATTTGGATTCCAAGAGGATATTAGTTTCTCAATTCTTGTTATTTCTGCGACAGCGAGATCTATATCTTCGTTTGCTGAAATCGAATCTTGATCGACCACTGAAATGTCAAATCGGCTACCCATAAGTTTGAGAGTGCGCGTGAATGTCTTTTGCGCCGAGCATACTATGGAGCATACTATTAAAAAAGAAGTAATTAGGCTTTTCAAACTAATTTAGAAATGCATTTAGCTCATCAATAAATAATTTTGGTGTGGTTTTCTTATAACCTGTCTGTCCCATTACTTTGCCTTTATTATCTAGAACGACAACAAAGGGAAATATACCATTCTTGTTATAAGTTTCAGCTAAAGTTGCATTTTCTTTGGCTTGAGTTTTTGACAAAGCATTTTGTTTTTTTCGCGGAAAATCTGCCTTTAGCATAACAAAATGTGCTTTGGAATAAGCCTTAAACTCATCTGTACTCCAAATTTCACGATCAAGTTTAATGCAGGGGGCACACCAATCCGAGCCTTGAAAAACCAATATAATGGGCTTATTTTCTAAAGTTGCCTTTTCTTTTGCTAAGGCAAAATTTGTATTCCAGTCCTGTGCGAAAGCTGTAGTTAAACCCACAAAAAACAATATAAAAACAATAATTTGTTTTTTCATTCTTCAATTAAATTTAATTTATACTTAGATAACAACTATAACGTCCATTTTACCATTGTCATGTGGTACTTTTTTAATTAAATTTAATTAGTCTATTTTCTACTTAAAAAACAAAATACATTAATTAACTGTTAATCAGTGCAATAAAAAAATCATCTCAAGAAAACCCATCAATTAAATACCCAGTCAGAATTATTTTTCACAAAGACTTTCCATTTCTTCTAAAGTTTTCCCTTTTGTTTCTGGAACATACTTCCGAACAAACCACATAGCCACCAAAGACATCACCCCATAAACCCAATATGCAAATCCGTGGTTAAATTGTTCTGTTAAGTATGTATTATCATCCATCATTGGGAAGGTTAATGAAACCAAATAGTTTGACACCCATTGGGCAGCAACCGCTATGGCCATGGCACGTCCTCTAATTTTATTAGGGAATATTTCAGAAAGCAATACCCAAGTAACAGGTCCCCAACTCATTGCAAAACTAGCAACATACAACATCATGCACCCCAAAGCTAAATAACCCGTGGCACCTAAAAAAAACACAAATCCTAATGACAACATGGCCACACCCATGCCCATTGCCCCAATTATCATCAATGGTTTTCTACCAAATTTGTCCACAGTCTTAATCGCAATTATTGTAAACAAGAAATTGACTATTCCGACAATAATGGTTAGTAATAATGCTCCATCGGTATTAGGGTCGATGGATTTAAAGATTTCCGGTGCGTAATAAAGTACCACATTAATACCGACAAATTGCTGAAAAACAGACAGTGCAATACCAATAAGTATGACCAACCAGCCAAAGGATAGAAGTTTTCCTGAATGTTGAACCATAGTGGCCTTTATCTCCTCCACTATTGACAAAGCACGTTCTTTACCGTTTACTTTGCTGAGAATCTCTAAAGCTTGCTCCGGTTTACTTCTCAGCATTAAAGAACGGGGTGTATCTGGCACAAAGAATAATAGGAACAAAAATAGTCCGGCCGGCACAATTTCGGAAGCGAACATCCATCTCCAACCAACAGCATTTAACCATTCGTCTGAACCACCGCCCCTAGCGATAAAGTAATTCACAAAATAAACCACCATAAAACCTCCTACAATGGCCAATTGATTAAAGGAAACCAACTTACCTCTACTTTCGGCTGGCGCAATTTCAGCAATATAAAGCGGCGACAGCATTGATGCCAAACCAACACCTACTCCTCCTGTAATCCTATATATAATGAATATTGTAGAAAACGTATGGTCCAATTCACCGATAGGTGCAATAATCATCTCTGGCATGGCAGACCCAAGAGCGGAAACCAAAAACAATACAGCAGCTAAAATCAATCCATTTTTCCTGCCTAGCTTTTTGCTTACAATTCCGCCTATAAGACCTCCAACAATGCAACCAATCAAAGCACTTGCTACAATAAACCCTTTAAAGGCATTTGCTGCATTCTCAGACAAACCTTTTGGTGCTACGAAAAAACTCTCCAACGAACCAACAGTTCCTGAAATTACGCCTGTATCGTATCCAAACAATAAACCGCCAAGCGTTGCAACTAAAGTGAGTTTTATCAAATACTTTGAATTGGTTGATGCTCCCATAATGCTTCTTTAGGTTAGTTTGTTATTTCTTAAATGTATTGATTTATAATGTTTTCAAATAACTCTTGTTTACCACTTTTTAAAGGCAACTCTCCATTCTCTTGAGCTATTTTATACAAATCTTCCATGGTTAATTTGCCATTTTCAAAATCTTTTCCTTTTCCTGAATCAAAACTGCTGTAACGTTCTTTACGAAGTTTTTCATAAGGAGAAGAGGTGATTATTTTGTCTGCAATCAACAAGGCTCTGGCAAACGTATCTGCTCCCCCAATATGAGCCAGGAACACATCTTCCAAATCGGTTGAATTACGTCTAATCTTAGCATCAAAATTAACACCTCCACCTTGCAAACCACCTGCCTTTAGGAATACCAACATAGCTTCAGTAGTTTCCTGAATATTATTAGGGAACTGATCTGTATCCCAACCATTTTGATAATCACCGCGGTTGGCATCTAAACTTCCTAGCATACCTGCTTTTGCTGCAACTTCAATTTCATGTTGAAACGTGTGCTGCGCCAAGGTTGCGTGATTCACTTCTATGTTTATTTTGAAATCTTTGTCCAAACCATATTCCTTTAGGAAACCAATAGCTGTAGCTGTATCAAAATCGTATTGGTGTTTTGATGGTTCCATTGGTTTGGGCTCTATAAAGAAATTACCTTTAAACCCTTTAGAACGTGCATAATCCCTTGCCATACCCAAAAAGCGTCCCATATGGTCCAGCTCACGACCCATATCTGTATTTAATAGGCTCATATAACCTTCACGTCCACCCCAAAACACATAGTTTTCACCATTTAAAGCCATGGTAGCATCAAGTGCCAATTTTATTTGTCCGCCAGCCCTAGCTACAACACTAAATTCCGGATTGGTTGCAGCACCATTCATGTAACGCGGATTTGAAAAACAGTTTGCGGTACCCCAAAGTAACTTCACGCCAGAATCGGCTTGTTTTTGTTTTAAATAATCAACTATTGTTGCCAATCTTGATTCCGATTCGGCAAAAGTTGCACCTTCTTTTATTAAATCGAAATCGTGAAAACAGTAGTAACCAAATCCCATTTTGGTTATGAATTCGAAAGCCGCATCAGCTTTATCTTTCGCCGCTTGAATTGGGTCTGAAGCTTTATCCCATTCAAAACTTTGTGTTCCTGGTCCAAACGGGTCACTTCCTTGACCGCAGAAGGTATGCCAATAAGCTACCGAAAATTTAAACCACTCGCGCATGGTTTTTCCAGCCACCACTTGGTCTGGGTTATAATATTTAAACGCCAATGGGTTGTCTGATTCTTTTCCTTCAAATTTAATGTTGCCAATACCTTTATAGTATTCTTTGTTTCCTATTAATGCCATAGCTTTTAATGTTTAATCGTTGATTTATTAATTTGTTATTTTTTGTTCAATATGAGTTCTAATTCGTCTTTCCATTTATTGTACGCTTCCAAATATGGTACTTTATCATTTAGCGGTTTAAATGTCATTACATGGTCGTTATCCATGATGTTTTTTCCAAAATTTTTAAAATCGCCTTTATGCAAACCTGCGGCACGTGCTGCACCAATCGCTCCTGTTGTGTTGTAAATTTCAATTTCTTGTCCAATAAGGGTTGATACTGTATTTGCAAAAATTTCTGAACGGAATAAATTATCGTTGCCTGCCCGGATTACTTTAGGTTTTATGCCGTCGGACTTTAAAATTTCAACACCATAAACAAATGAAAAAGCAATGCCTTCAAGAGCAGCACGACAAAGATGACCTTTATGGTGAATATTAAGGTTTAGATTTAAAATTCTTGTACCTATCTCTTTGTTGTTTAGCATCCTTTCAGCCCCATTCCCAAATGTAATCAAACAAACCCCATCGGACCCAACTGGAATATTTTCTGCTAAATTGTTCATCTCTTCGTATGAATCCACCGCAAGATTATTGAGCAACCAACGGTATTGAATTCCCGCTCCATTGATACATAGCAATTTTCCAATTCTTGCATTTGCCCCTTTTTTATAATTAACATGGGCAAAATTATTAACCCGAGAACTTTCCTTAACCGACAAACTATCAGTAACGGCATATACTACACCTGATGTACCACCAGTTGCTGCAACTTCACCGGGATTAAATACATTTAGCGATAAAGCGTTATTGGGTTGGTCGCCCGCCCGATAGAAAATAGGCGTTCCTGCCACAATACCACTTTCCTTTTCTCCTTTTGCACCAACAACAGATTGTTTACCAAAAGTTTCAACAATGTCTGGCACCAAAGCTTTATCAATACCGTAATGTTCCATCAAGAAATCAGCAATCTGGTCATTTTTAAAATCCCAAAAAATGCCCTCGGATAGCCCTGAAATTGTTGTGTTGATGGTGTTTGAAAACTTATAGGCAATATAATCTCCAGGCAACATAAACTTATGGATCTTACTATAAATTTCAGGTTCATTTTCTTTTACCCATTTTAATTTTGAAGCCGTAAAGTTTGCAGGAGAATTCAATAATGCACTAGAACACGTTTCTTCACCAATAACATTGAACGCATCGTTTCCTATTTTAACTGCTCTACTATCGCACCAAATAATGCTTTTTCTTAAAGGTTTTCCATTTTCATCAACAATAACCAAACCGTGCATTTGGTATGAAATGCCAATACCTTTAATACTATTAGCAGATATGTTGTACTGCTTTTGCAACTTTTTAATGGCATTACAGACATGTTTCCACCAATCTTCTGGTTCCTGTTCTGCCCATCCATTTTTTTGGGCAAACATGCCCATTTCCTTTTCTGGCTCTTGAACAACGCCAATGCTTTTTCCTGACGCTATTTCAACAATTGCAGCCTTAATGGACGAACTTCCAATGTCTAATCCTAAATAATACATGGCTTATAAAGATTCTCTTAATATTAATTTTGTTGGTATATAGGTTTGTAAGGGTTCTTTGGTTGTAACGAACTCTGCCGCCTTCGCCCCCATTTGTTTAAAATCAGTTGAAATTACCGAAATCCCTTTGTAAATAAAGGGTTTCATAGGCGTTTCATTGTATGACAAAAAGCCCACGTCTTTTCCTGGCTCCAAGTTTTTGCTTCGGCATTGCTCCAAGAATTCACCCAAAATCCGATCACTTACACTAATATAGGCTTCACCTTTGACAACTTTAAATTCCTCTGGATTTGTAATTACTTGATATTTAAACTGGTTTTCTTCACAGAATTTCTTGAAATACTTTACTGTTTCAATAGGATGATTCGTGAATGTAGGATAAGCAAAAACGAGCTTTTTATAGGTTTTGAACCGAATAACAGCCTCATTTAAAGCCGTGAAAAATGATTTTCCAAAATCTTGAAAAACGTAATTGTTATTTGATTTTGAATACATGTTCCAATCAATCAATAACAAGCTTTCGTTATCAATTTCAGATAAAATTGAAGGTACCTCTTTATGGCTAAAAGACATAACCACATATTTAAAATATTTGCCCTTACCGTTTGTCAAAATCGTTTTAAAGTTATTGATGTTATAATGATGGAATTGAACATCAACAATGACGTTTTTCGGCAAATTATTTACAAAAGCATGATAGACTACCTCTTTATAAGCCTTAAAAGTATCTAAAACCAAAAGCACTTTTCGGGTATTGCCGGCTACAAAATAGCCTTTATTTGGAACAGACTCTACCACACCATTGTCCTTTAAAATAGAATACGCCTTAAAAACGGTATCGCGAGACAAGTTATAGTCTTTGCAGATACTGTTTACAGATGGTAAAGCGTCACCGCTAGCCAGTGTATTATTTGAAAGGCCGTCATTAATGGCATTTATCAAAAGCTGGTATTTTGGAATTTCACTATTAAAATCTAACTCAAAAAACATAAACCGTTCTGTTCTGTTCTGGTATGCAAATATATGTAAAATTTGAATACGCTCTGATTATTTGCATAAAAAAAGGAAGCAATTTTTGCTTCCCTTTTTTTTTCGTTTTATAAAGATACTGGTATTAGTTCCAGAACATAGCATATAATGCTGCTACAATAAGAAGCACAGCAAATGAACCAATGTTGAACAGTGGACTAGTTTTAAACAATTCCTTTTTTAACGGAATTCCTTTTTCATCATCTACTCCATGGTGTTGCGAATAACTAACCAAAGCAATGATTCCCATGGTCAACAAACACGTATATCCCATTTGGTCCATGAAAGGAACATCTACAAAAAACGAACTTGTAGACCATTCATTTGGAGCTACCTTAAAATATAAGGCTATAGGAATCGATGCCAACGCACCAATAATAGCCGCTTTGTTTGTAGTTTTCTTCCAGAACAATCCCAATAAAAACACAGCTAAAATACCAGGACTAACGATACCTGTATATTCTTGTATGAATTGAAATGCTTGATCAATACCTCCAAGAAGGGGAGCCATTATACCAGCTATCACCAATGCAACGGCAGCCGATAACCTACCAACTCCTACAGTCGCTTTATCACTAGCATTAGGGTTAATGTACTGCTTATAAATGTCCATTGTAAAAATAGTAGACGTGGAATTCAACATAGAGGCCAATGAAGATACAATTGCCGCCGCAAGTGCCGCAAAAGCTACTCCTTTTAAACCTGTAGGTAGAAATTGCAATAACCACGGATAGGCTTTATCTGCCTGCCCTAGAGAAGGTAAATTATTTTGAACGGAGTCTCCCAATCTTGACATAATTTCAGGATCATTAACCATTACATATGCGGCAATTCCAGGAATAACAACAATTAATGGAATGACTAGTTTTAAAAATGCTGCCAACAAAATACCCTTTTGAGACTCCCTTAATGATTTAGCTGCCAATGTTCTTTGAATGATATATTGATTGAAACCCCAATAATATAGATTTGCTACCCATAATCCTCCAACTAATACACCAATACCCGGTAGCATATCGTAATATTCATCAGATTTATCAAATATCATAGCAAACCGCTCAGGAGTAGCATTGTAAACCGTTTTAAGCCCTTCTATGACGCCTTCCCCGTTAGATACAGTATTTAAAGCTATATAGGAAGTCACCAAACCTCCTAAAACCAAAAACACTACTTGTATCACATCTGTCCAGGCCACCGCAGATAAACCTCCATATAGTGAGTAGGCTGCAGCAAACAATGCCAGGCCAATAACCCCATATATCATTGGTATACCCATAATGGTCTCTAAAGCCAAACTACCCAAATACATAACAGATGCCAAATTAACGAACACATATAATGCAATCCAAAATACAGCTAGAATAGTTTTCAAATTGGTTGAATATCTTTTCTCCACAAATTCTGGTATGGTATATAGCTCTTTTTCAATAAAAATTGGCAAAAAGTATTTCCCCACAATAATTAGGGTAACCGCAGCCATCCACTCATAAGAAGCTATTGCCAAGCCCAATGCAAAACCTGAACCCGACATCCCAATAAATTGTTCGGCCGAGATATTTGCAGCAATTAGCGATGCACCAATAGCCCACCATGGTAAAGATTTACTGGCCAAAAAATAATCTTCGGCATTTTTTTGATGCCCTTCTTTATCTCTCGAAACCCATAAGCCAACACCAAGTATTAGAATGGCGTATGCTATAAAAATGAAATAATCCCAAAATTCGAAATGTGTATTCATAGTTTACGTTTTATTTAGTTGGTTTTTAGTTTTTTGTTTGTTTCTTTAATTGAATTCCGAACAGTCTGTTTAAATAATTTGAAGCATATTTCAGATCATTAAAAGGTATACATTTACCAGTCTCTTGTTGAAATCTTTGTTTTTAAACTTCATATTTAGAAAAAACAGTTCTGCAATAATACTAATTACTTTGTGAAGATAATCATCAAAATCTAGGTTTTTGATATGATTGATTCTCACATCTCAATTTAATTTGAATAGATGTATTTAAAAAAGTTGTTAATACTTCTACTTGTTTTTAAATAAAAAAAGGAGGCGTTAACACCTCCTTTTTTTTAAGATTATAGTTTGTCTACCAGAAATACCAATAAAATGCTCCAGTAAATGTAAGTATAATTACCGTGTGGATAACATCCCAATAATTCCAGCTTGCGCGATTTTCAGCTATTTGTTCTTCACTAGCAGTACCAAACACCAATCCCTTTATCTTTTCTGCAGATGGTGCCGCAGTTGATAAACTTACTGCTACAACCACAATAACACAGAACAAGAACATCCAACCACAGAAGAATAGCCAGTTTAGATCATAGAACAAATACTTAAAGGTTGAATCTGCCGCATCTGGAGTACTAGTATAATAGATTTTTGCCCCTAACCTTGTTAGACCGACTATTAAACCGGAGATAAGTCCCCACATACCTCCAAGTGCCGAGGTTCTTTTCCATGCAATACCCAATAAAAATGCAGCAGCAATACCAGGTGCCAAAACAGATTGAACATCTTGTAAATAAGTATAAAGAACATCACCAACACTACGCATAATAGGAATCCAAAGTATTCCCAAAATAACGATTACCAAAGTTGCCATTTGACCTATTCTAACCAAGTTTCTTTCAGAAGTACTTGGTCTGATTTTCTTGTAAAAATCAATAGTAAATAACATAGCAGAAGAGTTAAACAATGATGCCAAAGAACTCATCAATGCCGCTAAGATTCCACATACCACCAATCCTTTTACACCAGCAGGCAGCAATTTAGCCACCATAGTTGGGAAAGCCGCATCTGCATTGGCAACACCATTATCTAAAAATGGCAAGAATCCTGCTCCACCATCGGCAATGTTTTGTTGATGGATTGCAAAGGCAATCATCCCTGGAATTAAGAATAAAAATACTGGTAGAAGTTTTAAATAAGCACCAAATATTGTTCCTCTTCTTGATTCTTTAAGGTTTTTACCAGATAACACTCTTTGTACAATATACTGGTCTGTACACCAATACCAAAAACCAATGATTGCAGACCCTAATAAGGCTCCTAACCAAGGAAAATCTGGATCGTTATTGCTTCTTATAAGGTTTGTCATACTATCGCCGTAATCATTAACAACAACAGCATCAGTAATTGCAATCATTTGATCCCAACCACCAAGTTCTTTAAGCCCTAAAACTACTATAATCAATGAACCTAAAAGTAAAATAGGTGTTTGCAGTACAGAAGTATAAAGTACTGATTTCATTCCACCAAAAATGGTGTATAATGCTGTAATCACAACAAGACCAATGGCAGCTATCCAAAAGAAATCGATACCCCAAAGTGTTTCAATACCAAACACTTGTTGAAATACCAAGCCTCCTGCATAAACAGTTACTGCCACTTTAGTTAAAACGTAACTTATTAATGAAATAACTGATAAAATAGTTCTTGACTGAGGATTGTACCTACGTTCTAAAAACTCCGGCATGGTATAAACCATACTACGTGTGTAAAATGGAACGAAAACCCAGCCCAGAATTAAAATCATCCATCCTTGAATTTCCCAGTGGGCCATGGCCATTCCACTCGAAGCTCCAGCTCCAGCCAATCCTATTAAATGTTCTGAACCGATATTAGAAGCAAAAATAGATGCCCCAATGGCTATCCATGACGCATCTCTTCCTCCTAGAAAGTAATCTGCAGAATCTTCTTGTTTTTGTCGAACTACCCAAACGATAATTCCAATAAGTAAAACACCAAATACGGCAATTACTATCCAGTCTAAATTACCCAATCCTTGTTGCATATGTTTATTATTTAGTTAAAAAGTTAAAAGTTGTTTTTGTTTTATATGTTTCACCTGGGTTTAAAACCACGGATGGAAAATTCTTTTGGTTAGGTGAATCTGGGTAGTGCTGTGTCTCTAAACAAAAGCCTGTTCTGTGCGCATAGGTTCCTCCGTTAGGCATTGGCAACGTACCGTCAAGAAAATTTCCTGTATAGAATTGTATGCCAGGCTCTGTTGAAAAAATTTCCATCAAACGTCCACTGCCTTTATCGTAAGCCGAAGCAGCCATTCTTAAAGTTCCTTTATCTCCGTTCAACACCCAACAATGGTCATAACCTCCACCAAGTTTTAGTTGCTCATTATCTGCGTTAATTTCTTTTCCAACCGTTTTTGCAGTTGTAAAATCGAACGGTGTACCTTCAACTTTTCTAATTTCACCAGTAGGAATCAATGTAGCATCTACAGGCAAGAATGCATCGGCATTAATAACCACTTCATGGTCTAAAATATCTTTGCTGAAATCTCCAGTTAAGTTAAAATAAGCATGCTGCGTTAAGTTAATAACTGTAGCTTTATCTGTTGTGGCTTCATAATCAACCTCCAAAGTGTTATCATCGGTTACCGTGTATACTACGGTAATATTTAAATTACCAGGGTACCCTTCTTCACCATCTTTACTCAAGTAAGTCAACTTTAGCCCTGGGTTTTTATCATCTTCTATAGGCTCTGCAGTCCAAACCACACGATCATAACCGTCTACACCTCCATGCAAATGGTTTTCTCCATTATTGGTGGCTAGAGTGTACTCTTCACCATTTAAAGTGAATTTTCCTTTGGCAATTCGGTTTCCAAAACGTCCTATCAACGCACCAAAAAACGGATTGTCCTTTAAATAATCATCTAAATTATCAAAGCCTAGAACCACATTTTCGAATTCGCCATTTTTATTTGGCACCTTTAAAGAGGTTATTCTTCCCCCAAAAGTAATGACATTCATTTCAACACCATTTGCATTTTTAAGAACGTACTGTTCAACAGTCGTGCTATCTGGCATAATTCCGTAATCAGACTTGGTTATCGTTGCTTTATTTTCATCTGAAACTTCCATGTTTTCTGCAGGTTTTTCTTGTTTGTTGTTCTTACATTGAATATTTGAAGCCACCAAAACGGTAAGCAAAATATAAAAAAAGGAACGTTTAAAAACTCTCATAATAATCTTTAGTTTAGTAAGTTATTAACTATTTGAACATATAGTATGCTTCGTTGGCTTTTATTGTGTTCTTGAAATCTCTGATTGTGGTGTTTTCATCAATTACCAAAGCTTCTATTCCAGCCATTTCAGCAAAGTCCTCCAATTGTTCCACAGTGATGTTTTCGCTATAGCAAGTGTGATGTGCACCACCACCTAAGATCCAAGCTGTACAAGCAGTTTCAAAATCTGGAAGTGGCTTCCACATGACTCTAGCAACTGGCAATTTAGGCAAAGCTTGCTTAACTTCCTCTCCAACTGTTTTGTTAATCAATAATCTAAAACGGTTACCAAAATCCATTAAAGCGGCATTTAGGGAATTTCCTGCCTTACCGTTAAACACTAAACGCACTGGGTCTTCCTTTCCTCCAATTCCAAGTGGATGGATTTCGCACGATGGTTTATCTGCCGCCAATACAGGATCTACCTCCAACATGTGCGACCCTAAAACTCTAGGTGCTGATGGGTCTAAATGATACGTGTAATCTTCCATAAAGGCGTTACCACCTGCCAAACCTGAACCCATAACTTTCATAGCACGGGTTAATGCAGCTGTTTTCCAGTCTCCTTCACCAGCAAAACCATATCCTTTTTGCATCAAACGCTGTACGGCAATACCTGGTAATTGCTTCATGCCATGCAAGTCTTCAAACGTATCACTAAAGCCTTTAAATCCGCCATCTACTAAGAATTTCTCTAGACCTAATTCTATACGGGCTGCATCGATTAACGATTGTCTATTCTTTCCGCCTTCAAGAAGTGAGTCTGCCATTTTATAAGAAGCTTCATATTCTTTAACCAACTTATTTACGGCTTCATCTGAAACGGCATTAATCACTGCCACCAAATCACCAATACCATAAGTATTAACTGAAAAACCAAACTTAGTTTCAGCTTCAACTTTATCACCATCGGTTACGGCCACAAAACGCATGTTGTCACCAAAACGAGCAAATTTTGCTCCTTGCCAATCATCCCAACCAGCTGCAACACGAGTCCAATCACCTATTTGTTTTTGAACTTTTTCAGACGTCCAATGCCCAACAACTACTTTTCTGTTTTTACGTAAACGGCTTACCATAAACCCAAACTCACGGTCACCGTGAGCTGCTTGGTTCAAGTTCATAAAATCCATATCAATCGTTCCCCAAGGGATGTCTCTGTTGAATTGTGTATGCAAATGACACATTGGTTTTTGAAGAGCTGTTAAACCTCTAATCCACATCTTGGCAGGCGAAAATGTATGCATCCAGGTAATGATACCGATGCAATTTTTTTCTTGATTTGCCGCTGTTAAAGTTTCAAAAATCTCATCTGAAGATTTTACTGTTGGTTTAAAAACAACATTTACCGGAATTAATGCAGAGTCATTTAACGCCTTTGCGATAACGGTTGAGTTCTCAGCTACTTGCTTTAAGGTTTCTGGGCCGTATAAATCTTGGCTTCCAGTAATAAACCAAACTTCTTTTTTAGAAATGTCTATCATTTTTTGAATAGTTTAATTATTGACCGTAGTAGGAGTTTGCCCCGTGTTTACGATCGTAATGCTTTTTTATTAATGAATCTTTAAGTCTTGGTGCGTTAGGATTAATCTGTCTGGTTAGATAAGCCATCTCAGCAACAACTTCCAACACCTTGCTATTATAAACTGCTTTTGCAGCATTTTTACCCCAAGCAAAAGGACCATGATTGCCTAAAAGCACCATTTCTACTTCTTTATGAGAAATGCCTTTTTCATTAAAACAATCAATAATCTGTATGCCTGTATTGTGTTCGTAATTCCCTTCAATAAGATCGTCGCGCATTGGTGGTGCACATGGAATATCTGCAGTTAAATGGTCTGCATGCGTGGTTCCAAAAATTGGAATATCCATTTGCGCTTGTGCCCAAGCTACTGAATAAGTAGCATGTGTGTGGGCTATTCCGCCAATATCATTCCAATTTTTATAAAGATAAGCATGCGTTTTCGTATCAGATGAAGGACGCATAGTACCTTCAATAATATTATTATCAAAATCTACGATAACAATATCTTCTGGTTTTAACACCTCGTATGCAACACCGCTTGGTTTAATGGCGAAAACACCATCTTTTCTATGAACGGCACTTACATTTCCAAAAGTATATACCACTAAATTAAGCTCATTTAGCTGCATATTTGCTTCGTAGCATTCCTGTTTTAAATCTTTATATTTACTCATCTTATAAGTTTTTCATAATGTGATTTTCCATGGTTACAGCCAATTCACTGTAACGCTCATATACTTTTTGATAAACAGGAACATTTGCTTGGTTTGGTTCGTAAACCGTTTCAAATGGGCTTGCCATATTTTCCATAGCTTCAAAAGTATCTTTATAATTATTGGCTGCTACGGCTCCAAAAACTGCAGCACCTAAAGCACAAGCTTGTTCAGATTTAACAACTTTTATAGGCATATTTAATACATCAGCCATCATTTGCATGATGAACGATGATTTTTTTGCAATACCTCCCAAAGCAATAACGCCTTTGATTGGAATGCCTTCACTGATAAACCTATCTGCAATTTTCTTTGCACCAAAACAAGAAGATTCTACCAAAGCCCTAAATACTTTTGGCGAGGTGCTTCCTAAATTTATTCCAGAAATAACACCTTTTAAATTCTGATTGGCATCTGGAGTTCTTCTTCCGTTCATCCAATCTAATGCTAATTCACCTGAAGCACCAATGGGCTCTTTTGCTGCTGCTTCACTTAATTTAGGGATTAAGTTATCTAAAGCTTCTTCAACTAACTTTGCTTTAGTTGCATCATCTATTAACGTTGAATTCCCAATAAGTTCCTTAATTGGCCAAGCCAATAAACGATTATACCAAGCATAAATATCCCCGAAAGCAGATTGCCCAGCCTCAAGACCTAACATATCTGGAATCACAGATCCATCTACTTGTCCGCAAATACCTTTTACCAAATGTTCTTCTTGCTGTTTTGGTGCTACCAAAATATCGCAAGTGGAAGTTCCCATAATTTTAGTTAAAAAGTAAGGCTCGATATTTACACCAACAGCTCCCATGTGCGCATCAAAAGCACCAACGGCTACCACAACGGATTGAGGTAAACCTAAACGATTTGCCCATTCTTCTGATAAGGTACCCGCAGAAACATCTGATGTGTAAGTTTCTGTGAATAATCTGTCTTTCAATCCATCTAAAATAGGATCTAAGGCCACAAAAAACTCATTTGGTGGCAAACCACCAAAAGATTCATGCCATAATGCTTTATGTCCAGCAGCACAGCGGCTACGCTTCATTTCTGTTATATCTGTTCCTCCTGTCAATAAAAATGGTACCCAATCACAATGCTCTACCCAAGAGTAAGCAGCATCTAAAATGCTTTTATCTGCTCTTGAAACATGCAGTATTTTTGACCAAAACCATTCTGAAGAATAAATGCCACCTTCGTATTGTGAATAATCAATATCCCATTTTTTACAAAGTTCGTTGATTTCATCAGCCTCCTTAATACCTGTGTGGTCTTTCCAAAGCACAAACATAGCATTTGGATTTTCCTCAAAACCATTTAAGAGGGCTAAAGGCGTTCCTGTTTTGTCTACAGCTACTGGAGTTGAGCCTGTAGTATCGATTCCAATTCCAACAATATTGTTTACAACATCTGCATCAACCTCACTTAAAACAGATTTAATCGTGTTTTCTATCCCCTCGATATAATCTAAAGGGTGCTGTCTGAATTTATTCTTTGAAGGTTCACAATATTTTCCTTCCTTCCATCTAGCATAGTAATGAACCGAGGTAGCTAATTCTTCACCGGTACCAGTATCTACCAGCAATGCCCGTACAGAATCTGAACCGAAATCCATCCCTATTGTGTATTTTTTCATGCGTTTAAGTTTAATTGGTTTTCAAAGGTCACATGCATCATCTCTATCAAAATCAGTCTTTGATAACAAATTTTATAAAAGATGTTGCATTTCGTAATTAATTAAAGCGTACAAATATAGTAATTTATTTTTATAAGTGTAAAATTTACACTTTTAAATTTTAATTTTAATTACATTCATGGACTGACTTTGAAGCTCTAGTTCAATTTTTCCATCTTTAACTTGAAAATCTACATCATATAAATTTATATTCTGAGGGTTATCGAAGGAATTTTCGGAAGATAAATCATCATGTCTTAAGGTTGTTATAGTTCCTCTTCCTGCAAAATTACTACCTATCGCAGAAATATCAACAGTTTGTTTTCCATCACTTGTATTTACCACTTTAATTATTAACTCATTGGTGTGGGCATCTTTAACAGCCGAAGCATACAAACTGTGTTGTCCTGTTAAAGGTTTTTCATTTTCTGTGATAGACAATAAATCTGTTCCAGGGTTATTGCCATATAGCTTTTGAACGTAATAATTTGGTGTTCCATAAGATTTTAAATTATTGAACCAAATCATGTCTGGCGTCCATTGCCAGCCATCTGCATGTGCCATTAAAGGTGCATAAGACGTTAACGTAACTACCTCGGCATTACGCTCTAAACCTGTCATAAATGCTGCTTCAGACAATGCACATTCCCAGTTGTTTTTGTTCTCTGGACTTGCAATGGCAACACTTTGCGCAGCATATTCACCCGCAAAAACTTTTGGCCCTTTTCTATCATAACTATCATATCTGGTTGCATTTTCTCTAAACCAACTTGGTGGTTTATAATAATGTTCGTCAACAATCTCTACATTTAGTTTTTTGAGTTCTTCCCAACCATATTCAAAATAATCGCCTTCTGGAAAAGGTCCACTTCCCGATACAATCTTGATTTCAGGATATTGTGCCTTAATGGCTTTGTGAAAAACTTTATAACGCTCTATAAATGCAGGCCCCCATTGCTCATTGCCAATACCAATATATTTCAAATTAAACGGTTCAGGATGCCCCATATCAGCACGTAATTTTCCCCAAGTAGTTGCGGTGCTCCCATTAGCAAATTCAATTAAATCTAGAGCATCTTGAACATAAGGGTCTAATTGATCCATTGGCACCAGCTCACCTGTATTAAACTGGCAAGCTATACCACAGCTTAAAATTGGCAGAGGCTCTGCTCCTAAATCTTCAGACAATTGGAAATACTCAAAAAAACCTAATCCGAAACTTTGGTAATAATCTGGTGTTAAACGGTGTGAAAACTCCGTATTCCAACGGTTTACCAAAATCTCTCTATCTTCTATATCTCCAACAGTTTTTTTCCATTGATACCTTCTTTCCAAGGTTCTTCCCTCAACTATGCACCCACCAGGAAATCTTAAAAATCCAGGATTTAATCCGTCCAACAACTCAACTATATCTTTACGCAATCCTTTTTTTCTTCCTTTCCAAGTATCTTCTGGAAAAAGCGAAACCATATCTAAATCAATTGTTCCGGTGCCTTCAAAAGTAATTTTAAGCTTTGCTTTCATCACCGTATTTGTAGCCGTTAATTGCGCTTCGTAGCTTTTCCAACCAGTAGTTTCTGGCGTTATTGATGTTTTGCCAACCTCTACTCCATTTTCAGCTATAAACTGAAAGTTGATTTTTTGGATGTCTCCACTCACCTTTTTAGCATCTATAGTAAGGTTGTACTTGGCATCTTTTTTAATTCCCATACCCCTGAATCCTTCATTAATCAATTCATAATCCGGGCCTTTAACTTCAACACGGGCATAATTATGATTGGTAGTTTCGCCAGGATATTTCATCGGACTTAAAAAACCAGATCCCTTGTTGTACTTATGTCTGTCACTATTTGGCTCTAACCAACCCATTTTAGGCAAAGTAAATTCGAACGAACGATTCTTAATCATTTCTGCGTATAAACCACCATCGGCGGCAAAATTTATATCCTCGAAGAAAATCCCATACATGGTAGGTTCAATTTTAATTCCAGTATCAGCTAGATTGACAACCAAATTTGCTGTTTCATTTGATGCACTATTTTCATCGACTGCAGTTAATTTATCAGCATTATCTTTGCAACCATAAAAACCTGCAGCAAGAACTGTAGCGGTTAAAATGACATGTTTTAAAATTGATTTCTTCATGGGTATTTTTTTAGTTTAATTGTTTTAGTTGGTTTATCTATTCTAGGAATTAATAGCTCAGCGTAATTAACGATATTGCTTGTCTTGGCAATTCAACTTCAAGCGTTGTTTTTCCCTTTCCTATATTTTTCCACTCCGGGGATGTAAATAAGTGCAAATGCCCTGCTTTCTCAAGGCTTTGAATTTGTTCTGGTGAAGGATTTTGGGGTGAACCCATTTTTTTCCAAAGGGTGTAAGAATTGCTCAGCTCTTGGTCTACCCTGAAATGGTTTATCAACACTTTGTTTGCAGGGATATTATCAATTGTTAGTTTTACTGTTGATGCAGGCACATCCAAATCATTAATATCATGATAGTTCCAAACCATTATAGCTATTGAATTATTCGTTTTTGAAGCAATGGCGTTTATATCGGGGTTTACACCTCTAACACTTTCATCCCTTACTTTTATAAAGTTATAATCTAGATTTTCTTGATTTACTTTAATTCTCTGGCCTTCCATCAAGCCAAACATTCTAAAAACATTTAACACGGGTTTATCAACACCGTTGGTGGCCATATCCCTAAAACCTGCATACCAAGGCTGGTTTTCAAATTCAAAACCCCAAGTAACTGCACCCAAAAGATTAACACCGTAATGGTCTGCCAATTCGTATTTTCTAGAAAATGATGCAGCCGTATAACTGGCATACATGGTGCCATTTCTATACGCATTATGAGGATAATCTGCCTCGGAACACGCGGCACATCCTTCAGGGTCTGACTCTCCAATGATAATAGGCAAATGTTTAAATTCTGGGTAAGAAGCCACAATTTCAAAACCTTTGCTAATGTCCCGTAGCTGTGCACCCATATTCATTTGAACAAAACCATCAACCACTTTTGGACTTCCTTTGGCATGAAAGGTTATAAAATCAAGCGGCGAACCTGTTTTACCCGTCACATAGTTTTTTCCACTTTTAACATGGTCCAAAAATGTACGTAAGAATTCCTCCGATTTATCCCAAGCGGGACCAGTAACTTCTGGACCACCCATTTTTGCAGTCGGCAATGCTCGTTTTACGGCATCGGCAGTGTAATCGTAAAGTTTAATGTATTCTTCTGTCGTGCCTTGCCAATATCCAATATTTGGTTCATTCCACAGTTCCCAGTACCAACTTTCCACATCTTCCTTTCCATATCGTTCAATAGAATGTTTCACCCACTGATAAACCAACTCTGCCCATTTTTTATAATCCTTCGGTGGATAAGCCCAACCTGTATAGATATTATTATAAGCTGCCCCTGGTTTCCAATAATGTCTATATGGTTCTGGTTTTGAGGATAAGGCTTTTGGCATAAACCCAATTTGAGCAAAAGGTTTCATGCCTCGTTCAATATAGGTATCGAATATTTTGTCAACAATGGTCCAATCGTAAATAGGGTTACCGTGTTCATCTTCGGTATATGCGTTTGTGGAACCCCATTTAAGGGCATGCGTACCTTCACCAGTAACCAACAAACTATGGGCGCGCACAAAAACAGGAACAGGACTTAAAGACGCTATTTCCGAAAGCAGTTTTTTACCATCTTTCATATAGGTGTAGTTAGGCTCATCATAGCCCCACCACGCCCAAATGGGTTTCATTGGCCCAAGCTCTTCATTTGCATCAATCTGAATTTCAACAGGTCCATCTTGAGCGCTTGCTTCAAATTGAAAAAAGAAGAAACCTAGAACAAATATGGCTTTAAAAATGAACTTATTTATTAACATTTTTAGTTCTTTTACTTTTTGAGAAACCTATTCGGCTTTTGGAAGCCAAACTTTCATTTTGTTTACACCTCGGTTAGACCAAGCATAATAAGGAATAGCTTTTAATTTATCGTTTGCAATGGTGTTTACGCCTTCAAGTATAGATTCCTTTTGAACAGTAAACTCATCTGAAGATGATACTGTAATATCATCAAAATTTGGGTTGTCCACTTCCTCAACAGCATATACAATTGGGCCATATTCCAAAGATAATTTTCCTCTGTCTTCTTCAACTTTTTCATTGGCTTTTACCGTTCTTACCTCCATTGGTAAGTTGATCACAATTTTATCATCGGTCTTCCAACTTCTTGTAACTTCAAAATAGCCATCTTTAACTGAGGCATCAACTTTTTCACCATTTATTGATAGTGTCGGTAGATCTTGTGAAGCATTGTCGTATGAATATAGGTCGCTCGGCAACACCTCATTTCTGCTCCAACCAGGAACTCGAAATTTCATTGTCAGTTCTGAATTAGCTTCTACAATTATATTAATTTTTCCATTCCATGGATATGAAGTTTCTTGGGAAACTTTTACTTTTTCACCTTTTAAATCAATATCTGCATGGCTAGAAGCATACAAGTTGACATAAATCGTATTGTCTCCTTTGGAATAAATCAAACCAGGAATAGAGGGCACAAAGCGAATGACATTGGTTGGGCAACACGAACAATCAAACCAAGCTTGGCGGGTGCATGATCCTCGATTGGATTTGTAGACACCATCAGATTCTAAAGCATTTGGGTAGAAAAAATTTGTGCCATCTAATGACAGACCAGAAATTAATCCATTATACAAAGTGCGTTCAATCACATCAAAATATTTTACATCACCATATAGATTGTGTAGTCTGTGGTTCCAATACACATCGCCAATAGCGGCACAAGTTTCGTTATACGCGGTAAGGTTTGGCAATTCATAGTTTTTACCAAAAGCTTCACCATCATGTTTTGCTCCTATACCTCCAGTAATGTACATTTTTTTGCCCACCATATTGTTCCATAATTTGTTGACCGCACTGGCATACAAAGTATCTTTTTGAATAGCTGCAATATCTGTCATGGCTGCGTACATATATACTGCCCTAACCGCGTGCCCAACAACCTCATCTTGGTCTATAACAGGAATATGATCTTGGGAATATGGACCAAACAATTTATGGTTTTCTGGGTTTCCTCTGTTATCCAAAAAGTATTTAGCTAGGGTTAAATAATCTTCCTTGCCTGTAATTTGATAGAGTTTTATCAAGCCTGTCTCAATGATTTGATGCCCTGGAACAGCAGAAATTTTATGCTCTCCATCACCAAAGGTTTTCACCATTAAATCAGCGTTTTTCAAAGCAATATCCAAAAAACTTCGTTTTCCGGTAGCTTTGTAATGTACTGCTGCTGCTTCATATAAATGCCCAGCATTGTAGAGTTCATGGCTCATAAATAAAGACTCCCATCGCTTTCCTTCCTTTACCTCAACCCAAGCGGCTGATGGTTTAGCGGGGTTTATAGTTCGCCAAGTGGTTAAATAGCCATCTGGTTCTTGACCAACTTTTATGATGCCAATCAAGGAATCCAGTACGGTTTCCAACTCTTGATTTGGCGCACTAATCAATGAATTTGATGCTCCTTCAATAATTTTATAAACATCGGTATCATCAAAAGGCATTTCACCTTTTACTTCACCCTCCATCTGCCCACCAGCAATCAAAAAATTATCCAAACGGCCTTCTTCTTGACATTTAGCTATAGCATATTCTATCGTTTTTTCCTGAACTCTTTTAATGATTGGCAGCCAGAATTCATCGGTTACCTTTACATGCTGAATATCAACAGACTCAATTTGATAGCCAGGTTTTGCCTCCTGTTTATCAGCAATATCTTTTTTATCTGCTACACAATTTAATAGCACAAGCGACGAAGCAATAATTGGCAAATGTTTTAATAGTTTCATTTTTAGTTGTTATTTAATCGTGTTGTTTAATCGTTGGTTTTACCAGTGGCCATAGTTCATCATCCCAGTCAAGTTCAGACACAATCAATTTTGGCCTACCATTATCGTGGGCATCATAACCGTGATAAAACATATAATCCTTATCATTAAAGGTGTAGGTGCTATTATGACCAACGCCAAACCAATTTTCATTTCCTTCAGCTACCAAAGTTCCTCCTCCTTCAAATAAAGATTTTCCATCTTTATCATAATACGGGCCTGTTGCCTTATCAGAACGTCCCACAACTACTTTGTAAGTGCTATTTTTTCCTCTACAGCATAAATCCCAAGACAAGAACAAATAATAATACCCATTCTTTTTGAAAATAAAGGGTGCTTCTAAAGCCGCATCTCCAGGATTAGTATCTTTCAATTCAAAACTACGCTCTCTCCTTGCAATAGTATGCCATTCTTGAGGTTCTGCAATAGATTTTAAATCTGAATTTAGTTTAACGATTTTAAGACCATCCCAAAAAGAACCGAACGACAACCAAGGGATATTATTTTCATCAAAAACCAAATTGGGGTCTATTGCATTCCATAAATCCCGATTTGGAATAGATTGAATAACAATGCCATGGTCTATCCATCTATAGTTTTCATCCTTTGGATTTAAGGTAACATTTGTGGCCACACCAATGGCAGAGGTATTTTTGGCAAATGCTGAAACTGAATAATACAAATAATAAGTATTGTTATGAAAAGAAATGTCTGGAGCCCAGATATGATTTCTGAATCCAGGCACAACAGTATCCGTCCACTCTGGCTTTTCGGAGAATACAGATGGTTCCTTTTCCCAATTTTTTAAATCTTTTGAACTGTAACAGTCAATTCCTCTACCCGTGCAATATAAATAAAAGGTGTCTCCTTGTTTAATGACCACAGGGTCGTGTACGCGAATGTTTTGTGCGGTTAATGATAAGCCAAATAAAGGAAGAAAGGAAAAAAATATCAGGCGGAGTAGTTTCATAATTTTAATTATTCTTGAATACCCTCAGATGTCATGATAACACGTTTCATGGTGCCGTCTTCATTATAGTAAAGTCTGTCTACACATACCGAACGCCTAAAACTTCCTCCATGAGTAGGGATGGAACCATTGTGATAGATAAAATAATCCTTCCCTTTAAACTCAATAATGGCTTGATGGTTTGTGTTACTATTTCCTGCTACTTCATTTAATATTCCTCTAAACTCCCATGGACCATTAATGGATTTACTCATGGCATAAGCTATTTTTTCTGGAAACTGGTAAGCATAAGATAGATAGTACCAATCGCCTTTTTTATGAATCCAAGGAGCTTCGGTAAAATTTGGTAAATCAATGGTCATAATTGGACCATCCAACTCAATCATATTGGGTTTTAACTTGGCGTATTTGCAAACAGTATTTCCCCAAAACAAATAAGCCTGCCCATCATTATCAATCCAAACCGTTGGGTCTATATCGTCCCAACTAATTTTCGTTTGGGTAGTCATGTTATTTGTAATCAATGCTTTACCAATAGCATCTTCAAATGGCCCAATTGGACTATCTGAAACCGCAACTCCAATTGCCTTGCCGTGAATACTTCCATGCTCAACAGTAACATACCAATAGAACTTTCCATCTTTTTCTATAACTTGAGAAGCCCAAGCACTGCCGGAAGCCCATTTAAAATCAGTTGGTTTTAACGGTACTGGATGTTCGGTCCAATGTATCATATCTGGTGATGAATACACTAACCACTCATGCATTCTGTATGCATTAACATCATTTGGCGCTTGATCATGACCGGCGTATAAATACACCTTTCCATCATACACAATTGCAGCTGCATCAGCCGTGTATTTCTCGGTGATTATTGGGTTATTAAATTTTAAGCCATCTGTAGCCGAAAAACTTCCCTTACTTTTACTGGAACCGCAAGCAAAACAAATAAATGAAGCCAATAATGAGACGAATACTTTATTCATAACTGATTTATTTTCCTTCTACCATAACTACAGAAAACGGAGGAATTGTAATAGAAAGTTTTCCTTTTTTGAATTTAAAATCCTTGAATTCCCCAACAGCAATTTTGCCAGGATTGTCAAAACTATTGTGATCTTGTAATTTCTTTGAAGCTACTACGGTTCCTGTAAAACCTTCTACTCCTAATTCACCACAATCAATCTCAACTACATTTTCTTTTTGAGAATCGATATTAACCAAAGATATATGGACCAAGCCATTTTTATCTTTTGAAGCTGAAGCTGATATCGCAGGAAGTGATTCTCCGTTAAAAGTATATTTAGGTGATTCAAAAGAAACAGGCAAAAGCTTTGAGTCTTGATGAGCTGCATACATTTTCATGACGTGATAGGTAGGTGTCAAAAGCATTTTTTCACCATCAGTTAAAATTACAGCTTGTAACACATTTACCGCTTGTGCCAAATTGGCCATTTTAATTCTATCGGCTCTTTCATTAAACATATTTAATGAAATACCAGCAATCATAGCATCACGCATTGAATTTTGTTGGTACGCAAACCCTGGATTTGTTCCTTCCTCAACGGCATACCAGCTCCCCCATTCGTCCACTACCAAAGCAACTCTTTTTCTAGGGTCATACTTATCCATAATTGAGATATGCGTATCCAAAATTTCACTTGTCTTTAAACATTGTTTCATGATAAGGAAATAATCTGATTCGTCAAATTTTGTAGCAGAACCTGAAGGCGGCCATCCTGTACGTGTGTAATAATGAAGTGAAAGTCCCCACATCATCCAATGGGGCACATCCTTCATCATAACTTCGGTCCAATGATAATTGTCTGCATCAGCTCCTGAGGCAATTCTTTTGACACTAGAACCTGGATAACTTCTAGCATAAGTTGCATATTGCCTATACAAGTTAGCGAAATATTCAGGTGTCATGTTACCACCACAACCCCAACTCTCATTGCCAATGCCCCAGTATTTAACACGCCATGGTTCTTCTTGCCCGTTAGCCTTTCTCCATTTGGCCATGTCTGTGTTTCCATCGTAATTGCAATACTCAACCCAATCGTTCAGTTCTTCAACCGTTCCACTTCCCACATTGCCTGCCAAATAAGGTTCAGCATCTAATAACTCGCATAATTTTAAGAATTCATGGGTTCCAAAGCTATTATCTTCTTCTACCTGACCCCAATGCGTATTTATTATAACAGGTCTGTCCTGCTTTGGGCCTACACCATCTTTCCAGTGGTACTCATCGGCGAAACAGCCTCCAGGCCAACGCAAATTAGGTGTCTTCAATCCTTTAAGGGCATCGATAATATCATTTCTAATACCATTTGTGTTTGGTATTGAACTATCTTCTCCTACATAAAATCCGTCATAAACAGATCTTCCTAAATGTTCAGCAAAATGCCCATAGATATGTTTACTAATAATTGGTGCCTTCTCATCTGAGCTTATTTTAATTGTTGTACTTTCAATCTGCGAATAAAGAGATAATGTAAACATCAAAGAGACCGACAAAACTCTCACAAAAACAATTTTAAATTTAGACTTGACCATTGACTTATAGTTATTATTTATTGATTTACCTATACAATTTCAGAAAAGATGTTTAAAAGTGTAAAATATACACTTGCAAAATAATCAAAAAAAACATCTTTAATATAATTTGATATTATTTTTTGAATATACTCATAAAAAAGAGAATTTTTTTAAAATTAATCAAAATATATAATTAAAAAATCTACTTATTATCAAAATTAAATAAGCATTTAGATAAATAAATATCACTCTTTTTAAAATAAAGAAGTCTCAAAAATAATTTAAAATTAATCATCAAATTCAAACTGAATTTTTAAAATGAATTTTTCCAATTGGCCTTAAAGCAATTATTCTTTAATTGCTCGTCACCATTATTTTTAACGAATGGTTATTCACTCTAAGGATGTACATGCCAGTAGCCATGGCCACTGGAAATATTAGCCTGGTGGTCCCATTATCCTGATTGTATTCCCTTGAGAGCAGCTGAAGAAGTCTGCCGTTGATATCGAAAAGCAGGATGGAGTCTTCCAAGGTTGCACCTGTAACGAACAATTCTTCAGAGGCCTTGCGGATAGGGTTTGGGTAAACTTTAACCTCTGCTTCCGCTATTATTGTTGGTTTCTGTAGTCCCTCGAAGAACCTCACACCGAAGTCATATGCATCCTTACCTATCTTTTCGCCGATTATACGCCCCGGAATGTCATCTAGTGGCGGATGAATGCCACCCCAAATCCTTGACAAACTACACTGGTCCGATGCGTCCCTGTATGTGGCCCATTGTAATTTTACGTCCATTGAGGGGCCTTCCTCGAACACCAGGAACTCATTCTTCTTGGCAACAAATTCCCCAATACCCCCGGGAAAGTACTCATCGCCCGTAAGCATAGTCATCACCACAGCGGCAGCCCGGGAATAGGTTGAGTGACCTGAGACATAACCTGCAAAAGGGGGTGTTACAAACGATGGCCTCTGGTAAGGCCACCAGTCCTCCGCCAATATCCAGCCAACGCCAGCTTCGTCCACAACAGGGTCTACTATATAGTCATGACCTTTCCAAGAATACAGCTTTATCTTTCCAACGTTCTCGTTGCTGTCGCCCGCCAAGGGGTCGCCTACCTCTATAATCTCAATATAACCCGTCTTCAACGGTATGCCCAATGCGTCATAGTGCTTCCCTGAAGGATTAGTACACTGCCCCTTCGCACACATGTACCGTATGGCAGAAATCGGCCGAATGTAATCGTACCAGCCCTTGATTGCCCATGAAGTTATTGCCACGTCATGCATCGCTCCCCCTAGTAGAAAATATGCCTTCACGTCCCACTCAAGATCGGGAAGGATGTCCCCCTCTCCATGGAACCGCTTCTCGAAAAGCTCGTGGTCGTTCACATAGTTTAATATCGTGAACCAGTGGCCAGGTGGCGTCTCCGAATCAGGTCCGTCTGCCCAGAACTCGGCCAATACCCTGGCATAGTCACCTCTTGGCACCAACTGTTCATCGTATGGCGCTTGTGTGTATGGGTTCATGGAACGGCCTGTGCCGATATCGCCGCCCTCTGCCTCCTTATAAAAGTCCTTGTAATCGGAAAACTGCTGTGGCAGTTGATCGAACTGAATATTGCCAATGGTATTCGGGGAAATGTCCCAGAACACCCCATCTGTGGGATCCAGCTGAGAACTCCATTTGCTCACCAATGAAAAGGCCCATTTGTAATCATCGCTCGAGACTGTTGGCGGTGTACCTGGGTCATGATAAACTTGATACACATCACCATCCCTGGTATAGGTTATCCTATCCTCTTTCTTTAGTGAGAAAGGATAAACGTTGCCCCATTCAGGACTCAAAAAGGCAGGAGTCTTGCCTTCAATCACATTCCCACTTTGGTCTATAAAGGTATCAAAACTCAATGGCTGCCACCTGTTGGGGTCTATCTGTGTGATGTCGTTCACACCAGGATTATTGAGTACTAAGGGCTCATTGACCGGCTCGTAATATTCGTTCTGGTAATGGCCAACTTCATTGGAGTTATCCTGTAGACCATAGGCAATAATCTCGGCAGCTATAAAATTTCCCAATGCACCGGGGTCACCCGAACTGTAGTCAATTGATTCATAACCCGTGTCATAACCTAGGCTAGCCATGGCCACATCCAGGATACTCTTGGACAGCGCTGGGCTCGGTGATTGGCTAAATCGCTCCGATAGTAGCCTGTAGGCCGCATAGCTGATTGTCTTATTCCTTGCCTCTATAACGTCCTCGGTGGTTGAAAACCCCTGAAAACCGCTCTGGAAACCATGCACCTCATTGCCTATAAGATAAGGAGAGGCTTTGGCATCGTATAGGGCCCAAGCATCGTACATAGCAATGCCCGTGTGGAACAGGTTCCTTGCGTGTACCGTCGGGCGAGCATAATCCTTACGGATAAGGCTCAGCAGTGTCTCATTCCATAGCCTGGCAACGGAATGCTCATTGCCACTTGATTCTTCGTCAAGCAAGGTAACGACCAGTTCCAATGGCTCGCTTGAACAGGTGCCGTTTGACTCCAAAAGCGTTATAATCCCCGTTTCCCCTGTGCCCCATTGCACTACGATACCATTATCTTCCTGGGTGTTCACAATCTGACCACCCGTGACCTGCCAGTTCAATATATAGCCTTCTTTTAAAGGGTAAGTGTAGAGCTCAATGCTGTTCTTCAGCGTCCTAATCTTTCCAGTTATGTTACTGGTCTGTAAATAAATACAGGTGCCCGTACTGACCACAGCATTGGGGTTGTAGTTACAGGAGTTTGGATCCGTACAGCCATAGGTTTTAATACTGGGCGATTGATCTATAATCTCAAAGCTTTCACCCTCCCTCGCCTTGATGAGCTTGTCCACCGGCAGGTCATAATATATGTCAATGATACCGGACGGCCAGGAAATCTTCAGCTCCTGAACCTCGGCATCCGCACCCAATCCAAAATGAACCGGCACCAGGTTCTGTGACAAAAAGCCCTTACCAGTGAAATACCTATGCAACCAACCACTAGCCGTGTGTATCGAGACCTTCGTCCCAATCGCGTCGCGGTTGGAGACCGTGCCTTCTAGCTTTATTTTAAACCAGTGAAAGTTCTCTGTAGGATTTGCAAAATCGGTGGTGATGTTCTCATAAAAATAAGATGGCTTGTCGTTGTTTGAAAGAAAAATATCCAAATCACCATCATTATCATAATCAAAAATACCAGCACCCACACTTTCAGTTAACTCTCCCAATCCTGTCTTTTGGGAACTATCTGTAAAACCAACTTCATTTTGGCTTAGTAAATTCTCAAAATACCTATTTTGATAATAGGAATGAAACCCATTGACGATATATAAATCTTCATCTCGGTCTAAATCAAAATCAGAAAAATTTGTATCCCAAGCCCAATCAGTGCTATGAAGACCAAAAGTTTTACCCTTATCCACAAAGGTATTATCACCATTATTTTCATAGAGTACATTATCTCTAATTGCAGTAACAAACAAATCGAAAAATCCATCATTATTATAATCTCCAAAAGCCATTCCCATATCGGTTGTAGCATGATCAAGTCCAAACTCATTGGAGTTCTCTACAAAGTCGTCGCCTTGGTAATTAATAAACAATTTGTTTGTATAAGAATCATTGGCCACATATAAATCCAACCAGCCATCATTATTGAAATCAAAGGGTATACTTTGGTAAGAGCGTTTGTTGGTAATGCCTATGGGAAACAAATTACTAACATTAGTAAAAGTACCGTCTCCATTATTCTTGTATAACCGATTTCCTCTACAACTAGTCTCCCATTCTGAAATATGAATATCTAAGAACCCGTCGTTATTATAATCAAACCAGGTAGCATCAGTATTTGCACATCCTTGTCCATAGGATGTAGCTTCAAAAGTAACCTCTTTAAAAGAGCCATTCCCCTCATTATGAAATAACTGAATCTTATATAAATGGGTCATGAACAAATCAGGATAACCATCATTATCATAGTCTCCCCAAAAAGCCCCGTATTTAAAACCTTGTAGAGCGCTACTTACTTTGACTAAACTATTATAAGGGTATAGATTTACCAATCCTGAAGCTTCAGTCATATCAGTGAAAGTTCCATCGTTATTATTGCTAAACAATCTACTCTTACTGTTGGAAACTCCATCAACATCCATTGCTCTAGCAACCACAAAAATATCAAGGTCACCGTCTTGGTCATAATCGGCTATAGCCACACCATTATTTTCTTCAAGTCCACTAAAGCCAGCAAAAGACTCAATATGCTTAAACATTTGGGCATTGATTGTGCTGCTACAAGCCAAAATCAGACTGACAATGAACAAGCTAAAATAATTTCTGAAAATAATTTTACTTAAAGGCACTATTTTTATTTCCACTTTTTTATTTACCTCTCTAAAAAAAGGCAAGCATTGTTTTGCATTAAACACTTTCAAATCAATTTTCTAAATAAATTCACGCTATCAATTAATTTGTTGTAGGGTTATTTAAAAAGATGTGGGTATATTTAATCTAGCTAAAATTTGACCTAACTAAATTAATACAAGCATAAAAAATAAATTAGATTCATAATTATTTAAACTCATCCTGTTCCGGGTTTGTTTTATTTGATTATAATCACATGACAACCAAAATTTTAAACCCAAATAATATAATTTGATTATGTAAATTAGTCTGAAAAAAGAGACCAATTAAATCATAAGTTTAAATTATACATTTGAATTTGAATAACAAAAAATTTAACACCGATTATTTTTTTTAATAAATAAATGTGCCTTTAACACTTAATCAATATATTTGAAAAATTATTGAATACCATAAACCTTATATTAGCATAAAAATTAGCAATTCATGTATAAAGGATATATTCCTGAAGATAAAGTTTTTCTTGCTGTTGATTGTATTATTTTTGGATTTGACGACGAAGATTTAAAAGTACTGCTCATTCAAAGAGATTTCGAGCCTGAAAAAGGAAAATGGTCGTTAATGGGTGGATTCTTAAAGCAAAATGAAACATTGGATGATGCCGCAGAGAGAATACTTCATAGATTAACTGGGATGCACGATATATATATGGAGCAGCTTTACGCATTTAGCGAGGTTAATAGAGATCCCGTTGCCAGAACCGTGTCTACATCCTACTACGCCATTATAAATATTGAAAAACACAATGAAGAGCTAATCGAAAACTTTAATGCCAAATGGTTTAGCTTGTCTGAAGTGCCAAAATTGATTTTCGATCATGATGAAATGCTAGACAAGGCCATTAAACGGTTAAGAAGAAGAACTTCAATCAATCCTATCGGATTCGAGCTGTTGCCGGAAAAATTCACCATGCGGCAACTGCAAAAACTTTACGAAGCTATTCTAGACAAAAAACTTGATAAAAGAAACTTTATCAACAAAATACGCTCTATGGACATTTTGATAAAGTTGGACGAAAAAGACATGACCTCTTCCACAAAAGGCTCTTACCTCCATATGTTTGATCAAGAAAAGTACATAGAAAAAAACGACAACGACTTTTATTTGAAGTTATAAAATCATAAGATTTTACCTTTTATTATTCAAACAAATGTAAACTTGACCTTTCTGCAAACGTCTTGTGTTATCTATAATAATTTGCTAAATCGGGAACTTTTCTCTTCAATTCTGAAATTGCAAGTTTTGCAACTTCATTAGCCCCAAGTTCTGATAAATGGGTATTGTCCTCTTTACCATTTTCGTAATATGGATGTTCCCCAGGTTCAAAATGCAAGTGTAATTTCTTCGATTCTTCAACACCATATAAATTCTCTAAAAGTTCAGTGAAATATTGAAGATCTATAAATGGCACCTCATATTCCATGCCAACTAATCTTGTTTCCAACGGGTATTCCCCATGTGTGTCTATTAAAGTACCAAACTCATTAAAATTCCTCCTAACAATTGATGAAAACAATACAGGATTAGCACCTTTTTCTCGTGTTTCAGTAATATATTTTATTAAATTATGACGATATGTAACATGTGGATTGGTATACCTATCAGGAGACTTGAATTTTTGATCGTTATGCCCAAATTGAATAAATACATAATCGCCTTTCTTTAAGGTTTTTAGGATAGAATCCCAACGACCTTCGCCAATAAAACTTCTACTGCTTCTACCATTTACCGCACGGTTATCAACAGTTACGCTATCATTGAAAAATTGATGTAGTACTTGCCCCCAACCATGTTCCGGATTCTCTTCAGGGTTCTTTTTGTTGGCCATTGTGGAATCACCTATCATGTATATTGTTATGGCTGAATTTTTAAGGTCTTTTGATTCTCCATTGGAATTCTGTTCTTTGCACCCCATCGTGGCAACAATTAATAAACAAACTAAAACTTTAAAGTTTTTCATACCATTGAATTTTTGAATTGTTACTAGTATCTCCCAAAATATTCTTTTTTGTATATTTTTTTGCTTCCCGTTTTGTTAATTGATGTGACCAATTAACTCTTTCCGAAGGCTTAAAACCCGTTCCTTTACAATTGTATTCTGCATAAAAGGTTAAAGACTCAGCATCCTTTTTAGACCAATTATGCCAGCCCTCAGGTCTAATATGCCCACCCATATCACAATCAATAAAAACCGTTTTTGCAAATAAGCGCCATGGCCTTCCTAGATAGACTTGATTAACATTGTCATCTGCAGTAAGCTTACAATTTTTAAATACATAACCATACTTTTGACCTTGTGGTGTTGAAGCTGCCGAAATATAGGAATTAGATTTACTATGAATGGTACAATTTTCAAAAAGTACAGTAGCTGCACCAAATATAAAATCCACACTACCTGAAATATAGCATTTTTTAAAATAATGCTTAAAGCCTTCTCCGGCAGTATATAACGTGTCCTGATATCCCCAAAAAGAACAATTTTCAAAATAGCATCGGTTGGCATTTACCGAAAGTGCCACAGCCTGTCCAACGGGTCCAGATGTATTTTTTATGGTCAAATTTTTGGCAATAAAGTCATCGCCTTCAACCAAAAGGGTTGATGTATGAAAAGTACTGTTTCTACCCAAGTTTATTTTTTTAAAGAAGTCATCAAAGGTAATTATGGTATTTTCTTTGCTTTCCCCGAGCAATGAAACATGCGTATTCCAAGAATAAACACGTACTTTTTCACGGTAAACACCATTCTTAATATTGATGATAACGCGTTGATAAGGAAAAGCTTTGGACGCATAGATGGCTTCTTGTATGGTTGTAAAATCCCCGCTACCATCTTTTGCAACCACCATATTGTATTCCTCTTTAGGCTTTTTATTAAAATTTGGCTTATCGTACTTGGCTTTCCATTCTGGATATTGGTTTAATACCACGCTAGGGTCGTCGGTATACCATGCATAGCCTCGCCTGCGTTCTAATCCAATTTCTGCCATAGTTGCCTTTTTAATCCCATCTCTATCACAAAAAAACGGTTTATTGTCTTCTAAATTCATGAAACGTGCCCATAATGGTTTCGCATCAGGGTCTTTTACAATCTTTTTGTCCACAAATCTTCCTTCCTCATTTACAATGTATTCTTGCCTTATTCCTGTTAATTTTACATCATCAAACCATGCAACTGCACTATTTATAGCATTAATGATTTCTTGTGAGGGGTTTGTTATAGACATTAACAATAGTACAATTCCAGCGGATTCTTTACCACTTAGTGATGGCAACTCATAACTTCTAGCTTTTGCCGGTTCTAGGGTATTTTCATCATGTTGTGCACACCAGCTTGTTAAAACACCATTTTGCCTGTATTGTGTTTTTAAAATACAATCAACTCCCTTTTCAAAAGCCTTTTTAACTTTAGTTAAAATTTCATCCGATGGTTTTATAGAGATCCTTTCTGGATGATCTTTCAAATCTTTTAGAAGATTCATAATGTTCAACATGGAATCGTCGTTGTAAGTGATATGGGTGTAATAACCCTCTTTTAGAGGAAAAAATTGAGGCCAACCTCCATTTTGATATTGCGCTTTTAAAACATAATCTAACCCCAAAAGGAATGCTTTTTTGTAGCGTTCATCTGGAACTTGTCTGTACATTTTTGAAAGAAATCGCATTTCCTGAATGGTAGCGCCATTATCGGTCGTAACATCTTCAGTGCTTTCCTTTAAGCCCAACAATTTTTCCCTTTCACTTTCACTAAGAGGTTCTTGCATTTGAATATTTTTAGGCCAGCCACCAATATCCCTTTGGTAAAGCAAAACATTTTCTGCTATTCTTTTAGCCTCCACCGACGCAAACCAAGAGCCTTCATTTTTGTGGATTATCTGTCTCCATCCTGTGCGATGCACTTGAGCCTGTAATTGGAAACTACAAAAACTCAATAATAAAACAATTGTAATCAAAAATTTATTAAACTTCATTTTACTTTCTTTTCAATATTCGATTAAAGCCAGACCCATTTCCTCATAAATTTAAAACAACAAGCTTAATGTTAAATCTTTATATGAAAACAAAAGGACACCTTGTTTAGGCATCCTTTATGTTTTATCTAAAAAAAATAATAAACTAATCTTTTACTTTAAAAGCAATTTAACAGACTTTTGTCCTTCAGAAGTTTTTACCGTGGCAATGTATAACCCCGATTTAAAACTAAAATCTGCATTTGTGTTAGTTCTTAATGATTTTACCAATGCGCCTGTCATGCTGTAGATATTTATTTCAGTATCTAATTTTACATCAGAAACATATAATCTATTTCCGATTGCTCTTACATTGGTTGTTACGGACGATTGAACATCATTGACACCAAGTACATCAGCACCTACTCCAGTAACTTCAATTTTATGAATACTAAAGTTATTGGTTTGAGAAATATAAATGGTTCCTGCTCCACCAACGTAATTAACAGTTAATTTTTTTGGAACATCTTGTTCGCCATCTGTCACTATTGTTCCAAGAACGCTAGTCCCATCTGAAATATTAAGATCCCTGGCACTAGACCCTCCTGCCGCACACCAAATAGTGACATCTACATTACCTGAAACAGGAAATGACAAATAACGTCTACTTGTTGGCAACTCAGCGGTTCCGCCAGAACTACCGTTCGTTCTAAAACGTAACGCAGAAACAAAACCATCACCAAAGTCAATAACACTTGCGTTTATCTGACCCATATTATCACTGGACGTATGGGGCACAATTGTTAAATTATCTACTACTACAGTACCTCCAGCTGCAGGATAACCAGCAAAACCATCTGTTTCAGGCCAGTTACTAGAAAAATCCCATGTCTTGGTTTGGGCTTGTAAAGTTGCTGTAAAAAACAGCACTGGTAAAATAATTAAAAGTAATTTTTTCATCATATAAAATAGTTTTAGTTTTAATTCGACCACTTTATTGTAATCGATTGCCTAATTTATGTATTTTTTTTTTAATATGAAATTGTTTTTAGGTTTATTAACATAATTTTTTCTAAACCAGAAGTTTTGACCTTCCATTTCAATTACTCAAAAAAAAGGGAGATTTATATAAATCTCCCTTTTCCTAAAAATTATTGCTATTAATTAGTGTACCAGAAGCTTTATGGCCTTTTGACCTAATTCATCTTTAACCGTAACAATATATAGACCATTTTTAAAGCTAAAACTGGTATCTGTATTGGTTTTTAATGTCTTTACAAGCGCTCCTGTAATATTATAAATATTTACTGTGGTAGCAGATCTTACATTAGAAATGAACACGCTATTATTATAACCTACAACCCTAACACTATTGGTTCTTGAACTCAGTTCTTCATCAACACTTAAAGTTAATTCTGCAAACGGATCCCAGTTATCACCTCCTTTTGTAAAGTTGAATGGAGTAATATCTGTTCCATCATTCAGTTGGTCAGTACTAAGCAGGGTTGACCATGAAGCACGGCTACCAGAATTATCAACTCCTGAAAGTTCATTAGTGCTACGCTCGTACATAAATTCAGATTCGCCTCCAAGAGAACTTGTCCAACCTACTGGAAAAATCATGGATTGCCCTGTGTAACTTGGATTTTGGGAAATATCTATGTTTGTCTTATAAAATACAACTTCGCTAGTTGTTGCTGCCCATGGACGTCCGAAATAACCTGGTTTACCCCAATTGGTTGATGCTGTTTCTACACCAGGGACAGTTGATTTTACATTACATTCATACATTAAGTATCCTCTACCCCCGCCATGTTGTGCCGCTGTGATGTATGCCGAATCACCTCCTGAATCACTTGTATTTAAAACAAGGTCTGTTTGGTAAAATACAGCTATCATACCTCCAAATAAATAATCTACCGCGCCCATCATAGCTCCCTTATAAACAGCTACTCTAGAGTTATGCTGACCATAGAATGAGTCTTGACGGCCCACCACACGGCAATTATTCAATATGGTTTTATCTCCTATAACTGCAATGGCTGCTGCTCTCTCTACATAACCCAATCCTCTATCCTGAACTGAAGTATCACCATACAAAATAGGTCTTGCACCGCCCGTTGGAGCTGAATTATTTGGAATAACAACATCATTAGCCTCTTTCTGGGAAATATATTGATTAAATGAATTTTCAAGAATTATATCTTCAGCAATAAAGCCATTGGCATACACTACTACTGTAGCATTCCAATATGAGCCATCTGTTGAACCTGCACCATTATTTTCGTAGCTTAAAGAGCCATTTGCTTTATTAACTGCTAAAATATCCCCATGCCATTTTTGGTCTGCACCCATACTGTAGTAGTTATAGCCATGGCCATAATAGCCCGTAATCCTAACAGCATTTGCATCTATGTCAATACCTTTGTTTAACAATGCAATACTTGGGGTGGCTGCGGCATTTTTAAGCGTTACATTATTACTGTTGATAACGAGCATTTCTTCATAATTACCTGGATCTATTAATACAGTCACTCGCTCGTCGCTTGGTCGTGGCATTATTTTTATAGCTTCTAAAGCCTCATTTATGGTTTGGTAATCTTTATCTGTTCCTACTGTAATCGTGTTAGTAAAAGAGACATTGGGTACGACCTGAATGTTTGTAAAGTAAGTGGTTCCTGATCCAGAACATGCAATGGTTGCAGTACCTGGTGAGCCTCCTGGGTAAATATACTCAGTGGTTTCAAAAACAGAAGTACTACCACTGTTAGTACTAACAGTAGCCCCACCTTCAATGGAAAATTCAGCTGAATAGTAATAGGTTACAATCATTTTTTCTCCTGGATTAAGTGGTACCGTAATAGTGTTACCATCAACTCCTGAAATATGACCTTTTGCAATTTCATTTTTCATTCCAGATAAAGCCAGACCTTTGTAATATAGGTCTGTGTTTAAAATAACTTTATCATCAAATCCCCAATTTGTAACTGGATTGAATGACAGATCTTTTGAAGTAGCTGCTCCTGAAACGGTTAAATTAGAGGTTAAAGCCAATTCTATGGGATATTCATCCAAGCCTGCATAATCCAGGGCGTAGACTCCGTCGCGCAGAGCTACTGTACTTACATCACTAAAGTTATATGAATAACCTGCTTCATTCAAATTATTAAAAGTCAACTCCAATTTACTCAATTGCGTGGCATCAAGATCTGATGAACTAATAGTTATGTTATACAATGGTTTTGGAGTAAAATCAATATCTGCCGATTGATCCGCAGTTCCAATGGTAATGGTATTTGAAAGTATTTCAAAATCATTAACACCTTCAGCCGATATGGTATATTCCACGTTAGGTTCTAATTGAACCGAATAAGTAGAAGCACCTGTATCTACTGATATTCCGGGCACAAATATTTTGTTAGCCGCTGGATCTGGTGTATAGGTAATGGCCGCATTGGAAATTTCTGCTCCCAATCCAGTAATATTTCCACTAACGGTGTACAATTCTACGGTTTGAATAGTAATATCAAATGTACCTGTTGTTTCTTCCAAAAGAATGGAATTTGCACTGCTAATAACATAACCGTTTGCATCAGCCAAACTTAAATTATAAGTATAGCCTTGTGGAAGGTCTAAACTAAAGGTACCGCCGGATGGCATAACAGACCAATCTTTACCTGCTTCGTTGGTGAACACAATAGCATAATTTGCAGGAATACCTGATGCCTGAGATACATCAACGTTACCAGACAAGGTTTTGTAGGTGGCATCTTTTCTTTCAATTCTAAAATAACTTGGTTTGTCAGCGCTGTCATAAATACGATAGGAACCTGCTGCTTTTGCCACAAAATTAACCGTAGTTATTGAACCGCTTGTATTTACAGGTACAACATCATCTTGAGCTGATGGATCTGGTACATAGGTGAAATGGATTTGACCGCTAGCATTTTGAGCCAACATGGCAAGTGTTACCTCATCATCCTCACTTAATGTTAAACTCATATATCTTCCAGCGGCCATAGCGCTATTCACATAAATTCTACCTGTGTAACCACTTACACCACTTAAATTTTCATCATAGCGGGTAAGGTTTGTGTTAGAAGTTCTTAAACGGTCATTACTGCCACCAATCCAACTTAAAACACCTTCAGACCAGGATGGCAATACATTATTTGATGACCCCGGAGTAATGGAACCATCGTACCACGCATTAATTTTTGTTTCATCTAACCTATTGTTATAAATATTGGCATCCAATTGTTCTGCTCCAAAATCCCAAACGTCAATTTTCCCATTAGACGGTTCAATTATTGCGGCATTTTCTATAGACATACCATGCAAGTATATTTCCGCCGTTGGATATCCGACACTTGACAAGGTAGCCGTTACAATACCTGCTGGCCCTGTATAGCTAAAATTCACTGGAATATCGCCAACTCCTGAAATGATATCAGTGGCTACAATTTCACCTAAAACATTATCATTTTCATCGGTAAACACCAATACCGCGTCGTCCGCAACACCGTACCTACAAACTATAAAGGTAATCGTTGCATCTCCAGCTACAATAATGTCAAACGAGTTTCCTGGGAAAAACACACCTCCATGAGAAGCATCGTGATAACCAAATTGCCCCGCTTCGTCTGCGGTATTACTGTTTATGGTTACAATGCCATCAGCTGTTTTAAATGTTTCATACCTTAAAGATGTGTAACTTGTTTGCGGCATTTCAGAACCATCGGCAAAATTATAAATATAGGTTTCACCCGGGTTGGCAGTAACTACCGCTGAACTATCTGAAATATTAATGATGTAAGATGTTGGATCATTTCCATCATCGGTAAACGTAATAGTCAGTTCGTTTCCGTTTACAGAAGTAGAAGCAATATCTCCAGTTAAACTAGGCGTATATGATGATAAATCGGCTCCACCCAAATCTATTTCAATGGAAGCGGTTTCATTGGTTGCACTAAATACAGAGCCAGTTCCAGATGTTATTGAAACTGAGGCTGCTTCTGACGCATCCGCTCCTCCCAAAAAGGTAATTTCTGTTCCGTTAATAGTTATTGTACCAGACCTTTGAGCCCAAGGGGTAAGTGAGATATCGTAAGGAATTGGTGAAACCTCAATATACGGTAAATAATTTTGGCCCGTAGATTCAAAACTTAGCGTACCAGCCGTACCCACGTAAACAAAATCTACCCATGGTCCACCATCAGCACCCTGAGGATAAGTTACGGCTGTTGCGTGAGGCTGTTCTGTTAAATCAAAACCACCTGTACCACTAGTAACGGAAGCTACAATATTTCCTCCTGAATATTGGTCGCCAGCCAAACGAATTTTACTATTTCCTGAAACTTGCAAGGTGATTACATTACCCGTTTTATAGTTTAATCCGTGCTGCGCACTGTGATAACCATATGCATTTGATGCACCCGACTCTACTTTTATTAATCCTTTTTCGATGGTAACATTACCAGGAGCATCTTGGGGAACAATAGTTTGATCTCGAAAATCAAAATAGTATGGAATATTCATTTCGCTTGCAAGGAAACCAGTGCCAAACTGCGCTGGTATCACTTCTATTTGAGGCAAATACAAATCATTACCAGAAGCAGCTACTGTGGTGAAGGTTAAAGTTCTAGCTGGTCCAGAATAAACAATATCAAAAGTATCAGATAAATCATTTACAACTACACCAACCTGGGTTCCCAAGTCGCCATCAGCAACAGCGGTTCCTTTGACGTCCAAAGATGAGTACTGAGACCCTAAAAACCGTACGGTACAGCTTCCGTCAACATCAATACTAATGGTTTGGTCCACCTTAAGGTTTAAACCGTACTGCGCACTATGATGGTTGTAAGCCCCGCCAAGCACCAATTTTCCATCAGCACTTTGTTGATTGGTAATAATGGTTCCGTCTCTAAAATCATAAGTTACTGTATCATGAAAATAACTGTTATCAAACAATTCAATGGTGAATGTTTTTGGGTCTGTAGCTCCATCTGAATAAGTAATTTCTAAATTGTTACCATTGATACTCGCTGAAGCAATATCTCCAGAAACTGATGGAGTAAGTGTTGACAAATCAACGCCTCCCAAATCTATAGCCACCATACCCGTATTTTTTGAAGCCGAAACAACAACTCCTGCACTTACAGCAATTGTGGCATTATCAGCCGATGTTGCTCCAGAAGTAAGATCAATATTAACGCCATTAAGTGTAATTGTTCCAGATTTTTGAACATAAGAATTTAGAGATATATCATAAGGAATTGGAGATAGCTCTATATAAGGTATATAATTTGTACTACCAACGCCTGTTAAAACTACTTCTCCAGCAGTTCCCACATAAGTAAAATCTACCCAAGGGCCACCATCGACACCTTGAGGGAAGGTAACACCAGTTCCATGAGATTGCTGAGAAATATCAAATGCTCCTGAAGCACTTGAGACCGCAATTGCCCCCCCTGAGTATTGATCGCCAGCTACTCTAATTTTAGTATTACCAGCAACCTTAAGTGTAATGGTGTTTTGGTCATTAAAAGTTATACCATGCTGACTTCCATTCAAACTGATACCATGACAACAGCCTGCATCGATTATGATGAGGCCAGCTTCAACATGATTACCAGCTCCAGCAGGATAAATACTTTCATCCCTTAAGTCGAAATAATAGGGAATATTCAATTCAGGGACTGTGGAATCTTTTCCGGCCTGAGCAGGAATAACCTCAATAGTAGGCAGGTACAAATCATTACCTGTTGCAGCCACTGTTGCAAAAGTTAAAGTAGTAGCTTGTCCTGAATAAACAAAATCAAAAGTGTCCGCAAGATCGTTTACTACCTGTCCGACTTGAGTTCCCAAATCCCCATCTTCGACTGCTGTTCCTTTTACATCCAGACTAGAATATTGCGAGCCCAAAAAACGAACGGTGCAGCTGCCATCAACATCTATGCTAATGTTTTGATCTACTTTTAGGTTTAATCCGTAGGTTCCTCCATGGTGTGTGTAGGCACCCCCAAGTGTCAATTTTCCATCAGCACTCTGCTGATTAGTAATTATTGTTCCGTCCCTAAAATCATAGGTTACGGCACCAACATTTTGTCCCAGAGCCATTTTACCTATAAATAGCAAGGGAATTAATAATAAAAAATAAAGTTTTTTCATTGTTTTAAAATTAGTTTAGTAAATAGTGGTATAATGAATCTTGGCAATCTTAACATAGTTGACCTGTTAAGAAAACCAAGAGTTTTTTAAACTTTTGTAGGCAAGAGGTGACTTGGAAAAGCAATTGAAAAACCTTTAGCTTTAACTTGAATTACAAATTGGAATCAATAAAAGTTTATGCAATCGATTACGCAAATATATCATAAAAAAAAGAAAATGCAAATAAAAAATTGATGCTCCATTAGAATTAACAAAAAAGCGCCGTATATACGTACAAAAATTTCCAATTCAATCAGAATTTATACAACATTGAAAACAACTTTTTACATTTTAATCTTGCACATACCACAAAACCATTGCCGATTGTCGTTTTTTTTCATAAAAATCAAGCTTGAATTAGATAATAATCTATCTTAGCAATCGATTACACTATATGCTAATCAAATCATACTAAACTAACTGTTAAAATGAAACACAAATTATTTTTACTGTTAACTTCTATTCTTGTGCCTATTGGCGTAATGGCTCAAGCAAACATTACCGAAGCCGCTGGTTGGCTAGAATCAGCCTACATAAAATGGGATTCCATGGCAGAAGCTGAAAGCTACAATGTTTATTATACCGGTGAAGGTATTTCTAACCAAAAAATAGATGACCAACTTATAAGGTGCTATGATGGTTATCATAGGGCTGATATTTTAGGGCTTAAAGCTGGATCATATACCATTAGCGTCGCTCCTGTAATTTCTGGTATTGAGGGTGCCCTAGCAACAAGTGGAACAATTACCGTAGAGGCACATGATCGCACAGGCTTTGCTTTTTCCAACGGAAGAATTCCAGGAGCGTATAATTTGGATGGCACACCACAAAACGGTGCTGTCATTTTATATATTACTGAAAACACCAAAAACATTATTGAGCTTAATGTTACAGGGGCAAATGCCAATCCGTGTGTTGGTCTACAAACCATTTTGGATGGATTTAAGAAAGGTAACGACACAAGGCCTCTTATAGTTCGTTTGGTTGGACAAATTACAGATCCCTCTTATCTATTAAACGGTGACATTGTTATTGAAAACAAGAATAACCTATCAAGCCATATTACCTTTGAAGGCGTCGGTGATGATGCCGTAGCAGACGGATGGGGTATTCGCATAAAAAACGCAACGAATATTGAGATTCGAAATATAGGTACCATAAATTGCAACAGTGATGAGGGCGACAATATTGGCCTACAGCAAAACAACGATTACATATGGGTGCATAATGTGGATTTCTTTTATGGTGACGCAGGTAGCGATGCCGATCAAGCAAAGGGAGATGGTGCACTTGATTGCAAACGATCAACTTATGTTACCTTTTCATACAATCATTTTTGGGATTCTGGAAAGTCAAACCTTTTAGGCTTAAGTGAAGACCCAAATGATGATCTTTACATTACCTATCACCATAACTGGTACGACCATTCAGATTCACGACACCCTCGAGTTCGTTTTTATTCTGCCCATATTTACAATAACTATTATGACGGAAATTCAAAATATGGTGCCGGTTCAACAAATGGCTCTTCCCTATTTGTAGAGGCCAATTATTTTAGAAATTGTAAATACCCTATGTTAACGTCCATGCAAGGCTCTGATGTTTATGATGAAAACTCAGGAACAAACGACTATTCAAACATGCCAACGTTTTCCAGTGAAGATGGAGGCACCATAAAGGCTTTTAATAACTATATAGAAGGAGCAAGACGATTTGTTCCTTACGGTGATGCGGGTTTCCCAAATTCAACTGTCGATTTTGATGCTTATGTTGTTTCAACAAGAAATGAAACCGTTCCTGCCAGTGTTACTTCCGCTTATGGCGGAAATATTCATGATAATTTTGACACTAACCCATCTGTCATGTATGCCTACACGCCAGATTCCCCAGAGGATGCTAGAACGAAAGTGATGCAATATTCCGGACGAATGCATGGGGGTGATTTCAATTGGACCTTTAATAATGCTACCGATGATACATCTTATGCTGTAGATCCTGCCCTAAAAAGTGCTTTAACAAACTATAATACTAGTTTGATTTGCGTACAAGGCGATGTTGGCCCAGAGCCAGCCATTGTACTTTCGGCCAATGCCGGAGATGCCTTGGTCAATTTAAATTGGACGGTCACTAATTACAGTGCTACTTCTTATGAAGTATTTAGAGACACAGATGCCGACCCCGCAGGAAGAATAAAACTAGTAGACATTGGTAACCCAAACACATTAAGCTATTTGGACAGCACAGTAACCAATGGAACAACCTATTATTATTGGGTGGTTGCTGATAGCTCTTTAGAATCCAATGTAGATTTAGCAACCCCTTCTGAAGGCGGAACAGGTACGGGGGACGAAATTCATAATTTCACAGAATCTGGACTGAGCAGCACTTTTTATTCCATTTCTGGAAGTCTTTCAGATACAAAAGGCACAGTTGTATATAATGGACTTACGTTAACCCAATGTTTAAAAATTGAATCGAGTACCAGCATCACATTTGCAACTATCGGCTCATCTAATTTAACGCTTGTATTTAATGAGGGCTATTCTGGTGCTATTAAAATAAACGGTATAAGTTATAACATTACTGGAGGTATCCTTTCTATGCCCTTGGCTGCCGGCAACTATGAAATAACTAAAGATAGTGTGGCCAACCTGTACTATATGAGTATTGAATACGACGCCTTAGGCCTGAACGAGGTCTTGAAAGCCAAAATCAAATTATATCCTAATCCAGTTGCAGATAAACTTATTGTTTCTACTGAATTAAATTTAGAATGCATAAAAATTTACAACCTGTTGGGTGTAATGGTCAAAAGAATTGAGAATAACCTTGAGAGTGTAGATTTAAGTGATTTGAGCAAAGGAAGCTATTTAGTTAAAATAAATACATCTCGAGGAGCATTTGCCAAAGTCATAATTAAAAACTAACCTGGACCTCTAGTCTCATTTTTTTGCCGATTATTTGAATGCGCTTCATTAACAAAACAAAAATCAAACAATTTCAAAGGTTTTAATTAAATTGTTAAATAATCAAATATGAGACGCATAAATTAATCTGATTGGTTATTTCAAGAAAATTGGTAAATGACAGAAAACAACTAGTTTTTTTTAAGGTGTATCATGTTAAATTTTTTAAATTCTAGCAATTTTATTTGTTTTCCCAGCAAAAAATTATAGTTTTGTGTAATCGATTGCAATTATTTGTTCATGCATTGATACAGTCATAGTAACTATCCTTTAGGAAAATAATTCACGAATCTTTAAACTATATACTAATTAAACTAAAACTTCATGACAAACTATTCATTATTTGATCAACTTTTGAGCTTTTTAGAAGTTCGGAAGAAAAGTGGACATCGAAATAAGGCTTATTCAGTCTTATTCATCGGACTATTTTTACTTTGCATCAACCTTGCCAGAGCCCAAAACCAAATCAGTGTTACGGGTACGGTTAGCGACGGTGATTTAGGTGGACCCCTACCAGGTGTAACAATCCTTGTTAAAGGAACGACAACCGGTACATCAACAGATTTTGACGGAAACTATGAGCTTCAAAACATAGCTTCTAATGCCACATTGGTTTTTTCTTATATCGGCTACAAAACTCAAGAAAAATCTGTTGCCGGTCAAAAAACGATTAACATAACACTTCAACCTGATTTAGAATCTCTCGAAGAGGTTGTAGTTATAGGTTATGGTACAGCTCGTAAATCCGATTTAACCGGTTCTGTCGTTGCCATAGGAGGCGATGACTTAAAGGAACAGCCAATATCCAATGTTGCAGAAGCATTGACTGGTAGATTGGCAGGGGTTCAAGTTGTATCTTCTGAAGGTTCTCCTGATGCTGAAATCAACATAAGAGTACGTGGAGGTGGATCAATCACCCAAGACAGTTCACCGTTAATCATCGTAGACGGGTTTCCTGTAAACAACATAAGTGATGTTTCTTCTTCAGATATTGAGAACATCAGTATCTTAAAAGATGCGTCTTCTACAGCCATTTATGGTTCTAGAGGTGCCAATGGTGTTGTAATCATTACGACAAAAAGTGGTAAAGAAGGCAAAGTTTCGGTAAACTTCAACATGTTTTACGGAGCAAAGAAAATTGCTAACACTATTGATGTGCAAAGCCCAGAAGATTTTGTAAAGTGGCAATATGAATATGCCTTGCTTGATGACCCAAACAACCTAGACTCATATGAAAGATATTTTGGGTTATGGCAAGATTATGATCAATACCTTGGGCAAAAAGGCACCAATTGGCAAAAACAGATATATGGCCAAATGGGTGAAGTTCAAAGTAGGGATTTAGCTATTAGAGGTGGATCTGAAAAATTTAATTTCAATTTTAACTATGCGCTTTACGATGAAAAAGCCATTATGCTAGGCTCGGATTTTAAAAGAAACAATTTATCCTTATCTTTAAAAAGCAAAGCAAGTGATAAAGTAGACTTATCATTCACCTTACGTTATTCTGATACTGAAATTAATGGTGGTGGTGCCAATGAACAGAATGAAGTTTCGTCTGCAGATGCTCGCTTAAGACATAGTGTTGGTTATTCTCCTATCCCTATTTCAGGCTTAACGACTACAGATACCGATGAAGCACTTTCGAGCTATTTGATAAATCCTTTTGTAGCGGTTGATGACAATCAACGTTTAAAAACTAGAAAAAACTTCAACATGGTAGGTAGTTTTTCTTGGAAAATATTGGATGATTTACAATTCAAAATGGACTTAGGTCTTGACAATCGTAATGATTTAGATTACCGTTTTTATGGCCGTTCAACTTATTACTCCAATAACAGACCGGCTGCCGAAAACCAAGGCTTGCCTTCATTGGTTTCCAGCGATGATAAACGTGTTTCCTTCAGAAATGCCAATACATTGAATTATGACTTCCAAAAACTTTTAGACAATGAAGACCATAGTTTGAAACTTCTTGTAGGTGAGGAAATGATTATTACAGAAAGAAATGAAGTTACCAGTGAAATTCAAGGATTTCCTAAGCTATTTGACTTTAACACTGCAAGAAACCTTACTAGCCAAGGAACTCCACTTCTTGTAGATGACTTTTATAGTCCTGATGATAAATTATTATCGTTCTTTGGTCGTGTTAACTACGATTTTAAAAACCGCTATCTATTAACCGCTACATACCGTGCTGATGGATCAAGCAAGTTCTTAGGTGACAACCGATGGGGGTATTTCCCATCTGCTGCATTTGCATGGAAAATTTCTGAGGAGCCATTTTTAGCTGGTGCAGATTGGTTAAATACCTTAAAGGTGAGAGCTAGTTACGGTGAGGCAGGTAACAATAATATTCCGGCAGGTCAAACCATTCAAAACTACCAGTCTAGTGCAACGTCGCAATTCAATACATTTTCAAACTATTGGAGACCAGACAATACATTGGCAAATCCAGATTTAAAATGGGAAACTACAGTCACTCAAAACGTAGGTCTTGATTTCGATTTGTTCAGAGGACGCATCAGTGGTACAGTAGAGGCATACAAAAACATTACCGAAGATTTATTAATAAGATTCCCAATACCTGGATCTGGTTACGATGACCAATATAGAAATTTGGGTGAGGTACAAAACACCGGTATCGAAGCTTCGTTATATGTATCGGCTATAGAAAAAGAAGATTACGGGTTAAGTTTCTCTTTTAATGCTGGAATGAACAAAAATCGTATTAACTCCCTAGGAGATTTGGATGATTTCGGTCAAGCAACGGGCTGGGCTTCCACACAAATCGGAAATGATTATTTGATAACAGTGGGTGAACCTTTGGGTGTCATGTACGGTTTCCAAAGTGACGGACGTTATGAGGTTTCAGATTTCACCTATGATGCTACAACAGGTGATTACACATTAAATTCAGGTGTTGTTGACAATCTATGGCTAGGGGGTGTTATGCCAGGAACTATGAAACTTAAAGACATTAGTGGTCCAGATGGCACACCTGACGGGGTGGTAGATATTAATGACCAAACCATCATAGGAGATGCCAATCCAGATGTAACAGGTGGTATGGTAATCAACGCCCGTGCTTATGGGTTTGACCTGATGGCCGCTTTTAACTTTAGCATTGGAAACGATGTCTATAATGCAAATAAAATAGAGTTTACAACCTCTAACCAAAATGCGCAATACAGAAACTTAAGTACCATCATGGCCGATGGAAAAAGATGGACAAACTTAGATCCCGCTACCGGTCAGTTGGTCACAGATCCAACTCAATTGGCAGCACTTAACGCGAATACCACAATGTGGTCTCCATTTATGTCTCGTTTTGTGTTTAGCGATTGGGCCGTAGAAGATGGATCGTTCTTAAGATTAAATACACTTACTCTTGGCTATACTGTACCTGAGAGGTTTACTTCTCAAATTGGGCTTACAAACCTAAGGTTTTATGCTACGGCAAATAATGTGTTCATCATCACCGATTATTCTGGTTTAGACCCTGAAGTTTCAACAAGAAGAAGAACACCTCTAACGCCTGGGGTTGATTATTCTCCATATCCTCGAAGCAGACAAATTGTTTTCGGTTTAAACCTTAACTTTTAATAAAATATTCTACAGAAAATGAAAAATATATTTAAAATATTAACTTCGGGAGTAATTATGATCGGTCTTTTAAACGGCTGTCAAGAATTTGAGGCAGATTTTTTAGACTCCCCAGCAAAATCTAGTATTGCAGACAATGTTATATTTTCTAATCCAGATTTAGCACAAGGAGCTATTGATGGTATTATAGAAATTATAGCACATACCAACTCTTACAGAGGGCGTCACATACCATTCTATGGCTTTAACACTGATACTGAATGGAACTACAACTCATTTTCAGAAGGTAATTCCACTGGAGAGCTTATGATATATGACACTAAGCCAAATAACGACCAAATGAATAGGGACAACAGTTCTTGGAATGAGATTTATATTGGAATAGAAAGAGCCAATAAAGCCATTGAAGGAATCCGTACGTATGGAACAACAGAACCAGATACCGAGCTTGGTCGTCTATTGGGTGTAGCTTTAACATACAGGGCTCTTTTTTACAGCGACTTAATTAAGGCATGGGGAGATGTTCCCGCTCGATTTGAACCTATAAATTCTGAAACCATTTATTTGGCAAAGAGTAGTAGAGATGTCATATACAAACAAATTATTGCCGACTTAGAAGAGGCTGCAACTTTGGTACCATGGCCTAACGAAAATTCTGCTACCATGACGGTTGAAAGAATAAATAAAGCGTTTGTTAAAGGTCTTAGAGCCCGCTTAGCTTTGGCTGCCAGTGGTTTTCAACAGTACCCGGGAGATGGTGTACGAAGAAGTACCGATCCGGACCTTTCTGTTGCAAAAATGTATAAAATTGCTTTGGATGAATGCCGTTCAGTTATTAACAGTGGTACGGTTCAATTAGAATCTTCTTTCGAAACTGTTTGGAGAAAATTAAATGAAGAGGATGTTTCTGCCGGTGGTGAATCGCTTTGGGAAATGCCTTTTGCAGATGGCCGTGGTCGTGTAAATTTCTCTTTTGCAATTCGTCACCGTAGTGTGGATCAGCACACAGGTCAACCTCGAGGAGGTATAGCAGGCCCTTTACCAACTGTTTTTTATGATTATGACGAAGCAGATACCCGTAGAGATATTACTGCTGTACCTTATGAATGGGGTACTGCAGACGCCTTTGGATTTTCTCAACAGCAATTGGTGGGATTAAGCACTTGGTATTTTGGAAAATATCGTTATGAATGGATGAATCGCTATGTTACTTCATCGAACGATGATGGTATCAACTGGCTAGAAATGAGATATGCGGAAGTTCTACTAATGGCTGCCGAAGCTGCCAATGAATTGGAAGGTCCTGCCGCTGCTGCTCCTTATTTGAAGGAACTACGCAGAAGAGCTTTTGCACCAGAAAACCATGCACAAAAAGTTGATGCCTATGTAAATGCATTAGCTACCAAAGAAGCCATGTTCAACGCCATAGTTGATGAGCACAAATTTGAGTTTACTGGAGAAAAACAGCGTAAACATGCACTAATTAGATGGAACTTACTGGGAGCAAATTTAGCGGAAGCAAAACAAAAAATGAATGATTTGCTATTCAGAACAGGAGACTATGCTGATGTACCAACAACGTTATACTACAAGTATGAAGACGACAATGAAACTCTTGACATTTACGGATTAAACCGAGGTGAAACATCAAATCCTGGAGGGGAGTATTCTGCACAAGATTGGACTGATCTGGAAATAGATGAGATAAACTCCCTATTTAAAGAAGGCGTAGATCCTGATACAAGACAATTTTGGCCAATATGGCAGGTATTCATTGATGGAAGTAACAATATGTTAGAAAACGATTACGGATATTAGTATTTAATTAAGAAAAAAGTAGATAAAAATTATGAAAACACAATATATAGTTAAAACATTATCCACATTCATTCTAACTCTGCTGATTGTTAGCTGTGGTTACCATGAAGACGTCGTGGAAGAATTGTCTATTAGTCGAGAGTTTGCTCCAGTAGATTTAACGGCTAGGGTAAGAAACCAAACATTCGTTGAATTAAGTTGGGCTGTAAATGAAAGTGTAGATTATTACGTTGTGGAATTTAGTGCCGACGATCCTAATTTTACCAATATTTTTCAGTCTGAGATAGTAACGGCTAGTGAATTGCCTATTTTAATAAGACTGGAAGGAGAAACTGTTTACTCCATCAGAGTTAAAGCGGTAAGTGACCGCGGACTAAACGATTCTTCATGGGCCTTAGGTGAAGCAACTACATTATCCGAACAAATTATGCAACCTTCTCAAATAGGCGACATACAGGCAACACAGGCAACATTAAGATGGGAAGCCGGATTGAATGTTACTCATTTCATTCTTCAACCTGGAGATATAAGATATGATATTTCGGCATCAGAAAAAGCATCAGGTGTAGCAACCATAACAGGATTAACAGGTGATACAGAATATTCAGCAATCCTTTACAACAACTCAAAAGTTAGGGGCTTTGCAGATTTTCTGACGGAAGTAGATCCATCAACTGGTACTGTTATAAATTCAAGCAACGATATACTTCAAATGATTGAAAATGCTGCCCCAGGCGATGTTATATTGCTTGAACCAGGTGATTATACATCTCAAACCGGAACGGCTACTTTAGACAAACCTATAACTGTAAGAAGTTTGCTTAGCTATGATAAGGCCAAATTGGGTATTAATTTTGAAATAAATGGTGGAGCAACAGATGTAAGCTTAATCAATTTAGATCTAGACGGAGCATTAACTGTTTCTGATGTCGTGAGATTTACTGGTGCAGGCAATTACAACTCACTCTTACTTAGTGGCTGTAATATTCACGATTTTGCACGCTCATTTATTGCAGGAAATGTTACAGATGCCATTGTGCAAAATGTAACTGTTGAAAATTGCATAGTTACCAACATACTTACAGCTGGTGGAGATTTTATTGATTTTAGAAACTCTGATGCTTTAGGCGTTACCATAACCTCAAGTACATTTAATAACTGCGCACCAGGTCGTGATTTTTTAAGGCTTGATGCTGCCGGTACTTCCAATGGCAATAGCATTTGCAATATATTAATAGATAGTTGTACAATATATGCCTGCTCTAATTCAGATAGTAGAAGAATTCTATATGTTAGATTCCAAACCAACGAAGTTACCGTGCAAAATACCTTAATAGCCGAAACTGAATCTGAAGGATATGCTGACAGAACAGGTGTTGATGAAAGTCCAACGTTTAATAACAATAATTATTTTAACGCACCTGGATTTATTAATCCTGACCAATTTATTTTTGATGCCAGTAACTATACAGAACTAGACCCTGGATTTGTTGACCCTCTTGCAGGCGATTTTACAGTTACTAACCAAACCTTATTGGACAATCAAGTTGGAGATCCAAGATGGAGACCTTAAAAATGCAATAAACATTTTTTATCATACAAAAGGGCAAACATTTTTAATGAATGCCCTTTTTTTAATTTATTGAAAAAAAGTATTAATGAGCTTAAAAATCAGTTACATCATAGGCCTATTTTTAATTTTTACATCTATTTCTCATGCACAGCAACTAGCCTTTCCAGAAGCAGAAGGCTTTGGCCAATATGCTACTGGAGGTAGAGGTGGATTGGTTTACACGGTTACCAATTTAAATAATGACGGCGAAGGGAGTTTAAGAAAAGGCATAGTAAAAAAAGGACCAAGAATCATAATATTTGCTATTTCGGGAACTATTGAATTAAAGTCTGATTTAGATGTAAACAGAGGAGATTTAACCATCTTAGGACAAACGGCTCTAGGGCATGGCATTACGCTAAAAGGCTATCCATTCACTATAAAAGCAGATAACGTCATTGTACGCTATTTAAGGTTTAGAATGGGAGACGTGAGCAAAGTTGAAGGCGATGCCTTAGGGTGCAGAAACGCCAATAATGTAATCATTGACCATTGCTCTGTTAGTTGGGCAACCGATGAAAATGCTTCATTTTACAACAACAAAAATTTCACACTTCAGTGGTGCATCATATCAGAAGCACTAAACAATTCGGTGCATCCTAAAGGTGCCCATGGTTATGGAGGCATTTGGGGTGGTGTTAATGCATCTTTTCATCATAATTTAATAGCCAGCAATAACAGTAGAAATCCAAGATTTAGTGGTTCAAAAACAACCCAAAATTCAGAAAACGAATTTGTGGATTTCAGAAATAACGTGATTTACAATTGGGGTGAAAACAGTATCTACGGAGGGGAAAATGGCACCTATAATATGGTTAACAACTACTTTAAATCCGGTCCGGCTACAACATCTTCCAAACTTGATAGAATTGTAAATCCCTCCAAGCCTTATGGTAAATTTTATGTAAATGGAAATTACGTTAGTGGTTTCGAAAATATCACAAAAAACAATTGGGATGGAGGTGTTCAATGCGATAATCCTGAAGCTACTAAATTAAACTCCCCGATAGCCATAAGCGATAACATAAAAACGTCAAGTGCTCAAGAGGCCTATAAAAAGGTCATGAAAAAAGCTGGAGCCAGTATTTTTAGAGATGCCGTAGATTCCAGAATCGTTCACAACACCCAAGAAGGCAGTGTTAATTTCAAAAATGGCATTATTGATTCACAGGAAAATGTTGGGGGTTGGCCCATTTTAAAGTCAGAAAATGGAAAAACAGATTCCGACAAAGATGGTATTCCTGATGAGTGGGAAAAGCAGCATCAGCTTAATCCCGAAATTGCCGATTCTAAAGGTAACTCTTTAGATAAGGTCTACACAAATATCGAGATATACGCTAACTCATTAATACATTCATCTTCAAATTTAACAACCATCAATAGTGAAACTTATCATTTTGTTGTTGACTCAAATGGTAGCGGAAATTTTAAAACAGTTCAAGAAGCTATTGACGCCGTGCCAGATTTCAGAAAAAAAGAAACCCGAATTTTTATAAAAAATGGTGTCTATAAAGAAAAATTGGTTCTTCCAGCCTCAAAAACAAATGTTACGTTTATTGGTGAGGACAAAGAAAACACCATATTGACTTATGACGATTATGCCCAAAAAAGAAACACATTTGGTGAAGAAGTTGGCACCACAGGTTCTACATCCTTTTTTGTCTTTGGTGATGGGTTTAAAGCCAAAAATATAACTTTTGAAAACAGTGCGGGGCCAGTTGGTCAAGCTGTTGCTGTAAGGATTGATGGCGATAAAGTTATTTTTGAAAATTGCAAATTCTTAGGAAATCAGGATACGCTTTATTTGTACGGAGACAATAGCCGACAGTATTACAAAGATTGTTACATTGAAGGCACAGTAGATTTTATTTTTGGTTGGTCAACCGGGTATTTCGAAAACTGTGAAATCTTTTGCAAAAATCGCGGCTATATAACCGCGGCTTCAACCAATAAAGACACCAAATATGGTTTTGTTTTTAAAGACTGTAAAATAACAGGAAATGCCCAAGATAGCACATTTTACCTCGGACGGCCATGGCGTGATTATGCCCAAACCGTTTTTATAAATTGTTACATGGACAACCATATAAAACCCGAAGGTTGGCACAATTGGGGCAAACCCCATGCAGAAGAAACTACTTTTTATGCAGAATACAATTCAACAGGGCCTGGAGCTTCCAACAAAAGGGTGAATTGGGGAAAAAAACTTTCAAAAAAAGACATTGATTCCTTTAGCAAAGAAAATGTGTTAAAAGGTTTAGACGATTGGATTCCTAAATTGTAAATTTTAATATAAAATTGTTATTGTATCACCTCCATTTTTAATATTCTATGTATTATCTTTGAGAAATCATGCCCTAAAATAGTTTTTGCTATTTTTAGTACAATCGATTACACTAAACAAAAATAAATGAACACTAAAACACCTTTTGGACTATATTCTATCCTTTTATTTTCAGTTTTTTCGTTAACATTCAGTTCCTGCAAACAAAAGGAAAATGAAAAAAAAACTGAAGAACTAGATGCATTTGCTCAAGCTGATGCCATTATTGAATCTATAAAAATTCCTGAATTTGCAGACAACATTTTAAACATCGTTGATTTAGGTGCCATTTCTGATGGAGAAACCATTAATACAGAAATTATAGCAAAGGCCATTGATTCGTGTAGTAACATGGGTGGCGGTAAAGTAATTATTCCAAGTGGTAAATTTTTAACTGGGCCTATTGTACTAAAAAGCAACGTTAATCTCCATTTAGAAGAAGGTGCCCACGTGCTTTTTTCCACTAATCATAACGATTATCTTCCTGTAGTCCACACATCGTACGAAGGTGTAGAACTCATGAACTTCTCCCCACTTATTCGCGCATATAAACAAAAGAACATTGCCGTTACAGGAAAAGGAATCTTAGATGGTCAAGCCAGTAACACCAATTGGTGGCCTTGGTGTGGTAAAGATTCTTATGGCTGGGTAGAAGGTGCTCCTAAACAGCACGATTCTATTAACCTACCAACATTACGTAAAATGAACGAAGCTCAAATACCTATCTCAGAGCGTGTTTTTGGAGCAGATCACCATATTCGTCCATCATTTTTTGAACCTTTTGAATGTGAAAACGTGTTGCTTCAAGGCGTAACCATTACCAATGCACCTTTCTGGGTTATTCACCCGTTAAAATGTAATTTTGTTAAAATTGATGGTGTTACTGTCAACAGTCACGGGCCAAACAATGATGGCTGCGACCCCGAATATTGCAAAAATGTACACATTACTAATTGCACGTTTAACACGGGTGACGATTGTATCGCAATAAAATCTGGTAGAAATTCCGACGGAAGACGAGTTAACATCGCTTCTGAAAACATTGTCATTGAAAATTGCGACATGAAAGATGGTCATGGAGGCGTGGTTTTAGGCAGTGAAATCTCTTCAGGGGTTAGAAACGTTTATGTCAGAAATTGCAAAATGGATAGCCCAAACTTAGATCGAGCTATCCGTATAAAAACCAATACCCTTCGCGGTGGATTTGTTGAAAATCTTTACGTAAAAGATATTCAAGTAGGTCAAGTTAAAGAAGCTGCCCTAAAAATCAACTTACATTATGGCATCTATGCCAATCAAGAAGGTGAATTTATTCCAAAAATAGATGGTATTCATTTAGAAAATATGACGGTTGAAAACAGTGGAAAATATGGCATTTTGATTAGAGGACGTGAAGAAGCCGTTATAAAAAATGTGACACTTACCAATGTACACATCAAAGGCGCCAATGAAGACTTATCGGTAGAACATTCAGAGCCAATTATATTTAAAAACACAACCATTAACGGAAAAGCATATTAAAATTTAATAACCAAACCTCATGAAACCGACATGATTAAAATAATCGTTAAACATACAGTAAAATGATTATTTTAATAATCAAAGGTTATATGTGACAATTAAAAACCAATAAAAATTAACACATGAAAAAATTAGCAATTTTATCAATTGTATTTTTAAGTCTAATCTCTTGTAAAGAGAAAAAGTCTGATTCAGAAACTGTTACTACAGAGGAAGTTTCAGAGGAAATAGTTCCACAAAAAACCTATGCAGAAATTTCTATTGCCCAAGATGGTGAGTGGGTTGACGGTTCCAGAGGGCATAAGGAATACAATGCCAGTACTTCTTTCAAAAACGTAGATTCGCTTCATGTACCAAAAGAACATACAGACCATTCATGGTTTATCCGTTATGAAGGACCTGGTTGGGAAAATAGTCAGGTTGGCTATCGTTTATATTTAGATTGGAGAAATGCCATCGATATTTTTGGCAAAAAGGCAGATTCAATTGTGCTGCCATATGTTGGCCAAGATGGATTTGATTCGTACCACGAACCATCCCCTTGGGGACAAGATATCCTTAAGGCTGGAAATTCTATGGGCATTGGTGGTTATGGTCGAGTTGTTGCCGATTCTGTAGTTCATTTTCAAACCGTTAAAAACACCTTGGCTACAATTGAAAATTCAGAAGGCAGTTCTTCGGTTAACATTTCATATGAAGGATGGAAATCTGGAGATGACTCTATCGATTTAAAAGCTAAATTGACTATTTTTCCAAACGATAGATTCACAAAAGCGGAGCTTTCACCATCAAAAGAAATTACAGGTATTTGCACAGGAATTGTAGACCACGGTGTCACTATCCACAAAAAAGAAGGTGAAAAATGGGCATACGTTGCCACTTATGGGCAACAAACTTTGGCAAGTCCGCCGGACAATTTAGGAATGGCACTTTTTTACAAATTGGATGAAGTGGCAGAACAAAAAAAGGGCGATTATGAACATTTGGTAATTTTCAAACCAACCACTGGAACCATTACCTATTACTTTTTGGCTGCTTGGGAGCAAGAACTTAACGGCATAAAAACTGAAGACGCTTTCTTGACAGATTTAAACCTGAAGTTGCAATCATTAAACAATACGAATTCAATTAACTAAACTATAAAAATGACATCTAAAATGAAATATTTTGCAGGCTTTGCCACGGCTTTAGTATTGTTTACATCCTGCAAAGACTCAAAAAAAGAAAACACCCAAGATGAAACGACAACTGTTGAAAAAGTTGTTCCCGAAACTTTAAAATGGTCTGAGCGTATGATGCTTTCAGAAATTGAACGTTTCCCGGAAGCTACAAAACTAGATTTTGCAACAAGGGCTCGTTGGACATATACTCCAGGTTTAGTTTTAAGTGCATGCTCCAGAGTTTATGAACAAACAAAAAAGCAAGAGTATTACGATTATATTTATGACTATGCCGATACGCTGATTGATAGTACAGGAACCATTGATACATATAGCTTAGAAAAGCAAAATCTGGATATGATTAAATCTGGAGATGTTTTGTTGTTCCTCTACCCTATTACCAAAGAAGAACGCTTCTTAAAAGCCATGCAAACCTTGGATAGCCAATTGGAATCGCAACCAACAACATCAGATGGTGGCTATTGGCACAAAAAAATATACCCTTACCAAATGTGGTTAGACGGACTTTACATGGCTGAACCATTTCACACACGTTATGCAAGGGATTATGTTGAAGATGAAGAAAAAAAGGAAAAAATTTACGAGCATGCGGTACTTCAATTCGATTTGATTCAGAAACACAGTCGTGATGAAAAATCAGGCCTACTTTACCATGGTTGGGATGAAAGCAAAGAACAACGTTGGGCAAACAAAGAAACAGGTAACTCACAACATTTTTGGTCCCGTGGTATGGGCTGGTACGGTATGGCTATGGTAGATGTTCTAGACTTTTTACCAGAAAACCATCCCGGACGGGAGCGTATTATTAAATATCTAAACCAATATGCAGAAGCTATTACCAATGTTCAAGATGAATCTGGTTTATGGTGGCAAGTTTTAGATCAAGGTGACAGAGAAGGTAATTACCTTGAAGCAACTGGGACATCTATGTTTACTTATACCTTTGCCAAGGGTGTTCGCAAAGGATATTTACCAGAAAAATATTTAGATGTGGCAAAAAAATCATATCAAGCATTGCTTGACAAGTTAGTTTCCGTTGAAGAAAACGGCGTGGTTAACCTAAACCAATGTTGTGCCGTTGCTGGTTTAGGTGGAAATCCATACAGAGATGGTTCTTTTGAATACTATATAGGTGAAAAAATTCGTTCTAACGACCCTAAAGGAACAGGTCCGTTCATTATGGCTAGCTTAGAACTGGATAAATAAAATTACCCTTACTTTATAATGAAGTTCAAGCTGTTTATATTCTCATTACTAGCCTATAACCTATTATTAGCACAAATCAACAAACCTTACATTTCAGAGGTTTGGGTGGCCGATAACGGTGATGGAACTTACAATAACCCCATCATATATGCCGATTATTCAGACCCAGATGTGGTTCGCGTTGGCTATGATTATTATATGACCGCTTCTAGCTTTAATGTCGCTCCAGGCTTACCCATACTTCATTCAAAAGATATGGTAAACTGGACATTGATTAATCATGCTTTAGAAACTCAAGTACCCGAGGAGACATTTAATATGCCACAACATGGCAACGGTGTGTGGGCTCCAGCCATTCGCTACCATAAAGGTGAGATTTACATCTATTGGGGCGATCCCGATTTTGGTATTTACATGGTTAAGACTAAAGATCCTTACGGAAAATGGGATGAACCTGTTTTGGTAATGGAAGGCAAAGGACTTATAGATCCTTGTCCGCTTTGGGATGATAATGGTGATGCCTACTTAGTTCACGCCTATGCAGGGAGCCGTCGAGGCGTGAAAAGTTTGTTATCAGTCAATAAAATGAATACTGAAGGCACAAAAGTTATAGATAAAGGCATACATGTATTTGACGGACACGACAACCACGATACCGTTGAAGGTTCAAAATTTTATAAACGAAACGGTTATTACTACATTTTTGCTCCGGCAGGAGGCGTAGCCACAGGCTGGCAACTAATTTTACGCTCAAAAAACATTTATGGACCGTACGAAGAAAAAGTAGTTTTAGAACAAGGTAGCACGGACATAAATGGACCCCATCAAGGTGCTTGGGTTGATACACCCGATGGGGAATCATGGTTTTACCACTTTCAAGATGTTGATGCCTACGGAAGAATTGTGCATTTGCAACCCATGACTTGGAAAAACGATTGGCCGATTATGGGAAAAGATTTTGATGGAAATGGCATTGGCGAGCCCGTAAAATCGCATAAAAAACCAAATATAGGGAAATCTTATGCCGTTGAAAATCCAGTTGAAACTGATAATTTTGATGGATTCAATATAGGATTGCAATGGCAATGGCATGCCAATAACGATGTAGTTTGGCACGCCAAATTACCTGGAAATGATTACTTGCGTTTATTTTCAATAAAAGTAGATGAAGATGCCGCTAACCTATGGATGGCCCCCAACTTATTGTTGCAAAAATTTCCTGCGCCCAGCTTTACGGCTTCAACAAAGATTACGTTAATCCCCGAAGAAGCAAAGAGTGGAAAAACTTCTGGACTCATTGTTATGGGCATGGATTATGCAACCTTAAGCATTTCTCACGATGAAAATGGTTTCTTTCTTAACCAAACAGAAGCCCTTAAAGCTATTGATGGTGCTGCTGAAGTTACTAACGAAACCGTAAAACTAAAATCAAACACAGCTTATTTTAAGGTTGAAGTTACAGCGCCAAATGCCATGTGCCAGTTTTTATATTCTGAAAATGGTAAAAAATTCAAAAAAATAGGTAAACCATTTAAAGCCAAAGAAGGAAAATGGATTGGCGCTAAAGTAGGCCTATTCAGTATTAGTCCACAAGAAGCCAAACGCGGCGGATATGCAGATGTAGATTACTTTACTATAACTAAATAATTATGCAATCATCAATATTAAAATTAGGGTTAATTTGTTTAACCCTTTTTTGTTCAAAACTTTTAGTAGGACAATCAACGAACGTTATAAACGAAAATGAAATATACGAAGGCATTGAGTTTGAAATGCCTAAGGTGAAAACCACTAGCTTTCCAAAATATACTGTTTACATCAATGATTTTGGTGCTAAAAGTGGAGGCCTATTTAAAAACACTGAAGCTTTTGAAAAAGCAATAGAAAATGTAAACTCAAAAGGTGGTGGAAAAATAATTGTCCCGCGTGGTATTTGGTTAACCGGTCCTATTACCTTTAAAAGCAATGTTAATATTCATTTAGAAGACGGTTCCCTAATTCTATTTAGTGATGATTTTGATGATTACCCACTTATAAAAACAAGTTTTGAAGGCTTAAACACGGTTAGAAACATTTCACCCATTAATGCCAATAATGTTGAAAACATTGCTATAACCGGTACTGGCATCATTGATGGTAATGGCGATGCGTGGCGCCCTGTTAAAAAATCAAAAATGACAGATGGCCAATGGAAAAAATTAGTGAGTTCTGGTGGCGTTCTTTCAACCGATAAAAAAATCTGGTTTCCAAGTGAAGGTGCAAAAAATGGCTACGAAGGCACCTCAAACTTTAACGTTCCAGATTTAATTAGTGATACAGAACTACAATCGGTTAAAGATTATTTACGCCCTGTGATGGTGAGTTTGATTAATTCTAAACGCATTCTTTTGGATGGCCCAACGTTTCAAAATTCACCAGCTTGGAACATTCACCCTTTAATGAGTGAAGATATCATTATAAGAAATTTAAGTGTTAGAAATCCATGGTATTCACAAAACGGCGATGGTCTGGATTTAGAATCGTGCAAAAATGTTTTGATTTACAACAATACTTTTGATGTTGGTGATGACGCCATCTGCTTTAAGTCGGGTAAAAACAAAGACGGTAGAAAAAGAGGTATGCCCACCGAAAATGTTATCGTTAAAAATAATGTGGTATATCACGCTCATGGCGGTTTTGTTATAGGTAGTGAAATGTCTGGTGGAGTAAGAAACGTGCACGTGTCAAACTGTACATTTTTGGGTACCGATGTAGGTTTGCGGTTTAAAAGTACGCGCGGCCGTGGCGGAGTTGTTGAAAATATTTACATCTCTAATATCGATATGATTAATATTCCAACCGAAGCCATTCGTTTTAATATGTTTTATGAGGGAAACTCCCCTGTTCTCGAAGACGACCAAAATGCTGAAGATGAAAAACGTGATGAAACTATGGTTCCTGTTACCGAAGAAACCCCCTCTTTCAAAAATATTTTCATGAAAAATATTAAGGTTTCCAATTCTGAAACGGCAGCTTTTTTTATGGGATTGCCCGAAATGAACCTTAAAAATGTTTCACTTAAAAACGCCATTTTTCAAACAAAAAAAGGAATAACGGCTATTGATGCCAATGGCATAACACTAACAAATGTGAAAGTCATTGCCTCAGAAGATTATGCCTTGACTATTTACAACAGTAAAAATGTAGTTTCAGAAAACTTCAGCGTTGAAGAAAGCAAAAACACTATAAAAGTCTTAGGGGCAAAAACTGAAAATATTCAATTTTCAAAATCAAATGTATCCTCAAATAATATCAAACTGGGCAAAGAATTAAACAAAAAGGCCATTAACGTCAGAAAATAAAATGAAAACCATTCCATTAAATACGTTTTATAGTCTTTTAATATTAGTACTAGTAGCTAACCTCGTTTCTTGCGATAAAACCCCGACACCAGTTAAAAACTATAACAATATTTTATGGTATTCAGAAGCCGCCAACAATTGGAATGAAGCCCTACCCATTGGAAATGGCCGTATTGGAGGTATGCTTTTTGGCGGTGTTGAAAACGATAGAATTCAACTTAACGAAGAAACTGTTTGGGCCGGAGAACCGGGCAATAACATCACCAGAGATTATTATGACGATGTAGAAAACATCAGAAAACTATTGTTTGATGGAAAATATGAAGAAGCACAAAAAATGGCTTTGGAAATTTTTCCTAAAAACACACCAAAGGACAACAATTATGGAGTTCCGTATCAAACGGTTGGAAATTTAAACTTAAATTTTTCAAACCAAGAAAACATATCAAACTACAGACGTGAATTGGATATTGAAAATGCCATTTCTACTGTAACCTACACTTCAAACGGAGTGAATTTTAAGCGTGAATATTTTGTTTCATATCCAGACCAAGTTATGGTCATTAGTCTTTCTGCAGATAAACCAAAGCAATTGAATTTTGAAGTATCGATGGATACGCCTCACAAAATCCATTCAATTTCAGCTGAAAACAATACCTTAAAACTAACAGGAACTACGGGCAATCATGAAAATAAAACAGGCAAAATTAACTTTGAAACATTACTTTATCCTAAACTAAGTTGTGGTGAATTAGAACAACAAGAATCTTCGCTTTCTATTAAAAATGCAGATGAAGTATTGCTTTTTGTTAGTATAGGAACAAACTTTAAAAATTATAAAGATTTAAGTAATTCGGCCGAAGACATAGCAAACAGCTATCTTGAAAAAATTAAATCGAAACCTTTAGAAGCTTTAAAAAATGCCCATATTTCAGACTATCAATCGCTATTCAACAGAGTATCGTTTAAGCTTGGCAAAAAAGAAAATGATTCTATCCCAACCAACAAGCGTTTAGAAAATTTTGCCGAAACTGAGGATTTATCTTTAGTATCGCTTTATTTTCAATTCGGTAGATATTTATTGATTTCATGCTCAAGGCCTGGAGGGCAGCCAGCTAACCTCCAAGGAATTTGGAATGATAAATTGTCTCCTCCCTGGGACAGCAAATACACGGTAAATATCAATACCGAGATGAACTACTGGCCAGCGGAAGTCACCAATCTCTCTGAATTGCATCAACCACTTTTTTCTATGTTAGAGGACTTGTCTGTTACCGGACAGGAAAGTGCGCGAAAAATGTATCATGCCAGAGGTTGGAACATCCATCACAATACAGATATTTGGCGCGTTGCTGGTATGATTGATGGCGGTTTTTATGGCTTTTGGCCTATGGGTGGTGCTTGGTTGACACAACATATTTGGCAGCATTATTTATTTACCGGAGATAAAGAATTTTTAAAGAAACACTATCCTGTTTTAAAGGGCAAGGCACAGTTTTACGCCGATGTTTTACAGGAAGAGCCCGAACATAATTGGTTGGTTGTTACGCCTTCCATGTCACCAGAAAACAAATACATCAACAGTGTTGGGGTTAGTTATGGCACTACCATGGACAACCAATTGGTTTTTGATGTGTTTAGCAATGTCATTGACGCATCCAAAATTTTGGATATTGATACCGAATTCGCGGATTCCATAGCTGTTTTAAAGAAGCGTTTACCACCGATGCAAATTGGTAAATACGGACAATTACAAGAATGGATTAAGGATTGGGACGACCCTGGCAGCAAACACCGTCATATTTCCCATTTATATGGTTTATATCCATCCGCACAAGTATCGCCTTTTAAAAACCCTGAATTATTCAAAGCTGCCGAACAAACTTTGGAGTTTAGAGGCGATGTTTCAACAGGTTGGTCTATGGGTTGGAAAGTGAATTTTTGGGCGCGTATGCTAAACGGCAATAGAGCTTACAAACTCATAAAGACCCAACTAACCTTGGTGGAAGATGGCACAGAATCAGGCGGCACCTATCCTAATCTATTTGATGCACACCCTCCTTTTCAAATTGACGGTAATTTTGGTTGCACTGCTGGTATAGCTGAAATGCTCGTTCAATCGCATGACGAGGCACTGCATTTGCTCCCAGCACTTCCAGATAATTGGAGTAATGGTGAAGTTAAAGGACTTAAAGCAAGAGGTGGTTTTGTAGTGGATTTAAACTGGGCAAATAACACTTTGGATGTGGTTAAAATGAAATCACAATTAGGTGGAAACCTAAGGTTAAGAACCACTGAAGTTTTAGTTGATGAAAACGGCAATGAGCTTACCAAAGCATCAGGTGAAAATGACAATGAATTTTACCGAACACCTAAAATTAAAACACCTTTAATTTCAAGTGAAGCCAATATTAAACCATTGCAACTTCCTGAATACCATGTTTATGACGTTTCAACTGAAAAAGGAAAAACCTATGATTTTTATGTTCAAAAATAAAATGATACCTAAAAATTTAATCCCCGTTTTATTAACCGTTCTTTTTCTTAACGTTACCTCGTGCAATTCAAAAAAGGAATCGGAAGTTGTTGTTGAAGAATTGAAAACTGTAACCACAGTTTACCTTATCGGCGATTCTACTATGGCCAATTATACAGGTGATTATGATATTGGAAAAGATTATATGAAAACCAGATACCCCGTTACTGGTTGGGGACAGGTTTTTCAACCTTTTTTGGTTTCAGATAGTTTAAATCAGTTAAAAAACCTCATTAAAACAGATAGTGTTTTAGTTGATGATAGAGCACGCGGCGGACGAAGCACCCGCACTTTTTTTCAAGAAGGCAGATGGCGTGCCGTTTATGAAAACCTTAAAAAAGGTGATATTGTTATCATGCAATTTGGGCACAACGATGCTGCCGAAAGCAAACCCGAACGCTATGTAAATATTGAAGGTTACAAGGAATTTTTAAGGTTGTATGTCAGCCAAACAAGGCAGAAAGGTGCCATTCCCATTATTTTAACTCCTGTGGCTAGAAACTACCCTTGGAAAGATGATAAGCTGGAAGATGTTCACGGCGAATACGATAAAGCTCCAAAAGATGTTGCCAAAGAAATGAACGTTTGTCTTATCGATTTAAACTTAAAGTCTAGAGAATTTTTTACGAAGAAAGGAAAAGACTTTGTATCTCAAAATTACTTTATGAATTTGCCACCCAACACTTATGAAGCTTACCCTGACGGGCAAAGGGACAACACTCATTTTCAACCAAAAGGTGCTACCGTTGTGGCTGGTTTGGTTTTTGATGGTTTAAAAGAAATAAATTCAGATTCAAACAATAAATAATGATGAAGAGGTTTCTGTGCTCATTTGGGGTTTTATTAATTTTTGGAAGCACGCTTTTCGCCCAAAAAAAGGAAGACTATCAACCTTATACCATAGAAAACACCTATCAAAAACTAAAAAAGTATTACCCAAATATCAAGCCAATAGTGCCGTTGGTTTCAGACAAATTCAAGTACAAAGAAGATATTGTCTATAAAAAAACGCCAACATCAAAACTAAAGTTAGACGTTTATATTCCTAATACGAATAACCGAAAAGAAACATTTCCAGCGGTTTTACTCATTCATGGTGGCGGTTGGCTTACGGGAAGCAAGGAAAATGAACGCATCATGGCGCAACATTTAGCCTTAAATGGCTATGTGGGTATTTCTGTTGCTTACCGATTAGGGCTTGAAGCCCCTTATCCTGCCGGAGTAAACGATTTAAAGGATGCCATTGTTTGGACAAAAAAAAATGCAAAAAAATATAATATAAATCCAGATAAAATTGCCGTGTTGGGAGCATCGGCTGGGGCGCAGCTTGCTACACTCATTGGAGTAACTCCAGATTCAAATTTATATAATACTGATGAAAAAATATCAAATGAAGTGCAAGCCATTGTAAATGTTGATGGCATTGTATCGTTTGTTCACCCGGAGGCTTCAGCTGAGTCTAAACCAGGAAAAAAATCGATGGGAGGCATTTGGCTAAACGGTGAAAAAGATGAAAATTTTAAAACCTGGAAAGAAGCATCGCCACTTGAATATATTGGAGCAAATACACCACCTATTCTTTTTATTAACAGCTCGCATGCGCGCTTTCATGCCGGACGTGATGATATGATTAACATATTAAACAAACATGGTATTTATAGTGAAGTCCATACGCTTCCTGAAAGTCCACATTCCTTTTGGCTGGTCCATCCTTGGTTCGAAACCACATTAAGCTATACCGTAAATTTTCTAAATAAAACTTTAAAAAATGAAAAATAACGTTCTAAAATACATTTTTCTCCTACTTTTCTTTTCGCATTTAGCCTATGCTCAAGAAGAACAAAAAATCAAAATTTATCTTGTGGGTGACTCCACTATGTGTTTATATGATGAAAGCCAATTTCCCCAAGAAGGTTGGGGCATGCCGTTTGTCCATTTTTTTGATGATACCGTAATCATTGAAAATCATGCCAAAGGTGGAAGAAGTTCGCGCTCGTTTATCCAAGAAAACCGTTGGCAACCCATTGTCGATTCTTTGAAAACAGACGATTATGTTTTGATACAATTTGGACACAACGATGCGCAGAACTCCAAAAACCATCCAGATAGAAAAACAACACCTGAGGAGTATAAAAGATATATTGAAAAATACATTAACGAAACGCGAGCTAATGGCGCCAATCCTATAATTATAAGCCCAGTTACCCGATGGAAATTTGATTCTGAAGGTAAAGCTGAAGAATCTCATGCGCCATACTTACAAGCTCTTTTAGAGGTTGCTGAAGAATTAAATGTACCTTTCATAGATTTGGACACAAAAAGCCGCGAACTTCTTGATAAAATGGGAAAAGAATGTTCAAGATATCTTTATATGTATTTTGAACCAGGCGAGTATTTCAAATTTCCCGATGGCTACCCAGACAATACACACTTTACAGAATTTGGTGCTAGAAAAATGGCTGAAATTGTATTGAATGAAATTATTGCGCAAGATTTAGAATTGGCTAAACGTGTTATAAAGCCTTATAAAAGAAATTAAATTGACTAAAAATAAAAAAGCCGCTTGATTAAGCGGCTTTTTTCAACTACTAACTCAAATAAAAATTAAATACCATGCTTATTCTTCCAAGCCGCGTATTCTGAACTTATTAAATTTTTCGGCCATGTGCCATACCAGGCGTAACCATTTCTACGCTCGAAACTTATCTCTGCTATTGTTTTTCTTGGTCCACCACCCTCGCTATCTGACTTTCTACTACAGAAAAACGGCTCATTAGGTCCAAATGTATTAAATAATGACTCATATTCATGACCTGCATAATTATCTAAAGTGTAAAATCTAGCCCATATTTCATTGCCCGGAGCTTCTACCAACACTTTATCACCACCTTGATCCACTAAAGCATAGCCAACAATCTTAACAGCTTCAAACCAAGCTACTGCACTGTTTACGGCATCAATTACTTCTGATGATGGATTATCTAAAGTCATTAATAATCTTGCAACACCAACTGATTCAGATCCGCTATTTGAGGCCAATTCATAATCCCTTGCATCTGCTGGCGCTAAAGTAACGGCATCATGCTGCGCACACCAGGCTGTTTTTGCACCGTTAATTATAACTTGAGTGTCCAAAATAACTTGAATACCTTTGTCAAAAGCTGTTTGCGCTTGCGCTACATAACTTTCATCTATTAAATTTAGGTTATTTTGTCTCAAGAAAATATCTCGCATTAAATTCATAACATTGCTCATTGCATTGTCATTAAACGTTATGTGCCTACTATAACCCGTTGGCTGAATTGGATAAATTTGAGGCCATCCGCCATTATCATACTGAGCTTCGAAAACCCAATCTATACCTCTAATTGCGGCATCTAAATAAGCTTGATTACCAGATACCTGATAAGAGGTTAGCAAAATTCTAATTTCACCAATGGTATGGTTGTTATCTATCGTGGTATCAACCTTATCTTTCCTTGCCGCTTCGGCAAGCTCTGTTGCATTTTGTTCTCTATCATAACCTGAAAAATCATTATGGTACTTAGGCCAACCTCCATTGTTTCTTTGGAAGAGTAAAACATTCTCAGCTCTTAATATGGTAATTGCAATTCCAGAAATAGTAATATCCAATTCACCTTTAATGCCACTGCCGTCAATAGATGAAGCTGTAACCTTTATAGTTCCATTCTTTTTTGGAGTCAATAGCCCGTCATTACCAATGGCTGCCACAGTATTATCTGAAACCGACCAAGTTACTACTTTGTTAGTAGCGTTGGTTGGTAAAACTTCAACCGTAAATTGTAAAGGCTTACCATCATTAATATTATTTCCAATAATATTAATACTTTCAACAAGAACAACTGGCGCAGTAACACCTGAAATATTTACAGCTTTTTTATCTGAAACACCAGAGCCATCATTTGCTGTAGCGGTAACTATTATAGTGCCATTTTTAATAGGGCTTAAAAGTCCAGTATTTGAAATCGAAGCAACATTTTCGTCTGAAACACTCCAAGTAACAGACTTATCAGTAGCATTATTCGGTAATACGTCTAACGTAAGCTGTTTGGCTGTGCCATTAGTAATATTGCTACCATTAATAACAATTGTCTTTACCTTAATATCGTTCGTTTCTTCAACAGCATCACTGTCACTACTACAAGCAGTAAAAAAAGTAAGTCCAATCGTTAATATAAATAGTCCTTTTAATTTTTTCATTTAGTTAATAAATTTATATTACGTTGACATACATATAATGTAATCGATTACAATAATAAGGAAATTTAGTGTCTCTTAAAATAAAATTAATGTTAAATTTTCAATTCTCATTGTTTGCCTCTCAACTAAAGCATATATGGATATTTCAATATTTTTGTTGATTTTAGTTCTTATTTAAAATAAAATACTATATTTATGTAATCGATTACTCAGCACCCAAAAACACTTCATGAATACTTTGCCATAATTATTACAAAAAAAGCGTATTTTCGCCTCATCATTTTTAAGGCTTATGAGTAAAAAAACCACCATTTACGATATTGCAAAAAAACTTAATATTACTGCTGCCACAGTTTCAAGAGCATTAAACAATAACCCGAAAATAAGTGAAGCCACCAGAGAACTGGTACTTAAAACGGCCGCAAAAATGAATTATGAGCAAAACAGATTAGCTCAAGCATTAAAAAGTGGTAAAAGCTATAATGTTGGTGTTATTGTTCCTCGAATTGATTCTAATTTCTTTGCTTCTGTAATTCGTGGAATAGAAGAGGAATTATACCCTATGGGCTACCATGTTATTATTTGCCAAACCCACGATCAAAAAAGTCTGGAATTGACAAATATCAATTCTTTGCTCAATGCGCAAGTAGATGGTGTAATTATGTCTGTATCTAATGTCAATGATGCCGATATTGTAAATCCAGACACGGATACAAAGGTTATAGAGGATGACATTTTTAATAACCTTATTAAAAAAAATGTACCGCTCATATTTTTTGATAGAAAGAAAGATATTAAAGGCGTAAGCTCAGTGGTTATTGATGACTTTAAAGGGGCTTACGATGCAACTCAACACCTAATTGACCAAGGAAAAAAACGAATTGCCCATTTATCCAATAATAGGGATATGGAAATATTCAAAAATAGGTATTTGGGCTACAAACAGGCTTTGATTGATAATGGAATTGAATTTGATGAAAGTTTGGTTATAGAATGTTATAGTAAAGTACCTGATGGCAGAAAAGTGACTCAAAAACTTTTGGCTATGGAGACACCGCCCGATGCTATTTTTTCCGTGAGTGATTTTTCGGCACTTGGAGCCATTAAAGAAATTTTAGACCAAGGATTGAGAATTCCTGAGGATATTAGCGTTGTTGGTTTTAGTAACGAACCTTTTACAAAGTTTATGGAGCTTTCAATAACTTCAGTTGACCAGTCCCCTACTGAGATGGGTCGAATTGCAGCTAAAGTGTTTTTGGAGGAAGTTGAAAATGGCAATAACGTAAAATCTGAAAAGCATGTGGTTTTAAGCCCTGAATTAATGATCAGAAAATCTTCTCTTTCAAAATCTTCTGCTATAACAGTCTAAAATTTAAAAGCTTACAATAAAAAAAAGGCCAAGATTAATCTTGGCCTTTTTTTTAACACTTAATTTTATTTTATAAAGAAACACCCCTTTTCCAAGGAATAAAGTCGTCTTGGCTCAACAGTTTGGCTTTGGTTTTTATTCTTCCGCTAGCCACCTCAATGATGAAATCCAACATTTCTTCAGCCATCTCATCGATTGTTTTTTCTCCCCGTATTACTGCTCCAGTTTCAATGTCTATAATATCGGACATTTTTTCTTTTAGTTCGGTATTTGAAGACACTTTGATTATTGGCGCTATAGGGTTTCCAGTTGGTGTACCTAAACCTGTTGTAAACAACACTACATTAGCTCCAGAACCTACTAGACCAGTTGTGCTCTCTACATCGTTTCCTGGGGTACACAATAAGTTTAACCCAGGCTCATGTATATATTCAGCATAGTCCAACACACTAACTACAGGCGAAGTTCCTCCTTTTTTGGCGGCTCCGGCCGACTTCATGGCGTCGGTAATCAATCCATCTTTAATGTTTCCTGGTGACGGGTTCATATCAAAACCAGAACCTGCAGCGACAACCGATTTTTCATAGGACTTCATCAGTTCTAAAAATTTCTCGCCATCTTTGTCGTTCACACATCGGTTAACCAATTCTTGTTCCACACCACATAGCTCAGGGAATTCGGCTAAAACAGCGGTACCCTTTAAAGCTACCAATAAATCTGAAACTGCTCCCAAAGTAGGGTTTGCGGAAATACCTGAAAAACCATCAGAACCTCCACATTCTAAACCAACTTTTAATTTAGATAACGATGCGGGTTTACGTTCAATTTTATTGGCTTCTTTCATGGCCAAAAACGAATCCTTAACTATGGTTGAAAGCATTTCATCTACTGTACCCATTTGTTGCTGTTCGTATATTAAAACAGGCTTATTTAAGTTTGGGTTAATGGCATCTAACGCGTCCTTAAAAATACTTATCTGTAAATTTTGGCATCCTAAGCTTAATACAGTAGCCCCCGCTACGTTAGGATTGTTAACGTAACCAGCCAAAAGTTTAGCCAATACTTCTGAATCTTGACGAATACCTCCGCAACCTCCAGGATGTGTAATAAATTTTACGTCCAGATTTTCAAAAACATCTTTAGATTCCTCAACAACATCAACATCATCACCTCCACTTACCAATGAGCGTAACAACATTTGGTGCGGATTTACTTTTTTCTTTAAAAGTTCCTTTTCAAATATTTCCTTGAGTTTTTCAATGTTTTTGTTTTCGCAGAAGACCAACGGAAAAAACAACCAAACGTTTTCTGTTCCAACCTGCCCATCTTCCCTGTGGTAACCCATAAAGGTTCTTTCTTTCCACTTCTCTACATTTGGCGGTGTCCAACTAAAAGATTCTGTTTTACCAAATACCTTTTCACTTTGATGTTTCACATTATTGATGGTCAGCACATCCCCTTTTTCAATGGCGCCATTTGCAGAACCAACCAAAACACCATACATAATGATCCTGTCTCCAGACTCAAACCTTTCCAAAGCTATTTTGTGCTTTGATTTGACATCCGAAAGAATCTTAATGTCTTCTCCTTCAAAAGGTATAACCTCTCCAGCTTTTAAATTGACCAAAGCAACAGCAACGTTGTCTGATGAATTTACTTTTATAAGTTTCTTTTGCATCCCTAAAATTGCATTAATTTTTACTTTTCTCTAGTAGGTTTTACTGTAATTAGCAAAACCTTCTTCTATTCCATTAGCTTCAATTTCTTTTAAAGCTAAGGCAACGGCATCGGTTAAGTTTGCAACTTTCGTTAAATCTTGCCCCCAATATTCTTCTATGCTAAGCGCTTGGTTTGCCACTTTATCAAAATCATTGGATTCCCAAATTTTAGCAAAGTTAGCTACAATATCATCACCATCTTGTACCGGAAGTGTTTCACCATTCCAAGTGCCTTTATAGAAGCGTATTAAACAAGCAAAAGCAAATGTTAAATTGGTTGGAATTTTACCATGAACATCAACATAGCCCAATAAACTTGGCAATACCCTTACGGTGAATTTTGAAATGGAGTTTAAGGCAATGCTTGATAAGTTATGAATTATAAATGGATTTCTAAAACGGTCGAATATTTCATCAGCGAAACTGTTCAATTCATTTCTGTCCATTTCCAAGGTATCAATAATCTCGTTGAAAACAGCCTCGTTTATAAATTTACCTGTAAAATCATTATCTACAGATTGTTTTACAGTTCTGTTACCATAAAGATAAGAGAATGGCACCATTGCAGTATGTGCACCGTTTAAAATACGCACTTTTCTTGTACGGTACGGCTGCATGTCATCAACAATCTTAACATCCAAATCTGTCTTATCAAATGGAAGCTTTGCCTTCAGGTCATCACCGCCTTCTATAACCCACAATAAAAACACTTCCGCAGCTACTATTAAATTATCGGCATAATCAAGTTGTGCGTTATATTCCTCAATTTCATCTTTTGGATAACCTGGCACAATTCTATCCACCAATGTGCTATGGAACGCATTGCTTTCTAAAATCCAGTTTTTAAAATCATCACCCAAATTCCAATCTGAAATGTATTTTAAAATGATTTCCTTCAAGGTTTCAGAATTATGGTTAATAAGTTCACATGGTATAATGGTCAAACCTTTACTGGCGTCACCATTAAAATGTTTAAACCTTTCATGCAAGAGTACGGTTAGTTTTGCTGGAAATGAACTTGGTGGTTGCATGTTAGCAGTATCAGAACTTACGTATGCAATTCCAGCCTCAGTGGTATTGGAAATGACAAATTCCAACGACTCTTCTTTGGCCAAGCTTAAATAATCACTGAAATCAGCATAAGGGTCTACTGCTTTTACAATGTTATCAATCAGCTCTACTTCCTGAATTTCCTTTCCTTTTTTTACACCTTTCATAAAAAGTGTATACAAACCATCTTGGTCATTCAACATCTTAACAAGACCTCTATCTATAGGCTGAACAACGGCAATCCCCGCATTAAAATTTGCTTTTTTATTTAATTCTTGAAAAGCATAATCAATAAAGGCCCTCAAAAAGTTACCTTCGCCAAACTGCACTATTTTAATAGGACGTTTTGCTTCTAGTCCTAAGTTTGCTCTATTTAGTTTTTTCATTTTTCTTTAAAACTCTAAAATCAATAATTGTTCATTTTTTAACAAACCTAATTTTCTACTCTTTAATTAGGTTTAAATTTTCATCAAGCGGTGTCATTTTAGGCATTAATAAATGTACCAATCCTAATATGATTAGGTAACATGAACCAGCTACCAAAAATGCCCAGAAATAACCTGAGTTTCCTGCCTGATCTAAAACAGAGCCCAGTAAGGCATCAGCAATAATACCTGCAACGGCTCCAATCATTCCACCAATTCCAACAACTGATGCTGTAGCTTTTTTAGGAAACACATCAGAAGCCAGAGTGAAAATATTAGCAGACCATGCTTGGTGCCCTGCAGCCCCTAGTCCAATTAAGAAAATGGCCAACCACTTATTATCCGTAATAGCCACTATGGCAACGGGTAAGATTATTAAAGCACATATTAACAATGTTGTTTTTCTTGCTTTGTTGACAGACCAACCTTTTCTCATAAACACCCCTGAAAGGTAACCACCTAAAATACTTCCGCCATCAGCCATAATATAAATCACAAAAAATGGCAATGCTATATCATGAATATTCACACCAAAAGTATCGTGCAAGAATTTTGCCCCCCAAAATAAGTAGAACCACCATACGGCGTCAGTAACCTTTGCCAATCCAAATGCCCATGTTTGGCGTTTTCCCAACACACTGCTCCATGGCAATTTTTCTTCAGATTCTACTTTACCAGAATCGCTTTGTATGTAATCCAGTTCCTCTTTTGATAGGCGTGGATGAACTTCTGGCTTTTTGTAGGTTCTGAACCATAAAAAAACCCACAATGCACTTAAAGCACCAGTGATTAAAAACGGGATTTGCCAGTTTTTACCATTTTCGTGGACAATCCAACCCACAACAAAAGGAGCGGCAATAGCACCAACACTGGTTGCGGCGTTGAACAAACCTGTTGCGAATGCGCGGTCCTTTTTAGGAAACCATTCTGCGGTGGTTTTAATTGCTGCTGGGAAGTTTCCAGATTCACCAAAACCTAAACCAAATCTAGCCGCTGCAAAACCAATAACACTCCAACCAGGACGCACTACAGCATGAAGCATACCAAACAAACTCCATAGCCCGATTGACAAAACATATCCCTTTTTAGTGCCAAGACGATCTATTAAGCCACCCATTGAAAGCATACCGATAGCATACGCCACTTTAAAAGATATCATTATGTTTGCATAATCAGTATTCGTCCATCCGAACAATTTTTCTAAAGTTGGTGCCATCACACCTATAATACTTCTATCAAAATAGTTGATGGTTGTAGCAAACATTAATAGTGCTAAAATCCTGTAACGATAGTTACCTATCTTTTTTGTTTCACTCATAATTAATTTAGTTTAGTTTGCACAGCTAATCTTGTAAAAACTTACCTTGGTTAAGCAATGCTTTATTTAAAATTGAAATATTCTTTGGCATTATTATAACTAATATCGGAAACGATTTTACCAATCCATTCCATTTCCTCTTTTGGAAGTTCACCTCGTTGAATTTCATCTCCTAAAAGGTTACAAAGTAAACGTCTGAAATATTCATGTCTTGGAAATGACAAGAAGCTACGTGAATCGGTAAGCATACCAATAAAACAACTTATTAATCCCATATTAGAAAGGGCATTCATTTGCTTGGTCATACCATCTTTTTGGTCTAAAAACCACCATCCGGAACCCCATTGTACTTTTCCCTTTACGCTACCATCGTTAAAGTTACCTATCATGGTTGCCATAACTTCGTTGTCTGCAGGATTCAAATTATAGAGTATGGTTTTTGTTAATTTATCCTTTGTGTCCAAAGCATTTAAAAATGCTGCTAGTTTTTCAGCTTGTGGATAATCACCTATGGAATCCCACCCTGTATCTGGTCCCAAAATTCGGTGCATACGGGCATTGTTGTTTCTTAATGCCCCTAAATGAAACTGCTGAACCCAACCAAACTCATGGTAAGTTTCAGATAAGTAAACCAATACAGCACTTTGGAATTTCAGTTCTTCTTCATTTGACAAAGTTTTTCCTGAAATATACTTTTTGAGAATTGAATCAGCTTCGCTTTCAGTGTAGTTTTCAAAATAAATTTGATTTAATCCGTGATCACACAATCTACAGCCATTATCATGGAAAAACTGTATTCTGTTTCTTAGGGCATCGCATAAACTTGAAAAAGATTTAATCTCAACTCCCGCTGATTTTCCCAATTCTTCCAAATACCCTTTGTAGCCTTCTCCTGAGATTAAAATGGCCTTATCAGGTCTAAAAGCTGTACTAACCTTAAAGCCCAAATCTTCTTTAGCCATTTTTTGGTGATATGGCAATGTGTCAATCGGGTCTTCGGTAGTACAAACCAATTCGGCATTAACTTTTTTGAGCAAGCCTCTGCAACTATAACCATCAGAATTTAACTTTTCTTGAGTGATATCCCATACTTTTTCAGCGGTCTTCTCACTTAACAAATCCGTAACACCAAAATATCTGGCCAATTCTAAATGCGTCCAATGATAAAGTGGATTACGCATGGTATAAGGCACAGTTTTAGCCCAGTTTAAAAACTTATCTTTATCTGAACCATCACCCGTTATAAATTTTTCGTTTACACCAAGTGTTCTCATGGCTCGCCATTTGTAATGGTCGCCATTAATCCAAACATTAGTAATGTTGCTGAAGGTTTTGTCCTCTGCAATTTGTTGCGGAGGTAAATGGTTGTGATAATCTATTATTGGTTGGTTTTTCGAATAATTATGATATAATTCTTCGGCGTATTTATTTTCCAATAAAAAATTATCGTGAATAAATGTCTTACTCATTTTTTAGTGAAATTAGTTTGTTATTTAGTTTTCGTTAGCTGGTTTTCCAATAGTTGCCAAAATACCTCCATCAACATATACAATCTGTCCGCTTACAAAATCGCTGGCCTTTGAGGCAAGAAAGATGGCAGCACCCTGTAAATCTTCTGGGTCTCCCCAACGCCCTGCTGGAGTTCTTCCTATAATAAAATCATTAAATGGATGCCCATCAACACGAATTGGCGCGGTTTGACTCGTAGCAAAATATCCTGGGCCAATGCCGTTTACTTGAACATTGTGTTTGGACCATTCTGTTGCCATATTTCTGGTCAACATTTTTAAGCCTCCTTTTGCTGCTGCATATGCTCCAACGGTATTCCTTCCAAGCTCACTCATCATGGAGCAGATATTGATAATCTTACCTTCACCTCTTTGTATCATGCCTTTTACGACATGTTTTGACATGATGAATGGACTTACCAAGTCGACTTTTATAACTTGCTCGAAATCGGAAACTTCCATATCTTCCAAAGGGGTTCTTTTAATAATTCCGGCGTTGTTTACCAGAATACCGATTTGGCCAACTTCCTTTTCAATCTTGTTGATATTTTCAATTACTTGAGATTCATCAGTGACATCAAACAGATAACCGTAAACGTTCAGTCCTTCCGACTTATATTCCGCAACTGCTTTGTCCAATTTTTCTTGAGAAGAAGCTCCGTTCACAACCAAAGTTGCACCCGCTTTACCAAGTCCCATCGCCATGGCCATACCTAAACCGTGCGTTCCACCCGTGATTAATGCCACTTTTCCTGTAAGGTCAAATAAGTTTATAGACATAATTTTACCTTAATTCATTAATTTTACAAACATCCATATCGCCATAATCCAAATTTTCTCCTGCCATGCCCCAAATAAAGCTATAAGCACTAGTTCCTGAACCTGAATGAATTGACCATGGAGGTGAAATTACAGCTTCGTTATTGCCCATCCAAATATGTCTGGTCTCGGTTGGCTCACCCATGAAATGGCAAACAGCTTGATCGGAAGGAACCTCAAAGTAAAAATAAACCTCCATTCTTCTGTCATGTACGTGGGCTGGCATGGTATTCCAACTGCTGCCCGTTTTTATGGACGTCATACCCATTTGCAACTGGCATACATCTACCACGCTATTTACTATATATTTTCTTAACGTACGGGCATTAGCCGTTTCAGGAGAACCAAGTTCAATAGTCTCAACATCTTGTTTACCTATTTTTTTATTTGGATATGCTTTGTGCGCTGGAGTTGAATTGATGTAGAATTTTGCAGGGCTATCCGAAGATTTACTCGAAAAAACAACATTTTTGTTTCCTTGACCTAAGTAAAGTGCTTCTTTATTATCAATATCATGAGTTGTTCCATCAACAGTTATTGTTCCGGCTCCACCAATATTGATAACGCCCATTTCTCTTCTCTCCAAAAAATAAGAAGCCTTTAAGGGGTCGATGACCTCGAGCGAAACGCCCTTTTTCATAGGTACAACACCAGCCACCATAAACCTGTCATAATGTGTATAAACCCAATGGATATCGTCCTCTCTAAAAAGGTTTTGGATTAAAAATTCTTTGCGAAGTTGTTGTGTGTCGTATCGTTTAACTGCCTCAGGACCCGAAGCATACCTCATGTCATATTCTTTCATTGTTCAGATATTTTATGTAATCGATTACACAAAAATAATACATTTAAATGAATTACCAAGTGTTTTTAATGTGTTTATTAGTTTACAATCGAAATTACAATGATTAATTTAGTTTATTTGATTTAAAAGGTCATCACAAAAAATTATAATGGAAAAAATGAGTATGATTCATTCCAATTTTACTTGTATTCACAACCATTTTTAAAGGATTGCCAAGATAAAATATATTTTCATTTTAAGCTAATAATGTTGAACTATCTTCGTGACTATTTATAATTTTTAATCTCCCATTTAAAATTCTATCAAATTAAACTTGATGACAAAAGATATAATTTTTCTAATAATTTATAAATATATTACTACAAAAAAATTTAAAACCTATAAAACATTATAATTAAGCAAGGTTACATCTAAAATTTCAAGTAACTGTTTTTCAATGTTTTAAAGATTATAGATATTTAAAATATTGCATTTCATCGATTTTTTTTGCATTTCATAGATTATTTTGAATTAATATTCTATTTTAGCCCTCAAATTCATTAACCCAAATCTGATGAAAAAAATTACCTTCTCTCGAAATTTTCTTTTCCTTTTTTTAGCATTCTTATTGCTTCTAAATTATTCATACTCTCAAAACTCAGATTATGCATCAAAAAGAATATCGATAAGCACCCCTTCTATTTATACTCTTGAACAAATTCAAAAGGCTGGCATAGATTTGAATTGCGGACCAAAATTTATTAATAATAATTTGGTTCTAGAAGTGAGTTATTCCGAAATACTCGCTCTTCAAAGTCAAGGTGTAAGTTATAATATAATTATTGATAACTTATCAAAGTATTACGAAGAAAGAAATGCTATCGAGCTCCCCAAGGCAAAAGCTGAATTGGAGTTGGCTAAGCAAAAAGCAAGACTTCAAAAATCTAGTAAAAAATCAAATAACAATTCACTGCAAGGTAAGACTTTAAGCTTAAAAACCAGTACCGTAAACAACCCTGCGCAACATGATGAATGTGATGAAATAGATTGGGTTGAACCTACTAACTACAAATTGGGTAGTATGGGTGGAGCATTTACCTTGAGTGAAGCTTACGCCGAGCTTGATTTGATGCGCACCTTATATCCTAATTTAATATCAGTCAGAACGGACGCCTCTACTTCAGGTACTACCACTCATGGAAATACTACGGGAGGCACAACGTGGGCAGGACAACCTATATACTATGTTAGAATATCTGACAACCCAGACATTGACGAAGCCAACGAGCCCGAAACTTTAATAACAGGTGCTATGCACGCTCGTGAGGTTAGTAGTGTAATGAACACGTTTTACTTTATGTGGTATATCCTTGAAAATTATAGCACGGATCCCTTCATAAAGAATTTAGTTGATAATCATGAAATTTATGTGATGCCTATTAGTAACCCTGATGGGTATAGATGGAATGAGGTTATTGCACCTTCTGGAGGTGGATTACAACGAAAAAACTTAAGACCAGGCGTTGCAGATAGCGGAACTACAAGCACTTCAAACAACGTCAGAGGTATTGATTTAAATAGAAACTTTGATTATTACTGGGGCTGGGACAATTCTGGTTCCTCACCTACAATGAGTAGTAATACCTATCGTGGTGCATCAGCAGGTTCTGAACCCGAAACCCAAATCGTCAAGGAATTTATAACAAGTCACGATATAAAAGTTGCCGTGAACCATCATGGTGGCTTAAATTCTATTGTTACGTCATCCTATAATGGCTTTGTATCTGCAGCTGATTCTGGTAGAGAAGATGAATATTCCAAAATATGCCATGATTTAACACAGTACAACAGATATATTTATGGTTCTGCACCCAACACTTTGTACGAAGCGAATGGAGATGTAAATGATTGGATGTTGGGCGGTCCAGCAGTAACTTCAGGTGGACAAACAAGTTCTGGTTCAGGAAAAGATGTTTTGGCTTTTGCACCTGAAAATGGTGATGATTTTTGGCCTACTCCTACTGTAATCACTGAAATTGCAAAACGTGCTATGAGAATGAATTTTATTTCAGCAATTCATTCCGGAAAATTTGCAAAACTGCACGATTTAAACACAAGCGATATTTCATCGACCTCTGGAAACTTAACTTTTGGAGTTGAATATTTAGGAAAAACCTATGATGATATTACTTTAACAGTTACCCCTGTTTCTGCTAATATAACTTCAATGACATCGCCATCTGTTCAAACTGCATGGTCAAAACTAGAACAACGCAATTTAAGTATTCCTTACACTTTAGACGCTGGTATTCAACCAAATGACGAAATAGAATTTCAAGTAACGTTAAGCAACAGCGATTTTATAATTTACCAAGCGAACTTTGTAAAATACTACCAACCAACAGTTATCTTCCAAGACAACGACACAAATATTTCAAATTGGACAACCTCTGGCGGTTCATGGGGTACTACGGCTGATGCTTACGCTGGATCAATTGCAATAACAGACTCTCCTTCTGGAGCTTACGCAAATAACGAAAATAAAACCATTACGTTAAATTCAGTTATCGACTTATCAAGTTCAACTCAAACTGTAGTGCAGTTTTACGCCAAATGGGAGTTGGAGAGAAACTATGATATGGTTCAGATTGAAGCTAGCACAAATGGCGGGGGTACCTGGACGGCATTATGTGGAAGATATAATAAACCTGCGGCAACATCACTAACAAATTACCACTTAAATAAAACCACTGGAACCCACCAATCAACAAATGGAGATATTATTTATGATGGGGATAGCATGGATAAGTGGGTAATGGAAGAAATTCTAATTAACAGTGATGACAATAATTTTTTATTAGGACAATCAAATGTACAGTTCAGGTTTAGATTTAAAACCGATAGCTCAAACAGAGAAGATGACTTAACTACTACTTTTGATGGCTTTATTTTTGACGATTTCAAAATTATTGACATTCAAATCCCTTGTAACAGTTCCACTCCTCCTACCAATCTATCTGCAAGTTCAATAACTACGGTTTCAGCTGATCTAAGCTGGGATAACATACCATCTGCTACTTTCGATATTAGATACAAACTAACCAGCTCTGGAACGTGGACTGAAATAACCGATTTATCAACAAATAGTTATTCATTATCTGGTTTAATATCTTCCTCAGATTACGAAGTACAAGTTAGAACCAGATGTATAACCAACACATCTTCATATAGTTCTTCCTCATATTTTACGACAGCTACCCCCGTTCCATGTACTGGAACTTCAATTAGCTCGTTTCCTTATTCTGAAAATTGGGATGGTGGTATTGGCGACTGGACACAAGACACTTTAGATGATGGAAATTGGACATCAAACTCAGGTGGCACCGCCTCTGGAAACACAGGGCCATCTGATGATATTACAGGTGGAGGAAATTACTTTTACACTGAAGCGTCAAACGGTTCAGACCCTGGAACCAATGCAACAGTAAATCTAATTAGCCCTTGTTTTGATTTCACAAACTACTCATCACCTTCATTTACATTCTATAGACATATGTATGGAAGTAATATGGGAACATTGGCTTTGGAAGTTTCCATCGATAATGGTTCTAATTGGAATTCATTATTTTCTTTAAGTGGGGATCAAGGCAATGCATGGGCACAAGAAACTATTGATTTAAGCTCATATGCTGGTCAAGTTATAAAACTAAGATTTGTTGGTACGACTGGAAGTGGCTTTAGAAGTGACATGGCTGTTGATGAACTAAATTTAACAGCTAACCTTGTTGCTGCTTCCACTTGGTATGCAGATACTGATGGCGATGGATTTGGTGACTCAGGCGTAAGCCAAGTAGCTGTTTCACAACCTTCGGGATATGTGGCAGACAATACCGATTGTGACGACTCTGACCCTGCGGTGAATTCAGCTGCAACAGAGATTCTTTACGACGGTATAGACAACGACTGTAACCCGGCAACGCCTGACACGGTGGACGCTGACGGCGACGGTGAGAACTCCGATACCGATTGTGACGACTCTGACCCTGCGGTGAATTCAGCTGCAACAGAGATTCTTTA